>NZ_JAKKCI010000001.1:0-1049441 GCF_021726015.1 Vibrio sp. A1-b2
CCAGTAAAACTAGAATTACCTTTCTCATTTTTATTACCCAACATTTCCGCTCTACCTTGAGCAAGACAATAATTACACTTATACAATTAAATAAATATTGGGTATGTCATACTTTATAGTACATAACAGTTCTTATACGGAACGATTCTTTTAAAACTGTTCTGTATAAGTTGTATCTCATTACTACATAATGTTCCTTAACTTAATAAAAAATAATGAGTTCTGCATTATTTACTTAAAGTCTCCTCTCAAAATGTGGAGTTACTCCTGTTAATCTACCCACATCATGGTTTCATACCGAAAACTACCGTTTACTTCTAGGGTAAGAGTATGAAGTCTCCATTTCTAAACGACTTAACTGAATTTATGATCGTGAGGCATTATGCAAAAACTACGATTCATACTTACTGTTACTGGATTGTTCAATTCATTCGCTTCAACAATAACCAACATCCAAACCAGTTAGGTCGAGAAGAAGTCGAAGCGTTTTTAACTAATCTGGTCGTGAAGTTACAGGTTTCTGTCGCAACACAATCTCTCGCTTTAAACGCCCTGGTCTTTTTATATCGAGATTTTCTTTCTAAACCGCTTGATTTGGATATGAGATTCCAAAAGTCGTCGAAGAACAAAAAGCTACCTGTCGTTCTAACGGCTAAAGAAGTAGTGCAGGTTTTTAAGCTTATACCTGTTCAATCACGTTTGCCCTTTCAATTGATGTACGGTTCTGGACTACGTTTGATGGAAACCGTTCGTCTTAGAGTGAAAGATATCGATTTTGACTATGGCGCTGTACGCATACACAACAGCAAAGGCGGGAAAAGTAGAGTCGTCACCTTGGCTGAAGAACTTCATACCCCTTTGTACAACCAAATTGCTAAGGTGCGCCTGATTCATCAACAAGACCTGAGCACACCAGAATATTCAGGAACCACCATCCCCTACCGATTAGCAGAGAAATATCCATACGCACCCAAGAGTTTAGAGTGGCAATTTTTATTTCCGTCGTTACACCTCAGTCAATTTGGTACAGATACAGGATGGTATCGACACCACCTGCATGAAAACTCACTACAAAAAATCATCAGAAAAGCGTCAACGAATATGGATACACATAAAAACATCACCTGCCACACATTTAGGCACTCATTTGCCACTCACTTACTTGAGTCAGGCAGTGATATTCGTACCGTCCAAGAACAACTCGGCCACTCAGACGTTAAAACAACACAGATCTATACGCACGTTATCAACCGTGGAGCTAGCGGAGTGAAGAGCCCTTTGTCCAATTTAGGTATATAAAAAAAGGCGGATCGGTTAACCGCATCCGCCTTTGCATTGTGATTGAAATTCAACAACTAGAGGTTAGAAATACACAGAGAATCTTTAAACACATGACAATTCTCTCGGTTAAAAGTGAGTTCAATCTCTTCACCACGCTTCACCGCGACATCGCCTGATAGGTGGACTTTATTGTTCTCATATCCACCAATCACACCAAACAGATAGGTACTGTTACCAAGCCGTTCAACTGCGTCTGTTTTAAAATGAAGCGAATAGTCGCCTTCTCCGCCGACGGATAGATGCTCAGGGCGCAAGCCGAAGATCAGCTTATCTCCTACCGCAACTTTTGAAAGGTCGATATGTAAAGTGACGGATTGACCATCCGGCAGTTTGAGGGTTGCGCCATCTTCCCCAATATGAGTCACTTTTGCTGGTAACATATTCATTTTTGGAGAACCAATAAACCCAGCAACGAATTCATTCGCTGGGCGATTATAGAGTTCAAGCGGTGAACCGACTTGCTCAATGCGACCATCTCTCAAAACTACGATTTTGTCTGCCAGCGTCATGGCTTCTACCTGATCGTGAGTAACATAAATCATGGTAGTGGCAAGCTCACGATGAAGGCTAGAAATTTGCAAACGCATGTCTACACGCAGTTCAGCATCGAGGTTGGATAGCGGCTCATCAAACAAGAACACTTTCGGGTTACGTACGATCGCTCGGCCAATCGCAACACGTTGACGTTGGCCGCCGGACATATCTTTCGGCTTACGATCCATCAAATGATCAAGTTGTAGCGCTTTTGCAGCAGCATCGACACGTTGTTTGATTTCAGCTTTTGGAAAACCGTTCATTTTCATGCCAAAGCCCATATTCTCTTCTACCGTTAAGTGTGGGTAGAGAGCATAAGACTGGAATACCATCGCAATGCCGCGCTCTGCAGGGTCAACATGGTTTACCACTTCATCATCAATGCACAACACGCCATCTGTGATGTCTTCCAAGCCAGCGATAAGGCGCAATAATGTTGATTTACCACAACCAGATGGGCCAACAAACACAACGAATTCACCGTGTTTAATATCGAGGTCAACACCATGAATCACAGTATGTTCGCCATAGCGCTTAACAACATTGGAAAGATTAATATTTGCCATCTTTACATCCTTAAATTTGCTTCTTTAGAGAGCAATAGTTAGCTCTCTACCGATAATGCGCTGGCAACTGAATTGCCAGCACAGACGGCATCTGGTTAAAACTTCAATTCAACTTGGTAACGGTAACGTTCGCGGTCAAGTTTAAATTCGTCATGCACGCTTGGTGTCCATGAATCATCGCCGCCAACACCCATGTGGAATCCATCTATTCTCACGAACAAGTTGCCACTGTCTTTCAGCTCGTTGGTATGTTTTGCTTGAGCAATGTTGTCTTGAGCAAAACGGCTCACTGAGAAATGGAAGTCACCTTGTACAGTAAGCTCGCCAACTTGAGCTTCTTTTACATCGCAACGTAAACCGCTGTCAGATGGGAAAATGTATCCAGTGTGCATCTCATCTTGGCTAGCTTTGTAGCGACCAATATGCGCTGAATCCAAACGGTCTGGGTAGTTCTCATGTGGACCGCGACCAAACCACTCTACCGATTGTTGTTTCTGCGGTAACGCCAATTCCATACCTACACGAGCCAATGGAGGCGCGCTTTTCGCGACGCGAGCATCAACATCTATTGATACCATTCCGTCTGCGTAAATGTGATATGTCCATACTGTTGCCATTAATACGCCGTGCGAGTTTTTGTGTGCAAACTGAGTCACTACCTCAACTGAATTCGCTTTATCAAAAAGCTGTAACTCAACACATTCAACATCAAGCTGATTAATGCCTGCAGCATCCCAACGAGCAGACCATGCATTTGGGTCAACGCGGTCAACTTCACTCACACCAATATCGTTATCCAACGGTGCGCGGTAGAAGTTGTCTTTTGGTCCAGAAACTAATTTCTCTTCGCCACCCACAATCCAGCTATCAATCACACCGGTTTCTTTGTTGAAGCGTATAGAAAAATCTTCACCGCTTATCATTGCGTTATCCGCAAACATTGATGAAGTCAAAACACCTCTTGGTTTTGCTTTATTTAATGCCAGTGATGATGCAGACGGCAATTCAAATTGATGAGTAGCCGTAGTATGACCCGCCTGTGCCCACGCTGTATCACCAATCAAACTAACCTTAAGGTTCAAATGATACGACTTACCGACTTTAACTTCCGGTAACGCTTTAGTAAGTTGCAACTGAATAGACTGCTCAGCATCCACAAGCAGAGGCATTTCACCGCTTTCAATAACTGCACCGTCTTCTGTGATCGTCCAAGAAAGCTGCTCATTATCTGAAGAGGTAAACAAGTTCTCACTGGTCACTTTAATGATTAATGGTTCAGCACCAAGCAATTTAAATTGGTAGAACTGCTGTGCGTATTTCGCTTCCAAAACAGTTGGATGCACAGTGCGATCTGGGAAAATCAAACCATTGATACAGAACTGACGGTCGTTGATTTCATCGCCGAAATCGCCACCGTATGCCCAGTATTTGGTGCCGTTTTCATCGGTTTTAGTAATGCCTTGGTCAACCCAGTCCCAAATAAAACCGCCTTGCAGACGTGGATAATCACGGAAGGCTTGCCAGTATTTGTTGAAGCTACCCAAGCTGTTACCCATAGCATGCGCGTATTCGCACAAAATCAATGGACGATGTTCACCCGGTAAACCTAGCCATTTTTTCAATGCATATTTCGGTGTCACCGTTGGGTCGATGTGATGTACTTGGTCTTTATCGACACGAGAATACATAGGCACGATGATGTCAGTCGCTGCTGTATTTGAACCGCCACCTTCGTACTGAATCGGGCGTGATGGGTCACGCAGTTTTGTCCATTGGTACATAGCATGATGGTTGCCACCAATACCCGACTCGTTACCGAGTGACCAAATAATCACAGACGGATGGTTTTTATCGCGTTCGACCAAACGTGTAATACGGCGCATGTAGGCATTTAGCCAGGTGGTGTCATCAGAAAGGCGGCACATCGGGAACTGACCGTGTGTTTCAATGTTCGCTTCATCAACCAGATACAAACCGTATTCATCACATAGCTCGTACCACAACGGATCATTTGGATAGTGAGCGGTACGAACTGCGTTAAAGTTATGCTGCTTAAGCAGTTTGATATCTTGCAGCATAGTTTCGCGGCTCATGGTATGACCGGTTTCTGGATGATGCTCATGGCGGTTAGCACCTCGAACTAGAATCGCTTTGCCATTGACCTTAAGCAGACCATTGGTGATTTCTACACTACGGAAACCCACATTGTAGGCTTCGCAATCAAGTTGCTCGTCACCCTTAAATAAAGTGACAACGCAACGATATAAGTAAGGCGATTCTGCGCTCCACTTATGCGGGTTCTCAACGTAGATGTTATGCTCAGCACGCTCTAGCCAAGGACCTTTTTCATCAATGATGCGTTGCCCACAGTTTGCAGACTTCACGCCAAACACTGAGTTGCCTTGCGCATCAAATAGCTCAACCTCAACACGGTTCGCTGCATTTTTCTCGCTAATGCTGGTTGTTACATTCAACCAACCATCGCGATAACACGCATCCAGAGGCGTTAAGATTTGCACATCCTGAATAGAGATTTGTGGTTTAGCTAATAATGTGACATTGCGGAAAATGCCGCTTAACCACCACATGTCTTGGTCTTCCAGATAAGAACCGTCAGACCAACGAATCACCATGGCTGAAAGCTGGTTTTCATCTTCCACTAAGAAGTCCGTCAAATCGAACTCAGCGGCTAGGCGGCTATCTTGTGAGTACCCTACCCATTTGCCGTTGCACCAAAGATGGAATGCAGAGTTCACACCATCAAACGTAATGGTTTGACGCTTACCTGTGAAGTGTTTTGGCAGGTTAAAGTTTAGACGATACAAACCCGTTGGGTTTTCCTCTGGTACATAAGGAGGTGTATCCGAAAACGGATACTTCACATTGGTGTAGATCGGTTTATCGAAACCTTGTAACTGCCAGTTGCTAGGTACTGCAATTGTGTCCCACGCGGAATCGTCGAAATCCGATTCAACCGACGCTGCTAATACGCTTTCAGGGCGGTCAAACAGCTTGAATTTCCACTCACCGTTCAGTGATAGCTGATTCTCAGACTCTTGTTTTGTTAATGCGGCTTCTTTATTTGCGTAAGCTTTAAGCGGCGCGTGAACGGCAAGCACATTGTGATGTGTTACATGCTGATTTTCCCATTCGCGAGCACTAATAATTTGTTCAAATGTTCTCATTTTTATTATTCCAGACTTATTTCACCGAACCTGTCATACCTGCAACGAATTGCTTCTGCATCGCGAAAAACACAGCCAAAGTCGGAAGCGTCGCAATAACGGTTCCCACCATGATGATTCCGAAATCAGGGAAATAGGCAGACGATAAAGATGATAAAACGAGGTTAATTGTTTTTAATTCGGCAGATTGCAGCACGATCAAAGGCCACAAGAACGCATTCCAAGATGTCATGAACACAATGATAAACGCGGCGGCATAAGTGGTTTTCATCACTGGGATGTAAACAAACAGGTAGATTTTCCAATCTTTCACACCATCGACACGGGCTGCATCAATCAGCTCATGCGGGAATGCTTTGGTGCATTGGCGGAAGTAGAAAACGATGAATACTGATGCGATGGTAGGCAACATCACTGCTGCATGAGTATCTAACAGTTGAGCTTTCGCCATTAAAGTAAATAGCGGAATCATCAACGCGGCAAACGGAATCATCATGGTCAGCAGTAATGCGCCGTAAACACGGTCGCGCACTTTGCTTTTGTACACTTCAAAACCGTACCCTGCCATTGAAGAAATCAATAACGTCACCAAGGTACTGATAATGGCGATTTTGCTGGTGTTCCAGAAGATAAGTCCCAGATCTACCTGCTCGCTCAAACGACTGATGTTGGCAAATAACTGGTCACCAAAGCTGAACTTACCTTTGTTAATATCTGTTGCGGTATTGGTACTTGATACCACCATCCAGTAGAAAGGAAATAGCGATATCAAAGAGAACACGCTTAGGAACAGATACATCAATGCGCGGTTAAGTTTGTTCTTATCCATCTTTATTTATCCTTAGCGATCTTAAATTGCATAATCGCAAGCACTGCAGCAAAGAATACGATGACGTATGACACTGTCGCGGCATAACCGAAGTTTGGCACGAACTTAAACGATAAGTTGTAGATGTACATCGAAAGCGTCATGGTCTCATTCGCTGGACCACCAGCAGTAATGTTGACTACTTCATCAAACAGTTGCAGCGTACCAATCGTCGACATCACGGTAGTAAACAGAATCACTGGCTTAAGTAATGGCACAGTAATAAAGAAGAATTGCTTAGTTGGGCTAACCCCTTCCATACGCGCGGCTTCGTAGATGGACTTATCAATATTTTGCATCGCAGACAGGAAGAAAATCATGTTGTAACCCGTCCAACGCCAAGTGATCGCAATAATAATCGTCACTTTTGCCCAGAAAGGATCAGACAACCAAGGGATTGGCTCACTGACAATGTGAGTCCACATCAAAAATGAGTTAATGATCCCTTCGTACGAAAACATACTCTTAAACAGAATCGAGTACGCCACTAATGACGTAACACAAGGTAAGAAAATCGCCAGTCTGAACAAACTACGAAACTTCAGATTCGGAGCATTCAGGCATGAAGAAAGAATCAGTGAAAGCATAATCATCACTGGCACCTGAACCACGAGAAAAATGAAGGTGTTCTTCAGTGATTTAAGGAAAAATGGGTCGTTGAACAGACGCAGTACATTGTCAAAACCGACAAACTGCATCATAACGCCGCGTCCGGAATGCATCGACATCCAGAGCGAGCTCAAAATCGGGTAAATCATAAAGAGGCTGACGAGAACGACAGCAGGAAGAACAAACGACCAACCGTTAATATCGTAAAAGCGGTGAAAGCTTTTTTTGCTCTTTTTCTGTTTTTTACTGATGGCAGTAGAAGTATCCATAAGACAAACCAAGAAAGCATTGAAAACAAGGCACTTAGGCACCTATAAAGGTGCCTAAGGAAGACAATTAACGTAGTTGGAACTCAAGTTGTTGTTGAACATCGCCCAACACTTTCTCGATTGGTGCACCCTGAACAATCGCAGGTAGCATAGAGCTTAACGCTGCATCAACCTCATAGGTGTAGATGCCGTAGTTCACTTCTGGGATCTGACCTAGCCAATCTGTGAAGTTCGCGTAAATTTTCTGACCACCAAAAAACTCATTGCTGTACTGATAAGCCGCCGATTGCCCAGAAGGCATATATGAACCAACGGCGCCACGCTCTTTAAGAATGGTTTCATAGAAAGGAACATTAGAGCCAAAGGTTGCGTTAAGGAACTTAATCGCTTCTTGCTTCTCTTTCGAAGAGTTTAGTACGTACCAGCTTGAACCACCTAAGTTCGATGCGTTTACCGCGCCAGCTTTTTGCAGACGAGGTGTCGCTGTCACAGCCCACTCACCCGCTTGATCTTTACCCGCTTCAACCGATGGCGTAATCCAAACACCAGTAACAATAGAAGCCACTTGACCACGGTTTAACGAACCAACCCACTCAGACCAACCAATTGTTGGGCGAGAGACTTCTGGGCTCATCAACTCTTTAAATACATTTAGTGCTTCTTTTAGTGATTCGTTAGTAGTGATATTTAGAGAGCCATCTTTGTTGAAGTACCACTCACCACCTGATTGCATCATCACGCGCACTAGGCCAAGGTCATCTGGGTTCATGCCCAGCATGGCAACGCCCGTTTTTGCTTTCACTTGCTTACCAATTTCGATGAAACGTTCCCAAGTGATGTTCTCTAAATCTTTCGCAGTAAAGCCTGCTTTCTCAAGCAAGTCTGTACGGTAGTACATACCAGTAACACCCGTGTCGAAAGGTAAGCCGTATACTTCACCGTTCAGCGTCATAAGGTTTACTTTGTATGGTGCGAAGTTTTTGTAATCAACGTCTTTTGTCATAGGCGCAAAAGAACCTGGGTATGACTGAAGGTATTTTTGAGCGTTGTAATCTTCAATAAGAACCACGTCAGGAAGTGATGACGTAACGCCTGATGCAAGCATAGTGTGCAGTTTCTGTTCGAGGTCAGCCTTAGCAAAGTCCACCACATTGAACGTGGTTTCTGGGTGGTCTTTCATATAAACCTTCGCTGCTTCTTCCATAATCGCAACGTTAAAGTTTGGATCCCAAGCCCACACGGTAATTTCGTCGGCAAGTGCTGCATTACTGAAACACGCCAAACCAATCGAGGTTGCAAGCATATTCTTAAGCATTTTCTTATTCATAATCACATTCTCTTTTTTATGAGTAGGGTGCCATATCACTTCAACCAACCACTGATTTGCACGATGAAAACATTCCGTGTTCATCATTCATCAAAGCAATATGGAAACGTTTACAATTCAGGTTAACATTCACCATCATGAATATGTAAGATCTAACCCTCATTTTCGTGATCGTCTAAGCATTAATTTCTAACAGCGCAGCCACTTTGAGGCTTTCAACTTTATATTTTTAGCTTTCACAGAAACTACAACGAGTACGAGAATTCAATATAAACAACTGTTTTTATTGTAAATATCATAAAGAAAGCAGCTGGTTATTAGATATTACCCCTAAAGCCACCTTAATCTAGGCGGCTTCGAGGTTAAGTATCTGAAAGGTTAAAAATTAGAGGGTACAAAATGAACAGATTGAAAATAAAAACACTGTAAACGCATCCAATCTCTCATGTAAAAAAGAGGATTTCTTATTAAACCGGTGGTATAGCACTGTTAAATCAATGGAATACCAATTGCTTTTACCGAGAAAAAGACTTTGCCAGCAAACTTGCTGATTTGAATATGAGTAATGCTCTGATTATCGATAGAAAGAGAGGTGTATAGCTGAGGATTTTGCCAGTCAAGCCCAAGAACATGAGCAAGAATGAAGCGAATAGGACCACCGTGAGAGACGATCAGCGTATCTTGCTCGCAATGCTGAACAATCTGTTCCCAAGCTTCGGTGACACGTTCATACCCTACTTGCAGAGGCTCCGCATTAGGTAAAGTGTTTTGTGCAGGGTTCGCCCAAAACTGCTCTAGCTTTTTCCACTCATGAGTTAAGTCATCGAAAGGCACACCATCAAAATCACCAAAGCTCTGCTCTTTTAAACGCGGTTCGATCACCAGCTTAAGTGTCGGATTAAGCCCTGTGACGAGCTCTGCCACTCTTTGACATCGAATCAAAGGCGAAGCATAAACTTTGCTAAACGAATATTGTTCTAAAACACGATGAGCGATAGCGTTCTGAATTGATTCATCAACCACTACATCTTTATGACCATTCAGCGCGGGCTTTCCCTTGGTTTTCCCATGCCTCAAGAGGTAAAGGTTAAACTGGTTTTGGCTTAAACTCATTTTTCTCCCTTCAGAGTCATTGGCGTTCCTGCGACGACGAAATCGACTTTCCCAGCGATTTTTGCCACCGCTTGATTCATCCATCCGCTATGGTCGACATACAATCTGGTTAATGTGCCCATAGGTACAACGCCCAACCCTACTTCCGTCGAAACACAAAGTATAGTGGCTTGGGTTTCGGCCAATGCGTGAGTGAGCTCATTCAATTTCTGCTTTATTTGTTCACTGTTCGCGTTCTCCCCTAAATAGTGAATCACATTGTTCAGCCAAACCGTCAGGCAATCCACCAGCACCACATCGTGCGCTTCAAACTTGGACAGCAATTGTGCTAACTCTACAGGGCATTCATGATTGTTCCACATTTCATCTCTGCGAGATTGATGTAATGAAATACGCTCTTTCATTTCTTGGTCGAAAGGCTCGGCGGTTGCAACATAGTGGAGTTGTGTTTGAGGGTGGCTGAGTTTACCTTCTTCTAACAGTCTTATTGCTTGTTGCTCAGCATAAGCCGATTTCCCACTGCGAGCGCCCCCTAAATACAACCTTACTGCCATGTTGTGTTCTCCACTATTTCTGATTCGATGAATTAAGCCACATATTTGCTATGAAGCACAGTGAGTTATCGCACTTTATAATGAATTGATTTGCCAGCCCCTTCACACCATCTTCTCACTTATCAACCGTGAACTTTATGAACAAAATCGACACAATAGACAATATTATTTTTATCTCGTCTTTACAGACTTATCGTTAACACACTCATAACATTTCACTACCCGTTAAGCACTTTATGCCCTACATGCGGGAAACATAACTATAAGCGTCATTCTGACTGGATGATGCGGAAACATAAGGAACGTGAAAATGTTAAAACATATCAAACCAACCCTTACTGCGTCGCTTCTTGCGGCTATGTTCTCACTACCTAGCATGGCAGCAGAGCTAGAGAAAATTCACTTTTTAATTCCTGGTGGCGCTGGCGGTGGTTGGGATATGACGGCTCGTGGTACCGGTGACGTATTAATGAAAACTCACCTAATCGACAGTGTTTCTTACCAAAATCTTTCTGGTGGCGGCGGTGGTAAAGCTATTGCACACCTTATTGAAACTGCCGATCGTCAAGAAGACACCTTGATGGTGAACTCTACTCCTATCGTTGTTCGCTCCCTTTCAGGTGTATTCCCTCAATCATTCCGTGATTTAACACCCGTTGCAGCAACAGTAGCGGATTACGGCGCACTGGTTGTATCTGGAGATTCCAAATACAACTCTTGGGAAGACGTCGTTGCTGATTTCAAAAACGACCCTAAAAACGTGAAAATCGCTGGCGGTTCAGCACGTGGCAGTATGGACCACTTGGTTGCAGCGGCGGCGTTTAAAGGTCAAGGCCTAGACCCGAAAGCAGTACGTTATGTAGCGTATGATGCAGGCGGTAAAGCTATGGCAGCGCTGCTCTCAGGTGAAACTCAACTGCTATCTACTGGCTTGGGTGAAGTGCTGGAGATGTCTCGCAATGGTCAGGTAAAAGTACTGGCTATCACAGCACCTAAACGTCTTGAGTCTGCGCCTGATATTCCAACTCTGGGTGACTACAACAACCCTACCGTATTTGCTAACTGGCGTGGTTTCTTCGCAGCTCCAGGTGTAAGCCAAGAGAAAGTGGATGAATGGAATGCGGCACTAAGCAAAATGTACACTACGGACGAGTGGAAAGTGGTTCGTGACCGTAACGGTTGGATCGACACTTACAAAGCGGATAAAGAGTTCTTTGCGTTCTTAGAAGATCAAGAAAAGCAAATGGGTGACCTAATGCGCGAACTCGGCTTCCTGAAATAATCTCTCCCTTGGGGCAACTCATCCTTGCCCCAAATTTTCCCCGTAATTGAGTGTGCTTATAACTCCTTTGTTTATTGGTTGGAAATTCGACTAGCAGCGAATGACTTACTTTTGGTTAATGATGTTCATTACCTTGCTCAATTACGGTTCTTTTTTCCTAGATTAACTACTACGTAAAACATGGAGTTGGATATGTCGGAGTCGCCAACGAATTTATTCAGCAAAGAGAACTTATTGTGCCGCGATCGAGTGGGCGCTATGGTTTTTCTGGTGCTGTGCCTTTGTTATGGGTATCAAACCTCTCAGATCCCTATGTTTCCCGGCGATGAATATGAACCCTTCAACGCCAGAACCTTACCAACAATCCTGACCTATATCGGTGTTGGATTATCGCTTCTTCTGCTGATAGCGGGCCAACCTGATAAGAAAAGCGGCGCGGTACTGGATTTCAACTGGAAACTTCTAATTGGCTTTCTAGTGCTAATGACGCTGTATGGCGTTGGCTTAACCTACTTAGGCTTTGTGCTGGCAACGGGTTTGTTCCTTTTAGCCGGTTTCTACTTACTGGGCGAACGTCGTAAGTCTGTGCTGTTTGGCGCATCCTTCCCGTTTGTTGTCGCTTTCTATTTGTTATTAACCAAAGGGCTGGATGTTTATCTAGAGCCCGGTCTTATTTTCACTATTTGGTAGGAACGGATTATGTTAGACGGAATTTTACAAGGACTCTCTACCGCCGTAATGCCATTTAATTTATTGATGGTTATCGTCGGATGCTTTGTCGGTACTTTCATTGGTATGTTGCCGGGTTTAGGACCAATTTCAGCTATAGCGTTGATGATCCCTATTACCTATGGTTTAGACCCTTCTTCAGGCCTGATTTTAATGGCGGGTGTCTACTACGGTGCGATTTTCGGTGGTTCAACATCGTCGATTTTGATCAACGCGCCGGGTTGTTCTGCAACTGTGGTTACCGCTTTTGATGGCTACCCAATGGCGCAAAAAGGACAAGCAGGTAAAGCGCTTGCTCTGGCCGCTTATGCTTCGTTCACCGGCGGTACCTTATCAGCAATCATGTTGCTGGTTGCAGCGCCTGCGTTGGCAAAAGTCTCACTCAGCTTCCAGTCTTCTGATTATTTTGCACTGATGATGATGGGGCTTTCTGCCGTGGCGGCATTTGCCGGTAAAGGGCAAGTACTTAAAGCATGGATGATGACCATTCTTGGTTTGATGCTATCAACCGTGGGTATCGATAAAGGCATTGGTGTTGAACGCTTTACCTTTGGTTTAACCGATTTAATGGATGGTTTTAGCTTCCTACTATTGGCAATGGCTACGTTCGCGCTGGGTGAAACCTTAATGGGCATTTTAAAGCCCGAGCTGGATACACGAAATGAAGAGAGCAATAAGCTAAGCAATATCGGCAGTATGAAAGTCACTAAAGAAGAAGTACGTGAAGCTGCGCCTGTGGCACTGCGTTCATCACTACTCGGCTTCTTTACCGGTGTTTTACCGGGTGCGGGTGCAACCATTGCAGCCTTTCTCAGCTACGGTATGGAGCGTAACCTTGCACCTAAGAACAAACGTGAAGAGTTTGGTAAAGGTTCATTACGCGGTCTGGTTGCTCCAGAATCGGCAAATAACGCGGCTTCAAGCGGTTCGTTTGTTCCGCTTCTTACACTGGGTATCCCAGGCTCAGGCACGACAGCGATTATGCTTGGCGCGTTGATCGCTTACGGCATTCAACCGGGTCCAAGACTGTTTGTTGAGCATCCAGATGTGTTTTGGTCAGTGATCATCTCAATGTATGTCGGCAATATTGTTCTACTTGTTTTGAACTTACCACTGATCCCATACATTTCGAAGTTACTGGCAGTACCAAGAACCGTGCTTCTGCCTATGATTCTGTTCTTCTCAATCACAGGGGTTTACTTAGTTTCATTTAACACGATGGACGTGTTCATTATGATTCTAATCGCTATGGGTGCTATTGCTTTACGTCTGGCTAACTTCCCATTGGCTCCCCTACTACTTGGGTTTATCTTAGGTGGTTTGATGGAAGAGAACTTACGCCGCGCGTTAATGATCTCGGATGGTGAAATCAGCTTCTTGTGGGAGCGTCCAATTACACTTGCATTTACTGTTATTTCAGTAATAGTGCTCACTAGCCCAATCGCGGTGGCAATTGCGCAGCGATTCCGTCGTCCACAAACGGCCAAAGTTTCATAACCAGTTTTTGTATTTACCTCTTCAAGCCTAGTGTTCTCACTAGGCTTTTTTGTGTCTGGAAAAAATAAACTTAAGGATGAGTTTTCGATTTTTTTGTCGACATAAATTTCACGCTTGTACTCGTAGTATCTGCGCTATAGGTACAAATACTCTCAGAGGTACAAACCGTGAAGCCAGGTAGAACAGGTATTCAACGCATTATTTTCGCAACAGGCTATTCATTGAAAGGTCTTCAAGCTGCGTGGATCAATGAAGCCGCATTCCGTCAGGAATTGGTGGCTTCCGCACTGCTCACCATCAGTCTGTTTTTCCTCCCTGTCACTAATCTGGAACGCATCGCTATGGTGGGTTCTTTAACACTGGTTTTGCTCGCAGAACTCCTCAACTCAGCGATAGAAGCTGTGGTTGACCGAATTGGTAGTGAAAAACACGAACTCAGCGGGCGCGCCAAGGATATTGGCTCTGCTGCGGTGTTTGTTGCTTTGGCATTTGCTGCTTTCACTTGGCTAATTATTTTGGTGTAACACGATGAAACTGACTAAACCAAACATCTCACTTTCTTATGCTGGTATCACCTTAGTACTTGCCGTCTTTTTCGCATTAGTAATGAACCTGCCGGTATATTCTTCGCTGGTTGGCATTCTCGGTAAGCTAGATAGCGTAAAAATTGGCTTCATCATCTCTTTACCATTTTTCTTCACTGCCGCGTTGAACTTTTTGTTCAACTTGTTTAGTTGGCCATACATTACTAAGCCTTTCTTCATCACGTTAATCATTGTCTCTAGCTTTGTAAGCTACGCGAGCTATAACTACGGTACGCTGTTTGATACAGAGATGATTAACAATATTGTTGAAACCGATACCAGCGAAGCCGGCTCTTACTTAAGTCTTTATTCTCTCGTTTGGGTTGCGCTACTTGGCTTCCTTCCAGCAACTTTGCTAGCGTTTACCAAAATCAGCAAGCCACGCTCATGGCTCAACTTCACCTTGAGAAAGCTCGGCTCCATGATGGCTTCTTTGGTGGTCATTGGTGTGATTGCCATAATGTACTATCAAGACTATGCCTCTGTTGGTCGCAATAACAGTTACTTGAAAAAACTGATTATTCCTACTCAGTTTGTTTACAGCACAACTAAGTTTGTTCAACAGAAATACTTCTCTACACCCATCGTATATAAAGAGCTTGGTCTAGATGCCAAACAATCGCCAGAAGCACTGGCCGCTGCGAAGTCCAAACCGACACTGTTTGTCTTCTTGTTGGGTGAAACCGCTCGTTCATACAACTATGAGCTAAATGGTTATGATCGCCCGACTAACCCTTACACTCGTGACTTAAACGTAATTTCGTTTAAGGATGTAAGCTCATGTGGTACTGCCACTGCGGTTTCAGTACCTTGTATGTTCTCAGCGATGGACAAAGGCAGCTTCAGTCGTGATGTTGCCGACAACCAAGACAACGTTCTGGACATTCTTAGCCACGCAGGCGTAGACGTCGCTTGGCAAGAAAACGATGGTGGCGACAAAGAAGTTGCTAAACGCATTAAGAATACCGAAATTAACCGCAAGCGTGTTGATGATATGTGTAACGGAGAAACCTGTTATGACATGGCGATGCTGGAAAACTTCGACCAAAAAGTGGATGAGTTAAAAGGCAACCGCATGATGGTGATGCATCTTATTGGTAGCCATGGCCCCACTTACTTCCAACGTTATCCAAAAGAGATGGGAGCATTTCAACCGGATTGCCCTCGTAGCGATATCGAAAACTGCAGTGTCGATCAGATCGTCAATACGTACGACAACACCATCGCTTATACCGATTACGTAGTAGCGCAAACCATCGATAAGTTGAAGGCACTGCAAGACAAATACAACACCGCTCTGGTTTATATCTCTGACCACGGTGAGTCCTTGGGTGAAAACGGCATGTTTTTACATGGTATGCCTTACGGCCTAGCGCCAAACAACCAAACCCATGTGCCGCTTATTGTTTGGTTGTCTGATGGCTTTAAACAACAGAAGCATCTAAAAACAGATTGTTTGAAGAGAAACGCAACAAGCCACCAGTACTCACAAGATAACGTGTTCCATTCGTTGCTTGGCATCATGGACGTAAGCACTAACGCCTACAACCCTGATATGGATTTATTCGCTAGCTGTCGCTCTTGATTGATAAATGATGTTTATCACTGTGCTATGTTTGCGCCCTTCAACGGGCGCTTCTTATTACTGGTGACGTCGTTTGAACACAATCCGGTATTTAAGTAAAATCGCCACACATTCAAATAACGAGCATAAGCCTGTGGCAAAACATACACCTGTGATAGAAATGACTTCCTATGGTATCTATTCCCATTGGGATGCCAAAGCCAAAGAACTGCCGAAGATTAAAGAGTTCACTCAGGTGATTACCGCAGAGGAAGAGATTGAATTCGGTTTTATCGTCAATATTAAAAAAGCCAAAGGTCAGCTTCTTCAGTTTTGTATCCATCATCCCGGCATCATCAACAAGAAAGGACAAGTTCTGGCACCATTTGATGGTGAAGTATATGTTCGCAGTAATGATTGGAACTTCTATCTTGGCGACACGATTCAAGTGCTCTGCCCGATTAACGGACTAGAGAGCAACTACGGCGAATGGCGGATGACGTTAAAAATGGAAGGTAAAACCATTGCCGAGAAAACATTCAAAGTTGTTGCCCGCGATGAAGGACAGTTCTGGAAAAAGCGAGGGTTTTAACCTCGCTTTTAGATACACACCATTTGCAAAGTGGTTAAGTGTAGCTATATCAAAACTACGTTTTTGGTAGAACAGTTAGGATAAGTAACCAGCAAATAACGTTATTCCAAAGAAGATCAGCACCAATCCAGCCACTCTTTCTATAATGTGTATCACCGCTTTGAGTTGCATTTGAATTCGTGGACGCCCAATCGCGGATGCGATAAATAGATCCCAGAGTAAAACCGCAAAAAACATCCATACTCCGCAAGAAACTTGCTGAATCAATGTAACTTCACTACCCAGAATAACGGTCATTAAGCTCATGTAGAACAGAGCATTCTTTGGGTTGAGCAATGCTGAATTCAAACCAAGGAACAGCTGATTAATAGCCGATGGAGCTTTCTCCTGTTCGTGTTCAGCCTCGACTAATGTCTCTGTTTTTTGACTTTTCAGTAACCTTTGCCCTATCCACAAAAGATAGATAGCCCCCAAAATTTCCACAAAGGAAAAAACGAGCTGATTGTCCCGAATGTTGGTCCAGCCCAGTATGGCTAATGCGATGTAAAGAGCGTTTCCTAGCGCGACGCCAAGGCAGATAAATCGACTACCTTGCAATCTATGACGAATTGAGTGACCAACAATTAAGAAAAAGTCTTGTCCTGGGCTTAAAAGCGCAACAAAGTGAGCCAGCGCCAATGCAGGAAAAGCAACCGGAAAAAGCGTTGAAAGTGACATGAATATTTACCTATAGCCAAAACTGTCGTCAGACTATAGGTTTTCCAACTTAACAATTATTGTCGAAAATTGACGTTACTTGCTGATATTGACGTGGCGTTGAGGCGGTATAGTTAACGAAAGTGCGATGCAACTGACTTTGGTCTGAGAAACCGACTTCTGCCGCAACATCAACAATGTTCATCCCCGACTTAAGTAAGATCTTCGCTTTTTCGATACGACTGTTGTTTAAAAATGACTTGGGCGTAATACCAAGCTGCTTTTTGAATAGTCTAATCAATGTTTCTTTGGGTCGACCCAGTTCCTGAGAAACAAGATCCAGCGAAGGCGCACAAGCAATATCCTGAAGCAGTCGCTCGCGTAACTGTCCTACCAACTCATTTTCATCGTCGTTGTGCGTTTGTGGCATACAGTAACGGCTCACCAAATTCAATAAGCGACTCTCAACTTCAGTCACCACACTCTGAGATGGCTGATCCAACAATTTGAAAATTAAACCGGATAAGTTGTCATCGCCTTCGATTGCAGTCTGCAGTTTTTGCTCACAATAATATCTTGTGACCTCGTACCCGTAGAACTTCGACAACACCTTACGGCACCATTCATCATCCAGATATAACATATGGTAGCTGCGAGGCTTATTCCCTACCGGATTACAGGCATGAACAATGTTAGGTTCTATCAGAATAATGTCCCCCTTTTTGAGGACAATATTTCCATTAGGGAGTGACAGTCGGGTCTCTCCCGACTCAATGATGCCAATGGATAGCTCACAATGGCTGTGAGCTTTATAACTCTGTGTACTGTTGCAAGTAGTGCGGAACGTCAAATAAGGAATATCCTTATTCTTCCAAAAACGCTGGTTTACATCACGAACAGTTTCTGCCACAGCACTCCACTCCATACACTCAAACTTGTTGGATATCGTATTGCACTGAACCGTTAAGCGCAATAATCGAGCTAACAATAGCCAAAGGAATATTTGAGTACTTTCAGTTACTGCCTGATGCTAGTCGTATAATCCACTCCCAAAACGTGCATTTTTTAACCGTTAAGAATACTTTTCAAATGTAATCTAAGAGAGGAATAAAATTAGAATATCTTATAAAGAATAATGTATTGATTATTCGCGTAAATTCTTCATCATTCAAAGGCTTTACCGTCTGACGTTCTCAGACCAAACACAACAATAGAAAAATAAGAAATATTTGGATGTATAAAATGAAGTTAAAACCTTTTAAACAACAAGTTCGAGGTGTATTCGCCTCTTCAGTTGCGCTTTTCACTCTTTTGTCCCCAGTAAATGCAAACGCTGCTGAATCGGCACTGAATGGAATCTTAAATTCAGGAGAGCTTAAGTTCTGTTTTGAGTCTGGTTACATTCCGTTCGAAATGACGGATAAAAATGGAAATTATGTTGGATTTGATATCGATTTGGCTAAGCAGATGGCACGCTCAATCAACGTTAAATTTGTTCCGGTAAATACGGCTTGGGATGGCATCATTCCCGCGCTAAAAACCGGCAAGTGCGATTTTATCGGCGGTATGACCATTACGCCGGAACGTAATTTAAGTGTAAACTTCGCCGATCCGTACATTGAAGTTGGTCAGACCATACTAATTTCACCTAAGCTGACAGACAAAGTTCACTCGTTCCGTGATCTAAATAATGGGCAATACACAGTCGCAACCCAAATGGGCACCACAGGTGCGGAAGCGGCTAAAAAGTACTTATACAACGCGAAAATCGATCTTTACGAAACTTCTGCCGATGCAGCACTACAAATTGCAAATGGACAGGCTGATGCTTTTGTATATGACTTTCCATACAACGCTATGTATGAAGCACAACACAAAGATACAGTGATTCACTTAGATGAAAGTTTCACCTTTGAACCTCTAGGCTGGGCGATACGTCAGGGAGATCCGGATTTTCTAAACTTCCTGAACAATTATCTGCGTCAAATTAAAGGTGATGGAACCTACCAGCGTATCCATGACAAATGGTTCAAATCAGATAAATGGGTCAACAACGTCCAGTAATCTTAAGCAAGCAGCAATCAACTACCGAACCCTTCTCGGTAGTTGAGCTGAAGTTCTCAATCGACACACGTTCGACCGAATAGGCTCTAGGATATTTGAGATAGTATTGGCTGACTTTATTTAAGCCAGCTAGAGTATTCAGGATTGGTCTCTTTCATATCAAGGTATAACCAAACCATACGGTCAACAAACCAAGCTTTGAAGACCATTATCCAAAGGTTTCCTGCTAACACAAAGCTTAGATCTAAACTCCACAAGCCGTAGATAAATACAGGTATCCCTAAAGACGTTAACGACTGCAGGATTAAAATTGGTTTGATATGGTGCTGAGGTATCGGCTCAACCTTTCTTTTCAAATAGATGCGCTCGCCAAACGTAGCCATTGAAGCCCAGTTGTTCGTTTTCTCGGGAACGCCAAATAGTCTTGGGTTAACCCACACCCATAAGAAAGAAAGTAGAATCGCAATTACTGAATAACCCCCTATCCATTCCCGTGACCAAAATGCGAGAGAGATGATAGGCAAAACAGAAAAGCGACTATAAACACTCCATGGATTTGAATGTCGATGCCAACTCGATTCATCCATTGTCATCATCTTCTCTAATCTTTTGATTACATCCACAACCACTCCTCAGTTGTACTTCTGTTGTTATTGCACAAGGTAACAAAAGCGACAGTATAGACTCTTTGACACACTGATTATGTGACACAACTATGAGCGAGCCTGAACTGAATAACTAGCTGTAGCAAGCTTACTATCTGAAAATGGAGCAACACCACGCTGCTCCAAAGCGTCTATCCCATAATGTGCAAGGCTTACAAACTCACTTGCCGATTCACACCGGACTCAATGGCAAAGTCATAATCATGGCTAACGAGAATAAAACCTCCTCGGTAATTCGATAAAGCCTTGGCTAGCATAATTTTCGAATCGAGATCGAGGTGGTTGTCGGGTTCATCAAGTAACAACAAAGGCTGCTCCTGTTGATGGCTAACAATCAACATAGCCAACTTCATCTTTTCACCACCACTAAGCGTATTCCCTAAACGAAATACACTGTCACGACGGAATCCAATCCCGGCGAGTAAGGTTCGGGCATCATGTTCTTTCATACCGTGACAGTGCTCGGTCAAGTTCTCCAGCATCGACAGATCAGGCTGAATCGTTCCGAAGTGCTGATCAAGATAATATAAGGGCGTATTTAATTGCAGCTCCCCTTGGCTAAGTGAGAACTGACCTAATAGCGTTTTCAAAAAGGTAGATTTACCACAACCATTTCTGCCAGTGAGGTGGATTTTGTTATCAGCGTAGATTTGCAGCGTGATGGGCTGAGAGCAACCAAAAGGCAATACACCTTCAAGCACTGACACTACCTTTCGCAAGCGGGTTTGGCTGTCAGCCAGATAAAGCTTTTGCTCTTTCATTAGCTCCTGTCTGGCTTTTAACGTCTGTTCTTTCTCTTGCAGATAAGTTTGACGCTGCTGCTCATTTTTATTGCGATTTGCTGCGCTCGCCGTTGCTTTGTCTTTCTTACCATCAAGTAAAATTTTAGGCTGACTGGCCTCCTTCCGTAGCCTGTTGCCTTGTGCTGCTCTTTGTTCCGCCTTTTCCCGATTTCGCTGTGCTTGTTCTTCTAGTTTCTTTTTCTGCTTATCAATACTCGCGAGCTGTCGCTCTACCGCTTGCAGCTCGGTGTGTTTCTGTTCAGCGTAAATATCGTAATTGCCACCGAACACCTGCAAACCTAACCCTGATAGTTCCCAAATTTCTTCCATTTCCCGGAGCAACTCGCGGTCATGGCTGATAAGTAAAATAGCGCCGTCGAAAACGCGCATTGAGTCAATTAACCACTGCTTTGCATAACTATCAAGGTGGTTGGATGGTTCATCAAGAATTAACAACTCAACGTCGCTTTCCAACAGTTGCCAAAGTTGTAATCGAGCCAATTGCCCGCCACTTAGCTGAGCGCAAGGAAAATCTGGCTCTGGTGGTAAACCCAAATGCTTGAGTTGCTGACTGAGACGCGCTGAAATGTCCCATTGTTCCCCGATAGTGTCGAACAAGTGCTCAGAACAATCCCCAGATTGAACCTGCTTTAGTGCTTTCAGTACGTCGTCTTTACCTAAAAAGTGGGCAATCGTTAAGTCACCCGACAATAGATGTGAGGGTTGCTGACGATAAACCGCGTATGATTTAGGTGCTGATACGCTGCCACTGGAGGGCTGTTTCTCTCCGCATAGCAGCGATGCGAGTATCGATTTTCCAATACCATTGCGTCCGACTAACCCAACACGCTGCTTAGTCATGGAGCATGAGACTTGCTGAAACAACACCTCTCCGTTATCAAATTGAAAGCTTACATTGTTTGCTTGTAAAACTGGCATAAATTGCCTCCTGTATAACAGGGACAAAGGCCGTAGCATAAATATCTAGAGATGAGATCGTTGCAAACACACAGATTCAGGCTAGGTATTTCCCTAAAACATGGTCGCAATAAAATATCGGAAAGTGAGCTACGCCTACTAACCCTGTGAATCCAAAAAATAAAATGAAAAATGGATAACAGGTTTAGTTATTCATATTGGCGTAATCTCCTGAAGAAATGATGGTCGTAGATTAGTGCATTGAAGCAAGATGAGTCAAGAGCGTTACTCATCACCTTAACTCAAGTCTTTTAGTATTGTTGAACTGGGTTACCTTTCTTGAGATAAAAAAAGCGCTGCCGAGGCAGCGCTAAGTACGAATAGAAAATTAATCTTATTTCTTGTTTGCGTACTTCATTGAGTCCAATGCTACCGCGAATACGATGATTGAACCTTTGATGATGTACTGCCAGTAAGGGCTAACACCGATGTAAGTCATACCGTAGTTGATAACGGTGAAGATGAGAACACCCGTTACTACGCCAGCAATACTACCAACACCACCAGCAAATGACACACCACCGACCACACAGGCTGCGATTGCATCAAGTTCGTACAAGAAACCTAAGTTGTTGGTTGCACTACCGATACGACCCGCTTCTAACATACCACCGAAGGCATAGAAGACACCTGAAAGTGCGTACACTTTTAGTAGAGTCATTGGTACGTTTACACCTGATACTTTTGCAGCTTCTGGGTTACCACCAACTGCGAAGATGTTTTTACCAAATACTGTCTTGTTCCATAGTATCCACATGAATATTACAGCGATGATGGCATAGAAGGTTATGTACGAGAATCGGAATCCACCTAACCGAATAAAGCCTTGGGTGAACACTGTAAAGCGTTCGTCAAAGCCCGCGATTGGTGATGCACCTACTGCGTCGTAGTAAAGAGAGTTAATACCATAAACGATGATCATAGTACCCAGTGTTGCGATGAAAGGTGTTACTTTCAAGTAAGCAACGATCACACCGTTCACTAGACCAATGATTGCGCCGATAAAACATACACAAAGGATAACCGCTACGATTGGAACGTCACCAATACTTGGGAACACTTTGTTCACGTTTTCAATCGACTGTAGCAAGGTTGCTGATATAACCGCCGCTAAACCCACCTGGCGACCAGCAGATAAGTCGGTACCTTGTGTAACGATAAGACCCGCAACACCAAGCGCAATAATTACGCGCACGGAAGACTGAGTTAGAATGTTACTTAAATTTCGTAAACTTAAAAATGATGGTTCTTGAATAACGATAACCGCTAATAAAATAAACAGAACCGCGTAAATTGCACCTTCTTTTAAGTGCTTTAATGCAAATGACTTAACAGCATCCATAATAGTTTCCCTAGAGGTAACGAGAGGCTAGCTCTAATATTTCAGTCTGAGTGGTTTCTTTAGTATTCACGATGCCCGCTGCGCGGCCGTTACTCATTACTAAAATTCGATCGGTAGTACCTAATAACTCTGGCATTTCAGAAGAAATCATAATGATTCCTTTATTTTTCTTCGCGAGCTCCAACATTAGTTGGTAAATTTCAAATTTCGCACCCACGTCGATACCACGAGTTGGTTCATCCAACATTAATATTTCCGGCTGAGTTAATAACCAGCGTCCAATAATAACTTTTTGTTGGTTACCACCTGATAGTGAGCCTATATGAGTTTGATGCGTTGGTGTTTTAACACTCATCGAATCAATTACCCACTGAGTATCACTCTTCATCTTTTTATTACTTAATAAACCAGATTTCGTTTTATACTCATCAACGTTTGCAACCAATGAGTTAAAAGTAATATCGAGGTTACCGTAAATACCTGTTGAACGACGTTCTTCAGTTACCAATGCAAAACCATTGCGAATTGCTTCATGTGCATCACGGTTTTTCATTTCACGCCCATGAAGAACAATGTGCCCTTCACTTCTTTCACGAATACCAAAAATCGTTTCAACGATATCTGTACGACGTGAACCAACAAGACCTGCTATACCTAGAATTTCGCCCGCTCTAAGTTCAAACGAGACGTCTTGAATTGAAGGCTGGTTCAACGCTGTCAGGTTATTAACTTCTAAGATGACTTCTTTAGGAACGTTAGTCTTCTCAGGGAAACGGTTTGTGAGTTCTCGGCCTACCATCATCGCGATGATCTTATCCATATCTAGGCCTTTCAATGGGCGAGTATCAACCCATTGACCATCACGTAGAATAGTAATTTCATCACAGATAGAGAATATCTCTTCCATTTTGTGAGAGATATATACCACACCACAGCCTTTATCCTTCAGCTTATTGATAATGGTAAATAAGTGATTAACTTCTTTTTCTGTTAGAGAAGAAGTTGGCTCGTCCATGATCACTATTTTTGCGTCGTAAGAGAATGCTTTCGCAATTTCCAACATCTGCATTTGAGACACAGATAAAGTCGCTACTTTAACTCTAGGATCAATATTAATATCTAACTCTTCGAAAATGGCTTTTGTATCTCGATACATTTTATCGTGATCAACAAATAAACCTTTTCTTGGATAGCGACCAAGCCAGATATTATCCATTACTGAACATTGTTTAACCTGGTTTAATTCTTGGTGAACCATGGACACGCCAGATTCTAATGCTTCTTTAGAAGAGGAGAAGTTAATATGTTTTCCTAAGAAAATAATATCGCCTTCATCTTTTTCGTAAATTCCAAATAGACATTTTAATAGCGTCGATTTACCCGCTCCATTTTCACCCATTAATGCGTGAATTGAGTGCGGTCGAACTTTTAAATTAACTTTATCTAATGCCTTTACACCTGGAAATGATTTACTCACCCCTGTCATCTCTAACAGGAATTCATGTGTTTGATCTACCATGGCATCACTTAATTGTTTTTAATTTGAAACCAATAAATATCAATTAATAATTATCAATGAATAAGTACTAATTAAGATATTAACGGGTAAATATAGGGGGCTGGGCGCCCCCTAATTATAACGTCTGTTACTCAAGAGTTGATTTATCAACACCTACGTAAGGAACGCGAACAATTTTGTCTTGCATTTCCCACTGAGTGCCTTCAGTTGCTGATTTACCTTCAGCTAGGTTACGAGCTAGTTCGAATGTTGCTTTCGCTTGAGAAGTTGCATCGTTTAGTACAGTACCAGCCATTTCGCCAGACTTAACTAGAGCTAGAGCTTCAGCTAGAGCGTCAACACCGAATACTGGGATTTTTTGGCCAGCGCCACGTAGTGCTTCGATTGCACCCATTGCCATGCCGTCGTTGTTTGCGATAACAACTTCAATTTTGCTACCGTTAGGGCCAGATAACCATGCATCCATTTTATCTTTAGCCATTGCGGTATCCCACATACCAGTATCCATGTGAAGCTCTTCAGTTTTGATACCGTTCTCGTTGATTTGCTTAACAGAATAAGTAGTACGAGCTTCTGCATCTGGGTGGCCAGGTTCACCTTTTAGCATTACGTATTGAAGTACGCCATCACCGTTTTTGTCCCAAGATGAGTTTGCTTTCCAGTGTTGTGCAATTAGATCGCCTTGGATAACGCCAGATTCTTTAGAGTCAGTACCTACATAGTAAGCTTTATCGTAGCTTGCTAGTGCTGCTGCACTTGGTTCTTTGTTGTAGAAAACAATTGGTACATCATCAATTTTCGCTTTGCTAATAATAGAAGGTGCTGCAGCTGGGTCTACAAGGTTGATAGCAAGCGCTTGAACGCCACGAGCCAACATAACGTCAACTTGGTCGTTTTGCATTGATTGGCTGTTTTGAGAGTCGTTCATTAGAAGACGAACGTCTTTGTCGCCAGCAGCTTCTTTTTCGATAGCTTGGCGAACTACAGACATGAAGTTGTCATCGTATTTGTAGATTGTGAAACCCAAAGTGGTGTCAGCTAGAGTTTGCGTAGCGAAACCCATACCAGCAGTTAACATAGCAAGTGCAGTTAGCTTTCTCATGTAAGTGTCCTATTTATCTTATTAATATACGTGTAGGGAAACGTTTACCATTCCAATGAAAACGTTTACGCATTGAAGTATATTGATTAACAGGATGAATTGTGTGAGCCAGATAGGATTTTGTTAGCGCCAATTAACAATTGTAACGGTTTGTTTAAATTGTTTGAGGCCACATGCAAAAACAGACCTCGTACGTAACATAGTGTAACAGCGAGACTTATTTCGCGTTTTAGGGGCAATACAGATCACATTTCGATAGCATTTGATTCATATATGAATGCATTTAATCACATATAAATCATCCACATAAGATGAAAGATTTTTGAAGACGATGACGCAGAGATCCTTGTTATACCTGTAAATGAACAAAATTTGAATACTTAAATTGCACTTAAAATAATTGGCATATGCTATTTATGAGTTCACTATCCTCTGTATCCCCTGTTTTACATGTCAAATCATGTGAAGATTTAACAACTCTGTAAAATCTTCATTTAACGGGGAAGGTCATTTACTCGTGAGGACAATTTTATGAAATACGCTATCCCTATCTGTAACGACAAGCTGTTTAATCACTATTCGAAAGCACCTCAGTTCTTGCTTGTAGATGATGTTACAAAGCACGAACAAACCATTGATTTGACGCCTACGATAAAGGCAAAAACCTGTGGTAAGAAGACTCAGATGCTTTCTCTATTCACTGCTCATAATGTTGGCGCTGTGATTATTAAAAACATCGGTGAAGCGATGCTTTCAACTTTATTTGATCAGGGAATAAAAGTATTCCGCCTTAACAGAGGCGCTGATATTCATGCGTTGGATTTTTCTCAGCTAGTACCCGTAGAGGACTTAAGTTATGCAAAACCTTCCGTCAATAAACGCAATAAGGTCCATACTTGTTGTAAGGGTAAGCAAACTGGTTCTTCCTTTAAATGGGAACCTAAAGAAAGCCGCCTTGATGCTAAGACTCTAAGAAATCTGCGCAGCATTCATAAAATTCATCTTTAATAGGAGCTGGCCAACATGATTTACCTAATCACATTCGGTGCGTTTATTCTTTTTGTTTTACTCATGACACTGGGTGTTATGGCAAAACGAAAACCAATACAAGGTAGCTGTGGTGGCCTGTCAAATGTGGGAGTTGATAAGGTGTGCAACTGTGAAACGACATGTGAAGAGCACAAAACTAAGCTTTATACGATTAAAGAGCCAACACCAAAGCGTTAACGGCCTTATTGCACACAAGCTTTTCTAGTCGATACTAAATCTAAGTATTTGCTTCACTTACTGTTCTGAATTAAAAAAAACGCAATATTGTGGGCATATTATTCGCGTAACCAACCTTTTAATGTTATCGGAACACTCATGCTTGCTCTGCCACCTCTAGCGACATTAATGATCGCTATTTTGTTAGAAGTCATCGCGACATCCTATCTGCCTAGAACTCATCAGTTTACCTCCCCCTCTGTTACTGCGGGCGTGCTGATTACCTATGCACTCGCCTTCTACTTTTTATCGGTAACGGTTAATACTATGTCTCTAGGCGTCGCTTACGCTATTTGGTGTGGAATAGGGATTGTTCTGGTTGCCAGTATATCTTGGCTTGTCTATGGGCAAAAACTCGATATTTACGCCATCGTTGGTATAAGTTTTATTCTGATGGGAACAGTCATAATTAATGTGTATTCAACATCGGTAAACCATTAACTATTGTAAAAGTAACAGAAAATAAAAACGGCAGAGAATAAAAGGCAGCGCCGGTAAATCCAGTCACTGCCTTGCTTAAACCTCGATGGAAGTTAACAACAATCGTTGTTTAATAACCCTTTCTCTTTTAGAGATTTTTCAATTCTGTCCGTAGCGACAAGTGCACTGGTATAGTCGCAACTAGAAATGAACGCTGCCAACTGGTTACTGCAATTTGGCACAACTTTGTCGAAGTAAGCTTTTTGCTGTAGGAAGTAATCTTCAGCAGCAAGATTGTTATCATTTAACAGTTGATTCAGACAGTTAAGTTTTTCAATTAGCATTTCTAAATCGACTTCTTCCAATATTTCAGCATCTGACTCTTGAAACTTAGATTTGTAGTCAAGATTGCTTAGACGCATTGAATTGTTATGTTGCTCAGGATTGATATCAAAACTCGTATCTAAGGTAACTTCGAACCAAAATGTACTCCCTTCTCCTGTCTTACTATCAACGCCGATCTCACCGTCCATCAATTGAGCGATACTTCTAGAGATTGTCAGACCTAAGCCAGTACCACCGTATTTTCGAGTGGTTGAAGCATCAGCCTGTTGAAAGCTTTCGAAGATTTTTTGTTGTTCTTCGTTCGTTAAACCGATCCCTGTATCTTTTACTTCGATACGGACTTTCTTCTTACCGACTAGAGTCGCAGTAACATAAATGTGGATATTGATGTCACCCTGAGCCGTAAACTTAACGGCGTTGCTGATAAAATTGAGTAAAACTTGCTTGATGCGCAACGGATCGCCGATCAAAGTTGGAATCTTTTCTTCTACATCAAAGTGGAAACCCAGACCTTTGGTGGTGACTTTTGCTTCAAACAGCTCATATATATCTTGTGCAATCGAGTAAATACTGAAAGGGATTTTTTCAATATTTAGGTGCCCAGATTCAATCTTTGATAGATCTAAAACATCATTAATCACTAAGAGTAAATGCTCACCAGATTTTTTAATCCTAGTCAGAGAGTCTTGTTGGTCACGATTAACATTGCTCGCCAGTAACATATCTGACAAGGCCAAGATCGAGTTCATCGGCGTTCTGATTTCATGACTGATATTAGAAATAAACTGGCTCTTAGCAATATTCGCTTCTTCAGCCTCTATCTTTGCGGTTTTCAGCTCATTCGTTAATTTACCTAATCGACCGCCCATTATTATGGTTGCATTGGCAGTGTCATTTAACTCTTTGAGGTTAAATTGTTCATGAGAAACATCGAAGTTACCCGAACTCATCTTGTTAAACATATTTCTGATTTGAGATAGAGGAGCGGCAATTGATTCGCTCATCCGCTTTGATACCATCCAAGTAAAAGCTAAGAAGAGGATATAGAAACCGATCAAACCCATAATCATGATGTAACCGATACCTTGGTATTTTTCTTTCAACGCCATCGATTCACGATACATTTCATTTTCATCAACAACGAACAGCAATTTCCAGTTTGTTTCCGGAATGGTCACCCAAGAGACCAGCTTGTTTTCATTGTTAAGCACTAGCTTAGTCAGTCCCTGACTCTGACCATCAAATTGAGGCTGCAATGATTTTGTGTCTGGCCTTTTGAACAGGTTGAAGTCTTCAGGCTTGAACATCTCATGCGTGACCGCGCTTTCATAGTTATGTTGTTTCAGTTCCTTAATATTAAAGTCCTGTTCTCCTTTTGGAGGCAGCGCCATGATAGTTCCTTCGCTGTTTGCAAGAATGGCATAGCCATTCCAAGGAACAATCAAGTTTTGTATGTTTTTTACAATAGTATCTACAGTAATATCTATACCAATGACGCCTTCCAACTTGTCACCGTTATACACTGGTGCAATCGCTGAAGTCATCCAACCCTGCCCTGCAGGGTCGATATAAACTTCGGTCCAAACCACTTCTCTTTCTGGATTGTATTTATCCATAGCCAAATAATAGAAATTGTATTCTGGGATATTCATATCCGCTGGATATTGATCCAAGGTTTGGAACCAAGGGTAGATATGATTATAAGAATCCCAACTATTGAAATAGACGGCAGCAATAAATGGATCGCTATTTTTAATCTCTTTCATTAAAGAGTCTAATTTGGCGAGTTTAAATATTTTATCCAAATCCTTCTCATTATTTTCTGTGAAGGCTGAATAAAAGGAGGCCGAACCACCTTTGTCGTCTTTGGTATGCAACACACCGTTATCACTGAATGCCAAATTTGACATATCTACATCATCAGGATGCAGTGATTCCTTGAGAACTCGTTGAGTTTCATTTCTGTATATTTCTGCAAGTCGAGATACTGAATTTATACGTTCTCGCACTACATCACTTTCGATAGAGGAAGTGATATACAGTTCATTATTAACCTGTGAGCGAATGTAGTTCATGTTGTCTGAACTAATGAAATGATTACTGATCAGATAAATGGTAACTAACAGAAGTTCGACCAGAATCAATGGAATGATTCCGGTTTTGACCATGGAGCGCCATACCCAGGCTTGTACACTTATTTGGTTTTCTTTATTCATAGCAAATCACACGTAACGTATGGCGATTGAATGGATATCCTCTTGAATATCCATAAATGTTTCAACGATGGTTGGATCAAAATGAGCGCCACTTTCACTGCTGATCATTTTGATGGCTTCATCATGACTAAAGGCCGGTTTATATATACGCTTACTGATCAATGCATCATAAACATCAACAATAGCCATCAGTCGTGCCGAAAGTGGTATATCTTCGCCCGACAATCCTTCCGGATAACCGCTACCATCCCATTTTTCATGGTGAGAATGTGCAATTTCCTTAGCAACACGGAGAAAACTCATCACTTTACCATTGTTCTCTTCAGCCTTATTGATCGCTTCAAACCCAATAGTGGTATGAGTTTTCATGATCTCAAACTCTTCTTCTGTTAACTTTCCTTTCTTCATCAATATATGGTCTGGAATGCCTATTTTTCCTATATCGTGTAAGGGTGCGGATTTAAAGAGTAAGTTGATAGTGTTGTCGTCCAATTGATTGGCATACTTAGGGTCTAAACGTAGACGTTCAGCTAGGAGTTTAATATATAATTGTGTGCGACGAATGTGATTGCCCGTTTCGTTGTCACGAGTCTCAGCAAGCGAGATCATCGCGTTAAACGCGATATCCTGAATGACATGTAAATCTTCAATTTGCTTAATACTTTCTTGAGTTCTCTTTTGAACCTCTTTTTCTAATGACTCATTTTCCCCCTTAAGGAGATCTGAGGCCATTTTTAAAGATAAATGAGTTCTAACCCGTGCCTTGACGATTTCAGGCACGATAGGCTTCGTGATGTAGTCTACAGCCCCTAACTCAAGCCCTTTTCTTTCATCAATACTTTCGTTCTTTGCAGTGATAAATATAACGGGAATATCTTTGGTTGAAGGATTCTCTTTTAAGTACGAACATACTTCAAAGCCATCCATATCAGGCATCATGACATCAAGCAAAATTAAGTCTGGTTTATCGTTAGCGGCGATTGATAAACCTTTGTCGCCACTATTGGCGCCTTTAACTTTGTAATCATCTTTTAACAGCTTATACATCAAGCTGAGATTTTCGGGGATATCGTCTATGACAAGCAATGTCGGAGTGTACGAAAAAGAATGGTACATCTCTAATGTCCTTAAGTTATTGATTATAAGAATATTGCCGTTCGACGAGATGAATTTATTTTTATTTTAATAATCAATATAAACAATAAGCTAACTAAATTTAGAAACTGCTTATACATGACATATAGCGTTTATCATATAGAAAGGCTGTGACAGAAATCTACTTATTTTATTTCCATAAAAACAAATAACTTATTTTAGAGCGATTACTCTTTCGATAATCAAATCAATTATATAGAAACAACTCTTTTATTTAGTTCATTCTTTCGATCAAATAAGTTTTTATGTTTTAAGATCCTAATATTTTTTTTCACCAGATAACAATAAACACTATTTTTTTATAACCCTCTCATCGACACATGATGATCATGCTATGCTTTTCAACTATCCGAAGGATTATCACGTGGAAATAAGAATGGAAGTATTTGAATGTGTGTCATTTATCTTATTGAAAGGTAAGAAAGTTTTATTAGAGCATCGCTCAAAATTAAAAGAAACCGATCCCGGTATGATCGCAATACCCGGCGGTCATTTAGAAGCTGGTGAGACCCAACAGCAAGCATTATTACGAGAACTAAAAGAAGAACTCAATGTGACACCAAGAAATGCGAAATATCTCTGTTCACTCTATCATCCAACGATTGAACTACAGCTTTTGCACTATTACGTTATCACCGAATGGGAAGGTGTAATTGTTCCATTAGAAGCGGACGCTGTTGATTGGTTTGAAATTGACAACGCACCTGTAGCAACAGAAGCTGACCAAATCGCACTTGCAGAAATTAGTCGTGTAAATCAGTTCTTAGTTGATTGAACTTCAATCGAAATTTCGCATACATTAACAGCATAATACTTATGAGAGATTTGCTCGCAAGCTCATAAACCTGCCACTTATCGGAGTGTTAAATGGTGCATATCACTAATCTCACTCAAAAGGAGATAAACGTTGTTTAAAAGCCAAACTCCGGTTTTGTTCGCTATCAATGGACTGACCGCACTCGCTTTTTCTTTTATTATGCCCATAATGAGCTTGTTCCTTGTTAGTGAACTTCACACGGAACCAGCGCTTATTGGCCTCTATACATCCCTAACTGCATTGATGACGATTATTGTCAGCCAGAAACTAACGGGATTGATTGATAAAGGTGTGCCAAGCAAGTTTCTCTTATTGCTATCACTTGCTGGTATTTTTTCTGCGGCCATCATGTTTTCTCTCGCAACAGAGTTTTGGCATGCTATCGTTATTGGCTGCCTCTTAATGCCCGTGGCTTCAAGCTCTATTCCTCTTATCTTGACCGTGATAAGACGCTATGCAGATTCAACCGGAAAAAACAGCGCCAAACTCAATTCTCAAATGCGCTCTGCCGTTTCTTTTCTTTGGATATTTGGCCCACCTTTAGCTTTTTTTTCTGTCGACCAATTTGGTTTCGATAACAATTTCTATATTTCAGCCGCTATAGCCGGTTTTGTGATTATTTGGATTGCATTCTTGTTCCAAATGCCTGTCATGGAATCAGACAAAGTTAAAAACAAGCCTAAAATCAAGCTGCCTTCAGCTGTCTGGTTTCTTGGGGTTGTCATACTTATCGCTAACATTGCTAACAGCACTTACATCAATGCAATGCCACTCTTTATGACTCATGAACTCGGTTTATCAAAATCTTTCCCTGGCATCTTATTGGGAATAACAGCGGCGGTCGAAATACCCGCGATGCTATTAGCTGTTGGCTGGGCACAGCGCTTTGGGAAAAGCCAAGTGATACGGTTTGGATTTGTGGCCGGTGCCGCTTTTTACCTTGGTATGTATTTCAATACGTCAATAAACATCTTCTTGGCTTTGCAGATTTTGAATGGGCTCTTTTTTGGCATCTTTGTTGGTTTAGGCATTACCATCATGCAAGATTTTGCACCAACTGCCGTAGGTAAAGCTTCGGCGTTTTATACTAATGCAATGCTGGTTGGCACTATGATCGGAACAAGCACCATGGGTATTATTTCACAGTATTTTGGGTTTAAAGCTCCGTTGCTTCTGTGCTTAGGCGCTATCACTTGTTCGTTTGTTGGTTTGATACTGTTTGACGCCTATATTGCAAATCAACAACGCAAGGTGCAGTGTGCCTAACAATAAAATGGGCGTGATGAGCACATGAAAAGGCGGTGACGTTTTTGTGCTCACCTGAACCCAATGACTTGTATTTCTACAAGAGATTTCCGTAATTTAATTTTGTATGTCTTTGAACTGTTTATACAGATACCAGTATAAAAGTGCATTCCAGATGATATACAACATCGTTTCCAAACCTTCAGTAGAAAAAGTTTTTCCTGACTCTAGATGGGTGGAAAACACCAACGAATTAACAAACGCTATCGGTATCAAAAACACTATAAAACGAACTGTAACGACAAAACCTAAGCTGAAATATTTTCCTAGAAAATCAAAACCGTTATTGCCACCATTAACATGGTACGTTGCGTAAGTACCAATGAAGAGTATGATTAAATTCGCTATAAAACTCGTCAGATACCACTCATTAAATTCGTATCTGTCAGGAGCGAAGCTCAAGATTTCTATAGTGATGGTCATAAAAAGCAAGTATATGAACAGATAGATAAAGCGATCTGTTTCCGTTAGTTGGTTACGTTTAATATCCTGTTTTAACTGGTTAATATTCCATATATACAAGTTGATTCCTCCATTTCTAATTTCTAAGTAATTTTATTGCGCAAAAAACTCACTCAAACTCGTTTCCCATATTTTCAAGTACTTTTTTGCCGCAGATTGTGCAGGTGACATAGCGGTTCATGTTGTAGTAGTGACCGCCGTTGATGAATTCATGTATCAACAACATGCAACGCCCAGCTATAGATTTGTCTCGATCATAACTCGACGGTTTGCGCACTAAACTCTCTTTATGCTCTGTCGGAGCTTTGCAACGCTTGCAGTATCTAATCATCGGTATATCCTCTTAGCGTTAAACACTTAGCGAATATACGCCATTGATAAATACGCACTTAAATGCACATGGATTTATGCGAGTGACTTAAAGAATTGGCGGGATATCAGACGGATAGAGTGTTCTGATTGGATACATTAGTAGACAAAGGTAATGAGGTATGAGCACTCCTAAACATTAACCATTAAAGTTCAGGAGTACTTAAAATAAATTAACGAACGTTTACTGCCCCACTAAGCTACCTCAGCAGCAGTTGGGTCTATAACAGATGTTACTTCGTTAATTTGGTTGGCTGGGAATCCTCCCATTTCAGCATGCTTACGGACGAGTTCTTTATTTTCCGCTATAAAAACGCAATAGATTTTGTTGGGAGTAACATAGGTCTCTTGCCACTGTATTTTAGGGCCAAGTTGCTGCAGTACTCCACAAGATGTTTGAGCAATATCCTGAAGTTCTTTCGGTGTAAGATTACTGGCACCTTCAACTTCTCTCTCGATAACATATTTAGGCATAATTACCTCCTTTCGCTCAGTTCAATTTTAGTCCAAAAGCATTAGAGGTGATCAATAAAATAAGAATTATTCTCAAACTAACCAATAAACAAAATGTTACACAAGGCGCGTATATATACACTTTACCAATTTGAAGTTATGCCCACTTGGTCGTAAAAAAACAACCCTTAACGCAGTCGATTCAAAACAACAGACTGGTCTAAATTACTCTGCCATTCAGTATAATCAAGACCTTTATCAAATATGAACTCAGTGACTAATGTTCTGACACATTCCACTAACTCTCTTGTGCCCCAAGGCTTTTCAAAGTAGCGATTAATACCAGCACTATTAATTGCATTTATAGTGTCAGAATGGGTTGCCTGTCCGGTGAGCAGAACTTTTTTAGTATAGGTAAAACGAGCATCTGCACTAATTTCTGTAAGGAGTTCAACACCTGTTTTTTCTGGCATAACATGGTCTGAGATCACCAAAGCAACATACTCGCCGTTAGCATCGAGTTCATCCATAAGTTCTAACGCTTCAGAGGCTGACTCACAGTCTTCGATATTCAGCCAGAAGCAGAGAGGCTCTAGGTCTTGTAACACTGCGCTTAGCACTTCCCTCTGGTCATCCACGCATATGATATTAAGTTTCTCCATGGTCATCCTCTACTGGTAACTTTATTCTGAAAATGGTTGCGTCTTGATCGCTTTTGACCGCGATACTTCCGCCATAACTTGAAACGATTCGCTTAACGATAGACAACCCCAAACCTAAACCAAACGACAACCCATCTTTCTTAGTAGTGAAGCTTGGTTGAAAGATTTTCCGCCTTGTCGCTTCATCGATTTCAGGCCCGTTATTGGTCAAGGTGACGAGAAGACGATGCTTACTATATTTGGTTTGGATATCTAATCTTGGCTCCGGCGTCACCATCATGGCATCACAAGCGTTCTTAACGATGTTGACCCACACCTGAACCCATTCTGTTTGCGATCCTTTTAACTTAGGTAAATTGCCCGGTCTCATTCTTACTGAAACTCTACGCAAGTCGCTTTGCAAAAGGGTCAGCGCTCGGTTTATTGTGTCGTTAATGTCTAGCTCTTCATTGAGATTGACTTCACTTCTTGCAAGCTGCTTAACGGACTTCACAATGCCTACAGTGTGGCTCGACGCCACACGTAAATCGTGTAAATCCCTGCCCATTTGCCAGTAACGAATGGCGAGATTCGCGTTACTTATCCAATGAGAAGACAGTTCGTCTTCCGGTACGGCGCGTGCAAGTTCTCTCGCAACGTTTTTAGGAAGTTGATACTTACGTTCTAGTATCAATCCTCGCCGTCTAGCTTCACTGGAAGAGACTTTTTGACCATGCATTAATCCATAATCAAAGAACTGGCTGGCCTCGGGATGAACCTCTTCCAACAGTTCCATAAAAAGGCTTTCAAGACGTTCGCTCTTACTGCTAACTACACCTATTGCATTGTTTAGCTCGTGAGAAATGCCCGCAGCTAACTGTGCCAATGTGGTCATCTGTTCTGCGGAGTGCAGTTTTTCCAACGCTTTCTCTTTTTCTACCGCTTCCTGATGCGCTCGACGCTGGCGACGATTTAACTCCGCAACAATGACCGGCATAAATTGAGTACTGAGTGGGCCGAATTTTTCTACCTCTACGGCTTCACAGTGCCTGTCTATCCAACTGAGTTTTACTTCCGTTTGAGCCACAACCGTTGAAGAAGCCGTCCATGTTCCAGAAAAGAAACTGTGTACGCCAATAAACGCGCCTTTTGATGCAGAAAACACCTTTACATGGCGACCTTCATACTCTTCAAAATCCCCCACCAGTTCACCAGAATGGACATAGTAAAGTCGGTCATTGTAACCGTCTTGCTGAATCACTTTACTGCCCGCTGACAGGGTTATCGTTCTCTCAATGTTTCTGAAGTAACGCTCTACAAGCGTGCGTTCTTGTTCATTCATGCTATTTGCCGACTAACCGATGAATCCGATCACATTCAAAGCCGCAACCATGACAAAACTCAACAACACCCCTACGAGTCCAAGTACAACACCAACTCTTGCCATCTGGTTACTTTGCACGTAACCAGTAGCATGAGCCAAAGCATTAGGAGGTGTACTGATCGGTAACGACATGCCCAAAGAGGCAGCAAAGGTCACCACTAAAATCAACGTAACTTCACCACCTAGTGCGCTAAGAGATGTCATTGAAGCGCCCAATGCTGCCATTATCGGCATAAGTAAGTTTGCGGTCGCAGTATGAGACATAAAGTTTGCCATTAGCAGACATAACAACGCAGCACCAAACAACACCACGTAAGGCGAAAAATCACCGAAAGGAATGCTGTGAACAACCAGAGCGGCTAACCCTGTTTTATCTAACGCCAGACCCAGAGCGATACCACCGGATACCAGCCAGAGCACATCCCAAGATATCTTTTTCAAATCTTCTTTGTTGATGATCCCTGTTACTGAGAATACTGCGACGGGAATTAAAGCCACGGTATACGAGTTCATACCGTGTAAATCCCCCACCAACCAGAGCAATATGGTCGCGGCAAAAGTGATATACACCACCAAAGCCTTGGGAGTCTTAAGGAATTTGCCTTTAATCGTCAGCTCAATTCGTTGCTGATCAGCTTTGTATAGTGAGCAAATTAAAAACCACGACAATGCCATCATGACAACCACAAACGGCACACCAAACGCCATCCATTCACCAAAAGTAATGAGATTGTCACCGACGAGATATTTAAGAGCGATGGCATTTGGCGGTGTTCCGATAGGGGTTCCTATCCCGCCAATATTAGCTGCAACAGGAATACACAGAGCAAACGCTATCCGTCCCGGATCTTTCGGCCCAAACACAGCAATAACGGGCGCCAAAATAGAAAGCATCATCGCAGTAGTTGCAGTATTGGACATAAACATCGAAAAAACGCCCGTGATCAGCATTAAGCCAAGCATGACGTATTTAGGATTCTGACCAAATGGCTTGAGTAATACCCGAGCTAAGTTGACATCCAATCGATACTTAGTTGCCGCCATCGCCAAAAAGAAACCGCCGAGAAACAGCATAATAATTGGGCTTGCGAAGGTTGCCATAATGTCGCTGTATTTAAGCAGTTGCCCAAACTCGGGTTGCGATTCGTTTAAACGAAACAGAATAAGCCCTTTGTTAGAAAGCATCAGCAATTCAAGGACAATGATAACAACCGAAGTAGCGTAGATTGGAATTGGTTCAAACACCCACAACAGGGCAGCAAGCAAAAAGATTGCAATGACACGTTGCTGAATAAGCGTCAAACCGTCGAATGGAAAAGCCGACAACGGCATAAGCAAAATAAGTAAAGGTATTACAATTGGAATAATAAATTTTAAGTAAGGGCGTACCATCGATGCTCTTCCTTGCTGCTGGTTAAACCAATCTGAAAAAATGGAGTTTCAAGACCAATCACTATCTGTTCTTTATTGCCCTAAGCGATTTTCATAGCGCAAATGCTTGAAAGAAAAATGACAGGTTTTGATATGACACCAGAATTCAAACTAACGGATACATTATGGAAGAGCGAAAACAAAAAGTTAGGAGTGAGATCAACGATTCAGTGTTCCTTCAAAACAACATGTCAAAAATGAGGGCTTAGACACAAACTCGGCCCTATAGCATCAAGATAACCGAATGAAGAAAAAGAAAAATCCGGCCTAAGCCGGATTGGGTTTAATCGTGGGTGCCTAATTTCACTTTGCCATTGGTTTTAAACCACAGCGCTTCTTTGCGACGACGAGCAAGGAGAATAGGACCATCATCATAGAATAAGAAGTTCTTCCAGTGACGTTTAAATACGGACCATTTGGTTTCAATCACATTGTATTTTTCATAACAGAAATAGACAGTAACATCGTCTTGCCAGTCAATGTGTTCTAATACAGCTTGTGGTAGAGCTTCATCATCACTCTCCCACTCAGCCATCCAGTCTATTTCGTTCGACCAACTGTCTGCCTTGCTAGGCCAGTCTTGAGAGCTGAAACGCTCGGCATCTGGGCTCTGCGAGCTTAAGTTCTCTTTCCAATACTGAGCAGCGCGAATTTGAGTCATAGGTTTTATCTGTGCCAAATCCTCTTCTGGAACTGGCATAGATTGATGGGTAAAAATCCATTTTCTTTGGTAATCATCCAAAGGCAAATACGACATGAAATGTCCTTAGGCTTTGAGCCATCCATTTTCGGTGGCTTGTTCAATCATTTGCTGCGCATATTCCCACAGCGTATGTGAACCATCGTCAATACGTCGATTCACGGTTAATGCTTGTTGGCGAGTTACGTTATTTTCTCTCCAACCAATCCCCTGATTGTTGAAATTCAGCATCATAGGAATCAATCTGTCGAGCGCTTTGGCAAATTGGGCATCCGCGCTTTCGGCGGCTTCGAATTCACGCCATAGAGAAAATAACTCTTCCGCCTGATCGTCTGGTAATAAACCGAACAACCTTTCAGCAGCAGCCAGCTCTTTTTGCGCTTGCTCTTTTGAAGCTGCTGCATCATATACAAAGGTGTCGCCAGCATCAATTTCAACCATGTCATGCATCAATAACATTTTCAGAACCCGACTAATCTCGACAGGTTCATTTGCATGCTCTTGCATCACCAATGCCATCATAGCGACGTGCCAACTGTGCTCAGCACTGTTTTCTAGTCTATCTTCCGCACATTGAATACGGGTACGACGCAACACAGATTTTAATCTGTCCAATTCTAAAACAAGACTGAGTTGTTGTTGCAATCGCTGATTCATATTATTCCTCTTTCCAATGCGCGTTGATCAGTGACATCAGGTTGTGATCTTCCCACTTACCGTTAATCAGAATGTAGTCTTTGGCATGCCCTTCGTGTGAGAAACCTACACGTTCGAGTACACTTTCACTGCGTTTATTCCGAGGGATATAAGCCGCCATAATGCGATGCATATTCTGAACAGAAAACATGTAGTTGCATGCCATTTGCAATGCGCGGGTCATGGTTCCTTTGCCTTGTGCATCACAGGCAAGTGAATACCCAACGTTGCAAGTATAAATAGGAAAGCGATTTAAGTTACTGAATGAAATAGTGCCAAGCATTTTATCGGTCTTGGCATCAATAATCAGCAGGTAGTAACCCAAAGAAAGTTTATGTACCTCGATGAGCTTAAGTAGTCTCTGCTGCCAACCTTCTGCAGTAAAGAAGGCTTCTTCACGCGCAGGGTCCCATGGCTTTAGGTGTTCTCGGTTCTCTTTGAAGTATTGGGCAATGCGCTCAGCATCGCTGAACTGAGCGGTAACCAGTAGTATTTCGCCATCAGTTTCATAGACTGACGTTGGCGTGCTGTTCGATTCAATCAACGTTTCTTAATTCCATAATCTCGAAGCTTGTTGGCAACAGAGGTGTGTGAGACGTCTAGGCGCTTAGCCAGTTTGCGGCTTGAAGGGAAAGACTGATACAAACGGTCAAGCACTTGAGCTTCGTAATCTTTCATGATGTCGTCCAGTGAGCCATCAAGATTAATATTGGTGACACCCACATTATTGCTTTCCAACTGTGGCAGATGGAAAAGTTCAGCAGTAAGCACATCATCTTGCAACTCAGTAAGTGCACGTAAAACCATATTATCTAGCTGACGAATATTGCCCGGCCATTGATACAAAGCCAGTTGATCGAGCAAACCTTCGTCCAGTTTCGGCTTAGCCATACCGAGTTTTGCAGTGTGCTTGGCAATAAACAATTCCAACAGAGGCTGAACATCACTCGGGCGCTCTCGTAAAGGTGGAATAGTCAAAGTCAGTACATTGAGACGGTAGAAAAGGTCTTCGCGGAACTTGCCGGATTCTGCCAACTCAGCCAGCTTATAACGTGTAGAAGCAATCACACGTACATTGACATGGATTTCGTGTTCTTCACCAACGCGGCGGAAAGTGCCATCTTGCAAGAAACGTAGCAGCTTAATTTGCAGATGAGGACTCATTTCACCGATTTCATCCAGCAGTACTGTGCCGCCATTGGCTTGTTCAAAGATACCTTTATGACCTTGCTCATGGTTGAACGAACCCGGAGCATGACCAAACAACTCAGTCTCAGCCACATCATCTGGCATAGACGCACAGCTTAAAACTAAGAATGGATGATCAGCACGGTCTGAACGATTATGACAAGCTCGGGCAAGCATCTCTTTACCTGTCCCCGTATCCCCTTCGATCAACAATGGTTGATCGAGCATCGCAAGCTTTTTCGCTTGTGTGATAAGTGCCTTATGGCGATTCGAAATACCGACAAAGTGCTCGAAACCAAGGTTGTTATGCAGAGACAGCTGAGTTTCAGTTGCAACACCGGTGACTCGAGGGCGAATGATCATCATAGCGCTGGCAAAGGTAGATTCTTTGGATTCGCCAGTGATGTACACAGGCATCATTTCCATTAAGTAATCCAGACCATCCAACACGATCTCCTCGCGCAGACGAGACTTGCTGCCTTCTATCCAACGCTGGAAATTGAAACTTGGTAACAACGTTGAGATGTGTACACCATTCATATCGCCATTGTCTTTGTTAAACAGAGACAATGCAGAATGGTTAGCCATATCGACAGAGCCCTTCAGGTCAATGGATAGCACCGCATCAGGCAAATTGTTCAATAAGGAAATCAGTTCCGTATTGTGCCTTTCCATTGGCATAAACTGAATTTTACGTACGTCTTTAACACCGGAAATTCTACGAATTTCAGCCATTAACTCACTGAAAGTTTCAAAATCAATGTCTGGACAGTTTAAGTAAATGATTCCGGAAATATCGATTTCGATACCACGTAAATCGATATTTTTAGAGGCGAGTATGTCGAGGAGTTCTCGAGTCAGACCAAGTCTATCTTCGCAAAATACTTCAAGGCGCACAGAATGATTTCCCAATAAGAAAGTGTCACGAAAAGTTGACAGTAGTTTCTATCAAGGGCTGAAATGCGTCAAGTAATCTGTGTGCCTGTCGCGAGTTTTCTCTTATTTCACGGTCAACGCGGTGACTTTCGTAACGATTTGTTTGCGTATTGCGCTCAATTTTACAGCGCGATCTTTATGCCATGGTAACGGACGTAACAATGTCATTGCTTTTAAACCTAAACGTGCCGTTAAGATACCCACACCGATACCCTGTCCTGCACGCGCCGACACTTTGCCCGCTAAATCCATAGAAAGCAGATCCATACTGGCATCGATCACCAGTTCGCTTGCCCCTGCTGCGGCCATGTTAACCAATACAGATTTAAACAGTTTCAATCGTGACCAATACCCAAGCTCAACACCATACAACTGCGCAAGTTGATCAATCATGGTGAAGTTGCGCCAAGCCACCAGCAACATATCTGCAATCGCTAACGGACTTATCGCCACTAATGCAGCCGCTTCGGTTGAGAACTTAGACACAAGCTGAGTGGCTTTTTTATCTTGTTCGCTCACCACCATAGCATCATACATATCTAAAATTTCAGCATCGCTGTGACTGTCACTAACACTGTTTTTCCAGCGTTCATAAGCTGGCGACGTAGTCAGCACTCCACCTTGTTTTGCCAAAGACTCGCAAAACGCTTCACCCTGACCTACCACATCTTTGGTCATTAACACTTCCGCTTGCTCCTGAGTTGAAAAATGATTTCTCAACTTGCGGAGTTTCCAGAGCTCTCGACCTATCGCACCTAGTCCTAGCGATGCAAGCGTGGCGATAAATCCTGTCCAGCCAAGGCTTAACCAATCTGATGTTTGAACCGCCTGAATCACAGAGTCTATCGCCTGCCAAGTAACAAGGCCGCCAAAGCCTACTAATAAGCCGGAAGCCAACCAGCGACGACCGCGCTTAGGTCGGATAATTTGCTCTAGTTGCGTTTCAATATTGCTTTCTTCAATCTCAGCGACTGAAGGGACGAACTTCTCTTGTGCGGTAAACTGCTTTTGCGCAGTAAGTTCTACTTTGTCATTTTCTTTGTCTAACGACTGAGTGAAGACTTGTTTCGCTTTTAAATCGCTCATTGCAGCTTATCTCCAATCAAAGTATCCAACGCTTTGTCTACGCGAATATGCTGACAAGGCTCATCATGATTCATGCTCGCAGGTCGGAACGAAGTGAAATCGAAACGGCTCTTTTGCCAAAAATCAGGATTTGGCAACTTGTTAGGCACTTCTCCCGGATACAAAGTGAGCGACTCTCCTGCTTCAGTCAAACCCTGAATAGCCGGAACTCTACCTTCATTAGTATCAATATGACCGGATTTGGTTGCACGAACTGAGGCCATGCTAATGCAGCTCATCTCAATGTTTTCATACGCCGCTGACTGCCAAGCAGGATGAATCATCTGCTGAAGCAGCGACACTAAGTTCCCATATTGATCGGGGGTTATGTGGTCGGCTTTGGTGGCTGCAAACAGCACTTTATCGATCTTGGGAGAAAAGATGCGTTTCAATAAGCCATTTCTGCCATAGCGGAAGCTATGCATGATTTGTTCAAGCGCGCTGCGCATATCCATAAAAGATTCGTGACCATCATTCAGAGGGGAAAGGCAGTCGACCAGTACGATTTGACGATCAAATGTTGAGAAATGGTGTTTGTAGAAGGCTTTAATAACCTTGTTCTGATATTCCTCATAACGCTTTTTCAGCAGAGATAAAACACTTTGTTTATCAGCCTTGGTCGCAGCTTCAATATTTCGGCACGGGAAGAATTGCAGTACAGGAGCCCCTTCCAGCTCTCCAGGTAAGACAAATCTTCCCGGCTGAACCCAATGCAACCCAGACTCCTTACATTCGTGCAGATAGTCTGTATATAGCGAAGCAATGTGCGCGAGTGTTTTTTCATTCGCTTCTTCACTCAAATCGAGTTTGTCTAGCTCTTCAAGCCAAGGTTTCGCCAGTTCGGCTCTAACGCCATGCAAGGCATTGAATTGCTGTGCAGACCACGTAGCAAAATCCAGCTCAAGCATCGGCAAATCAAGCAGCCACTCACCCGGATAATCGATAATATCCAGATACAGAGTCGAAGTACTGCTCAATAACTTTTTGGTCCGTTTCTTAGTTTTGTACTTGATAGCTAAACGAATTTCACTCACATCGCGAGTTGGCACCGGCCACTCTGGTGGCATAGAGTGCAGTTGCGCCATTGCTTCGTCATAACCAAAACGCGGCACCATTAGGTTGGTTTGTGGGACACGTTTCGCGCCGATAATTCGCTTATCTCGCGCTGCGGCAAGCAGTGGCAAATTATCATGTGTGGACGTATGCAGCAGTTGATTCACCAACGACGTAATAAATGCGGTTTTGCCTGCACGGGATAGCCCCGTCACGGCTAATCTCACATGGGCATCTAAACCACGATTAATTAAGTCATTCACTTCTTGGCGAATTCGCTTCATTGACAGTCTCCCAGAAAATCTTTAGCGCATCATGACGTTGTTAATCTTAATACGAGATGAATAAAAAAGCCCCTGAATAAAATCAGAGGCTTAGTATTCGTTTTTAAACGGTTAATCTTCTTCAATCAGCTTGTAGATAACAAACAGTGCGATTTCCAACATCACGAACAGCACGCAGGTAATCGTTACGTACTTATCATCAAAGATACTGATCCCATGAAGAATAAGGTCGTAGCCCACAAAAGCACCGATAACCACGGCTATGAGGATCTGAAGAATTTTTATAAAGCGAGGCATCATGCTCTCCTGACGTTTCAATAAGTTAACAAGCTAATAATTATTAAAGCATTATATAGACAAAAAGTGCCGCTTTCGCCGCACTTTTTGTGATTTATTGGTCAATATTATCTTTATTAAGAATTACTTGGCAGCTTCAGCGATTTTTACGCGCCAAGTATCCGGACCAGTTTGGTGTGCATTTGTACCTGTAGAATCAACTGCAACAGTTACTGGCATATCTTCCACTTCGAACTCGTAGATCGCTTCCATACCTAAGTCTTCAAAAGCAACCACACGAGCTTTCTTAATCGCTTTAGCAACAAGGTAAGCTGCGCCACCCACTGCCATCAGATAAACCGCTTTGTGTTTCTTAATCGATTCAACCGTTGCAGCGCCACGCTCTGCTTTACCAATCATGCCCATAATGCCTACTTCTTCCAGCATCATGTCAGTAAATTTATCCATACGCGTTGAGGTTGTTGGGCCAGCAGGACCAACCGCTTCATCACCTACAGCATCAACAGGGCCGACGTAGTAGATAAACTTATCTTTTAGATCGACACCTTCAGGTAACTTCTCACCATTTTGCAGCATGGTTTGAATACGCTTATGCGCAGCATCACGGCCTGTAAGGATCTTGCCTGAAAGCAGTACCGTTTCACCCGTTCTCCAAGACTGAACTTCTTCTGCCGTCACCGTATCTAAGTTAACTCGGCGAGTATTCGAACCAGCTTCCCAAGTGATTTGTGGCCAATCTTCTAACTTCGGTGGTGTTAGTTCCGCTGGGCCTGAACCGTCAAGGGTGAAATGTACGTGACGCGTTGCTGCACAGTTTGGAATCAAACATACAGGTTTAGAAGCTGCGTGTGTCGGCGCTGTTTTGATTTTAACGTCAACAACGGTTGTTAAACCGCCAAGACCTTGCGCACCGATACCCAATTTGTTTACACGGTTGAAGATATCAATACGCAGTTCTTCTTCCGCATTTTGTGGGCCACGAGCAATCAGCTCATGAATATCGATATGTTCCATCAAGGATTCTTTTGCCAGTACTGCCGCTTTCTCAGCCGTACCGCCGATACCAATACCTAGCATACCCGGAGGACACCAGCCAGCGCCCATTGTTGGCAATGTTTTCTCTACCCATTCTGCAATATCGTCAGACGGGTTAAGCATCACCATTTTGGTTTTGTTTTCACTACCGCCGCCTTTAGCCGCGATTTGAATTTCAACTTTATTACCCGGAACCATATTGATATGTACAACCGCTGGCGTGTTGTCTTTGGTGTTAATACGTTTACCAGCAGGATCCATCAAAACAGATGCACGTAGTGGGTTGTCCGGATTGGTGTATGCCTGACGAACACCTTCGTCCACCATTTGCTGAACCGTCATATCAGTAGAGTCCCACTGAACAGCCATACCAATGTTAACAAAGCACGTTACGATACCTGTGTCTTGACAGATAGGACGGTGGCCTTCTGCTGACATGCGAGAGTTAATCAAGATTTGCGCGATAGCATCTTTCGCAGCTTGGCTTTCTTCTTTGTTGTAGGCTTCTTCTAGGGCTTTGACAAAATCTAGCGGGTGATAGTAAGAAATGTATTGTAGAGCATCAGCTACACTACTGATTACGTCTTGTTGTCGAATTACCGTCATTGCTTGCCTCTTTTATTGTTATGCTTCCTTGAGCTTTAAAGAGCTTACCTTTGAATCAGAAAATTGCATGGAATTGGTGAGCCCATCAAGTGGCTTTATGATACTCTTGCTTTCCTCAACGCGCCATTCGGTGAACGGTCTCTTTGTCACAAATTACTAAAATGACAATTTATTAAAATGAATAACAACGAACAAAAAATCATTCAGTCAAAAGCACTTACCTATCATACGGATATTGCAACTCAACTGTTTTCAACGGTAGAAAATCATCCTTGGGCCATGCTGTTACGCTCGGCTTCTGAGACACATATCGACAGCCGCTACGACATTCTGGTGGCGAATCCAATAGCCACTCTCACAGCCACTGGTGAAGAAACCATCATCACTGAACCCTCTGGTGTAACTTCATCCTTAGAAGACCCATTTGCACTGCTCGCTACTTTGCAAAATCAGTATCTGCCTAAGCAAAGCTATAGTGAGAGCCTGCCATTTGTTGGCGGTGCAGTCGGCTATTTTTCATATGATTTAGGCCGCAGAGTCGAGAAACTCCCTACTCTTGCCAAGCACGATATCAATATGCCAGATATGGCGGTGGGTATTTATGAGTGGGCAATTGTGGTCGATCACCACAGCAAAACGGCTCAATGGGTTGGCGTAAACTTAGATCAGGCGCAGCAGTGGCTGGAAATGCAAGACAGCGACGCCCAAGACGCAAAAGCCAAACAAGCATTCTCTCTTACAACGGCTTGGCAATCGAACATGACACCGCAAAGCTACGCTGAAAAATTTGCGCAGGTTCAGGAATATTTGAAATCCGGAGATTGTTATCAGATCAACCTCGCACAGCGTTTCGAAGCTCAATATCAAGGCTCTGAATGGCAAGCGTACCTTAAGTTAGAAAACCACAACCAAGCACCCTTTTCTGCCTTTATTCGTACTGAAGACGGCGCAATTTTAAGTGTTTCGCCAGAGCGTTTTTTACAATTGCGTGGAGACGAAATCGAAACCAAACCGATTAAAGGCACCCGACCAAGAAGCCAAGATAAACAATTAGATGACGCTTTTGCATCAGAGCTTGCTCATGCTGAGAAAGACCAAGCCGAAAATCTGATGATTGTTGATTTGCTGCGTAATGACATTGGTCGTGTCGCGGCGCCGGGCTCTGTTCACGTACCTAAACTGTTCCATATTGAGAGCTTCCCAGCGGTTCACCATCTTGTCAGTACCATTCGTGCCAAGCTAGACAGCCAATATTCGGCTTGTGATCTACTCAAAGCAGGCTTTCCGGGCGGATCCATTACAGGGGCACCGAAAGTGCGTGCAATGGAAATCATCGAAGAACTCGAACCTCATCGTCGCAGCGCTTACTGTGGTTCGATTGGTTACATCAGCCGACACGGGCAAATGGACACTAGCATTACAATTCGCACCCTAGTTGCGCACAATCACAAAATCTATGCTTGGGCTGGTGGCGGTGTGGTTGCGGACAGCCAATGTGAATCAGAATTTCAGGAAACATTGGACAAACTGAGCAGAATTTTGCCTATATTAGAAAGATAAGTTGAACGCCAGATAAGCAGCTTCTTCATGAAATTGCTTATCTGGTTACCTTTTCTAATGTCATAGAAACAAAACAATTGAGTCAGTATGAAAGCAAGAACACCGCTCACGAAAACGGAACTAATACAGCGATTCCAACTTCATCAACCCGTTGATTATCATGTTGAATCAACGCGTCGCTATGACAAAATCCCAAGAGATTCACTACGCAAAGCATCTGTACTGATTGGATTTGTACAAAGAGAGCATGGGTTAAATATTGTTTTGACCAAACGCGCAGAACATCTCAAACATCACCCCGGTCAAATTAGCTTTCCGGGTGGAAAATACGAAGAAGGCGATCTGACGCTGTACAGAACAGCGATACGAGAGGCAGAAGAAGAAATCGGAATTACCGCTTCTGATATCGAAACCTTCGGTCAGTTGCCCGAAATCGTCACCATAACTAAGTTTTCAGTCACTCCTATCATGGCTTTTATCAATCCTGACTATCAGGCAACGATTGATCCCAACGAAGTTGAAGAGGTATTTGAAGTCCCCGCCGATCATTTGTTAGACAAAAACAAACTCTATTCGGGTATTTTTCAGGTCAAAAGTCAGCCGCATCGAATATTTGCCATCCCCTATCAGCGACATTTCATCTGGGGTATGACGGCGCAAATCATCCAAGCTTTGCAACGTCACATTAATATCTCTCACAAATAAGTCCATATCATTAACATTAGTAATGCTTTTTATTCGAGCACAAAGCGATAACAATTAATTAAACTCAAGCTTACTATTAGTTTTTCTAATCAAATACCTCAAAATAACTCATGTGTGGCACGTAAATTTCGTGATCTACTTGTTATTTTGAGTAAACAACTTATCTACAGAACTGTTGATGTGATTTATATCAACTATTTTTGCAACACAAACAAAGAGAATTGCGCCCGAAATTATTTTCCCATAAAAAATTGAGATATAAAAAATGAACACATCGATTGCTATCGAAAAATCAGAACAATCTTCTAATAAATGGACTTATCAAGATTTTGCATGGACTCTCTCACTTTTTGGTACAGCTGTAGGCGCAGGTGTACTTTTCCTTCCAATTAAAGCGGGTGCAGGTGGTTTTTGGCCATTAGTAATTCTGGCATTGATCGCAGCCCCAATGACATGGTTCGCTCACAAGAGCTTAGCTCGTTTTGTACTGTCAGCTAAAAACCCTGAAGCAGACATCACTGACACGGTAGAAGAACATTTCGGTAAAACTGGCGCAAACCTTATTACTTTCGCTTACTTTTTTGCTATTTACCCTATCGTTCTTATTTACGGCGTTGGTATCACTAACACGGTTGATTCATTCCTAGTAAACCAAGTAGGTATGGAATCTATACCTCGCTGGCTGCTATCTGGCTTATTGATCGCAGCAATGACTGCAGGTGTTTTATTTGGTAAAGAACTGATGCTGAAAGCAACTTCAGCAATGGTATACCCACTTGTAGCCATTCTACTGGCTCTGTCTTTCTACCTTATCCCTGAGTGGAACAGCTCTATGGTAGAAGTAGCACCTGATTGGTCTTCAATGCCTTCAATCATTTGGTTAGCAATCCCAATTATTGTGTTCTCTTTCAACCACAGCCCTATCATTTCTCAGTTCTCTAAAGAACAGCGTATGAAATACGGTGAAGAAGCAGTTCAGAAAACTGATTCAATCACTGGCGGCGCTGCTATGATGCTGATGGGTTTTGTTATGTTCTTTGTATTCTCTGTTGTTCTTTCTCTTTCTCCAGAGCAACTAGCAGAAGCAAAAGCACAGAACATTTCTGTATTGTCTTACCTAGCAAACATTCATGAATCACCGCTGATCTCTTACATGGGTCCACTGGTTGCTTTCGCTGCAATTACTTCTAGCTACTTCGGTCACTTCCTTGGTGCTCACGAAGGTCTGGTTGGTCTAATCAAATCTCGTTCACAATCACCAGTAAGCAAGATTGAAAAAACATCTCTATTGTTCATCGTTCTTACTACTTGGATCGTTGCAATTGTTAACCCAAGCATCCTAGGTATGATTGAAACAATGGGTGCACCAATGATTGCTGCTATCCTATTCTTAATGCCTGTGTTCGCAATGCATAAAGTTCCTGCGATGGCGAAGTACAAGACTTCAGCTCCTGTGCAAATTTTCACAGTTATTTGTGGTCTTGCAGCAATTAGTTCTGTAATCTACGGCGCGTTTTAATCCCAAACTTTGTAAAGTCCGATTAAACTAAAAATATAATAGTAATAAGCCTCCTTTTTACAGGAGGCTTAGTTTGAGGTAATCGCTATGATTAGTGTGTTTGATATCTATAAAATTGGCATCGGTCCTTCGAGCTCACATACAGTTGGACCAATGAAAGCCGGTAAACAATTTGTTGATGACTTAAGCGCAATGGATAAGCTACAAGACATCACCAAAATTACCGTGGACGTTTATGGATCATTATCGCTGACAGGGAAAGGTCACCATACAGATATTGCTATCATCATGGGCTTAGCAGGTAACACTCCTGAGCATGTTGATATCGACAGTATTCCAGGTTTTATTGAAAGCGTTCAGCAGACTGAACGTCTTCCTGTTGGTACGCACAATCATACCGTTGCTTTTCCACGTGAAGGTGGCATGGTTTTCCATAAGAGCTTCTTGTCTTTACACGAAAACGGCATGTCAATTCATGCGTGGAACGGTGACGAAGTTGTTTACAGTAAAACCTACTACTCTATCGGCGGTGGTTTTATTGTTGATGAAGAGCATTTCGGTCAAAAAGCAAAAACTGAAGTATCAGTTCCTTACCCGTTTAACTCTGCAGAAGAGCTTGTTAACCAGTGTAAAGAGAGCGGACTTTCTATCAGCACTCTAGTAATGGAGAATGAGAAAGCTCTTCATACTGATGTTGAAGTGAAAGAGTACTTCGCGAACATCTGGAGAACCATGCAAGAGTGTATGGAGCGTGGTATGGGTACTGAAGGTATTCTTCCAGGCCCACTACGTGTGCCTCGTCGTGCAGCAGCTCTACGCCAACAGCTTTTGACTTCGGAAAAAATCACTAACGACCCAATGGCCGTTGTTGACTGGGTAAACATGTACGCTTTCGCAGTGAATGAAGAAAACGCAGCGGGTGGTCGTGTGGTTACAGCACCAACTAACGGTGCATGTGGCATCATCCCAGCAGTACTTGCTTACTACGACAAGTTCATCCAAACAGTAACAGAGAAAGATTATACTCGTTACTTCGCAGCGTCTGGTGCTATCGGTGGTTTGTACAAGCAAAACGCTTCTATCTCTGGCGCTGAAGTAGGTTGCCAAGGCGAAGTTGGTGTGGCTTGTTCAATGGCTGCTGGTGGTCTAGCTGCACTGCTAGGTGGAAGCCCTGAGCAAGTGTGTATGGCCGCTGAAATTGCCATGGAGCACAACTTAGGTCTGACGTGTGACCCAGTAGCAGGACAAGTACAGGTACCATGTATCGAGCGTAACGGTATTGCTGCTGTGAAAGCAATCAACTCTACCCGTATGGCAATGCGCCGTTCTTCAGCACCACGTGTTTCTCTCGATAAAGTAATTGAAACCATGCTGGAAACAGGTAAAGACATGAACGCGAAATACCGTGAGACATCGCAAGGCGGTTTAGCGGTTAAAGTAATCTGCTAATCGTTAGTATCTGATCTCATTTACGAAAGCCTGATGATTTATTATTAGGCTTTTTTCTTTTCTTCAATTCAACTTCTTGACCTACCTTTACTTAGTTTTACTTTTTGAACGCTTGTTTAAAAAAGCGATTCGCTCAAAAATGGTTCTCATTACAGCTTTTCATCATTTGGAATCATTTAACCCACATGGCTATACGTATTACAACTAAAAAAGTCTTCGTCGTGCTTACTCTTATCGCAGGTATGAGTGGCGCTGGTTACTACTTTTATCCAAAAGAAGCACCACCAAGTTTCGTCACAGAAGCCGTACGAAGAGGCGATATTGAAAACACGGTCCTTGCCACTGGTATGTTGCAGGCCTCAAAACTGGTCGCAGTTGGTGCTCAAGTCTCGGGCCAAATCGAAAAGCTGGGAGTTAAGCTTGGTGATGAAATCAAACAAGGCGACTTAGTGGCTCAAATAGACAGCCTCACTCAGCAGAACAGCCTAAAAGAAGCCAATGCATCACTAAGCAAATTAAAAGCGCAAATCAGTGCGAAGCAAGCACAGATTCGTCAGGCACAATCAGAATATACACGTCAGAAATCGATGCTTGCGGATAGAGCCAGCTCCCAAGCTGACTATGAATCGGCACAAGCTACCCTGGCGGTTTACAAAGCAGAACTTGAACAGCTAAAAGCTGAGTTGGAGCAAGCGAAGATCAGTGTCGACAGCGCACAAGTTGACCTCGGCTACACCACAATTACCGCACCTATGGATGGCACCGTGGTTTATAGCGCCGTTGAAGAAGGTCAAACGGTTAACGCCAACCAAACTACCCCTACCATTATTGAACTGGCTCAGCTTGAGCGTATGACGGTTAAGGCTCAGATTTCAGAAGCAGACGTTGTGAACGTCAAATCGGGGCTGCCTGTTTATTTCACTATTTTGGGTAAACCCAACCATCAGTATCACGCGACTTTAAGAGCTATTGAACCGGGCCCTACTCTTATGGACGGTGATGACAGCGACCTTTCTGTCAGCAATGATGAAGCAATTTATTACCATGGCCTGTTCGAAGTGGATAACCCAGACAAGACGCTGCGTATCGGTATGACAGCGCAAGTATCCATTGTGTTGAACAGAGCTGATAACGCCTTATTGGTTCCCGCCCAAGTTGTGATTAAACAGCCGGGAAAAACACCACATTATCAAGTTCCGGTATTGGTTAACGGTCAGCAAGAAATGCGTGATGTGACTATTGGTATCAATAATAAAGTATTTACAGAAATAACGAGCGGACTAGAAGAAGGTGACCAGATTATCATTGGCACACCAAATTCCGCAGGCACTCGTTCAAGCCGTATAGGCCAATCGAGGATCTTTTAATGTCTCGTCCGCTACTCGAAATATCCCATATCTATCGTAGCTTTGCGGCTGGTGACGAAGAGCTAACGGTACTCAAAGACGTCAACCTCACTATTGAACGTGGTGAGATGGTTGCCATCGTCGGTACATCCGGCTCGGGTAAATCTACCTTGATGAACATCCTTGGTTGCCTTGACCAACCAAGCCGCGGCGACTACTGGATAAATGGTCGAAACACCTCACAGCTCGATTCCGATCAACTTGCTGAACTGCGTCGCGAACACTTTGGCTTTATCTTCCAACGTTACCACCTGCTGGGTGATTTAACCGCTGTCGGTAACGTTGAGATTCCTGCAATTTATGCAGGAAGCGATAAGAAAGCTCGTCAGGAACGTGCAGAAAAGCTACTCACTCGCCTTGGTCTTGCCGATCGTCTTGATCATAAACCTAGCCAATTGAGTGGTGGTCAACAACAGCGTGTATCTGTTGCCCGAGCACTGGTAAATGGCGGAGATGTGATACTGGCTGACGAACCGACGGGTGCGTTGGATAGTAAAAGCGGCGAAGAGATGATGATGCTGCTGCAAGAGCTACATCAACTTGGTCACACTATCATCATCGTGACACACGATTTGAAAGTCGCCCAGCACGCTGACCGAATTATTGAGATTAAAGACGGTGAAATATTGAGTGACACCGTCACTAAGAAAGAAGTCATTGCAGATAATGTTGACAGCGTAAAACATGCCCCAGCCAAGGACGTCCTTGAGAAAGGTCGTAATCTGTTCGACAACTTGTGGGAGGCGCTCAAAATGGCATTGGTGGCGATGTCCAACCACAGGTTAAGAACATTCCTGACAATGCTCGGTATTATTATCGGCATCGCTTCAGTGGTATCGGTGGTGGCGTTGGGCAATGGTTCGCAAAAAGCCATTCTAGAGAATATTTCTGCCATGGGGACAAACACCATTGATGTTATGCCAGGCACAGGTTTTGGTGACCGACGTTCAGGCAGGATCAGAACCTTAACTGCAGCCGATGCTGACGCACTGAAAAACATGCAGTTTGTCGATAGTGTGACACCGACACTGAGCACATCGGTCACTCTGAAATATGGCAACCAAGCGGTAACAGCGTCAGTTCAAGGTGTGGGTCCGGATTACTTCCGCGTCCGTGGCTATGAGCTAGCTGAAGGTCAGTATTGGGATGATTCCAGTGTCGCCAACATGGCTCAAGAAGCCGTGATTGATAACAATACTCTTAAGTCATTGTTCCCTGATAAAAACCCGATTGGTGAAGTTATTTTTGCCGGTAACCTACCCGTTCGAATCATAGGCATTACTAAAGCAAAAGAAAGTGCGTTCGGTAACAGCGATTCTTTGAACATTTGGGTTCCTTACACCACGGTGAGTGCGCGCATGGTTGGGCAGAACTATCTCAACCGAATCTCGGTGCGCGTCGATGACAACACACCAAGTGAAGCGGCAGAACAGGCAATTATCCAGCTGTTGAAAATGCGCCACGGTACAGAAGATTTCTTCACGATTAATACCGATACCATTCAACAGAATATTACTAAGACCACTGCAACCATGACCTTGCTAATTTCAGCTATTGCTGTGATTTCACTGATTGTCGGTGGTATTGGCGTTATGAACATTATGTTGGTTTCAGTAACAGAGCGAACACGTGAAATTGGCGTGCGTATGGCGGTGGGAGCAAGGCAAAGTGACATTCTTCGTCAGTTCTTAATTGAAGCAGTGTTGGTTTGTTTGTGTGGCGGTACCATAGGTATTGGTATGGCATATTTGATTGGCGTAGCGTTCGCCTCCTTTGGCAGTAGTTTTACTATGATTTATTCCACAACATCGATTGTTTCTGCATTTCTATGCTCCACCCTGATTGGTGTGCTGTTTGGCTATCTTCCTGCAAAGAATGCCGCACAGTTAAACCCAATTGACGCGTTATCTAGGGAGTAAGCCATGTTACGTCGATATAAATACTCCACACTTGCGCTGTGTGTCGTTCTGGCAACTGGCTGCGTAACCCGTTCAGAGTTTCCTGAGCCTGAAGTGCAAGTTCCTCAATCTTGGCAATCAACAAAGCAAACATCGAGCGAACATGTTTCAACAAATGAAAACGCGACACCAGTTATCAATCGCTGGTGGACCAGTTTTAACGATGAACAGCTCAATCAATTGGTTGAGAAAGTACTCGCAACCAACAGCGATTTGGCGATTGCTACACTGACACTAAAGCAAGCTCGTTTACAAGCCAACTTGGCTGGAAGAGATCTCTATCCTGACCTATCTGGCAATGTTTCTGCTGATGGTTCTCGTTATTTGGACAGTGGTGCTTCATCTGAAAGCTACCAAACAGACCTTTCAGTCAGCTACGAAGTGGATCTGTGGGGCAAGCTTTCAGCTGCCGCAGATGAGAGTGAATGGACCGCCCTTGCCAGCTTAGAAGAGCGTGAAGCGACAGCTCAGAGTTTAGTGGCAACCACAGCGCAGCTTTACTGGCAAATCGGCTACCTGAACCAGCGTATTGAACTGAGTAACAGTGATATTGCCGATGCGGCAGATACATTGAAGCAGGCACAGAGTCAGTTCAATAATGGCTCTGTCACCCGTTTAAATGTATTAGAAGCAGAACGAACCCTTGCGGGGCTAGAAGCAACGCATCGCGATTACTTGCAGCAGTTAACTGAAGCGCAGAATGCTTTTGCTATTTTGTTTGACCAAGCACCACAACAAATGCTGAAAGAGATTAAAGCACTGCCTGAAGGCGATTTACCTGAAATTGCGTCTGGTGTCCCAGCAGATGTATTGAGCCGTCGTCCTGATATCAAACAAGCACTCTATGAGCTCAAAGCAACATTTGCGGCTAAAGATTCAGCGGATGCTGCCTATTTCCCTACGCTAACTTTAACCGGAGCTCTGGGCGGTTCTTCAGAACAACTACGTAACTTGTTGAGCGATCCACTGGGTTCTATTGGTGCTGATTTGACCATGCCGTTCCTTAACTGGAACACTATGCAGATCAATCAAGATATCGCGCAAGTGAAATACGAATCAGCGATCATCTCGTATCGCAAAGCGCTCTATACTGCGTTTCAGGATGTGGATAATGCCCTATCTGCTCGTGAAAACTACCAGTATCAGGCGGAGAAACTGCAAAAGCAGTATGACAGCGCTGCAGCAGCAGCTCGTATTTATGCCAGTCAATATAAGTATGGTGCAATTAACATCACCACTTTGCTCGATGCTCAAGACAATGAGCGCAGTGCCAAAGCGTCACTGTTAGAGAATCGATACAACCAACTCGTCAATCTCACTACGATTTATCGAAGCCTAGGTGGAGATGATTTGGTACCTCAAGCAACTGCTGAAACTTCGCAGCCATAACAACGCTTTTGTAGAAGAAAATTGGCAATTCATAAAAAAGAGAAACGCTTTACAGTCGTTTCTCTTTTTTCTATCTGACTTCCCAACTGATTTTATGGAGCAGGGCTGTATAGCCTTGGTGAGCCCGAATGAGGCAGATGAATCAAGTTCAGATTGTTTCTTCTCGCCCATTCAACGGTTAATGCAGTTGGGGCAGATAAACACACCAGCGTAGAAAGCTTTGCTCTTACAGCTTTATGAATAAGCTCCAGACTGCAACGACTGGTCACTATTGCAAAGCCGCTTTTGATATTGAGCTGCTCTGATGCCATTGCACCAATCAGCTTATCCAGCGCATTGTGACGACCAATGTCCTCGCGGCAGAGCACAATCTCTCCTTTTGCATTGGCAAATAAAGCGGCATGCAGCGCGCCGGAAATTTTTGCCGCTTGCTGATGTTGAGAGATTCTCTCTCTCAACCCTTCAAACACTAACGGATTAGGTGGTGAGGATGAATCCAGTGGAGACAAATCGGGTAAAGCTTGTTCAAGAGCTGCAACTCCGCAGATACCACAACCGGTCGTGCCTGCCATATGACGACGTTGATTTTTCAGATTCCAAAAAGCGCGGTTACTGATTTCCACTTCTGCGAAGTGAGAGTCGCCCTGCCCGCCAATTTCTATGTCTCGAATTTCGCTAAAGCTACTCACAATGCCAGCACTAAGGCTAAATCCGCGAACGAAATCTTCAAGATGACCGGGGGTGACCATCATCACCGCTTGGTTGATACCGTTGTAACTGATCGCTAACGCAGACTCGCTGGCTAATGGAGCATCTAGTACTTCACTTTCTCCGGTTAACTCACGGTAGTAATGCGCACTCGGTGCAGCTGGCGCTTGGTTAAAATCATGCAGCTCACGGTAAGTTTGAGTATCTATCGAGCAGGACATCAAATCACCTCCATCACTTGCATGCGTGATTTAGACTTAGCAAACAGATGTTTCGCTTCAGCAAAGCACTGATCAACAAGCGCCGATGAGGGTTCTTGTTTACGTTTGAGTAAAACCAGAGGTGAATGAACCACCGCTTTCTCAATCGGGACGATACGCAGTTGTTCGTTGAGTTCTGCTAATCCAGAATTGAGCGGCATAATTGCACAGCAAAGTCCGCTGGTGACCGCTTGGATTAAGTGAAAGGTGGAATTACTTTCAATCACCGTTTGCGGTACAAGTCCCTTACTGCCAAAACTCAAATCGATGGAGTGACGATAATGCATCCCTTTTGACAGCAAGCCTAATGGAATGCTGCTTAAGGATTCCCACATCACAACGTCTTCAGCGAAGTCAAAATAACGATGGTCGTAAAGCACGCCTAAATCTGTTGAGCTCATTTCGACTACGTCAAAATAGCTCGTATTCACCTGATCGATGTAACACATACCCAAATCAAGCTGATTGCGATTGAGCTGGTCTATGATCTGCTCAGACGCCATAGACATAATCTGAAAACGTAACTCTGGATAGAGTTCTGACAGTGGCTTAATGAGCTGCATCGGGTTCTGGCTTGCCAAAGGAACCATACCTAATCTCAATGAACCGACCAACTGTCCTCGACAATTTGCCGCTTCAGCTTGTAGCCCATCGTGAGCAGCCAATACCGTTTTTGCCCAAGCAAGAATCCGGTCACCCGCCTCTGTAAATCCTTCAAATCGTTGACTTCTTGTGATGAGTTCAAGCTCTAACTCTTCTTCTAAACGTCTAATTCTCATCGACAATGTTGGCTGCGTGATATGACACAATGCCGCCGCCTGACCAAAATGCTTGGTCTGATCTAAGGCGATTAAATACTTAAGTTGTTTGATATCCATTGTCGATTACAAGACCTAAACCGTATGTGACAAGAGTGTTTTTTCAGCAAATGACGATCGAAAAAAAACACAGAAATAATTGATCTAAATCAAGATTATTCTTATCAAATACCAGGGTCAAATCTAAATTATCTATAGCGTGATAGATAACCGCTATCAAACAAACATCCGTCTGATAAGGCACCACAAGAACAATCGCCTTATTTTCAGCCAAATTATGTCTTCGTTAATATATGCGGTTTATCAGCAGCTATTCATTCGTTTTTTGCATTCATCATAGATTCTGTTTATCACTCAGTCGGTAATATCAATTGGACGCATATCTTGGGACACAATAATCTTTGATTTAGATCAAGACATGATATCAGTCGATCCAATCTGAAATTTAAAAGCAGTAAGCAGGACTCTTCTAAAACCATAATAAGCCGTATTACTACTTCCGCTTTATTCCCATATCGCGCCTGTTTTCACCGGTACTCCTGTTTGCTGTTGTTCCTGTTCGTGAGGAGTAAAGTCGTGAGTCAAAAAGAACATATTAAGCAATACAAAGGCCCTGCAGGTGGTTGGGGGGCGTTGAAAGCCGTCACGAAAAGTTTGTGGGGCAGCGAGAACGCCGTTAAGAACATTCGTACCATGCTCAAGACTAACCAAAATGGTGGCTTTGACTGCCCCGGTTGTGCTTGGGGAGAATCGCCGGAAAGCGGTAAAGTTAACTTCTGCGAAAACGGCGCAAAAGCGGTTAACTGGGAAGCCACCAATCGCGTGGTTGATCCAGAGTTTTTCGCCACTCACAGCGTTTCATCACTATTGAAACAAACAGACTATTGGCTTGAGTATCAGGGTCGCATTACGCATCCGATGAAATACGACTCAGCCAGCGATCAATACGTTCCAGTAAGCTGGGATGAGGCATTTCAGTTAGTTGCTAAACATCTCAATCAACTTGAATCACCGCATCAGGCTGAGTTTTATACCTCTGGTCGTGCAAGCAACGAAGCAGCGTTCTTATACCAGCTGTTCGTGCGTGCTTTCGGTACTAACAACTTTCCTGACTGCTCTAACATGTGCCATGAAGCAAGTGCAATTGGTATGAAGGACACCATTGGTGCTGGTAAAGGAACGGTGATTTTTGACGACTTTGCCAAAGCCGATGCGATTTTTGTGATTGGCCAGAATCCGGGAACCAACCACCCGAGAATGCTCGAACCTCTGCGTGAAGCAGTGAAGCGTGGCGCGCAAGTGATCTGCCTTAATCCGCTGAAAGAACGCGGTCTGGAACGATTTCAAAACCCGCAAGTACCAATTGAAATGCTCAGTAACGGTTCTAAGCCAACCAACACAGCGTACTTAAGACCTGCTCTCGGTGGTGATATGGCGGTATTTCGTGGTATCGCCAAATACTTGCTGCAATGGGAGCGTCAAGCGTTGGAAACCGGTGGTAAAGCTGTTTTTGATAGAGATTTCATCAACGACCATACCATTGGGATTGATGAATATTTAAAAGAAGTCGACGCGACCACATGGGAACATATCACAGAGCAATCTGGCCTTAAATTGAGCGAAATTGAGATGGTTGCCGATATGTATCGCCGTTCAGATCGTGTGATCATGTGCTGGGCTATGGGTTTGACTCAACATCGTCACTCAGTGCCAACCATTAAAGAAGTAGCGAACGTACAAATGTTACGAGGCAACGTGGGTAAACCGGGCGCTGGTCTGTCTCCCGTTCGCGGCCACAGTAACGTGCAAGGTGACCGCACTATGGGCATTGATGAAAAACCTTCAAAAGCCTTTCTTGATAACATTGAGCGCCGCTTCAACTTTAGTGTTCCACGTGAAGTTGGCCACAACACCGTCCAAGCGATTAAAGCGATGGAAGAACAGAAGTCGAAAGTTTTTATCGGCTTAGGAGGCAACTTCGCTCAAGCCACTCCGGATACTGAACGTACACATCTGGCGATGAAAAATTGCGACCTGACGGTTCATATCTCAACCAAGCTCAACCGCTCACATTTGGTGACAGGAAAAGATGCCCTTATCCTGCCATGTTTGGGGCGCACAGAGATTGATGTTCAAGCTCATGGCCCGCAAGGTGTGACCGTTGAAGATACCTTCAGCATGGTTCACATCTCCTACGGTCAGTTGAAACCTCGCTCGGAATATTTACGTTCAGAACCAGCCATAATTGCCGGAATTGCCCATGCGACACTCGGCTGCCACCCGATTGACTGGAACTGGGCAATTCAGGATTACGCACGTATCCGCGATTTGATTTCTGAGACTATTCCAGGTTTTACCGATTTCAATCAAAAACTGCGTAATCCAGGCGGCTTCCATCTTGTAAACTCAGCAGCAGAACGTAAATGGAATACCCCATCAGGTAAAGCACAGTTTAGTGACAGTCCGCTACCCAAACAGCTGATCAACGAGGCCGTCTTAGAGCAAGGCAACAAACCCGATTTGATATTGCAAACCATGCGTTCGCACGACCAATACAACACCACCCTTTATGGTTTGAACGACCGCTATCGCGGTGTGTTTGGTATGCGTGAAGTGCTGTTTGTCAATGAAGATGATATTGCCAAACTTGGATTTAAAAACGGTGACAAGGTGGATATGGTGTCGCTTTGGGAAGATGGCGTTACACGTAAAGTACAAGGCTTCACCTTAGTAGAGTACGATATTCCTAGAGGTCAGGCTGCCGCATATTATCCAGAAACTAATCCGCTTGTACCTTTGGATAGCTATGGCGAAAGAACCTTTACTCCAACGTCTAAGTTCATCGCAATCAAGCTTGAAAAAGCCTCTTCAGATGAAATTCAACGTTCTAAAGTCGAATAAAAGAATCTGTATTAGCAAACACAAAAAAACCACCCGACACTTCATGCATTATTTAGCGATATATAGTTAAACGATATAACGTTAAACGATGCAGAGTTAAGGTGGTTTTCTTTTTCAGCTTGAAGCGTCGACGAGTCAGCCGCTACAGAGCGAGTTAGGCTTCGCCAGTATAGATACACCCAGCGGTACAGGTTTCTTTGATTTCAACTTTGCTCAGCAAAGGCAAAGACGGTTTTAGCTGCTGCCAAATCCACTTCGCAAGAACTTCACTGGTCGGATTTTCTAACCCTTCAATATCATTCAGATAGTAGTGATCCAGTCTGTCATAGATAGGTTTGAATGCCGCTTTGATTTCTGCGAAATCCACTAACCACCCTGTATGCGGATCAACATCGCCAGCGACGTATAGGCGAACCAAAAATGAGTGTCCATGCAAACGGCCACACTTATGCCCTTCTGGCACATGCGGTAAGTGGTGCGCGGCTTCGAACATGAACTCTTTGTAAATTTCAGTCTTCATATTGGTGATCAGTCTATCAATCTGGCTAGTAAAAATGAGGCGCAATAGTAAGTAATCTGACACTAGGAAACAAGCGTAGGATCTCACTTTTCACTGCAATTTCAGTTTTAACAAAACAATAATTCGATGTCGAAATTATGGCAGCAGCGTCAAATTTCTGAGCACAGCATTTCTGTGTCACAAATATAAAATCCATATTTTGTATGTGGTCACAGTAACAAAAACACTCATTTTCCCTTTATTTTCTAACGTCTATATTCAGTTAAATAATATTTAATAACTCTATAACAATAAGACCATTATGAGCTCAACAATTACCTCCAAACTACTTCTGACGCTGGTGACAGTTTTCGCACTGGTTCTGGCTAGTTCAACCATTTATCAGTCCATTCAACAACGGGATTTGATTAACTCCGTCTTGGGTGAGCAACTGCACGATAAAGCAAGCAACTATTTCGATAGCCTCAATATGATGATGCTTACCGGCACTATGGCGCAGAAAGAAACACTGCGTCAAAAAGCCTTAGCGCAAGATGGTATTGAACAAGTGCGTGTTTTGCGCTCTGACTTAGTCAGTAAACTTTATGGCCCGGGTCAGGAAAACCAAACGCCTGTTGACGATATTGATAAACGTGCATTGAAAGGCGAATACATCTTAGAGCCGATAGAAGCGAGTTGGGGTAAAGGCATTGTTGTCGCTCTGCCGATGAAATCCAGCGAAAACTATCGCGGCACAAACTGTGTGGCTTGCCATATGGCGCCTGAGGGCGAAGTGTTGGGGGTTATCCGCCTTGAGTACAACCTAAGTCATATCAACAGCCTGATTAACCACAGAACACTGATTGGTGTCGGAATCATGGCTGCTATCGCTATTGTTGGCTTCTTGATTACACTCACGCTGATTAAGAGATTCATTGTAAGACCACTTCAGACAACCACACTGTTTATGAGTCAGGTCAGTAAAAGTAAAGATCTTTCACCGCGACTTGATAACGGCAAAAAGGACGAATTGGGGCAACTCGCTGCCTCAATTAACTCCCTTATGGACACCGTATCGGACAGCTTGCAACAAGTACAAACAACATCACACTCCCTCGCCTCTTCCGCTAATCAGTTAACGGGCGTCGCTCAGGTGACAGACAGAGCGGCAAATAATCAACAGAGTGAAACTTCTGATGTGCAATACAACATCGAAGAAATGCAGAATAAGCAGCACGAAGTTGAGTTGTCGACGGCGGACGCGGCTCAATTAGTCAAACACACAACGAATGTTGCCCAAACTAGTGCGAAACAAGCGCACTCTGCCAGCGAAGATATTAAAAACTTGGTTGGTGACATTGAAGATGTGAAAAACAAGATAGCGCAACTGAACAACCAAACTGGCGAAGTTTCTACCATTTTAGGTGTGATTAGAGGTATCGCTGAACAAACCAACCTACTTGCACTGAACGCGGCGATTGAAGCGGCACGAGCAGGCGAACAAGGTCGCGGATTTGCCGTGGTGGCTGACGAAGTTCGTAACCTTGCTTCGCGTACCGCAGAAGCGACGGGGAATATTGAGAAAATTATTGCTCAGTTCCAAAGAGAAAGCGAAGAGTCGATGGTTTCAGTAGATAGCGTCTGTTCAGAGGCTCATGCCCGCTCAAATGAAATTGAAGAACTCTCTTCCGCGATGACGAATGTTGTAGCTGAAATGAAGCAGGTTCTCGAGCACACTGAAAGTATTCAGCGCCAGACCCAGATGACTACGCAAGTAAGCCAGAATGTTCAGCAAAAAGTAGAAGTGATCGCACGCCACGCGCAAGACACTTCTCACTCTGCAACAGAAACGCGCGAAATCAGCTTAAATCTAGAGCAATTGTCACAACAACTGGAGTCTTTGCTCAATCAATTTACTCTTTCGCGTAAGAATTAACCACCAAAGTAAGATTAAAGGTTGAAGCTGACGAATTGACAGGTAATATGTCCCGTTGAATCAATAAGAATTCTATCCAACCCAATGAATCGTCTATTTAATAAACAACAATGACGAAAAAACACATTGGGTTGAATGTTTACCTCAATGGAGACTATATCAAACATGACTTACGCGCCTGTAACTGACGTACTTGGCGGCAAGCTAGCAGTAGACAGTGAAGTCACTGTACGCGGCTGGATCCGTACACGTCGTGATTCCAAAGCTGGAATCTCTTTCCTTGCCATTTATGACGGCTCTTGTTTCGACCCGATTCAGGCCGTGGTCCCAAATAATCTTAATAATTACGAAAACGAAGTATTAAAGCTAACAACTGGCTGCTCTGTTGAAGTAACAGGTAAGATTGTCGAGTCTCCAGCGTCTGGTCAAGATTTCGAACTTGCAGCAACTGAAGTTAAAGTTGTTGGCTGGGTTGAAGATGCTGAAACATACCCAATGGCAAAAACTCGTCACTCTATCGAGTACCTTCGTGAAGTGGCACACCTTCGTCCACGCACTAACGTAATCGGTGCTGTTGCTCGTGTACGTAACTCTCTTTCTCAAGCGATCCACCGTTTTTACCATGAGCAAGGTTACTTCTGGATGTCTGCTCCACTGATCACTGCTTCAGATGCAGAAGGTGCTGGTGAGATGTTCCGCGTATCTACGCTTGATATGGCGAACCTACCACTCGATGACAAAGGCAATGTGGACTACAACGAAGATTTCTTCGGCAAAGAAACATTCCTAACTGTATCTGGTCAGCTAAACGCAGAAGCCTACGCTTGTGCATTAAGCAAAGTGTACACTTTCGGCCCTACTTTCCGTGCTGAAAACTCAAACACTAGCCGCCACTTAGCCGAGTTCTGGATGGTTGAGCCAGAAGTTGCATTCGCAGAGTTGGATGACGTAGCAAAACTAGCAGAAGACATGCTGAAGTATGTATTCAAAGCGGTACTGGCTGAGCGTCGTGACGACCTTGAGTTCTTTGCTTCTCGTATCGACAAAGATGCGATCACTCGCCTAGAGCAGTTTGTACAATCTGACTTTGCACAAGTGGATTACACTGATGCAATTCAAATCCTTCTAGATTCTGGTCGTGAGTTCGAGTTCCCAGTTGAATGGGGTATCGATATGTCTTCTGAGCATGAGCGTTACCTAGCTGAAGAACACTTCAAAGCGCCTGTTATCGTTAAGAACTACCCGAAAGACATCAAAGCTTTCTACATGCGTCTGAATGATGACGGTAAGACAGTAGCAGCGATGGACGTTCTTGCACCGGGTATCGGTGAAATCATCGGTGGTTCTCAGCGTGAAGAACGTTTAGACGTTCTTGATGCACGTATGGTTGAAATGGGCATCGACCCAGAGCACATGAGCTGGTACCGCGACCTACGTCGTTACGGTACTGTACCTCACGCTGGTTTCGGTCTAGGTTTCGAGCGTCTTGTGTCTTACGTAACTGGTATGGGTAACGTACGTGACGTGATTCCATTCCCACGTACTCCTCGCTCAGCGAACTTCTAATCACTTTTTGGTGATACGTAATTAAAAAGACCTCCCTAGTGGAGGTCTTTTATTTTGTCTGGCACTCAAACTGGTTAACTTTCTTTTTGTTCGGCTTTCAACGCGTACTTTATACCTACAAAGCACAGACTAAAGATAACAAACGGAATAACCGCTGCGGTGTACTCAACCCACGCATATTGTGCAAATGATTTGGCCAAGATAAGGTGTGCAAACACAAGCAAGAAAGCACTAAATATCGCCACTATAATCAGTGTGAGTTCATGTTTTACCAACTGCTTTTTCATCATCGATCCTAACTAAGGGTTGTTATTACGCTGATTAAACCACATTAATAGATAGGTGAACCGATACAGTTGTTGTGATAAAAACCTAAACAGATGCTAGTCACTCAGCTAATTTTTTTGATGGTATTTTTCTCATACGCCATCAACAGATATTTAGGTGTCGAGTCATAAGTAGTCTTGAAACAGCTGTCACTTGAAAAATTATGTTCCATACTTTCAAAGGAATGACGAATTTTTTGGAGGAAGTTATGAAAGTTTTTAGAATGGAAGACCTCAACTACAACGGTATAAAAGATAACGTGCACAGTTGGGACCATCCTGAAGCTCCGGATCCCTATTATTGGCGCCCTGATTGGTTACATATTGCGGAAGATGCCTTGGGCTTACACCCGAAACAACCATTGGACGTCAAAGAAGGTCAGACACCGACTGAAGACGATGCAAAGAAAGCCATCGTTAAACACCTCAACGAAAATCAAAATTAGCCACTGTTGACGACTAAGTGCGTTGATGAAAAACCTCCTACTACGGAGGTTTTTCTCTATCTATGTGTTCAATTTTGTGAACTACAGAAGCTTTCCTTAAGATTTTTCCGCTTTCTTAAGTTTTCCTTAAGTTACTCCCTGCACTATCCACCTCACAAAGACACTGTTGTCCCCTATCAACTTACTGAACGAGTCGGTGTGCATTATGACAAAACTCGCTTTTGCTTCTTTTGCTGGATTACTTTTAATTCACACTTCAGTACATGCATTCACGAATGACCCGTTCGCAGACAGTGATTCTCCAATGCAGGCTTACTCAAACGTTGAGTACACGGCCTACACCTCAAACAAAACCAGCGGGTTAGATTTTTCATCAGTGGCAACCTCAACCTTAGTTGGGTATCTAGATGAAAATAGCGATAGCGACTTCTTACCTAATGCGGTTGCTGCAATCGCTCTTTCGGCAGGTCTACAGTACACGGTCGATACCCAAGTCAACGCAATTTCAGATGTAAAAATTGCCCCTTACTTTAATGGTAGCGAAACCGGCATTAGCCTTTCTTTTTCATTTCAATGATCACTATTAATCCGCTCCTGATTAAACATAACTGTTCACTGCATAGTTCTGTAATCGCCAACGACTTCCGTCAACAAATTGGTAACACTTTTCTGCTTCGTTTCCTGCAAAATACAATGGTCTTTTCATAAGAAAAGCGACCTTTAAGCATTAATCATCAGGCAAGTTAAATTATTTTGAAATTTTCTAAACACCACTGTTGTCAGCGTTGGTGCAGAAAGGTATAAATACGATAAATTTGACTGGTTTTACCCTCCACCTAACTTACATGGATGAGCATTATGTTTGAAAAAGTTGTCGCGGCCCCTGCTGACCCTATTCTTGGTTTGACTGAAGAGTTTAAAAAAGACCCTCGCGCTGAGAAAATTAACCTGGGCGTTGGTATTTACAAAAATGAAGCAGGTCAAACCCCTGTTTTAGCCACCGTTAAAAAAGCAGAAGCAGCTCTACTTGAATCTGAAAAAACAAAATCTTATCTAACTATCGAAGGTACTGCAGAGTACGGTTTGGCAGTACAAAAACTGCTATTCGGTGCAGACTCAGACATCGTTACTAAACAGCTAGCAAAAACAGCTCAGGCGCCGGGCGGTACTGGTGCTCTACGTGTGGCGGGTGAGTTCATCAAACGTCAACTAGGTGATGTAAAAGTGTGGATCAGTAACCCAACTTGGGCGAACCACAACGGTGTGTTCTCTGCCGCTGGTCTGGAAGTTGCTCAATACTCTTACTACAACGCTGAAGCAAAAGACAAAGATTTCGCTGCTATGGTTGCAGACCTAGAGAAAGCCGCAGCGGGTGACGTTGTACTGCTACACGGATGCTGTCATAACCCTACAGGTATCGATCCAACAGCACAAGAGTGGGAAACGCTAGCAAAACTAGTGGCTGATAAAGGCCTTCTTCCTATGTTTGACTTTGCATACCAAGGTTTTGCAAAAGGCGTTGAAGAAGATGCTGAAGGTTTACGTATTTTCGCTAAGTACAACAGCGAAATTCTAGTCGCAAGCTCGTTCTCTAAAAACTTTGGTTTGTACAACGAGCGTGTGGGTGCTTTCACTCTAGTTGCACCTTCATCTGAAGTAGCAGAAACAGCTTTCTCTCAAGTTAAAGCTATCATCCGTTCTATCTACTCTAACCCACCAGCACACGGTGCAGCAGTAGTAACGCACATTCTTAACAACGCTGAATTGCGTGCAGAATGGGAAGCGGAAGTTGCGGAAATGCGTGAACGTATTCAAGAGATGCGTGAGCTGTTCGTAGCGACTCTGAAAGAGCAAGGTGTAACAGCCGACTTTAGCTTTATCGAACGTCAAAACGGTATGTTCTCTTTCTCTGGTCTAAACAAAGAGCAAGTGGCTCGTTTGAAAGAAGAGCTAGGCATCTACATCGTAGGTTCTGGCCGTATCAGCGTAGCAGGCATGACGAAGTCAAATATGCTTCCTCTTTGCCAAGGTATTAAAGCAGTACTTTAATCCTTATCAGACAAGTAAAAGCCGACCATAGGGTCGGCTTTTTTGTGCAGATTTTTTGAAACTAATAATTGAACTTGACTAGGATACCCGCTTCTCGAATCGATGAGTTTCGCTCACCATCTCGGTAAGAGATGAAACCACCGAGAGCAAACTTCGGATAGAAATAGTAATCACCGCTAAGTGTGTAGATATTTTCGTCCAGCCATTTGTTTCGAAGGGTCTCAGCAAACAGTGACGTTTCTAATTTTTCGGTAACAGCGTACCTTAAACCAAGGTCTACGCTATATACAAAGTCTGTTTCTTTATCGCCAGCATCTATTCTCAATGCACCAATTTTACCGTTGGTAACCAAATCCAGTTTATCAGCCAATAACCAGCGATAACCTAAACCAACTCTGAGTAGATAGTGATCAATAGTGACATTATTAGGGTGAACAAACCGAGAACCATAATCGGCACTCCAAAGAAGGTCACTATTATCAAACTTATGGTTTATTCCGATAACTGCTGCACTCGCATTGTCGCCATCAGTTGAATTAGAACGATATGAACCAGAACTGACACTACCATATGCATAGTCGTACTGAAGCGGAGTCGCTTCAGTTAGCTCATGTGAAAAAACAGATGAAGATAGCAACACCGACGAGATAAGTACTGCCCATTTTTTCATCAACAACTCCTTGAATTTCCTGCCTCACTCAAATTAGCTTAGTCGAATCTGGCAAAAGATTTTGAGATATCGCCATAGAATCTGCGTTCGAAGGAAAAGTCGTGTACAATTTATATTTTCTTGTGTTGACAGACTCTTACGTTCATTACGTCCACATAACGCATCTTTCAAGGAGCCTATATGGAAGCCGAGCTATCAGAAATTAAAAATTTCCTTAGCCAACACCTCCCTTTCTCTGAGTTACCAGAGGAAACTCTAGAAGACATCGCTCACCATATAGAAATTGCTTACTACAGACAGGACACACCGATCATCCATCTTGGCGATCATATCCAAGATCTGTATATGATTCGCAGTGGCACGGTTGAAGTCTATCGACGTAAAGGTGAACTCTATAACCGTTTAACCGAAGGCGGACTGTTCGGCCAGATGGGGTTACTCACCAACAATAAAGTTCGTTTCCCTGTTACCGCTATTGAAGACACGCTTGTTTATTGCATTCCAGAATCTGTTTTCCAGTCACTCTATGAAGACCACGATTCTTTTGCAGATTATGTAGAAGTAGAAGATAACGCTCGCCTTCGCCAAGCTGTGTCGAACAGCTCAGAACAAAATGACTTAACCACGTCAAAAGTAAAACGTATTTTGACTGGTGAAGCGCCTTACGTATTTAAAGATGCCACCATACAACAAGCAGCAATCAAAATGGCAGAGGAAAATGACTCTTCGCTGTTGGTGATCGACCCTGAAATCCTCGAAGATAACGAAGACGATCAAAGCCCGGTCATCGGCATCGTCACAGAAAAGGATTTGTGCCATCGAGTGTTGGCAACGGGTATTGATCATCAAGTACCTATTACTGATGTTATGACGTCAGAAGTCATGTTCTTAGATCACAACGCTTATGTTTATGAAGCGATGTTAATGATGCTTCGTTACAACGTGCATCACCTACCCGTAGTAAAAGACAAAAAGCCGATTGGCATTCTCAACATCACTGACATCATTCGTTACGAGTCCCAAAACTCGCTGTTACTGGTCAGTAGTATATTCCAACAAAACAGCGTCGAAGACTTAGCGACACTATCTAAGCAGGTTAAAGATGCCTTTGTCCGGCTTGTTAATGAGGACGCCAACTCCCATATGGTCGGTACGGCGATGTCGACCATTGGTCGCAGTTTTAAACAACGTATTTTGGAGCTGGCGGAAGAGACTTTTGGCCCTCCCCCTATTCCTTATTGCTTCTTGGCACTTGGTTCTATGGGAAGGGATGAACAACTCGTTGTTACCGATCAGGATAACGCCATCATTCTAGACGATAGCTACAATGAAGAAGCCCATGGCGAGTATTTTGCCAATCTAGCCAAGTTTGTGTGTGATGCTTTGGACCAGTGCGGTTACAGCTATTGCACCGGAGATATCATGGCGACCAATCCAATGTGGCGAATGACTCGTCAGGAATGGGAAGCATGCTTTGCAGATTGGATAGACAATCCGAACCCTAAAGCATTGCTGAATGCTTCCATATTCTTCGATTTAGACGGTGTTTATGGTCGTTTAAAGTGGGCAGAAATGCTTAACGGATTTATCGTTCGTCGCGCACGCAGGAACAATCGCTTTTTGGCTTGTTTGGCACGTAATGCATTAAACCGTACGCCACCTCTCGGCTTCTTCAAGAGTTTTGTCATGGAGAAAGATGGGCGCCACAACAACTCTATCAACCTTAAACGACGCGGTACGGCCCCTCTTGCGGACTTAATACGCGTGCACGCATTAGCGGTAGGGTCACGAGCTAAAAACTCATTTGAACGTCTCGACAACGTTATCGACGCAGGTATTTTGCCTAAAGGCAGAGGTGAAGACTTACGTGATGCACTTGAGTTCATCTCTATGGTCCGTATTCGCCACCAAGCGTTTGATGTAGAGAACGATATCGAAGCGGATAACAATATCGAACCTGAGAATCTTTCTGAATTTGAAAGACGTAACTTAAAAGATGCCTTCCAGATTCTAAGTAACGCTCAGAACTTCTTGAAATACCGCTATCAGGCCAGTAACAACTTTAAATAAGGGACACCATGAAACGTCTGTTTCAGGCGCCAAGTATTGACTGGCCCTACAAATATCAAAGTAAAAGGAACGTAGTGACTCACCCGTTACTGCAAAGCTTTTACCAATCAGAAATGACCGATGGCAATACACCCATTGGCGATATCGAGTTCATCGCGATGGATTTCGAGACCACAGGGCTGGACTCCGATAAAGACGATATCATCACCATTGGTATTGTGCCTTTTACTCTCAACCGTATTTATCTCAATCGAGCAAAGCACTGGATAGTGCGCCCAAGACAAAAACTGGATGAGAATTCGGTAGTGATACATGGCATAACTCACAGTGACATCATCGATGCTCCAGATCTGTCTGAGATTATGGAAGAAGTGCTCGCCGAGTTGTCAGGTAAAATTATGGTGGTTCATTATCGACACATCGAACGTGAATTTCTCGATAAAGCTTTAAAGCTCAGAATCGGAGAAGGCATCGAATTCCCCGTTGTGGATACTATGGAAATTGAATCGCTTATTCAGAAAAGAACCACCAACGGATTATGGAATAAATTAAGAGGTAGGAAACCAGAGTCGGTTCGCCTTGGGCAATCAAGAACTCGCTATGGTCTGCCCGCGTACACGCCTCACCATGCCCTGACAGACGCCGTCGCTACCGCAGAACTGTTCCAAGCCCAGATTGCTTATCATTACAACCCACTCCTAACTATCAGGACACTTTGGCGTTAATGTATGGACTGATGTTTGTTGTTTGCGATAACAAACAAGCACAAAAAAGCCGACTTTTCAGTCGGCTTTTGCTTTAGGTTGTGTCGCTTAACGTTTAAAGGTTTCAGTACGTAAACCCATCACTAAGCTGACACACATCAGCAATAGTACAAACGTAAATGGTAATGCAGTTGAAATCGCCCCAGCTTGCAGCGCTTGTACCGCTTCTGTACCACCAATCCAAAGCAATGCAATCGCAATCAGGCCTTCCATCATTGCCCAGAACACGCGTTGAGCGACAGGAGAGTCAAGCTTACCGCCAGCGGTAATACTATCAATAACCAATGAGCCTGAATCTGAAGAAGTGATAAAGAATACCAATACCAGAATAACCGCAATCATCGATAACACAGTACCGTAAGGTAAGCTATCAAACATCTGGAACATAGCCAGAGAAACATCTGTTAAGCCATGCGAACCGAGCTCACCAACTTTGTCGACAACTTGTTCAACAGCCAAACCACCAAATACAGACATCCAAATCAGAGTAACTACAGTTGGAACAATCAGAACCGCAGTAATAAATTCACGAATTGTACGGCCTCGAGATACGCGTGCGATAAACATACCTACAAATGGTGACCATGAAATCCACCAAGCCCAGTAGAACACAGTCCAGCCTTGGAACCACGCTTCGTCTGAACGACCGTGCGGATTACTTAGCGGAAGAATGTTTTCAATGTATGACATTAACGTGGTTGGAATCGAGGCAAATGTAACGGCGTAGCCAATCAGTGCTACTAGTATCAGTAGCAGGAACGCAACAACCATGTTGATGTTAGAAATAACTTTAACACCACCATCAATACCGCGGATAACAGAAATGGTCGCCAACAGTGTTACCACGATAATGACCGTTACCTGTAGCCCAATACCAGCGTCGATACCAAACACATGGTGAATACCACTCGCGGCTTGCTGTGCACCAAGACCTAACGACGTTGCAAGACCAAACAGAGTCGCAATTACCGCCAGAATATCCACAATGTGCCCTGCCCAACCCCATGCTCGATCACCGAGTATTGGGTAAAAGATAGAACGAATAGAAAGCGGCAGCCCCTTGTTATAACAGAAGAACGCTAGAGACAGAGCCACAACACCGTAAATTGCCCATGGGTGTAAACCCCAGTGGAACATGGTTGCACCCAGTGCAAGCTTAGCTGCTTCTGGTGAATTAGCCGCGACGCCAAGTGGTGTCTCGTACCATCCGGTAAAATAAGCAACAGGCTCAGCCACACTCCAGAACATCAAGCCTATACCCATACCCGCTGCAAATAGCATAGAGAGCCATGAGATAAAGGAATGATCTGCCACAGCATCATCACCACCCAAACGAATTTTACCGTATGGAGAGACAATTAGAGCCAAGCAGAAAAGAACAAAAATGTTACCTGCCCAAATAAATAGCCAGTCAAATGATCCAATGATCTGCCACTTCAGACCGTCCAATGCGGATTTAGCTGTATCTGCGTCAACAAATAAAATCGTCAATAAAAAGAGTAATATTAAGCCGGCGCTTATACCAAATACAGAGTTGTGGACATCAAATCCCCACTTCTGAACGTTGTCTTGACCTACCGTATAGTCGGTACTGTCAATACTGTATTTATCAATACCTTTTGTCATTTGTCCTCTCTTTGAATCAATCTAAATTGAACTCAAATAACTATGAGTAAGAAGTAAGTTCTTACTGAAGTCACAAAAATTACTTTGTACTCATAACTATTAACTCAACAATAAGAGGCCTACATTGTACACATGCCCATTTACAAATCTACAAACAGCTTAAAATAAACACAATATTAATATGAAATCACGTTTGAACGACCAATATTTCACCGCAAAACGCACAACCAATCGTTTGTGCACGAAACATTATTGCATTTTAAGCCACTTCTACATTGCCTCTTTGTAGAGATAAAAAGTATGACGTCTATGCTTTTCAATAACGTCTAACTGCGGTATTGTCGCGCTAGAAAATTACACCGCTTTTACTGGGTAGCTAACCGTGGAAAAACATGAAGAAGTTCTAGTGGCAATTCGCCAAATCATCAGAGCCATCGATCTACACTCTAAGAAGCTTAGCAAAGATGCTGGCTTAACGGGGCCACAACTTATTCTTATGCGTGCGATTCAAGAGTTAGGCGAAGTCACAATCCGAGAACTCTCCAAGCACACCAATATGAGTCAAGCCACTGCCACCACCATACTTGATCGTCTTGAGCGAAACGGTTACGTACAGCGTATTCGTAGCGTCGAAGACAAGCGTAAGGTTCATGCTCATCTCACCGAAACCGGAAAAGTATTGTTGGCCCAAGCTCCAGCACCGCTGCAAGAGAGCTTTGTTAAGCGTTTTCAAACCTTGGCAGATTGGGAACAAAGCTTATTACTCTCTTCCGTTCAAAGACTTTCTTCAATGATGAATGCTGAAAACATCGATGTCGCACCACTACTTGAAATCGGTAGTATCACTAAGAATGAAGAATAGATGATTTGATGAAAAAAGGTTGGGATATCCCAACCTTTTTTTATTTTTAATTACAGACAATTAAGTACAGTTATTCCAACAGACCGTGTTGCACCGCGTACTTAGCCAGTTCCGCAGTTGAGTGAATATCCAGCTTATGTTTGATATTTTGTCGATGCGTTTCAACGGTGCGATAACTAATGCTTAGTAGCGACGCAATTTTCTTACTACTACAGCCTTGAGCAACCAGCTTCAAAACGGCTTCTTCCCTACGGCTCAAAGGGTTAGGCTTATTCGCAGTAGGAGTAATCTCTCCGGTGAACAGAGTTTGGGTGACCGATTCGCAAAAATAGGTAGAACCTTGATTCACCGTTTTGATCGCCTGAACCATCTTAGAAGCTGAAATTTCTTTGAGCATATAACCGACGGCTCCTGCCTGCATCACTTTCATTATGTATTCGCGATTGTCATGCATAGTCAGCATCAGCACCTTTGCATCGGGTACTTCTTCTTTGATTAAGCGAGTCGCATCAATGCCATTCATTATCGGCATACTGACGTCCATCAATATAACGTCCGGTTGGTGTTGTTTCACCACATCCAGCGCTTCAAGACCGTTACTTGCAGTGGCGACAACTTTAATTTCTGGCTCCAATTCAAGACGCGCCATAAAACCTTCCAGTACCACCTGATGGTCATCGACAATGACAACTCTAATTGGTTTTTCCATACACTAATCCATCCAATCGCAATAACACGGTAATCTCTGTGCCAAAACCAGCTTCACTGATTAACTCAAACTCACCGCCAATAAACTCGACTCGCTCACGCATATTACGTAAACCTATGCCTCGTTTGTTAAGTGCTTCTTTAACGTTAAAACCAATACCATCATCCCTCACCATCAACTGAAGCATATTACCCATTTGATGGAGAATCACCGTTACCTTCTTCGCTTGTGAGTGTTTGCGAATATTATTTAGAGACTCCTGCACAACACGATATAAGGTTGTTGCCGCTTCTGACTTCAATTTCTCTGGTTTGGTATCAAACAAGGTCTCGATTTGAATACTTGAGTGCGCCTGAAAATCTTCCAGTAGTGTCACAAGCGCGGCTTGCAAGCCAATATCGTCCAATGCACTAGGGCGTAAATTGTGCGAAATACGCCGGACTTCATTAATTGCTGTCATCAACGATTGCTGCGCTTTTTCAACATGCAAAACTAAGGCATCCCCTTGCAGTTTATGATCGAGCAGCTCTAAATGACATTTACTCGATACCAGTAACTGGTTGATGCCATCATGAAGTTCACGTGCCAAATGTTTCTTTTCATCTTCCTGAAACATCACTGTTTTGTGTGCCAGTTCTTTTAAGTTCTTGTCTGCAAGACGATGTTCATGAAGGTTAATTGCCAGCGTTAACACAATAATCACAGCCACAGTCACGGCCAGAATCACCATCACTGAGAAGAAGGTTGTCTCAATATTCTTATTTATCGCTGATTGCATCGACGCGACTTCTTGCCTTACATCTTCGATATAGAGACCCGTGCCAACCATCCATTGCCATTTATCCAGCCAAGCTACATAGCTAAGTTTAGGTACAATCTCTTTGGTAGACGGCTTTTGCCATAAATACTGATGAAAACCGCCGCCTGACTGAGCCTGAAAAAGCAGTGCTTCAATCAAGAAGTCTCCTTCTTTATCCTGCAAGCGCAGTAAATCCTGGCCGATTAATTCTGGTTGGATTGGATGAACTAAATTGACACCTTTACCATCGTAGGCAAAAAAGTATCCGTCAGAGCCATAACGAAGCTTAGTCAGAATGGCTTTCACTTCTTCTTGCGCTTGTTCTGTAGTTAAAGAATCGCTGTTATAGATATGAGCAATCGAATCCAGTGCGAGGTCCACACTGTCTTTAAGCGCTGTTTCACGCGCTTTGATTAAATTGATGCGAAAAATTTCGACTTCACGCTGACCGAGTGTTTTCGCCTGATGAATAGAGATCCAACTAATACTTGCTGTCACAAGCAGCAGGGGCAATAACGTCAGTAGTATCAGTTTGGCTTTTAGAGGCATTCCGTTTCCCAAAGATCTCTATGCAAAAATAAAAACAGCTTACTGGTTATCGATAATTCGACAATCAGTAAGCTGCAATACTTTAGCAACTTCTAAGGTGTGTTTGACCAAATCGTTATACAACCAAGAATTGGATCACATTCCGTAGAATTCAGGGAAGACTAAAATCGATACCAACACCAGTATTTGAATCGCGATAAATGGCATTACACCTCGATAAATATCCATAGTGGTGACCGATTTCGGGGCAACCCCTTTTAAATAGAACAGACTAAAACCAAATGGCGGAGTTAAGAACGATGTCTGCAAGTTCATCGCCACTAAAATACCAAACCACGTCATTTCAATACCAAGTGTGCTCGCAACAGGCGCCAAAATCGGCACTATGATGAAACAGATTTCGACGAAATCGATAAAGAAGCCGAGAATCAAAATGACAATCATTGTCGCAATGAGGAAGCCCCACTTGTCACCGGGAATAGCTAACATCCACTCTTCGACTAAAATGTCGCCCCCTGTGTAGGTAAACGCCATTGAGAACGCAGTCGCACCAAGCAAAATTGCGAATACCATTGCAGTCACGTTTACGGTCTCTTTAGATGCTTCGTAAACCATCTTCCAGCTAAATTGACCATAAAGCATCGCAAGAATAAGAGCACCAGCACCACCCAATGCGGCAGACTCAGTTGGAGTGGCAACACCCGCAAAAATGGAACCAAGAACCACGATAATCAGTGCTAATGGCGGTATCACTGCTTTTAAAGCAGTGATCACTTCTTCTCTACGGGAAATCGAATCATCTCGACCAATAGGCATGGCCGCTTCTGGGTTCAATTTTGAGTAAATCAAAATGTAAACGATATAAGCGCCAACCAAAACCAAACCCGGCCACAATGCCGCTTGGAATAAGTCGCCGACAGGTACACCTAATACATCACCTAGCAAGATCAAAACGATCGAAGGTGGAATAATTTGCCCCAACGTTCCTGACGCACAAATCGTTCCGCACGCAAGGCCTTTGTCATAGTTGTATTTGAGCATAACAGGCAGAGAGATAAGTCCCATCGCCACGACTGATGCACCAACAACACCGGTTGATGCGGCAAGCAGAGCACCCACCAGCACGGTTGAAATAGCAATACCACCACGCACGCCACCAAACAGGCGTCCCATAGACTCCAGCAACTGCTCAGCTAAGCGTGTTTTTTGCAGTACCAAACCCATAAATACAAACAGCGGCACGGCCATCAACACGGTGTTTTGCATGATGGATTGAATTCGATATGGCATAAAAGCAAACATTTCGATGCCTTCCGCCCATACCCCAAATATCAGTGCGATTCCTCCGAAGGTAAAAGCAACGGGGAAACCTAAAAGTAGTGCAAACAGCGCTACAAAGAACATCACGATTCCGATCATTGTTTTTTCCTTTTACTTCGAATCTTTAAAGTTGGTATGCAAAAGCTGTGGGTTCACGATTCGGTTCAGCGAGTGCAGAATCATGCCGATACCACTCATTGCCATGAAGAAGAACGCCACTGAAATTAGGCTTTTAATAATCCATCGATAAGGTAAACCGCCTGGGTCACCTGAGGTTTCCCCAAGTTCATAACTCTCTTTGGCATAATCAATACCGAAGTAAGCCACCAGCAGGCAGAATGGTAGTAGCAGGATAAGAGTGCCTAGTAGATCGATGACCGCTTGCGCTTTGTTCGACAGTTGCTCGTAGAAGATGTCGACCCGAACATGACCACCCGCTTTTAGCGCATAAGGAATACCAAGCATGAACACGGCAGAGAACAGGTGCCATTCGAGCTCTTGAAAGGCAATAGATACGTCATTAAACGCGTATCGCATGACAACGTCGTAAACCACGTTCGCCACAAGCAGTACGAATAGAATGCTGGATAACCAACCAAGAAAATCGCTAATACGATTAAACAGTCTTTCGATATAGATGAGACTTCTCATTCCCGACTCCATGGAATTTGCAAATATGCTCCGCTTAACCCAGTGAATCCGGAATGAGCTAGCGGAGCTTAGTTATATTTTTCTTGGGCTTCTCAGCAGCTTTAAATTAAAACTACTGTGCTTCGTTGTTTAGGTACGCACGCATAGAGATATCCGTCCACTGGCGAACATCTTTCAGATAGTTTGCTTGTGACTCTTGAATCTCTTTCGCTAGTGGATCTTTAGCTGCGTGATCTGCAAGTAGGCGACCATTTGCATCACGAAGTGCTTTGATAACTTCAGGCGGGAAGTCTTTTACTTTTACGTCTGGATATTCAGTTTTAATTGAAACCCAGTTCTTACCACTTTCATGTACAGATTGTGCATACATGTCGTAAGCAGCCGTACGCATCGCAATACGCAAGATTTCACGTAGATCTTCAGGCAATTTTTCCCAAGTACGTTTGTTTACTAGGAACTGCAACTCAGTTGCTGGCTCATGCCAACCTGTGTAGTAGTAAGGAGCGATTTTGTGGAATCCCATGCGTAGGTCAAGAGACGGACCTACCCACTCAAGAGCGTCGATTGTGCGGCGTTCTAGAGATGTGTACAGTTCGCCCGGTGCAATGTTGGTTGGTTTTGCACCCAGCTCAGCCAATACTTCACCAGCAAAACCAGGTATACGCATTTTCAGACCTTGCAGATCTTCTAATGAATTGATTTCTTTTTGGAACCAACCACCCATCTGGATATCGGTATTACCGCCAGGGAATGAAAGCATGTTGTGAGGTTCATACACTTTCTCCATCAGCTCCATACCACCACCGTGATAGAACCAAGCATATTGCTCAGGTGCTGTCATACCGAAAGGCATAGATGTGAAGTAAAGCGTATTTGGAACCTTGCCCTTCCAGTAATAAGACGCTGAGTGACCCAAGTCATACTGACCTGATTTCACCATATCGAATACACCTAACGGCGCTTTGTGTTTATTCGCAGAGTCAATGCGAATTTGCAGGCGGCCGTTTGACATCTTTTCTGCCATTGCAGCCATATTTTTTGTTGTATCACCGAAAATCGGGAAGTTCGGGCCCCAAGTTTCAGCTAGTTTTAAGCGATACACTTTCTCATCAGCAGACGCTGATGTTGACAGCAAAGCAAAGCACGCTGTAAGCGCAACCATACTCGTTGTCATAACTCGTTTTACAGATTGATGAATCAGACTCATTGTTCACGTCCTTTTGTTATTGGTCAGTGCAGTGGTACTTCAGTAGCGCTTCAGTTCACTACATACTTTGGGTGAACTTTCATCAATAAAAAATGAGCATGATTACGCAAAGAAATAACATCAGCAGCGGTATATAAAACCATAGTCTTACGTAGTAATACGTAGGATATATAACTCCACCGTTCTATCTAATTCTTTTAAAAGGTATTTACATAGACTGGAATATTCGACCTCTGTGTTTCTACGTAATTACTTTCACAGACATGAAGTTTGCGTTTTGTTTTCGAAACTGTGACAGAGCGCCGTAAGTGCTATATAGAATTCTATATAGGGCTGAGAAGTGAAAATGAAAAAGCCCCGGTAATACCGAGGCCTTAGAGATTGAAGCTGCGAAGTGAACTACACCGCTTTGTAGATGACTTTGTTACCCGCTAACTGCTCTTTCACTACAAGATTTTCTTCAAGTAGTTTTTTAAGTGCGCCTGTTGCCCAAGAAGCCGCTTTTGCGTCTTCCTGACCAGCTTCTAGGCCAATAGACTTAGGATTAATGCCTTCCGCATTTTTAGCAACAATATCAAGAACCTGTTGTTGCTTAGGCGTTAATTCTACGTCAACTTTAATCGCTGCTGCTTGAGCAACAACTTTTTCAACCGCTGGTTTAGCTACTTTTTTCTCTACAACTTTCTTTTCAGCTGCAGGTTTCGCAGTTTTCGTTGCTGAAGATAGGTTCGCTACAGTCGCTTTAACACGCTTTTGCAGTTTAGCCTGCACTTTGCGCTTATGAGCAAGTCTCATCGAGTATGTCTCCATTTCACTGCTTTAATCGCAGTGGTGAAAATTTGAAGCGCGTTTTATATCAAAATTCTGCTGTCATTTGTAGCATTGAGGTCAACTTCTCCCGCAAAAATGCATCTATCGCACGTTTATGACTACAATTTATACAAGGACGTTTTTGATTATCACAGTTGCAATACTGGGGATAAACACAGTTTTATAGAGAGTGTATGTGGTTTCTATGCAGAGTATTCATATCGCCAATCATCACTTTGACTTACGTTCTCCTTATGCGAAATGGGTAGGCATTGCGGCTGCTTTATTGGCTTTGGGGTTTGTTATTTGGTCACCCAGTTGGCGACAAGCCTTAGTCGCGGTGATCGCTATTGGTGTGTTGTTGGTTGTTGGCTACTGGCTGATCAGAAAAAGCCAAGTTGGCTATACCTTCACCGCCACTCATTTTCAGCAGCATCTGTTTCGAGGCGGTTGGGTGTTGCGTTGGAATAACATCAGTAAAATCGGCATTTGTACTTTCGAGCAAGACGGATGGCATCATCCGTTGCCATGGATTGGCGTCAAGCTAAGACGCTACTCTCCTTATCTTGACAGTATTTGTCCGCGTATCGCCTCTGAAATACTGCTCAGCCAGCGTGCTCTGCTCTATCTTGGCGCACGACAAAAAAACCAAGAAACGAAGTTTGAAGATATGGTGTTGGATGCTCAGCAGTACAAAGAGTCTGCAACAAAAAGTTATTCAGGCTTAATGGCTATGTTGGCAAACAGAATGAAGTATCAGCGCCAATATTACGATTACGACGTTTTTATCTCGGCGAATGATTTAGACAGAAGTGCGGAAGAGTTTGTAGGGCTAGCTCGGCGCTATCTCGCAGCAGCCGAGCCAGAGAAAGCTGATCAGTAAAGCGGCATTTCATCAGCCACGTAATGATTGTGTAATCGTTCATGACCAAATGTTGATTTAGGTCCGTGCCCCGGAATAAACGTTACATCGTTACCTAATGGCCAAAGCTTGGTTTTGATCGAGTTCAGCAAATCACCATGATTACCCTGAGGGAAATCTGTACGACCGATACTGCCGTGGAACAGTACATCACCAACAAAAGCCAGTCTCGCTTCTTCACTGAACAAAACCACATGCCCCGGAGTATGACCCGGTGTGTGAATCACTTGAAGAGTCTGTTTACCGAAGGTCACTGTGTCACCTTCATCCAACCATCTATTAGGCTCAAATGCTTCTGTAAGCGGGAAGCCGAACATTTGGCTTTGACCTTCCAAACCTTGTAGCCAGAAGTTATCCGCTTTATGTGGACCAACAATATCGACATTGCCAAGCTGATCGGCCAATGATTCTGTACCACCAACATGATCTAAGTGACCATGAGTAAGCACGATGTGAACCACTTTCACTCCCAGCTCATCAATCATAGCTTTCAATTGTTTGACGTCACCACCCGGATCGACAACAACGCCTTCCATGGTTTCATCACACCAAACGATTGAACAGTTTTGAGCGAAGTGAGTCACAGGGACAACTTGATATTGTAAAGACATAAAACAAACCTTGTTCGATATTCGAAATTGTTCGAACTATGCCACTAGAGCCCTAGTTTGACAAGCTACGAGCCTTGCCAGTTGCGGACTGGGCCTGTATCTATGTGTACAAAGCCACTGCGAGGATAATACCCAACGCCACCTGCTTTTAGGCTTAATGCCGCTTCATGAACTTGTTTCAATGAAACGCCATCCAAACGGAAATCAAAGGCCTTCCCCATCATATGGAAGCTCTTCTGCGCAACACCATTTGAGTTTTGACGAAGCATTTCATTGGTTGCCGGAGAGCGGTAACCAGAAATAATCTGTACCTCAGCCTCACTGCCGATTAAGGTTTGAATACGGGTTAATTGGTCGAATAGCCCTTTGTCCATAGGATGAACTTCGTTGCGACGAAAATCGCGGCAAATATGGTTGAGTCTTTTCAGTTCTGAACGCACATAACGATGACCATTGAAATAGCAACTTTCTAACGTTTCACCCGTGTGCAGGTTATTCAGTGCCAAAACACGAGGTTCATCTGGAAGAGAGGCTTGAACAAGGCTTGGCGAACAAGCCGCTACCACTAAACCACTTCCAGCAAATTTCAAAAAATCACGTCGAGAAACAATCAAACCAACACCTTTACTACTGATTAAATTTCAAACAGAGGGCGAAACTTAACGGACTCGCCAGTGAAGGTCAAATGCATAATTTGTGCACAAAATCGCCTTACACGGCGATTTATAGCATTAGTGCTTGAACATAAAGAAAAACTTTAATATGTAAATTTTGAGTAAACTTTGAAGTAAATAACATAGGCCAGCGCTTAATTGCCAACCTTTGCCTCTCATCCACGAGCTTGTGCATCGAAGCGGTAAACATCATCCCTGTACTGAAGACTTCCACCTTCATACCAAACGGTTTGGTAAATGATATGAACTGGGATTCGCTTCTTCAGCGCAATAGACTTATTGCTTGGGTTCTGTTCATCTTTCAATTTGGACTCATCAATTCCCTGAGTTTCAAAAATCTTAGCCGCAAAAATAGACGCATCCTGCACACGGATGCAGCCAGAGCTGAATGCCCTTGATGGGCTGCTGAACAGATGTTTGCTTGGCGTATCGTGCAAATAAATGGCGCGAGCATTCGGTGTATTAAACTTGTACAACCCTAACGCATTTTGACGCCCAGATTGCTGGCGCATTCGGTATGGGAATGTGTCTGGGTCTACGCTTGTCCAATCGATCGCTTTTGGATCTAAAGTTTTGTCTGAGGTCCAACTCTTAATGATTTCAATATGGTGCCGACTGAAATAGTTTGCATCCCTCTTCGCCAGTGGAAGAATGTCTTCCACCATGATTTTTCTCGGAACATTCCAAGTGGGATTTAAAATCACGGAATCGAGTTTAATAGACATCAAAGGCGTCGGACGTTTAACACTACCCACGACCACTTTCGATGAAAATACGGGTTTACCTGAATACCAGTACTTCATATCAAACCCAGGAATGTTCACCACGATCACCGTGTCTTCTTCCTGTGACCATAAGCGGCTGCGTTCGGCATTCAAAGCCAGAAGAGCCAAACGGGACTTAACAGAAAGGTTGAGCCATTTTAACGTATCGGGACCGATGATTCCGTCAGACTTAAGGCCATGCATTCGTTGAAATCGCTTAACCACTTTCACCAGACTGTTGTCATACCAGGTGACACTGTCACTCACTTGACTCATATCGATACTCACCAGTGATAAGCGATGAATTAGCAGCTCTCTATCATCAAGCCTATCCCCCGGCTTTATTAAACCTTTTTGGTTATAGCGAGGAATGATCTCAGACTCTTTCTCAAGCAGAGTATTGTATGCAGTCATCAAAGGCTTGTATGAAGCGTCACTCGGCGTGTATGACTGAACCAGTTCACCAATACCGTTCGTCGCCACAGCAACTTCCAAAGAAACAAAGGCGTTTTCACTAGGGAGTGGTAAGTTGTATGTCAGCTTTTTGCCTTCAAAAAACCACTGTTGCCCAAGTTTTGCAGCCTGCTCAGCGTAACTCAAATACATGATAAGAGTATCAGTCGCTAACAGGTCGTATTCAAACCAAGTATTTTGCTCGCGATATTTTTGCAAATGCCCTAAACGTCCATCAAATAGCGGACTAATACCTGCACGATGGATAACTTCAAGCTGCTGCTCAAACTTTTGAATGGTAGCTAAATCGATCCAAATAAGCTGAGCGTTATTTTCCTGATAAATTCGCTCAACTCTCTGCGGATACGCTAACAGTGACAAAACCGGTGAATCAGGTTCAATCCAACCTAATTCAGAAAGCCGTTTTTCTGCTGCTGAAATCGATACACTGAACAGAAGTAGCAACACTGCAAAAAAACGATTTTTCTTCATATAAAGACGCCTAACTCAACAACCTATAAATTGAGTATGGCAAAAAATGAGTCAATTGTTATGACAAAATTAAACAATTGCTGACCAGTGATTATCCCATTGCACATTTGATACACTCGTTGCCGCGCCATGAGGATATTGGTTTCTCACTACCATCCCAGCACCGGAGCTTACCTGAAACTGCTCACCATGCACAACCACACCTGAAGCATCGGGTAAAGGAGCTAGTTCAACTAAGCGATGAGTTTCCTTCGACCAAATACCGTAGCAATTCCCGACGGGAGACGTAGCCAATATCCATTTATCCGTAGCCGCTATGCTTGCAATATAGTGATTAAAACGAGCCCACTCTTCAGGTTCAGCAAGTAAAGGCTGCATTTCCCCGCCACGGGTATGCATGGCAATTAATGATGGTGTGTCTTCCGGTTGCCCACGATATTGTTGTCCGCACAACACGGTTTCACTTCCGTCATGAGCAAGGTGACGAATACTCAAATGGTGATCCGGTAATGCTACCTGCTCTAGCACTTTGCCATTCATAGACAGATAAGTAAGACTCGGCTGCATTGTCTCTATATTTAAAGGCTCTCGGCCGTTGGTATGAACGCCACCCACACCAATCGCTAAGGTGTTATCTGGCATCATGATCACCTCATGTGGACCAATACCAAACCCTGTCAGTTCATCGGTTTTCTTGTAGCCCTTTTGAACGTCATAAACACCAATGATACCCCTGCTGGTTCCTCTTTCACCTTCGGTAGCAAACAACCATAAGCCATCATTGGAATAGACGCCATGACCGTAATAGTGTCGCTGAGAACCAGACGAATTGAGCGCTATCATCTCGCCACTCTGATAGTCAAAAACCATCATAAACTCACCCGGACGACGGCCAAAAGCAACGGCTTGACTCATATGTGGATGAATAGCGACCCCATGCCCTCTGGCAGGTAAAGGCAACTGAAGAATCGATTGCCCCTGTTTATCGGCAACTACAGCGCTAAACTGGTTGCGGCTTGTCACGGCACAACCAATGAGTGCTGGTTGATTTTTATTGCCGTTGCTTGCACAACCAAACGGAAATATTGGTGTGCAAACACCGAAGAGAGCCGCTTTTAGTAGCGAGCGGCGAGTGTTATCAGTCACCATCGGTTGCATTGAATCCTATCACTACGTCTAGTTCCACAGAGACTTCGTCATGTAACAAATACTTAAGTTGTTCCATTTTGTTGTACTGAGAAAGCACAGTTCGATATCCCTCTTTTGTTTGCAACAGGTCGAACAAACTTCCCTCTTCAGGCCATGTTGCCAAAAGGTTTGCATATTGGGTTTTCACTCGTTCCGCCAAATCGACTAGTCCACGGTCTCTCAGCATTTTGTCCAAACCATTTCCATCAGATAAATACAGCGATTGCATCGCTTCAATGTTGGCTTTTAGGTTGAACATAGACGTTTTAGAGCGCCATGACTCAGAGAAATATGGGCGAGGTTTACCAATATTCGCTAAAGGGCGGCTTAACTTAGACATAGAGAATTCTAACTGATTGGATAGCAGCGCTATGTATTCCGATGTCCACGTTTTCTCATCCAGTTTTGTCCAAGGGTTTGTACGCCACGCTTTTTCAATCGTGTCGGCTCTGTTTGCCAGATTTTCACTGATTGCTGTTGCTGACATACATGCCTTAACCTTCGAAGTGGTCAGCGGCGATTTAGAATCGTAGAGCATCCATTCAATTGCCCCAAGACCTTGTACCGTCACACTGTTTTCTGCAATTTCGGAAGCCGTCCAAACTTTATCCTGCTTTGTTAAAGCGCCCATTTTCAGACCTGTAGTGTTTTTCTTATCCGGCCAAAACTGCACATTCCAACTTTGAGCAAGAGCATCTGCAGGACCTCGCTCCTGACCTTGTAATGCCATCCATGCAAGCATAGTGCTATGCCATTGTTGTTTGATCTCCCCGATATCCACGGAATCTGCCTGACAATACTCAGAAAACATCTCGGCTAATGAATCGGCTTGCAAAGAAAAATGATTTGCTGCTTGATACTCCACCAAATAAGTAGCTTGGCTTACGTGTTGAGTTTGCTGCGCATGCGAAGCTGTTTGGCTTGTCTGACACGCCGTTAAGCTCAGTACCAATATGCTTGGCAAAAAAAGTTTGAAGGTCATATAAACACCTAACAAAGAATGACTTTATAAAGAATTTAGAAATGCGATTAAGGATTCGCGTTCTTGCTTATTGAACTGAAGTACTTTTTCTTTGGCTGGTTGAGCTTCGCCCCCGTGCCAAAGCACCGCTTCCATAAGATTTCGTGCTCGTCCATCATGTAGGAAGTACGTATGGTTATTCACTTCCTCTGTATAGCCGATGCCCCATAGCGGTGGCGTTCGCCACTCATTTCCTGATGCAAGAGCTTCAGGTCGGCCATCACTTAATCCCTCACCCATATCGTGTAATAACAAATCTGTATATGGATGAATAGTTTGTTCTGACAGTGCAGGTCTAGATTCCACTTTTGCGGTTTTAACCTCTGTTTTGTGGCAGCTATTACATCCTACTTCAGCGAACAGCTTTTGACCGTGTTGAACTTTTGGGTCATCAACGTTTCGGCGCACAGGTACCGCTAAGTGTTGCGAATAGAACTCAACGAAATCGAGTATATTATCGCTCACTTCAGGTTCACCACCGTTAGGCACTTGACTACAAAGTGTTTGGTGCACACTGCAGTTTTCTTTTGGGAATAAACGGCTGGTCAACCCTAAATCACCATTGAACGCTGCGGCATTTTGTTGCATCAACGATGGTTGCCCTGCTTTCCAGCCAAAACGTCCAACGACTTTTTTCTCTTCGCGGATATCCCAAACTCGGTTCACACGACCAGAGATTCCATCACCATTAGCGTCGTTCTCGTCTTGCCAAGAAAGAATCGTCTGTTCTGGAATAGCTTCTAACAGTCCTAAACCAATCATAGGCGGAGCGACACGCGCAGAAAATTGAGTCTTCGGATGTAAGGCGCCATAACCTAGATTTTGAATAGAAAGATTCGGTTTACGTAAAAGTACTGGAGTCCCATCCGCAAACTTAACCACCACTTCGTCATAAGTAATAAGAATCGAACCTTCGGCTTTTTTCCCTGGAAGGGCAAAATCTTGCAACTGATCACCGTAAACCGGTTCAGGTACTACACCCGCTCTGTCATATATGGCTTTTTGTGCAGCTGTTTCTGCTGGAATGCTCAAACGCACAAGCATCGAAACCGCTTGGGTATCATTGGCTTCTGGAGGGTGACCACGTCCATCTTTGATATGACAGTTCTGACAACCATTAGTGTTAAAAAGAGGACCAAGGCCATCGCGAGCATCAGTTGATGAAGGTGCCGGAACCCAAGGATTACGGAAAAAACTGTTGCCCACGCTAAAGTCCAAACGTTTTGCCATTGGCAAGTTTGATGCAGGCAGAGAATAAGCATTAGGGCCGGTTTTCGTTATACTAGTACTGCCTCCAGATTTCACGTCTTCAGCGACAGCATGGCAAGAGGCCAAACTCAGCAGTAGTGCTGAAAAATACGACTTCATTACGTCTTTCTCATCGTTTAAAAAGCAAGAAACCCAATCCGTCACACCTCATGTTAAAGGTCTAAAGATTGGGTATAAATGAGCTCTCTTTTTGTGGGGTGAATCTTGCTAAGAGAGCTCAGTCTGCCATCGAGATTAAAATTCGTGGTCAGCGTTATCCGGATTGAGGCTATCGATACCGATAATGCCTGCTGCACGCTCAATAGAAGCCGTTTGAGCCACTAAACCAGCGATAGCTTTATTGACTAATGCGTTGCCCTCAGCGTTGTCTGCAGCAATTAACTGATCAAAGTGTTGATTGTTTTGTTCTGCTGATTTCACTAACTCACCAACTTCTGCACGAGAAACTTCAAATTGAGCCAGAATGTCTTTCGCGGCCGCTGAATCTTTGTCTGCAACCAAATCATTGATGCTTGGACCAGAAATTTTAGATCCGTCTACACGTGAATATGAGCCCGTATAGACGTTGTAAATGCCTTGCTCATTAAAGTAATGAGAGTTGTGCGTATTGTCTGAGAAACAATCGTGCTCGTCTTCAGTTGAATTCGCTTCAAGCGCCACTTTCATACGCTCACCAGCTAACTCACCAAGAGATAACGAACCCATACCAAACAACATTTTTCGAATGCCGTTTGTTGCTGATTCTGAAAGTAGTTCCTGACGGTAATTACCTTTTTCCGATGCTGACCACTGCTTTTCCATCCACTCTAGATCTTGTACCAGAAGCTGAACAGAAGCTTTTAAGTATTGGGCACGACGGTCACAGTTGCCGTTAGTACACGCTGCACCTTGAACATAATCTGTATAAGGACGAGCACCAGCGCCAGGGTTAGTGCCGTTTAAATCTTGGCCCCATAACAAAAATTCAATTGCATGGTACCCAGATGCTACGTTCGCTTCCGAACCACCAACTTCGTTGAGGCTAGCGATAAGCTCAGGTGTAATGGTAGATGCATCAATTGTCGTTGCACCGATCGTGATCGCTTTATTACCGATAATGTTTGCACTTGCACCTTCATTACCCAATTCATATTGATAATCTGTCGCAACGTAATCGATCAGACCTTCATCCAAAGGCCAAGCGTTTAGCTGTCCTTCCCAGTCATCAACAACGGCGTTACCAAAACGGAATACTTCAGACTGTTGGTACGGTACACGCGCTGCTAACCACGCTTTTTTAACGTCTTGCAATTTTGCTTCTGACGGTGCTGATAGAAAAGTATCTACTGACTTTTCAAGACCTTTAGCTGTAGATAATGAATCAGCAAACACTGCGTGAGCAATATCTGCATAGTTTTCTACAACTTGTTGTTGAGTAACTGCGGCAATGCTTGCAGCACTGGCTAAAGCTAAAGAAGCGGCGATAGATTGGACTAAAAACGATTTCACTTTCATTGAAGCATCCTTGTTGAGCAACCTTATATTGTTAGTGCTAATTATTCTCATTTGCACTACTAGTTACGCATCATACAAATTTACAATTTATTTGCAAGCTGTAACAAAAAAAACCTCACCGAAGTGAGGTTTTTTTATGCAAAAGTGATGAGCTATTAAAGTTTTAAGTCGTGCTTTCCGTGTGAGACTTTTGCTTTTAAATAGTTTTCATTGCCTGACTTAATATGAGCTGCTGTATTTACAACTTCAACGATCTCTATGCCATGCTGTTTTAGTTCGTTGACTTTCTTAGGGTTATTAGTCACCAATCGAATCTTATTTATACCCAAAGCTTTCAACATTTGCGCAGCTTCAGTGAAATCACGGAGATCGTCGCCGAAACCCAAATGATTGTTGGCTTCGTAGGTATTCATCCCTTGGCTTTGTAAACGGTAAGCATCGATTTTGTTATAAAGCCCAATGCCCCGCCCCTCTTGACGTAAATAGAGAATAATTCCGCCAAACTCACCCATTTTCTCTATGGTTTCTTCCAACTGTTCACCACAATCACAACGCGACGAATGGAAAACATCACCAGTTAAACACTCAGAGTGCATGCGAACTAATGGTATCTCTTGAGACTTATCAACGGATTTGAAGATAACAGCAACGTGCTCTTTGTCTGTTTCTAAACCTTTAAAAGAGAGGATTTCAGCATCAATGCTGCTTTTAGCGCCGACCTTAAAGTCAACTCTGGCTCTTACTTCCGCCATATCTGTACTCACTTTACTCAAACATTACTTATGCACAGTCGTTAATAATTTATCTTCTTCTCGTACTTAGCGAAGCTAATGCTCTGCCACATTGAGAGTCCATGCATTCGAATCAGTTAATCTTGCCATAACTATGGGGATTGGCCCGCAAGTTTTCAATGAAAAGATCATAATCTGTTTACCAACTTAAGTAACTTATAGAAACGCGCTCTGTAAGATTCATCAAGCTTTGTTGTTATAATATAACAATTTCGAAAAACGGCAATAAAAAACCCAGCTGTAATAAGCTGGGTAACAAGTACTAGATTGACTTAGCTTTTCTGAGTTTTCTTCCACATAGTGAAATCAATCCAAATCTGTTCTAGTTCTTTCAATTCTTCTGCAGTTAGTAACGATAACGTTGATTTAGACGGAGTCGAAGAATATGGCTGCAGAGAACTAATTTGTTCATGAAAAGCTTCTTTCAATTTATAAATCATCAGTTGGTCCACTGCCTTAATCCATTAATAAGCATTAATTCTCAAAAATAATACCATTTAAAATTCAATTTTGTGACAAAAAACATATTAATGGAACTGTCGTCACACTTTACATTTGATTTTTTATAGGTGCTAATTTTGATCCAAAATATTCAGTTAGATCAATTACCTTGGTTCTTTGATCACCTAGATTACCTTGCAAAAATTTACGCTTTATTCATATTCACTTCACTCTAATGCCACTTCATATAAACCACTCTTTACATTTCATACATTAATAAATACTAATATTTCATTTATTAATGATTTGATATCACATAGAGTTTCAAATATACGCAAATATCGCTTTCTAAAGTGGTATCGCTGTTTTTTAGATGAAAAAAAACCGAGTATTTAATACTCGGCTTTTTATATAGTGAAGATTATTTATTCTGAATCGGATTCGCTATCAGTTTCAGAATCATCACTCTCAATTTCAACGCTATCCGCTGACTCTACTGACGAATCTAAAACTTCATCACCCTCTTCCCCTTCAGGAAGTTCAGTTTCTTCAATTTCTTCGATTCGTTGTAGCCCAACAACTTTCTCATCTTCCGCTGTACGGATAAGTGTTACACCTTGAGTGTTACGGCCAACTTGGCTCACTTCACCAACACGAGTACGTACAAGCGTACCTGCGTTAGTAATCATCATGAACTCGTCGCCTTCTTCCACTTGAACCGCACCGATAACTAGACCGTTACGCTCTGAGACTTTGATCGACACAACACCTTGTGTTGCACGGCTCTTCGCTGGGTATTCACTTAGAACAGTACGCTTACCATAACCATTTTCCGTTACTGTCAGTATGTTACCGTCAGTCTTAGGAACGATTAGAGAAACGATTTGATCCTCGCCGTTCAGCTTCATACCACGAACACCAGCTGCAGTACGTCCCATCGCACGAACTTGTTGTTCGTTGAAGCGGACAACTTTACCTGATTGCGAGAACAACATGATGTCGTTGTTGCCGTCTGTAATATCAACGCCGATTAGAGAGTCTTCATCACGTAGGTTAAGAGCTATCAGACCGTTTGCACGCACGTTGGCGAACTGATCCAAAGACGTCTTCTTAACAGTACCGTCACCCGTTGCCATAAAGATAAATTTATCTTCACTGAACTCAGTTACAGGCAGAATCGCTGTGATACGTTCGTTTTCTTCAAGCGGCAGTAAGTTAACAATTGGCTTACCACGAGCAGTACGGCTCGCTAACGGCAATTGATACGTCTTCAGACGGTATGTCTTACCACGCGTAGAGAAACATAGAATGTTGTCATGAGTGTTCGCAACGAGTAGACGTTCGATATAATCTTCGTCTTTCATGCGTGTTGCACTCTTACCACGACCACCACGACGTTGAGATTCATAGTCGCTTAGAAGCTGATACTTCACATAGCCTTCGTGAGATAGAGTCACAACAACATCTTCACGAGCAATCAGCTCTTCCATATCAATGTCATGGCTTGCAGCTGTGATTTCTGTACGACGTGCGTCACCAAAAGCATCACGAACCGTTTCTAGCTCTTCACGGATAACTTCCATCAAGCGCTCAGTGCTGCCAAGAATATGCAGTAGCTCTGCAATTTCTTCTAGAAGCTGTTTGTATTCATCAAGAATCTTCTCGTGTTCTAGACCCGTTAAACGGTGTAAACGAAGTTCTAGAATCGCCTGAGCTTGTTGCTCAGTTAAGAAATATTGACCATCACGAATACCGTATTGAGCTTCAAGCCACTCTGGACGAGCCGCATCTGTACCAGCACGCTCAAGCATTGCCGCTACGTTGCCTAGATCCCAGCCTCGTGAAATCAAACCAACTTTAGCTTCTGCTGGTGTTGGAGCCTTACGGATCAACTCGATGATTGCATCGATATTTGCCAGTGCTAGTGCCAAACCTTCGAGGATATGAGCACGCTCACGAGCTTTACGTAATTCAAAAATAGTACGACGAGTCACCACTTCACGGCGGTGGTCTACGAAGCACTTAATCATCTCTTTCAGGTTAAACAGTTTTGGTTGGCCATGTTCAAGGGCAACCATGTTAATCCCGAAAGTGGTTTGAAGTTGAGTGTTTGCATATAGGTTGTTCAGAACAACTTCACCAACTGCATCACGTCTACATTCAATAACAATACGCATACCATCTTTATCAGATTCGTCACGTAGTGCGCTGATGCCTTCAACTTTTTTATCTTTTACTAGTTCCGCAATTTTCTCAATCAAGCGAGCTTTGTTCACTTGATACGGAATTTCAGAAACGATGATGGTTTCTTTGCCACTCTTATCTGCTTCAATATCAGCTTTAGAGCGCATGTAAACTTTACCGCGACCAGTCTTATAGGCATCAATGATACCTTTACGACCACTAATCAATGCTGCGGTTGGGAAATCTGGTCCTGGGATGTAATCCATCAACTCATCAATAGTGATGTCTTCATTTTCGATGAATGCCAAACATCCATTCACAACTTCAGTTAAGTTGTGTGGCGGAATATTGGTCGCCATACCTACTGCGATACCTGACGAGCCGTTCACAAGCAGGTTAGGAACTTTCGTTGGCAGTACAGCAGGAATCTGCTCAGTACCATCGTAGTTGTCTACGTAATCAACCGTTTCTTTATCTAAATCAGCCAACAGTTCATGGGCTATTTTAGCCATACGAACTTCGGTATAACGCATTGCCGCAGCAGAGTCGCCATCGATAGAACCGAAGTTACCTTGACCATCCGCTAGCATATAGCGCAGTGAGAACGGCTGTGCCATACGTACGATAGTATCGTATACAGCACTGTCACCATGTGGGTGATATTTACCGATTACGTCACCTACCACACGGGCAGATTTCTTATATGGTTTATTCCAATCGTTGCCCAATACGTTCATAGCAAATAGAACGCGGCGGTGTACTGGTTTTAGACCATCACGCACATCTGGAAGAGCACGACCAACGATAACTGACATCGCATAGTCTAGGTATGAACCTCGAAGCTCATCTTCAATGTTTACGGGCGTGATCTCTTTAGCTAGATCGCTCATAGAGCCTTTATCCCTCTATAGTTTGATCGGTATATCCAGACAGTGAACTATTACTACAAATAAGCCGAATAGACACTGTTTTCCAATTTCCAGATATTATTGATACTTATAAGGTGAAAAAATATAACACAACTTATAACGGTTCGGCATAACTTTCATTGCCCTTTTATCAGGTTGTGATGTTTGTTGCCTCTAAAATGTGGAGAAATTACACACTTCTCCCATATCCAACTGATAAATGGTTAATTTTTGCCCATATATTTACTAAACAATCAATTCTTGTTTAAACAAATAGAGAACAACTGGTTTGATTTACTCATAACGTTATAATGCCAACGTAACCACGGATGAGTATTAAAGGCAAATTCACTATGACGACAACTCAAAATCAAAACGTCGACCCTAACGAAATAAAAAAATTCGAGGACATGGCCTCTCGTTGGTGGGATCTAGAAGGCGAATTCAAACCTCTTCACCAGATTAACCCTCTTCGTCTCAATTATGTTCTCGACAAAGCGGATGGTCTTTTCGGCAAGAAAGTGTTGGACGTGGGCTGCGGTGGTGGCATTTTAGCCGAAAGCATGGCTCGCGAAGGTGCGGAAGTTACGGGCTTAGATATGGGCAAAGAACCGTTGGAAGTCGCTCGTCTTCACGCGTTAGAAACTGGAACTAAGCTCACTTATATCCAGAGTACAATCGAAGACCACGCAAAAGAAAACCCACAAACCTATGATGTGGTGACTTGTATGGAAATGCTGGAACACGTTCCAGACCCGCTTTCCGTAGTTAAGTCTTGTGCTGCATTGGTCAAACCGAACGGTCACGTCTTTTTCTCTACTTTGAACCGCAACATTAAATCGTATCTTTTTGCCATCGTAGGCGCAGAAAAGCTGATGAAGATTGTCCCTGAAGGTACTCACGACCACGAGAAGTTCATTCGTCCTTCTGAGCTGCTTAAAATGGTCGATCAAACACACCTTAAAGAACAAGGTATCACTGGTTTACTTTACAACCCGCTGACTGACACATATCGCTTAGGGAAAAATGTTGATGTGAACTACATCGTTCACACGCGTTTGTTCTGATCACAAAGTTGAGGGTTTTTTAACCCTCAACTACTTCGAGAAACATTTCATTTTTATGCACGATTTTCGTGCATTCTGTTCCATTTTGAATCAACTAAATTTGGCTCGAATTTTTAGTTAAAGATCAAGGAAATTTTTTTTTGATCGGTTACGAATAAACCAATCTTGAAAGCTCGATTTTTTACAATCAACTCTGTTCTTAGATCATCAGTTAGTGGCTACTAACGTTTTTTTTCATTTTCAAAGTTATCCACAAAGTTTCCCCTAAACTGTAACTTGCATTAAAGGGGTTATAGCACTATGTTGTAACTCGAACACTGATGCACCCCTATATGTAGTGTCTAAGCCACTAGATATAGGACGAGCATAATCACAAAACCGTTAATAATTTTACAAGAATTACATATAAAAACGGTTTTAATCAGTTTTGTTAGGGAAATGAAGCAGAATGAACCAACAACTCACTGTCACAAAGCGTGATGGCCGCAAAGAAACTATTGATCTGGATAAGATCCACCGAGTGATCACATGGGCTGCTGAAGGTCTACAAAATGTCTCTGTATCACAAGTGGAACTTCGTGCTCACATCCAGTTCTACGATGGCATTACCACATCAGACATTCACGAAACGATTATTAAATCAGCAGCTGACCTGATCTCTGAAGAGAGCCCAGATTACCAATATTTGGCTGCGCGATTAGCGGTATTCCATCTACGCAAAAAAGCTTATGGTCAATATGAGCCACCAACACTATTAGAACATGTTTCTTCAATGGTTGAGAAAGGCAAATACGACAAGCACTTAATGGAAGATTACACGCGTGAAGATTTCATCAAGCTAGACAGCTTTATCGATCACCGTCGTGACTTAAACTTCTCTTATGCTGCTGTAAAACAGCTTGAAGGTAAGTACTTTGTACAGAACCGAGTGACAGGCCAAATTTATGAGAGTGCTCAGTTCCTTTACATTCTTGTAGCGGCATGTTTGTTTGCGAAGTATCCAAAAGACACTCGTTTGGATTACATCAAGCGTTTCTATGATGCGACGTCAACATTCAAGATTTCCCTACCTACACCAATTATGTCTGGTGTGCGTACGCCTACCCGCCAGTTCAGCTCATGTGTACTGATCGAGTGTGGCGACAGCTTAGATTCTATTAACGCAACAGCGAGCTCCATTGTTCGTTACGTTTCTCAACGCGCAGGTATTGGTATCAACGCTGGTCGTATTCGTGCATTGGGCTCAGAAATCCGTGGTGGTGAAGCTTTCCACACAGGTTGTATTCCATTCTACAAATACTTCCAAACAGCAGTGAAATGTTGTTCTCAAGGCGGTGTTCGTGGTGGCGCAGCAACGGTGTTTTACCCTCTATGGCACGGTGAAGCTCAGTCACTATTGGTTCTTAAGAACAACCGTGGTGTTGAAGAAAACCGTGTTCGTCATATGGACTACGGTGTTCAGCTAAACAAACTGATGTACCAACGTTTAGTGGAAGGCGGAAACATTACTCTGTTCTCACCTTCTGACGTACCTGGACTTTACGATGCGTTCTTCCAAGATCAAGACGAATTCGAACGTCTATATGTCAAGTACGAGAACGATGCTTCGATTAAGAAGACAACCGTTAAAGCTCTTGAAATGTTCACGCTACTAATGCAAGAACGTGCTTCTACAGGTCGTATTTACATTCAGAACGTTGACCACTGTAATACTCACAGCCCGTTTGATGCGAGTGTGGCTCCAGTACGTCAATCAAACCTATGTTTGGAAATTGCACTGCCAACCAAACCTTTAACTAATGTTGAAGATGACAATGGTGAAATTGCACTTTGTACTCTGTCTGCATTCAACCTAGGTTCGATTGAAAATCTAGACGATTTTGAAGAGCTAGCAGACCTAGTGGTTCGTGCACTTGATGCTTTGTTAGATTATCAAGACTACCCACTACCAGCCGCTTATAAGTCAACGATGAATCGTCGTACGCTAGGCGTGGGTGTGATTAACTACGCATACTACCTAGCGAAGAATGGCGTTAAATACTCAGACGGCAGTGCAAACGCTCTAACGCACCGTACTTTTGAAGCTATGCAATACTACTTGCTAAAAGCTTCTGTACAGCTCGCGAAAGAACACGGTAAGTGTCCTTTATTTGGCGAAACAAATTACGCGAAGGGCTTGCTACCAATTGATACGTACAAACGCGACCTAGATAAAATCTGTGATGAAGAACTTCATTATGATTGGGACGCACTACGTACAGAGATCTTGGAGCACGGTCTACGTAACTCAACTCTGACTGCACTGATGCCTTCTGAGACATCTTCTCAGATTTCGAATGCAACTAACGGTATCGAACCACCTCGTGGTTACGTATCAGTAAAAGCATCAAAAGACGGCATTTTGAAACAAGTTGTACCAGAGTTCCTAAAATACAAAGAAAACTACGAGTTGCTTTGGAACATCGGTTCTAACGATGGTTATCTACACCTAGTTGGTATCATGCAGAAGTTCGTTGACCAAGCTATTTCAGCGAACACCAACTACGACCCTAGCAATTTTGAGTCTGGCAAAGTGCCAATGAAGAAACTGCTTCAGGATCTGCTGACTGCATACAAGTTTGGTGTGAAGACGCTGTACTACCATAACACTCGTGATGGTGCGAAAGACGATCAAAAAGACGTGGTGCAGCCACAAGATGACGACTGCGCAGGTGGCGGTTGCAAGATCTAATCTGATTGACTCGAATTTTTAACTGATTTGAATGCCCTTTGACGAAGGCAAAGGGCAAAATGGATGACAGCAAATGGCTTACAGTACTTTTACTCAGAAAAAGAATAACCAACTTAAAGAACCAATGTTTCTTGGTCAGCCAGTTAACGTGGCTCGCTATGACCAACAAAAATACGACATTTTTGAAAAGTTGATCGAAAAGCAACTTTCGTTCTTCTGGCGTCCTGAAGAAGTTGACGTTTCAAGTGACCGTATTGATTACAACAAGTTACCTGATCATGAAAAGCATATTTTCATCTCGAACTTAAAGTATCAGACTCTTCTTGATTCAATCCAAGGGCGTAGTCCTAACGTTGCTCTACTTCCATTGGTTTCACTACCAGAATTGGAAACGTGGATTGAAACTTGGTCTTTCTCAGAAACAATTCACTCTCGTTCGTACACGCACATTATCCGTAACATCGTTAATGACCCTGCGGTTGTATTTGACGATATCGTAGAAAATGAACACATCATTAAACGTGCGAAAGACATCGCGCATTACTACGACAATCTGATCCAGTTAACCAACGATTATCACCGTTACGGCGAAGGTACACACACGGTTAATGGCGAAACAATCAAAGTAAGCCTGTCTGGACTTAAGAAGCAGCTATACCTGTGCTTGATGTCTGTAAACGCGCTAGAAGCGATTCGTTTCTACGTAAGTTTTGCGTGTTCATTCGCTTTCGCAGAACGTGAGCTGATGGAAGGTAACGCGAAAATCATCAAGCTTATCGCTCGTGACGAAGCGCTGCACCTTACTGGTACTCAGCACATGATCAATCTGCTTCGCAACGGCATGGACGATTTTGAGTTCTTACAAATTGCAGAAGAGTGCAAACAAGAGTGTTTTGACTTGTTTAAAGCTGCAGCAGAACAAGAAAAAGAGTGGTCTGAATATCTGTTCAAAGATGGATCTATGATTGGTCTAAACAAAGATATTCTTTCTCAATACGTTGAGTACATCACGAACATCCGTATGCAAGCTGTGGGTCTTGATGCGGCATACCCGAATGCAACCAGCAACCCTATTCCATGGATCAACGCTTGGTTATCATCTGATAACGTTCAAGTTGCTCCACAGGAAGCAGAAATCAGCTCATACCTCGTTGGTCAAATCGATAACGAAGTTGGCGCAGACGATTTCGAGGGCTTTGAGCTGTAATGGCAACGGTCAAAATCAACAAAATAATCACTATTGAATCTAACCCGTCAAACACATTGCTAGAAACAATGGAACAGGCTGGGTTAGAACCGGAATACAACTGCCGAGATGGCCATTGTGGAGCGTGTCGTTGCACGCTTCTCTCCGGCGAAGTCGAATATGTTGGTTTTGCAATGGCGTATACGCAAAGCAATGAAATTTTGCCTTGCATATGTAAAGCAAAAACGCCAGTTGAACTATCCGATGTGCATTACCAGCCGAAAGCGAAACGAGCATAATCCCGCGTTATTTGTTCGCACAAGCAGGATAAATTGAAGCCAGAGCTAAGCTCTGGCTTTATTCATTCCAAATAGAATTTCATCTGCCGTTCCCATAGAAACGGATTTATGACCGATTTCCCTACCGCCATCATCATACAAAGACAAGCGATAGCCAGGATAGCTTGAATTGTTATTGTCGACTGGCGCATGACGCCAAAGTGAAACAACATCATAATCCTCACCACTACCGGTAAGTGCTTCTCCTAACACTACTTTTTGGCTTGCAATTTCGTACCACACTAAGATTTTTGATTGTGAAAACATATCCAGCCTCCTGCCGAAGTCACAGCGACGAGCTTTCAGTTTACAAACAAAATTGAGAAATTTTGGACTCATTTGTGAGACGAATTTTTACCTCTCTTAAAATCATCGGTTTAGATCTTAGACAATTTACGCATATGAAAAGAGATAATGTCGATTTCGGTAATAAGCCAATTATTCATCAGCTTATTACCATTCATCGTACGGAAAATAAAACTAGCGGAATTCAAGGTGTGCAAATCAACCCAAAACACTACTTGGAAGATACATGTCTTTAACCGTCGTCACTGAACTGTACTTGGCGAGAATAGGTTTACCTTCCAAATAACGACGCAACATATCAGCGGCAATAGTACCGATGATTTGCTTCTGTTCTCCAGAAGCATAAGCGCGGTTGAACTTCACCGTTTGTCCCCACTCGCCTTGCGGAGCAGACAAAGAAACCGTGAAATGGTCTTCATTGAGCATGCCTGTTACAAGGGAAAGATCAGTGGCGCACTTTTCTTTCGTTGCTGCCGCCAAAGCAAAAGAAGCAGCCAACGGATCCTGATGCCCCAAACCTTCCTCAGCTTTATGGCTGAGAATCCAGCTATGCCCGCTAAGCTTCTCGATTTCGGCATTACTTAAAAGCCAATTGGATAGCCAACCTTTAGTTGATTGCTCAGCCAAAGCAAGCGACATCCCTTTCTCAGCCATAAGATGTCCGATATGTTCAAGCATCGGTTCATCAACACTCACAACATGTTGCTCTAAATGCGAGTAAATCATTTGTAGCAGCTTTACACGCGTATCTAAGTCATTGCGAGGCCCAAACAACTTCACTTCAATAAACGGCAAATAGGAGCGGTAACCGAGTACATAACCTTGAGGAAGGTGAAGTTTATCCAACTTGTCGGATATACCCGATTCCGTCGTGCCAAATGTATAGAGACGACTGCACTCCAAACCAACTTGCTGAGGATACTGCTTTTTCAGATCTGGCAATATCTGCTCATTGACCATGAGCTTAAATTCTTTTGGTACACCCGGAGTGAAGTAGAACCAGCAGTCATTGATTTGAACCTTAAAGCCGCAAGCTGTGCCTATTGGGTTATCGAGAATGATCGCTTTCTCAGGCAACATGGCTTGTTTAATGTTACTTTCCGGCATTTTGATTTTACGCTGAGCAAAAAAGGTTTCTAGCTTCTCTAGCCATTCAGGAAACAGTTTGAGTTCTTGTTCAGCGGCCAATGCTGCGCATTCCGAACTTAGATCATCGGTCGTTGGTCCTAGGCCACCGTTCACTACCACTACATCTGCGTTGAAGCTCAGCATTAATAGCTCTTCGACTAGTGAAGTTTTTGCATCCCCTACCGTTGAGCGTTTGTTTAACGCAAAACCATTTTGGAAAAACTCTCGCGATAACCAAGCAGCATTGGTATCAACGATGTCTCCATGCAACACTTCCTCACCAGTGCTTAACATTGCAACTTTGAGCATATTCTTACCTTTAATATATTTACCTAACCTATACTCGGTTATATGACATTCACTATATCCTCTGGAATGTGTTATTTCTCCAGAAGTTTTCCGTTTATGTGCAATTTGATGTTTCCATGCTCAAGAGTTTAATGGATAATTGTGACAGCGATCATTAAAAACAGTGCCTTGGAGCCTTTTGTGCTAAAGAAAACTATCACAGCCCTCACGTTATCAATGTCAGCTTGTGCAAATGCAAGTACCTACTTTGACAAACAACCTCTCGAACTTGACTACTCAGGATACTGTGCGGATTCTTTTTGTACTTTTAATTCTCCACTTTCTTATCAAGCACCTTCTCCGTTTTCAATGAGCCTTTCTGAGCAACAGGACTTGCAAATTGATGCCCCACACCCTAGATACCTGACGGTATCTAACGAAAAAGATGCAGAATACTTAAGACAACAAACCTATACCATTCTGGGTTTGAGTGTTGCAACCGTTGCACTTATGACACTTCTTCCCGAATCCGTCACTAAATGGGATGCAGAAGATCGCGACCTTAGCGGCTTAGGCAAAAAATGGAAAGACAATGTCTCATCTGGTCCAGTATGGGACAGAGATGAACACTACCTAAACTACATCATGCACCCCTATTTTGGCGGCGTGTACTACACTGCAGCGCGTCATGCTGGTTACAACGAATTTCAGTCTTTCTTGTATTCGTTCACTATGTCCGCATTCTTCTGGGAATACGGCGTAGAAGCGTTTGCAGAAGTACCGTCCTATCAAGACCTTTTCATCACGCCATTCTTTGGTGCGGTCGTGGGTGAGATCATGTTCGAGACAGAGCAAGAAATCGTCGCCAATGGCGGTGAAGTTCTAGGTTCTGAAACCGTGGGTGATATTAGCTTGTTCTTCCTGAACCCTGTTGGTCATATTCACGGCTGGGTGAGCAATGCTTGGGGTGGTTCAGCAGAACTTCAGCTGCAAACGGACCCTTGGTATGGTAATAACGATGCTGCGAACTTTGCGCTAAGTTCAGGCGTACCTTACGACGACCAGTTCTACTCTTTGAACTTCAAAGTGACGTTCTAATTTCAGTTTTTGACATTTAAAAGCGCTGTGTTGGCGCTTTTAAATGCTCTCTCCCAACTCAATTCGGTAGCCAAGATCAATGCACTCTTGGTATTCCTTTTCGCCATTGAGTCGATTCATAATCTCTCTTGCCGCAATCAGGCCGATTTTTTCACGTGGAGTCACCACTGTGGCTAACCTTGGTGTCATAGCCTGACTAATATCGTGCCCATGGAAACCTGCGATAGAAATTTGGTTAGGAACAGAGATGTTGCGCCTTACACACTCATAAAACGCACCAATCGCTAAGTCATCGTTGGTACAAAATATGCCGTCAACCTTGGGGTGTTTTTCAATTGCATCACCCAATAACTTTGCACCCAAAGTAAACGATGAGGCAGCTTCCGTTTGCAGAGCCAAAGGTTCTAAACCAGCGTCATTCATCGCCTGATTAAAACCAGACATTTTTTGACGGGTACGTTCATCCATTCGTGCGGCTAAATAGACAATCTGTTTGCATCCTTTTGCCAACATTGCTTTTGTCATATCTTTCGCGGCTGCAAAGTTGTCAAAACCCACCGCTTGTTCAATTCTCGGGGAGATAGAATCCATAATTTCTACCACCGGAATAGACGCGGTTTGCAGCATTTTTTTTACTCGTTCTGTGTGAACATTTTCAGAAAGGATAATAGCGTCCACGTTATAGGAGAGTAATGAAGCCACACTCTGCTCTTCCAGCTCAGAGCTATAACCATAGTGCGCAAGCATAGTTTGGTAGCCAGCAGGCCCAGTCACTTGCTCAATACCTCGAATAACTTCTGCAAAGACTTGGTTAGTTAAAGACGGAACAAGAACGCCAATCGCATGGCTTTTCGCATTCGACAAAATATCAGGAGCACGATTGGGGATATAGCCCAGCTCCTCGACAGCTGCGAGCACTTTCTCTTGTACCGCAGGAGATACAGAATTGGGATCACGTAGACAGCGACTGACTGTCATTTTGGTCACTCCGACTAAATTCGCTACATCCTGAAGCGTCGGGCGTTTTTTCTTACTAACCATAAATAAATATTCTCTTTGTTACTGGTAACATTGTACTCAAGAGCTCAATAGAGAAATAGGTTTAATCGCACTTATTTATTTGACTCTGTTATCAAAAAAGCGCCCAGATAAAAGGCGCTTATTGATTAACGTTTAGTTTCTAGTCGAGTTTCACTTTCCCAAAGCAAATGAAACTTATCCGTAGATGGCTCATCCACCCGCGCATAAGTATGCGCACCAAAGTAATCTCGCTGCGCTTGCAGCAAATTCGCCGGAGATAGTGAGCTCGACAAAGCATCGTAGTAATTCAATGCCGAAGTCATTGCTGGCATAGCAACACCGGATAATATTGCCTGAGCACTGCAGGATCTCCAGCCTAATACACGCTTGGAAAGCTGCTCAATGAAATCTTCGGCAAATAACAGATGTTCAAGTTCAGAATTCTGCTCATATACAGCGGAAATGTTTTGCAAGAATGCCGCACGTATAATGCAGCCAGAACGCCATATTTTCGCAATGTCTGAGAAATTGAGCTGCCAGCCCTCAAGCTCTGATTTACTCTTGAGTAAGTCAAAACCTTGGGCATAAGTGACTAATTTCGCACAATACAAACCATCCTCTAGTGCTTTCAGGGCTTGTGTCTTGTCTTCCAAGCAAGTTTGCTTCACTGAAGGCAATATGGAAGAGGCTTTTACTCGACGCCCTTTATTAGCGCTTAATGCTCGAGCAAATACAGCCTGAGCGATCGTTGTCGCAGGGCTTCCCATCTGCAACGCATTGACCGCTGTCCAAAGCCCAGTACCTTTTTGCTCCGCGACATCCAGAATCATATCCACCAACGAGTTGCCCGTTCTTGGATCGTGTTGCTTGAGTATGTCTGCACTGATTTCCATCAGATAGCTGTTAAGTGCACCTTGATTCCAAACCGTAAACACTTCACCGATTTCGGTGGCAGACATCTGCAAAACTTGGCGCATGTACTGATACGCTTCACAGATAATTTGCATATCGGCATATTCAATGCCGTTGTGCACCATCTTCACGTAATGCCCTGCCCCAGCCGGACCTAAATATGCAGCACATGCCTCGCCTGACTGATGAGAATCGATGGATAAACCGTTCGAATCGACCTTAGCGGCAATTGCAGTCCACATAGGTTCAACGTGCTTCCATGCAACAGGATCACCACTGGCCATTAAAGATGGGCCGTGTCGGGCACCTTGCTCACCACCAGAAACAGCAGTACTGAAGAATCGCAGACGACCAGCAAACACCTCTTCTCTACGTTCAGAGTCGGTCCACAAACTGTTGCCAGTATCAATAACAATGTCTTGCGCTTCCAAGCCATTTTGCAACAGTTGCTCGATGACTTGATCAACGATTTCTCCAGCAGGAACCGATAAGGCAATCACTCTTGGTGTTGCCAAGCAAGAGAGCAAGTTCTTTAGGTTCTGCGCTATTTTGAACTGCCCTTTATTCGGATTTAAGGAGAGTTCTTGAGCTTCCTTATCCGCTCGTAAACAGTGACTTTGGCTTAGGTCAAAGCCCACCACTGAAAACCCGTGGTCAACCAGATTAAGCGCAAGACTCTTACCCATTACGCCTAATCCAACCATAGCAATCTGATAATTCAAGCGCTTTCTCCTTTGTTACGAAGCCCTTGAAGTGCCTGCTCTAACACCTCTTCCATAGATGAGGAAACATCAACAAAAATGGCTTCGTCAGCTTCTGGTTCAATCAAAGTATCAAACTGACTTTTCAACATCTTCTCACCATGGAAATAGTGATTTGCGCGCTGTGACAAACGAGCCCAAATCGTGTCGTAGTCACCTTGCAAATAGACAATAGCTAAGTCCTGATTGTTGTTGCGTAAAATGTCTCTGTATTCGGGTTTCAAAGCAGAACAAGCGATCACCGCAGACTCATGCTCTAAAAACAGGCTATTCAAACGTTGCAGCCAACCAATACGGTCTTCATCAGTAAGAGGAATCCCTTGTCTCATCTTTTCTACACTCTGTTCAGAGTGGTAGTCATCACCATCAAAGAATTTCAGGTTCAATGCTTTTGCGATAGCGCTGCCAACCGAGCTCTTACCGCAACCTGAAACGCCCATAACCAATATTTTCTTTGGGTCCATTGAACACACTTCCCTAGACTACTCTCACCGTAGCCGCCTTACTAAATTCAATAAAATGGGTTGCTTTTATTTCCACCACATAGCGAGCTGCGGAAAAGCAATGACCAAACCCAGAACAAAAATTTGCATAAAGATAAATGGAATCAGTGACTGGAATATCTCACCTAAGCTGATTTCTTTTGGCGCTACCGATTTAAGGTAGAATGCCGCCGGACCAAATGGTGGTGATAAGAAAGAAACCTGCATGTTCAGACAGAACACGACACCAAACCAAATCGGGTCAAATCCTAGATTCGTGATAATAGGTACGAAAATTGGCATGGTTAGCAGTGCAACACCCACCCAGTCCAAGAACATACCTAGTACGAGTAGAATCACCATCATAATGAACAGTGTTGCGAATGCGCTGCCGCCAGAAAGCGTAAGAATGGTTTCTTCAACGAAGTCGATACCGCCCATCAGGTTGTAAATCCCAACCAACGCACTCGCACCGATACCAATCCAGATGATCATCCCGCAGGTGCGCATTGTCGCCATCGCACTCTCTTGCAGCATCTTCCAGCTCATTTCTTTACGGATTACCGCGCTGATCATGATACCAACAACACCAAGAGCTGAAGCTTCAGTTACAGAAGCGACACCGGTATAAATACTGCCGAGAACCACTGCCACTGATAACAATGGGAAGAAAAGTGCTTTGAAGTAACTTGGCTTATTTTCGTCTTCTAAATCTTCATCACTAAAATCAGGTGCCAGAGAAGGATTGATATAACAACGAATCAATACATAAGCGATATAACAAGCCGCTAGAATAAATGCAGGGATAAATGCCGCTTTAAACAGATCACCAATGGATACACTTGCGGTCATGCCATAGATGATAAGAACGATACTTGGCGGAAGCATAGTACCTAGCGCGCCACCCGCACACGTTGTACCAATAGCAAGCTTACGGTCATAGCCCAAGCGAAGCATTTGTGGCAGTGCCAAAATACCTAGCAGAACAGTTTCACCACCGATAACACCAGACATTGATGCCAGTAAGACCGCTACCAATAGCGTTTGAACTGCAACACCACCGCGAACTTTACGCCCCACAGACTTCATTGCGTCGAACAGATCTTTCGCGATACCCGAGCGATCCAGCATGGCTGCCATTAATACAAACATCGGAATAGCTAAGAAAATGTAGTCCGATGCAAAGCTGTACATGCGGCTGGTGACCAAAGGAATCGCGTCAACACCAAACCAGCCTAAAGTAAATACGATAGCGACAAAACAGGTAACAAACGCAAGCTGCATACCAGTCAGCAATAAGCCGATCATCATGACCAGCATCAGCAAGCTGCCCCATTCAATACCAATAGAAGATAAATCAAACATCGTGTTTATTCCTTAAGGCTTGAATCTCTTGAATCATATGCAGGACAAACTGCACTACCAAAATGATCAAAGTGATAAAAATAACCGCTTTAAGCAGCGCAGGATAAGGCGGGTTGAAAGCTGAACCAGATGTTTCTAAACGCATCTCTCCCCATGGTGCAAACCATGCGCTTTCTACCGTGATATATGAGGCATAAGCCATCATTAGTGCGAACGCCAAACCGACAATGTGGTGAACCATATTGAGATAGTGTTTAGCGCGCTTTGAAACATTGTCGTAGATAAGAACCACTCGAACGTGCTTGTTCGAGGCCATTGCATACACACCACCGAACACAAACAAACACCCGCCGATAAAGGCTGCGGTTTCATGCACCCACGTCGTTGGAGCGTCAAAAACGTAGCGCATAACAACTTCGTAGAAAGAAATCGCAACAGTCAAAAGAAACAGCAAGCTAAGGGTGTTTCCGATACGTATGATTGCTCGGTCTAATGCATTCTTTGGCTGGTCATCAAGGTGTGATGTAGCCTGTAGCTTATTCTCGCTCATAACGAACTCTTTTAGTGAAATGAGAGAGGGCCTAAACACCCTCTCTAAATAAAGGAAGTACTTCGATTACAGTAGGTCGTTCTTCTCTAGGAACGTAGTCACTGATTCGTAAACCTTTTGTGCATTTGGTGAACGCTCAGCAAATACTTTCCATTGTTCACGAGCGATAGAACGGAACTTCTTGCGCTCTTCATCTGACCAGTTGTGAATCGTGATGTTTGGATTCGCGTTCGCTTCTTTTACTGCCGCTTGGTCAGCAATTTTTAACTGTGTCGTAATGTCGTAAGAGAAATCACGTACAGATGTCTTGAGGATTTGTTGCAAATCTTCAGGCATCTTGTCCCATTTCTTCTGACTAATAGAGATATCGATCAACGGTAGAGAGTGGAAACCAGGTTGAACTGGGTGAGCCGCTACATCGTTCATACCCGCTTTTTGGTTTGTAGAGAATACTGTGTAGTCCGCAGCATCAATAACGCCTTTGCTTAGACCAGTGAATACTTCTGAACCCGGTAGGTTAACTGGCGTTGCACCTGCTGCTGCAAAAACTTGTTGAACCAGACCTTCTGGAGCACGTAGTTTCAGACCTTTCAGATCAGCAACGCTATCAAGCGGCTTTTTAGAAACGAGAGATTCAACACCCGTAGTCGATGCACCAACGAACTTAACGCCGTAAGGTTTGTAAAGCTCAGTTAGAAGCTCGTTACCACCGCCGTAGTTCATGTATTGAAGAAGTTGAGTCGTGTCAGACCAAGCGCCAACCATGTTACCTAATAGGCCGAATGCTGGATCTTGACCAGAGAAGAACTCAGTAGCAGTTACGTGGCCATCAAGAATACCCATTTTGATTGAGCTTAGAGTTTCTGTATGTTTTACCACTGCACCAACAGGTAACAAGTCAATGTCGATACGTCCACCAGACATTTTTTCAACGTTATCAGCCCATACTTGCTGAATTTGGAAATTGCGGTCACCCGATGGATCTGAAGACTGAATTTTCAGTTTGAAATCAGCCGCCATCGCTGACATGGACACTAGGCCCGTCACAGCAGTAGCGATAAGCGTTCTCGTCATAGCTTTCATTTGTCTATCCTTATTTGCTTCACGTAAATACCGGATTATATTTTTATGTTACCGGTAACCTTGAGCCTTAATGTTACCGGTAACTGTTACTAAAAGTCTATGCGGATGATCACAGGATTTAAACATTAATTAACAAACTTCTTATTTTTATAAGGAAGCCATTAACAGGTTTGGCGGGTATTGCCCTGAACAAATGTGCAGAGGGTTAAATAAATGAAATTATTAGAATATCGCGACATCAAAAAATTGACCTTGGTCAAGTCTCGAACACATATAACGCCTAAACTCAAATAGAAAAGTGATTTTGTAATGATGTTCGGAGGCCGTATATGACTTGTACCTTTATTGTAAGTTTCGTAGGAAAAGCAACACCCTCAACAATCAAATCTTTGGCCGCTGCGACAAATGAAAAAAGTGGTAAGTGGCTTATTAGCAAAGTGAATTTTATTGAAGACCAAGTTGCTGCTGTTATCAAAATTGAAATACCAGAAGAAAATGCAGATGTCGTCAAAGAAGCATTTTATGCCACACCTGATCTGCTGGTAAAAATTGTCGATGTTGCTGAACACGTACAACTCGAAGATAAAATATACCAACTTCGTATTGATTCTAACGACCGCTACGGCGTAGTTAACGAGATCACCCATGTTCTTGATGAACAAGAAGTGCAGATTCTGGATATGGATTGTCAGCGCGTGTTTATCGCTGGCGGCGGTGGCGTAAGCTCTAGCTTATTTACTGCAAACTTAGCTGTGCGTTTACCTGTTGAACGTCAATTGAATGATGTGGTCAGCGAGCTGGAATCTTTAAGCGAAGATACTCGTGTTATCGTTGAGTCATAAACTTATTTGAATCATAAGATCAGCTGACTTATAAAACTGATCTGCATAAAAAAACCACCCTTTCTCTTTTAAGAAATGGGTGGTTTTTTATTGCTCGATAAGTCTTATTTAACAGACCATTGAGAAAGCGAACGTTTGAAGTCTTGGTAGCCAAACTCGTTCAATTTTTGAATGTCGCCATTACTGCGCTCGCAGTAAACAGAAGGCATCTTCAAGCCATTGAACCAGTTCAGTTTCACCATGGTGTAACCCGCACTGTCCAAGATATGAAGCTTCTGACCAATTTGTAGTGGCTGATCAAACTTAGCGATACAGAATTGATCACCAGCCAAACATGAACATGAACCAATCACGTATTCATGCTCGCCAGATTCAATTGCTTCCAGTACTGAAGCAGGCTCATTGTAGATAAGTGTATCTAGACGGTGTGCTTCGGTCGCAGAGTCAACAATCGCTGTCTTCATGCCGTTTTCGACGATATCAACAACCGTTACCACAAGGTCAGTGGTCTTAGTGATTACCGCTTCGCCTGGCTCTAGGTATAGTTGCACACCGTGTTTTTCAGAAAATGCTTTAAGCGCTAGACCCAGTTTTTCTACATCGTAACCTGGCCATGTAAAGAATACGCCGCCGCCCATGCTCACCCAATCCAGTTTGTTTAGGTATTCACCAAAACGCTCTGAAATAGAATCCAGCAAGCCGATGAAGGCATCCACATCTTTGTTTTCACAGTTCATGTGGAACATAACACCATTAATCGTATCGAATACCGATCCGTCAACGTGGTCTGCCTGAACACCAAGGCGAGAGAATTTACGTGCTGGGTTAGCAAGGTCTTGACCTGCGTAGCTGACACCTGGGTTAAGGCGCAAACCGATTGACGCTTTGCCTTCCACAAGGTGACGGTATGCAGAAAGTTGAGACTGTGAGTTGAAGATCATCTTGTCACAGATGTCTGCTACTTCTTTAACGTCATCTTCGCTGTAACCTACGCTGTATGCGTGAGTTTCACCGCCAAAAGTTTCATAGCCAAGTTTCACTTCAAATGGGCCAGAACTGGTTGTTCCATCTAGGTAAGGCTTAATAATGTCGAAAACGCCCCAAGTTGAGAAACACTTCAGCGCCAATACCAATTTTACACCTGAAATTTCTTTCAGACGTTTTGCAATTTCCAAATTGGCGATCAGTTTTGACTCATCAATCATAAAGTAAGGAGTTTTCAATTCACTCTTTTGCATCTTGTTTATTTCCTGCGTATTGCCTTAGCAACACTTCATCAATCGCAAAATGGAAAAAACAGCCATCACCTGAGTGACGGCTGTCTTCAACTATTAACTATCCATCTACCCTCTCATAAGAGGTGGATTATTTAAGGATATGAATCTCTGGCTGAGCTGGTTGAAGTTCAAGAACTTCCCAGTTCAAACCAATAGATGGCATAGTTTCTAGGAACGGATCCGGATTAAGCTGTTCCATGTTGAACACGCCTGAATCAGCCCATTCACCACGGAAGAATTGCAATGCAGCAGTAATTGCTGGAACACCAGTAGTGTAAGCAATTGCTTGATGCTCTACATCTTTGTAAGCCACTTCGTGGTCTGCATTGTTGTAGATAAATACACTGCGTTGCTCACCATTCTTCTTACCTTGAACCCAAGTACCGATACAGGTTAAACCAGTGTAACCCGGAGCCAAAGAGGTCGGGTCTGGTAGCATGGCTTTCAGAACTTGCAGAGGTTGCACAACCGTACCGTCTTGTAGAGTTAACGGTTCAGGGCTTAGCAAACCAATGTCACGCATGCAGTTGAAGTAGTTCAAGTAGCGGTCGCCGAAGCCCATCCAGAATTCAATGCGTTTTGCAGGAATGAATTCTTTTAGAGAACGAACTTCATCGTGTGCCATTGAGTACACTTTGAACGGACCACATTTTGGAAAATCGAATTCCAGCATACGAGTATGACAAGGAACGGTTTTCCACTCACCCTCTTCCCAATAGAAAGAATCACCTTGGATTTCAAGCATGTTCGTTTCTGGGTCAAAGTTGGTTGCGAACTTCTTACCGTGATCACCCGCGTTGATGTCCATAACGTCGATAGTGTCGATTTCATCGAACAGATGCTTCGCCGCATAGGCAGCAAACACACTAACAACACCCGGATCGAAACCAGCGCCAAGAATACCTGTGATGCCTGCTTGTTTGAACTTTTCGCGGAAAGCCCATTGCGGATCATAAGCTTCTGGTACTTGCTGACCTTCAGAGCAAAGGTCAACAGCCACCGATGTATCTAAGTAAGATACTTTTGCCTGATAACACGCTTCCATAATTGGAACATTGACCCAAGGAGGGCCAGCGTTAATCACTAAATCAGGCTTCACTTCTTCAATCAACGCAACTAATGACTCAATGTCATCTGCGTTAACTGCACGAGCTTCTAGCTTCTTAGTAGAATCTTTTAAGTTATTTTTACCCTTAATCGATTCAATGATCTTCTCACACTTCCCGATAGAACGAGAAGCAATGGTAATATCACCCAGCACGTCGTTGTTTTGAGCTGCTTTATGCGCGACAACCCAACCAACACCGCCCGCACCAATCTGTAGAATTGACATTTATCCGTTACCTTTATTTCGCTAGCTCTGACGCTAGAGTTTCAATTTTAGCCAGTAGAGATTCGAAGTCCGAAATCTTCAAGCATGGGTTCAAGATTGTGAATTTCAAGGCAGTTTTGCCATCCACAATGGTTTCGCCTAGTACTGCGATACCACGTACCAGCGCTTCCATTCGAACTGCTTTGTTAAGCTCATCGAAATCTGTCGCTTGGCTGTCAACCGCGCGGAATAACACGGTAGACAAAGATGGTTCAGCCAAAAGCTCGAAGGCTTTATGCTGACGAACCAAATCAGCCACTTGTAGAGTTTGGTCTAACAAATGGTCGTACATTGCGCCTAGTTGTTTAGGACCGACGTTTTGCATCGTCATAAACACTTTCAAGGCATCAAAGCGTTTTGTCGTAGAGATAGACTTATCAACCAAGTTTGGCAGAGTGTCATGCTCACGGTTCAAGTAGTCTGCATGGTGAAGCAGGTACTTGAAATTGTTTTTATCGTTTAGAAGTAGCGCACCACAGCTGATTGTTTGGAAGAACAATTTGTGGAAGTCTACGCTTACTGACTGTGCACGTTCTACGCCTTTCAAACGGCCTTTGTGGCTGCTTAGAATCAACGCACCGCCGTATGCACCGTCTACGTGCATCCATAGGTCGTGTTTCTCTGCAACATCAGCAATCGTCGCTAAATCATCGATAGCACCGTGGTCAGTAGTACCCGCAGTACCTACAACTGCAAATGGAATCAAACCTTCAGCTTTAGCTTGTTCAACCGCAGCTTCTAGTTTTGTTACATCCATAGTGCCGTTTGGAAGCGCGTCTACAGCAAGAATCGCTTTCTCACCAAGACCCATCCAAGATGCTGATTTTTGTACTGTGAAGTGTGACTTCTTAGAACAAATAATACGTAGTTTGTCTGCGTAATCAGGTAGACCTAGCTTCTGAATAGAGTGACCGCTTAGTTTGTCCGCAATCCAGTCACGAGCCAACATTAGACCCATCTGGTTACTTTGCGTACCACCGCTCGTTACGATACCGTCAGCTTTAGCGCCTAGCTCGTACTTCTCACACATCCAATCAACCACTTTCTGCTCAACGAATGTCGCTGCAGAAGATTGATCCCATGAATCCATTGATTGGTTTAGAGAACCAATAATCGTTTCTGCCACAACAGATGGCATCAATGGTGGTGTATGTAAGTGAGCAATACAGTCAGGGTGTTGAACCATAATTGAGTTCTTAACCACTAGCTCTGCAGTGTCTGAAATCACTTCTTTTAGTGACGCGTTCTTGTTATCAAGATCAACCGCATAAATGGCTTCTTCCAACGCTTTTGGATTCATACCAGAATATGGCGCGTTCACTTCTTCAAATACCGCTTTCATTGCAGCAGTTGTGTGGTTCATTACACGTGCAAATTCTGCGCTGCCCATTGAACCTGTGTGGATGAAGTGCTTCTTCCACTCTTGGTTGCTTGGCTCTGGGTCTTTATGACCGCCACCAGCAGCAAGAATTGCTTCTTCTAGCGTACGTAGTGCGAAGTCGATTTGCTCGAAAGAGATAATCAATGGCGGAAGGAAACGAATAACCGAACCGTCACGACCACCTTTCTCTACCATCAAACCACGCTCAAGAGCCGCACGTTGAATAGCCAGTGTTAATTGCGGTGCAGATTTTGGCTCACCGAACTTGTTTAGCTCGCCGCTTGGATCTTGAATTTCAAGACCTAGCATCAAACCTTTACCACGTACTTCTGCAACGCAGTTTACGCGGCTTTGAATTTTCTCTAACCCCATACGTAGATATTGGCCCGCAATGTTTGCGTGTTCTACGAGGTTATCACGAGTGATGATTTCTAGTGCTTTAGCACCTGACACCATAGCTAGCTGGTTACCACGGAAAGTACCGGTGTGCTCACCTGGTTTCCATGTATCAAACTTTTTGTTGATAACCAGAATCGCCATTGGTAGACCGCCACCAATCGCTTTAGATAGACATAGTACGTCTGGAATAATTCCCGCTTCTTCAAACGCGAAGTTGTAGCCAGATTTACCTACACCACATTGGATCTCATCAAAGATCAATAGAATACCGTGCTCATCACAGATACGACGTAGTTCACGTAGGAAATGTGCAGGAGCTGGGATAACACCGCCTTCACCTTGAACTGGCTCAACGATAATCGCAGCAGGTTTCATGATGCCAGCTTCGTCGTCGTTCAGAAGACGTTCAATGTAACGAATGCTCGCTTTCGCGCCTTCTTCGCCACCTAGGCCAAACGGACAACGTAGGCTGTATGGGAAAGGCATAAAGTGAACATCTGACATCAAACCAGTACGACGAGCTTTCGTGTTCAGGTTACCCATCATACCCATAGTACCGTTAGTCATACCATGGTACGCACCACGGAACGCAAACATGGTATTACGACCAGTTGTCTGTTTAGCGAGCTTAATCGCCGCTTCAACAGCGTCTGCACCAGATGGACCACAGAACTGAATAACACAGTCGTCACCAAGTTCAGAAGGGAGAAAACCTTTTACTGCTTTAATAAAGTCAGTTTTAGATTTTGTTGGAATATCAAGTGTTTGATATGGCAAACCAGAATCAAGCTGTTGCTTAAGCGCTTGGTTAATCTCTGGATGGTTGTAACCTAAAGCCAGAGTACCCGCACCCGCCAAACAATCTAGGAAGATTTGGCCACGTGTATCTTCTACTAAACAGCCATAAGCTTGTTTAATAGCGATAGGTAGACGACGTGGGTAAGAACGAACTTCTGATTCATGCGCAGCTTGGTCAAGCAACACTTCATCCGGAGTCAGATCATACAATCCGTCTAGTACTGGAATTTGGTTAGACATAATGGTTGCGATAGTGTTATCGACTTCAAAGGCTGTACTCATCTTCATCACCTTGAAAAATAATAATTTCCGTTCATTTCCCACACGTCAATAAAAGAGAGAAATGACAAATAGCAAAAAATTCCGAATGCATTAAGCAAATACGGAATACGGGTCATCAGATTGATGACGATTAACTAAATCAGAGGTTCAAGGTTCTGTAATGCTGCTGTCTTGATAAACAGGGCATTCTGGAAGTACAAAGCTGATTCGTGGTTGTAGTTTAAATGAAATCAATGTTGGGTATCCCATTCACATGCTGTTCCCACAGCAAGAGTATCCCGTCTATCAGTAAAAGGACTTACTGATACCTACCCTACGTAATGTCACAATCAGCCTGAATGGTCATTACGCGTATCCCCCAGAAACTCTGTCTGAGATTGGGGCGGAAATTAACATAAAACAGTGGCTTTTTGCAATATGAAATCATGTGAAAATAATGCTCTTTATTACAAATCAAACACATAATATTGAGCAAATAATTGGTACTGAATTCGAGATAAAGAAAAGCCCCTGCTTGGCAAGGGCTTGGGGTAAATGCTTTCACAAAATTTATACTGTTTCTGTATTCACTTTTACAAGGCTATTTAATATATCTGCTGCTTCCATACCTGCAATATCAGCATATATGTCCTCAATGATAATTGTTTGAGACTCACTAGCTCCATGCTCCACTGTCAACACGACATCTTCGTTATCAACGGAACTGATAGTCACTTTGCCTAAAAGGTCGCTGATGTCCGTCGTTTCTGTGTCATCATCTAATATTGAGGTTAGATCAACCTTATCGACCCCAAACTCAAAGTTTTTGATGATATCAGTACTATTATCTAGAGCAGAATCAAGCCAAGTGAAGATATTAGAACGATCATCTCCTTCAAGCGTATCGTCACCAGTATCTGCATAAACGATATTGACCCCGTTTTCGACATCTAAAGTTACCTCGTAAGTAACTACGTTATCATCCTCATCTACAGGCATCGCCCCTTCAGAATCAACTACCGTGTACTCAAATGTAGGGTCATTAACAACCGCTTCTTCACCTGATATATAAGTAACAACATAATTAGAGCCAGAATTACCACCATTCGTATGTTCAGAAGGATAAAACTCTATTCGAACAATAGGGTTATCATCTGAAACAGAATAGACCCCTTCGGAGCTTTGACTTAATGAACCATTTCCGTAATTGTATGGCTCTGAAGAGGTACCATCAAGGTAGGTATATACTACGGTGGCCATATGATTGCTATTTAAGCCATCGATTCCGAAATCTACTGAGTAAAGAGGATTATCACTTAAATCAAAAATAAGGGTTTCGCCGCTACCAATACCATTACCACTATCTACACCGAAACCAATACCTTGGTTATTTTCTGAATTCCCGGGATTCGTTTCTAAAGTTACCTGACCTTTATTATCACCATGCGTACTAGTCGCAGATACTGTAACAACGGCGCCATTAACAAGTTTAAAAGAATAAACCCCAGCCCCCGCTTCTTCTACGTTATCAATACTCATTGTAAAGTCTGAAGGGTCATCAGCTTTGTAATAAATAGAATTAGGGTCGTATGCTGTCGCATCAACAGCACCATATAAGTTAGAGTCTTCTATTCTTGTGTAGCTATCACCATCTTTAACATACAAACTGCCGTATTCAGGTAGCGCTGTTAAATAAATAGACAACGTTTGGTTAGAGTATAAATCTTGGTTTGCGTCATGCTGTGAATCTGACTCAGGCTCATAGCCAGCTCTATAGGTAGGATTTTGCGAGAAGAAATCAACATCCTCGTCCGAAATATGGTCTCCCTCAGTGTTTACACCAGTTTCAAATACCACCTGAATATAATCGCTTTCACTACCAACACTTACAGTGAAGTCTTCACCTTTCGGAGCCTCGTTCACATTGCGTTCGTATAAATTAACCGTTGCATAAACGGGTTCACCATAAGTCTCGCTACCTTCTTCACCAAATACATCTCTAACAGATACAGTAATTTGGTGGTCATTATCTGCATCTTCGTAATTGGCATACAGCTCAGCAGCTAAGGCCGTAAGACTAATTTCACCTGTTTCGGGGTTAATCTCATATAAATCAAAAGCTTGATTATCTACTGTGACGGAAATATTTTCGGTGATAGCGTAGATCAAGTTTTCATTATCAACATCGGAAGCCTGAACTTTACCAATTACGTCATCTTTATCGCTATTTTCGTCGTAGTAAAAACTATATGTCGCAATAGTAGGATCTTCTCCTTCAACAGCTTCAGCTTCGTCGAAAGAGTTGCCTGGATTATATCCATCCTCAGAAGTTGCGTCGGTATAAATTGTCCCCTCAAAGACCGGAGCATCATTAGTACCATTAATTTTCACATCAACTTTGTGAGTTGCTCCATCATCTGATGTAACTTCAAAAGATAAGGTTAATGAGTCACCAGTGTTCATGCTGTTAAAAGCATCACTTGCCTCAAACTTCCAACCACTTTCTGTATAAGTCAACGTACCGAAATCTTCCGGATTATCAAAGCCATCTGGCAAACTGAAATCACCAACTTGATTAACACTCGTAGGCGCATATGCACCGAGAACAAACTCAGGAATATCACCGGCTTCAGGCACTTGAACTGCTATATCTACCATTACTGGTGAATCTGTTTCATTAACTTCTTCTAAAACATATGAACCGCTAACTTGATTCGACTCTTCAAGATAGACAGTGGCAATTGCACTTCCACCGTTGATATCAGTCACTGTCACTTCTATGGTATGTGAGTTATCAGCTAAACCACCTTCACCTGATTCATCTTCAAAATCATTAGTGAATGCCTGAGCTCCTTCGTTGGTAAGGTAGATGTTGCCATTGCTATCGATACCATACGCATCGTAGTCAACACCATCTATAGTTACCGTAACATTGTTTGTGATTTCATAGGTCAATGTTGCGTCATCACTATCGACATCAGTAGCGGCGACTTGCCCGACGACAGCGCCAGTAGGTGAATTTTCCTGATAAGTGAAATAGTAGCTATAGTTTGTATCTCCACCTTCTTCAGAATCATCAACAAAGTAATTGTCATCTTCTGCGTCTTCAGAAGTGTATTCACTTTCAGTAAAAACCGGCAGGATATTAGGAACATCTTCTACAGCAAACGGAGTTGTCGCAATTGTTGGCGGCTCATCTTGCACCAAATCTTCATTCAAACTTTCTGTCTGACTAAGACTACTTCTGGCAAAACCTTCTGTACTAAAAGCAGTTGCAGCAATTAGGCTTGCCAGTTGCATGATAACCGTACCACTAGTGCCCAGAGCAGAACCATTAGTTCCACCAGCCGCAGTTGCCTGATCCGGATTCAATGTTGGGTCTACACCATCCTCTAATTGAGCAATGATGTTCGCAATCTCTGCATCAAAATCGAGATTAAGTGGGGTTTGACCTTCATCACCCAAAACTTCTTGAGCAGTGACTTGAGGATTAGCACCATCTCCAACGGTAACAACAACCTCACCGGGAGCAGGCTGAGCACCAGCGATAAGTTCTCGAATTTGACCTTGCCTATCAATGACCAAAGTTATGTTAGCTAACATAAACTGGCTGAGTGTACGTGCATTCATGAGCCTATTCCCTATGTGCGTATCGATAACACGTATGAGCACCCTCTATACATTTTGCTTCTTCTCAGGTGTTCACACGCCACTGCGTGAGCGGTTTTTCATGCTTTAACATTAGTAATGGCTAATTGCACATTCAACTCATTTAGTAGAGTGAAGAACCAAACATCAACTAAGGTTTCAATATATAAGGAAAATTATCATTGGTACTTTCTTGAACTAAACTCACAAAATCCTATTTTATAAACTAAGCTTGCTTAAACTAAGGCATGACCTTTGGACGCTCGCCACCTACAAAATGAAGTATCTCAATGGTCGAGTAAGAGATAATTCCATACTTAAGGAGCTTCATAGTGAAACGGAACCTTTCATTCTTAACAGGATGTTTGATACTGGCTTCCGCCTCTGCTCACGCACAAACACTCGAGCAAGCAGTGGCAATCGCTTTTTCAAATAATCCTGATATCAAGGCTAGCTACAATCAATACGTCAGTACAGTGAATGACAGCAAGGCGTCAGGAGGAAAGTACCTGCCAACTATCGACTTAGATGCAGGTATTGGGTACGAAGGTATTCGTCCGGCATCAACAAGTGGACGTGAAGATACCGACCTCACCAGAAAAGAAGCAAGCATCATCCTTAATCAATTGTTATGGGATGGTAATGGTACGCTTAACGATATGGATAGAACGGCCGCTGAAGCTGAATCCACGAGATTACAACTGTTAGATGATGCATCGAACTTGGCGCTACAGGTAACCGACGTTTATCTAAACGCAGTGAAAGCGACAGAAATTCTCGCCCTTTCGGAAAGTAACCTAGCGGTTCACATAGACATTTATCGCGACATTAAAAAGCGAGTCGACTCAGGTGTAGGCTCAACGGCAGATTTAACTCAAGTAGAAGCTCGTATTGCCAAAGCTCAAGGCAACCTGCTTGCGGCTCAAAACAACCTTTTTGATACTCATACCCAGTTTCGCCGCTTAGTAGGACAAGAGCCACTAGGGTTAATTTACCCTCGCGCCGATGAATCTAAGATTCCTTTGTCCCTCTCAGATGCGTTAGTCGAGGCATTTGATAAACACCCTGTGATCAAAATTGCCAAAACAGATGTAGATGCTGCTCGATTCCAATACAAGCAATCTAAAGCTCCTTACTACCCCACCTTTTCCATCGAAGCTCGTCAAACATGGCGAGACGATGCAGGTGGTTATGAAGGTGATGCGGATGAAACCGTGGCGATGCTGCGGATGAGATATAACCTTTATAACGGCGGCAGCGATAGCGACCGTAGTGAAAGTTCAGCTTATCAACTGAATAAAGCAAAAGACTTACGAGATAGCGCTTATCGTCAAATAGAAGAGAGCTTACGGTTGTCTTGGAGTGCGTTGGATTTAACACTCCAGCAGAAAAACTTCCTTGCTGACCATGTAGACTCTGCGGCACAAACGGTTATTGCGTACGAAAAACAATACGGCATTGGCCAACGAACCTTACTAGACTTATTGAACACCGAAAATGAGCTGTTTGAAGCTCGCAAAGAATACCTCGATGCTCACTATTCTGAACAGTACGCCAAGTATCGTGTGATGAACGCGACTGGCGTATTAATAGACGCGCTTTTGGTTGATGTTCCCGAAGAGTGGACCAAGGAAGTGGAGTATTAATTATGAAGAAGAACATTCTATCACTAGCAATACTCGCTGGTCTTACCCTATCGATGTCAGTTTATAGTGCTGAAGAGTACGAATACATGGCAACACCTACGGCCAACCAAATTGCCGATCTACAAGATGATGACCAAGATGGTGTAGTCAATGGTCGCGACATTTGTCCTGGAACACCTTCGGGTTCTGAAGTGGATAATGATGGTTGTGGGGAAGTAAGACGCGCACAAGACCAACGTCAACTGCGTATTTTGTTTGCTAATGACTCCTATGAGATTAACCCCGTCTTCGCCAGCCAGATTCAAACCATGGCGGATTTTTTGAAGATATACAAATCTGCATCCATTGAAATCCAAGGCTACACCAGCAAAGTGGGTACAGATGAATACAATTTGGAGCTATCGAAAAAACGGGCAGAAGCCGTTGAGCAAAAACTTCTTTCCTATGATATCAGCCCTAACCGAGTCAGAATTGTTGGGTATGGTGAAAGTCGTTTAGAGGATGAAGGCGATGATCCTGCGGCGCATGCAGTAAACCGAAAAGTCACTGCAACTGTGGTCGGTCTAAAGGAAAAAGTTGTCGAAGAATGGACCATATTCTCAACACTCCAAAAGCGCTAGGATAATCAACATACTGGTCGCTTAATATTTAGATGTATTCAGATACAAACAGAAAAGCCCCTCAGACTGAGTCGAGGGGCTTTCTATTTTCAGCATAAATCGATAGCTATACTTCTTCGATTATGCTGATTTTTTCTTTGGCAATGAAACACTCAACAAGAAGTAACCGACGACCGCTGCCAAGGTTGAACCCATCAAGATACCAAGACGAGCATAAGTATCGAAATTCACGAAGTCAGCGCCAAACGCCAGCGATGAAATGAAGATCGACATAGTAAAACCGATACCACACAGCACAGACACGGCGAAAATATGTCTCATACCCACGCCTTCTGGTAATTTTGCAATACCAAGTTTTACCGCAACCCAGCTGAAGCTAAAGATACCTAACGGTTTACCAATAAACAGACCTAACGCTACACCTAGCGGCAGAGCTTGAGCCAGACCACTCAGGGAAACACCTTCAAGAGAAATACCTGCGTTAGCGAATGCGAACAGAGGTAAAATACCGAAAGCTACGTAGGAATGAAGACCATGTTCTAAGTGCTTAAGCGGTGAATGCTCTTTATCTTTTCCTTTCAGTGGAATAGAGAAACCAATCACGACACCTGCTAATGTTGCGTGAACACCGGACTTCAATACCGCTACCCAAAGAATGAAACCAACGATCAAGTAAGCGCTAATCTTGGTCACATGCTTAGCATTCATAAAAAACAGTACTGCCGTCATTAGGAAGCCAACGGCCAACGCCATCGTAGATAAGTCACCGCTGTAAAACAGTGCAATAATCACGACAACACCCAAGTCATCAATAATTGCCAAAGCAAGCAAGAACACTTTCAAACTGATTGGAACACGACTACCCAGTAACGCCATGATACCCAGAGCAAATGCGATATCCGTTGCGGCAGGAATAGCCCAACCTTGAATCGCCGTTTCGTTTGAAATGTTAAACATGACATAAATAAGTGCAGGGGCAAGCATACCACCTACGGCAGCGATTGCCGGGAAAATGGCAGTTTCACGCGATTTCAGAGCCCCCTCAAGCAACTCGCGTTTTACCTCAAGACCGATCAACAGGAAGAAAATAGCCATCAAGCCATCGTTGATCCAGTGTGAAACAGACATCCCCAAAATGTATGTGTGAAGACCCGCTTGGTAGAACTCATTAAGCGGAGAATTGGCAATTACCATAGCCACAGCTGCTGCAATTACCAGAATTATGCCACCAGCAGACTCCATTTTTAAAAAGTCGCGAATGATATCAGTCATTTATCGTCCTTATAATTTCGTTATGTCGATACATGAATCAGAACAGATACACAGGAGTTTAGTACTTTAGAACATTCTTGAACAATCGCTTGTAATGACTCAACACATCGGATTTTCCGAAACAAATGAACTTTTCGCACATATATTCCGTATTAATTGCTATTTGGTAAGTATAGGAAAGAATTAATGGTCTAAACAAAGTTAGTTATTGAAATATCTCACCTCCTGATATGGAAAAAGGAGCATTAGCTCCTTTTAAATATTCATTTTCACACAACAGTTAATAACCCGTTAACTGCATATAGCCGTGTGCGATATCAGAACCAGTGGTATTTATTGACCCTTCCCAGTAAGGAACAATGAAAGGCAACCAAGATTGTTTGTTCACTGGCGCTGTCTTCAGGTCGATATTGTATCTTGGCACCATGATACGCCATTCCAAAGGCATTACTCTCCCCCCCTCAATGACAGTTTTGTTGAGGGGCAGGATAACAATGTCTTTGTTATCTAAAACGATGGTTTTTTCTTTTGAAGATAAGCTACCAAACAGATATGGAAGCTCTTCGTCATGTCGATAACGATTTACTGACAAAGTGGTGTCGTCATCCAGTTTCAAGACAAACTTGTCCCAACCCTGTTGCGTATTCGACATCAAACCTGTGCCCCACTCTTTGCTCATGAAAGCAGTGCCTTCAACGGCTATCGGGTCAGTCTCTTTCGTCAACTTCAACTGACCATAAACCTTAAGAAATGGTGCTTGCAGATTGTAAGTCGCTGTAGGTTCTGTCTCGTGTTTTGTTTGAAAGCCTTGTTCTCCGGGTAGCACGTACGGACCATCCAAATCACTGTATAACGATAAACTAAACGTGTCCGTTTTAACATCAAGATGCCCGGGGAAAGGATTTCTACCCAGCGATCGCCAAGTCCAATCATCAATCCACATGCGCAGTGGCAAAGCACTCACTCCAGCTTGACCAATACCACCGCGGGCAACACGCTGCTCTCGCCAAATCTTTCTGCCGGTCGATATCACTACCGATGAGAAATAAACTTGTGAGTTTAACCAGCCGAGTTCCTCGACTCGCTCGTCATGAGCAATACGGAAATAGCTCCACTGAACAGAGTAAGGATGACCTTTTTTGTCACGCACATTAGCAAAAAAATGGAACCACTCATGCTGATGCTGCGGATGAAATGAAGAATCGTCCGGTAAAACGACAGGATTGTTAGGTAACACTGGCGCGAAAGCACGCTTCACATCCGCAGACAAAAGCGAGCTTAACTCACGGTTTGGTTCCACATCGTCTTCAAATTTGTAATCGCGAAAAACAATACTCGCTATGGAAACTATTGCGGCAAGGATTAAGAAACCAATCAAATATTTGAGGCTGACTCGAACTTTCATTACAAAGCGTCCCTCAATGACTTCATCGGTGACTTACGAAGTAAACGGATAATAGGCAGAGCTCCTGCAACGATCAGCGCTAGCATCGAAAGAATGGCCGTTTTTACATAGGTTATAGGAGAAACTATCAGTTCCATTGTCCAACCAAAAGAGTGACGAATCACCACATCTATAACCAGTTTCGCCAGACCTAAGCCTAGTGGCATCGCAATCAGCATCGATATCAAACCAAAAACAAACAATTGTAATGCACCTAAGCCAACCAATTCTTTTCCAGACACCCCTAAACAACGAAGCAATGCAATGTGTTTCTGGCGAGAAAGTTCACCAGCCAATGTTGCAAAAAAGATTCCGCATACTGCGATAAGCAAAGTAATGTTGCCTAAGGTATCAGCAATCACAAATGTACGGTCAAAAACGCGCATTGCCTGACGGTGAATCGCGCTGTTATCCATGAGTCGTTCAGCATCAAGGTGGAAAGCCGAATGCAGACGACTATTCAGCTTCTCACCGACTGCGCCTTCATTCAAAACAATAGCTAAAGCGACATCACCGGTGCCTGCAAAAGCGTGTAACCAGTTCGCATGTGACATCATGACTTGGTTGTAAGGGTTACCATAATCATAATAAACACCGACAATTTGCCAGCCAGCGCCAAGAGGCTCAGAGAGATCTACCGTATCGCCCGGTTTCAGGTTCAGTTTGATGGCCATAGATTCACTGATCATGATGCCTTTAGAGTGATGCAAGTAGTACCAGTAGTTAGGAACACCCAGTTTCACCGTCAATGAGTTCGCCTCACCTTCGGAATCACCCGTGCTCACGACTTGCAAGGTACCTTTGTTGGAAGGAAATTCTCTTTCCCAACGCCACCATACGTTTTTCACTTCAGCCTGATTACTTAACCAGCCACTGATCATAGAGGCTGAGCTGTTAGTCGGATACAGATACATATCTGCGGCTAATCGCTGATTAAGCCACTTATCAGTCGTATCTCGAAAGCTACCCACCATAGTAACCACACCAATATTGGCTGCCATGGCAATCATAAATGCCATGGTAGCAACACCACGATAGCTCATACTTGCCGCTGCATCGGCAAAAAACCAGCGAGCTTTTACCCAACGTAAGCTGTAGGAAAAGCTATTAAACAGCTTCCAGATAACGAATGGGGTAAACAGCGCGGCACTCACTAACATTAAAGCAATAATTGTATAGCCCGATGATTGTGTTTTTGGCGCTTGATAAATGGCGATGGCAGCGACAGCTAGAGCGCCACCTATAAAGGCCTGAATACTGAATTCGGAACCGGCAAATCTTGCAAGCGACAAACGAGTACTTAAACGAATAGGCTGAGATTTTAATAAACGTACCAGCGGCCAAGCGCAAGAAGCAAAAGCACCGCACACCGCCATAAGCAAACTGTAACTGCTCCACTCCCAATCCCACTGGATCGAAAGACCTACATTCGCGTTGTACAAATCGGCCAGACTGACAGACACGGAAGGAATTAACTTGTTTGCCAATAAGAGACCTAAGCCATTACCGCAAATCCAGCTTACAAACACTAACGCAAAGAGTTCGAGCATCAGAGCCTGCGCCAGTTGCCAGCCATTCACGCCGGTTTGGCGTAACATACCAACTAAACGCTGGCGCTGTATAAGCGAAAGAGACATCGCTTGGTAGAAAATAAACAACCCGACCAAGAAAGATAGCATGCCCATCGCCGTCAGATTCATGTGGAAAGCTTTAGTAAGAGATTCCAATTCTGAACGTGTACTGCGAACTAAAATCATGCCATTTGGCAAACTAGCCGCCAGTTTTTCAAGTTTTTCGTCAGGCATGGAGCCGCATGCAATAACTGAGAAACCGGAGCTTTTCTTCAGTTGTCGAACCAAAGACATATCAGAAACTAAACGAGTGCCACTCACCATCCCCTGACGATCAATAAGCAACGGACCAAGTTGTTCACCATCATGCAATTGAATCATATCGCCATCTTCCCAGCCTTGGTGAGCAGCTAGCTCTTGCCCAACCATAACCGGATAAGGTGGTTGCATCAGTTTTAGTGCGCTGATTTCGCTCAGTGTTTTTTTACCCATCACAGGAACAACAGCTAGCGGATCAATGCCAAGCAACGTCACGTCCGTACCGAGTTTTGTTGTAAAGCGGTAGCTGTCAAAAGGAACACATTGATGGAAACCATCACGGCGTAATTGGATATAGAAACCTTGGGGAATTTTATTGGCGACTTGTTTCGTACGAATGCGGTAAGGCAAAGGGTTGGCAAAAAGCTTTTCACCACTTTCATAACTTTGACGAGCGTGTTGGTTAATCGCTGTAACACCAACAAGAAGAGAAATACCAAGAGTAAGACCAAACCAGACGAGGATGATCTGCAGAGGATAACGACGATAATGACCGAGTAGTGCTTTAACTACGGGCCATAACATGAAGGTGTCCTCCTTGAAGACGAATACATCCTTCCATATGCTTTGCGACTTTCTCACTGTGGGTCACAAGAAACAGCGTACATTTAAGCTGTCTTGCCAGTGTCGTCAGGAGTCTCATGACCGCTTCTGCGTTACGTTCATCTAAACTACCTGTAGGTTCATCAGCTAGCAGGATTTTCGGTTCCATATATAACGCACGTGCAATAGCAGCCCTTTGCTGCTGACCGCCCGACGCCTCTTCAGGATATCGACCTAACAGTGGCATTAGATCAAGCGCAGAAATGATCTGACGCCATAATCCGGTATCTTCTGGTAAGCCTTTTAGCTGACGGCAAAAACGGATGTTATCAGCAATATTAAGCGTAGGTAGGAGGTTAAACTGCTGGAAAATATGACCGATGTTGTTACGACGATAAGCCGTTCTTTGGAATTCTGAAGTATTGTGCATCGCGAAATCTGGGAACCAAATTTCACCGGAGTCCACAACGTCTAAGCCAGCAATAAGGTTTAACAGCGTACTTTTACCAGAACCGCTTTCGCCCATTAGAGCCAGTTGATCGCCTTGATGAATCGTCAGTTCAGCGCCCTGCAGCACAGGATGGAATTCACCACCATCTACATATCCTTTGCTCAGGTTTACCAGCTGTAACATCAATCATCACCGTAGACTAAAATTGGACTCAGAATCTACACTAATTCCCTTTCAGTAGGAAGTATTTTGCGGCGTACTTACACCGAGTTGTTGCAAAATGCAGCAACTCGGTAGACAAAATTCAACTTCCGATTAAATTTCGCATCCACTTCTTACTTCTCACGCGATAAAAGCACCCAACCCACTTCACGACCTCTTCACTTAAAAACAACAAGTAGATCCATTCAGGGCTGGCATTAAGGTAAAGCGCGGCGAAAGCAGCAAGCGGAATACCAACAACCCATTGGGCAATTAAATCCTGACCTAGACAGAACTTCACATCACCGCCGGCTCGCAGTACACCGACAATCGCCACCATGGGTATTGAACGAAGTACGATACCCAAACTCAATATCAGCATAAATTCTTCAACAAGAACTCTAGTCTCTTCCGTTAGTGCACTAAACGAATTGAGAATCGGAATTTGCAGCAGATACAACAAGCCAGACATAAAAATCGCGGTGATAAAGTTAGCACCAATCACACCAATAGCTTGGTAATAAACTGCTTCATAATTTCGCGCGCCAAGCTGGTTACCAATTAATACTGCGGCGGCGTTAGACAACCCTATCAGCAGGCTCAATGAAATAGATTCGACCGGAGTCATAACTGATAGCGCAGCAAGTCCTTGCACACCAGTTTGTCCCATGATCGCGTGATAAACGAATAACCCGCCAGACCATGCAAGGAAGTTGAACGTGGTTGGCAGCGATAGTTTCAAAAATCGAACCACATTGCTTAGCTCGACCACTTTGCAAAGGTCTTCATAGCGGAACGCCAGTAGGTGTTTCTTGCTGTAAAGATAACCATATAGGCACGCGACTTCTATCGCACCACTTAGCACTGTGGCAATAGCCGCCCCCTTAATACCCAAAGCCGGAACGCCTAATTTGCCGAAGATGAAAACCCAGTTGAGCAATACGTTCGAGGCAATACCAATCGCACTAAAGAAAGTACTGATCCCCGGCTTGTGCATCGCTCGAAGCCCGACTGCCATACTGTTAGCGCTGGCAATGGCAAACATGCTTACGGAAGTAATCACCAAATACTGGCTGCCAAGTTCGTTGACCATGTCTGAATCTGTGGTCAAAGCCATAATGTCGTGCGGGAAAATAACAAACAGGACAACCGTAAACAAAGCAAATATCATCGACATTAGCCACGTCAAAGCTGTACTGCTTCTCAGCCCATCGCGATCACCAGCACCCCAGAATTGCGCGGAAAGCAAAGCGCCGCCCGCTGAGATACCAATCAACATAATGGTGGAGACAAATGTAGCTCGCGCAGCGACACCAACGGCAGCAATTTCAGCTTCGCCTAATTGACCAAGCATTAATACATCGACCAATCCACGGCTCGATAGCAGCAACATTTGTAAGCTGATAGGAAGCGCAATCGCAATTAAGCGACGCAAGAAATCTCCTTTTGTATGGAGCAGAACTTGGGATAACAGAGACAAACGACACCCCTAGAGAGAAAGGATTGATAGAAAGAGAAAAAGTAAGCGGCTATTATACTCATTAGTGCATAATCTAACCAACATAAAGCAAGGATAATGAATGAAAAAAGTACTCGTGCTTGGCGCATCTGGCTATGTTGGTTCACAGCTATTACCCTTACTGCTCAACGAAGGCTATGAAGTCACCGCCGCGGCTCGACACATTGACTACTTACAAGCGCGAGTAGCGCCCCATCCCAAACTGACCATCACCTATCTCGACCTTGCAGATAAAAAGGCAACGATGGACTTGGTTCCACAGTTTGATCTGGTGTTTTTCTTAGTTCATGGCATGGCTCAAGGTCATGACTTTGCAGAGTATGAACTCTCTTTGGCTAATAATTTCAAACAGGCGCTGGATATCAGTCAGGTAAAGCACGTGATTTATCTCAGTGCACTTCAGCCACAAACTGGGAATTCGGAGCACTTAAAGGCACGCCAACAGACGGGTGAAATACTGAGAAAAAGCCATGTACCAGTTACAGAACTGCGTGCTGGCGTCATTATTGGGCCGGGTTCTGCCGCTTTTGAAATCATGCGTGATTTCGTTTACAACCTGCCCGTTCTTATTACACCGAAATGGGTGGATTCAAAAGCCAACCCGATTGCATTGGAAAATTTGAATCACTACCTGCTGCAACTTGCCAAAGAACAACCTACTTCGCATCAGCTTTATCAGGCCGGAGGCCCAGATACTCTCTCCTATCGCGAGCAGTTTCAGGTCATTTGTGACCTCGCAAATAAACCGTTTCGGTTATGGTCAACATCACTGCTTACCCCGCAAATGGCCTCTTACTGGTTAGGAGTTGTTACTTCTGTTCCTTCTAACATTGCCCGTGCTCTGCTTGCAGGCTTAGAACATGACTACATAGCGGAATCAGATCAGCTAACTGCGCTTTATCCACAAACCCTGATTCCCTATCGTGATGCAGTTCGTAGCACTATCGAACATGAGGGGACATTTGTTCGCAGCAAGGTTTGGGGCTTTGAGCCTAACGCATTAAAGAGATGGCAACCGGGTTTTGGCTATTATCCAAAACAGGCTGGCGCAACAATAGAAACAGATTTAACCAACCGTGAATTATGGAAAATCATTAAAACTATCGGCAGTAGAGATGAAGGTTACTTTTTTGCTAACGTTCTTTGGCGTACCAGAGAATGGCTAGATATACTCTTTGGTGGTGGACACCCAGTTCGACGCAGCCCCGAAGGTCCAGAGCTCAAAGTTGGAGACTATATTGATTCATGGAAAGTTATACGCTGTGAACCTAATGAATTTCTATCACTGTTTTTCGGTATGAAAGGCCCCGGTTTAGGGCGATTAGAGTTCACCATTAAAGACCATGGTGACAAGCGCGAACTGAACGTTACCGCTTGGTGGCATCCTCAAGGTTTTCTCGGCCTCATGTACTGGTTTGTAATGATGCCTGCACACCTGTTTATCTTTAACGGCATGGTTAAAGCTATAGTCAGGAAAGCAGATAGTCAGAAAAGCAAAAGTCAAACCATAACTAAAGTGTAAAAAAGGCTCTGAGATTTCTCGCAGAGCCTTTTCATAACACGATAGTAAGCCGTTATTCCGTTTTGAATGACAACGGAATTTCAGCCAGTTGTTTACCCTGATTAGCAGGAAAAACAAGATATTCGCCGTGATATTTTACGTTCGACTTATAGTCAGTTTGCTTATGAACCATAAATCCGGCTGCGCTTGCCATTTCAACAAACTGGGCATGATTACCACGCACAAACCAGTTCATCGGCTTCACCATTAGTTCGCCATCAAAACAAGATTCACACTGTACTGAACATAAGGCTAACGAGTTTTGACCGTCGGTAAAGATCTGCACTTTGCCAACACCAACAAGAGGCTCAGAAGTAGAAACTTCCCAATCCGCCTGCTCCATTTGGTCTAAAAACGCTTCAATCTTTTTATCTGTGACGACGTTATTTGTTTCACTTTCAAAGAAGCTTTTATAAAAAGCTGAGATACGTTTGAAAGTAAACAGCAGCTCTGACTGATTGCCTTTAGAGCGTCCAGCCTTTAGCCAACGCGTTAAATCATCGACTACGCAACGATCAAAGCGCTGTGCTTTAATCGCTTTAGACACCCAGTGAACAAGAAAATGGTTGTTGGCAACTGGCGCATTAACCAGCTTTCCAGATTCATGCTCAGCGGCTAATTCACCCAGTGCTGAGTTAACGACATTTTGAATTTCTAAGTAATATTCTGACACTATGCTTTTCTTCCTAATGTCCAATAGAAGGTTGCTGAAAGTACTGAACAGGCTGACATCACCAATATCATTGGCCATGCCACACCGCTAGGCATTGCTGCTACAACAGCACCTATCACCGAACCGGTACCAAATCTTAACGTTCCCGCTAATGACGATGCCGTACCCGCCATTCTTGGATAACGGCTTAATAATAGCGCCATAGAGTTACTGCCGATGGTTGAGATAGTACCCACAAACATCACTACAAATGGCACTGTACCCCACAGTCCCCAGCTCATCAGCCAGCTGATGAACAGGCCAAAGCCCGCCATTAACTGAATGAACAGACCAAAACGCAACATGGCATGAGAACCGACTTTCTTGACGAAACGTCCGTTAAGGCTGGTCATAGCAATCATAGCGACAATGTTAAGACCAAACAGATAACCGAACTCACTTGGGCTAACGCCATACAAATCAATATAAACGAATGAGCCTGCAGTCAGGAAAGCAAACATACCGGCAAACGAGAACGCACCAGAGAAAATCAGTCCCATCGCAAAGCCAGCACGGCACAGCTGTACATAGTTGCGAATAGTACTACGGAAATGCAGAGGTTGACGATTCTCGGCTGAAAGCGTTTCTGGAATTTTCCATAACACCATAGCAATAACTACCAAAGCAAAGCTTGCTAATACCCAGAATATCGAACGCCAGCCAAACCACACGGCTAAGTGTCCACCGATCATGGGTGCCGCTAACGGTGCCAAAGTGATCACTAGAGTGACGAATGACATCGCACGTGCGAAATCTTCGCGGTCATACATATCTCGCACAACCGCCTGAATCACTACCGCCGCTGCAGCACCAGCAAATCCTTGCGCAGTACGGACATAGGTTAATGCATCAATACCATTGGTGGTAGCACTCACAATAGAAGCGATAGCAAATAATGCTATACCCACTAGCATCACAGGTCGACGACCATAACTGTCGGCCAGTGGACCATGCAGTAACTGACCAATAGCAAAACCTGCGGTGTAAGCAGTCAGCGTAATTTGCACCGCACCCGCGCTCACACCTAAATCTTTGGCTATCGCAGGCATAGCCGGTAGATACATATCAATAGCAAGAGGCGTCAATGCGCCTATCGCTCCTAATACGATAAACATTACAAAGCTGATTTTAGCGGCGTCACTAGCGGGCGACGTAGTATTCGAAGTCATAAATCTCCGTTCGATGTTAGAACCAGTGCATCACGTGAATGACGCACTCAATAATAGCTTAAAGGAAGGACACGAAGTCCAAGCTACGAGAACTGTGAGGAATGTTTTCTTGTAGAGGAAGCAGAGGCTTCCTCATGATTCACTTGTATGACAAGAGCAAACAAGTAAATCCGCAATTACTTCCAGATTGAAGCAACTTCTTCTTCGGTAAGATAGCGATACTCGCCAGGTTCTAATGACTCATCCAGAACGATGTTACCTACTCGTTCACGGTGAAGCCCCACGACCTTATTACCTAGCGCTGCAAACATTCGTTTCACTTGATGATACTTACCTTCATGAATGGTCAGCAGTACTTGCTTCTCATCAATCACTTCCATTTGTGCAGGAAGTGTCAACTCGCGTTCATTACGTAGCTCAATGCCTGTTGCAAACTTCTCTTGATAGTCAGGCTGAATAGGGTCATCAAGCCAGACACGGTACAATTTGTCACATTTGTGCTTTGGTGAAGTAATACGGTGCGACCATTGACCATCATCCGTGATAAGCACTAAGCCCGTCGTATCGACATCCAATCGCCCTGCAAAATGCAAGTCACGCATATTTACTTCATCAAGCAGAACAAAAGCTGTGTGGTTGAAACCGTCTTCGTGCGAGCAAACATAACCTTGTGGCTTGTAAAGCATGATGTAACGCGGACCACTGATTCTAATTTCACGTCCTTGCCACTCAACGTCCGATTGCTCAGTAACCTTAAATGAACCAACCTTCTGAACTTCACCATCAACGGTGACTTCGCCACTTTTAAGAATTTGAGTCGACTCTTTACGCGTTGTTCCTAGCGCGTCACACAAAAATTTATCTAAACGCATGAATACCTCATCTGCTTGAAGTCGGGTATTATACGCAAGTCACTCAAATTAGTTGAGCTATTTCACAGAATTATTCGCCCAATTGCATGTATACACTTCGCCCATACCAAGCAGACTCAGTTAAAGCTGTTATTCACTACTTTCGCAAGCATTCCACACCAGCAGTCATAGTGCTGCCAACGGGTGCGGGCAAAAGCTTGGTGATTGCAGAACTGGCAAGATTAGCGAAAGGTCGTGTTCTGGTGCTTGCTCACGTAAAAGAGCTGGTTGAGCAAAACCATGCGAAGTATGAAGGCTATGGTTTAACCGGTTCGATTTTCTCGGCGGGTTTGGGGCGAAAAGAAACCGATCAACAAGTGGTGTTTGCGTCCGTGCAATCTGTGGTGCGTAATTTAGATTCGTTTAAAAACCAATTTTCCCTACTGGTTATCGATGAGTGCCACCGCGTTCCTGACGATAAGAGCAGCAGCTATCAGAAAGTGATTGCTCATCTTCTAGAGCTAAATCCGGGAATGAAAATGCTAGGTTTAACGGCGACACCTTATCGCTTAGGGATGGGCTGGATTTATCAGTACCATACTCGCGGACTGGTGCGTAGCGAAGAGCCACGTTTCTTCCGCGACTGCATCTTCGAGTTGCCTATACAGTATTTACTGGATGAGGGATTTTTAACTCACGCCCGCTTAATTGACGCGCCCGTTCTGAGCTATGACTTTTCACAGCTCAAACCCGCTAATACTGGACGATATAAAGAATCTGAACTGGATTTAGTTATTGAACAGTCTAAGCGAGCAACACCGCAGATTGTGGCTCAAATCATTGAGCTTTCCAAAGACAAACAAGGTGTGATGGTTTTTGCTGCCACCGTGCGTCATGCGCAAGAGATCATGGGGTTATTGCCTGAAGCTCAGTCTGCACTAGTGATTGGTGACACCCCTTCTCCAGAACGTGACCGTATTATTCAGGCATTTAAACAGCGTGAAATTAAGTATCTGGTCAACGTGTCAGTACTGACAACTGGGTTTGACGCACCACACGTAGACTTGATTGCCATTCTGAGACCGACAGAATCCGTCAGTTTGTATCAACAAATTGTTGGGCGTGGGCTTCGTTTATCTGAAGGCAAAAATGAGTGTCTCGTGCTCGACTATGCAGGTAACACCTACGATCTTTATCAACCCGAAGTTGGCGACCCTAAACCGGATTCCAGCAGCGAAATTATCACTATTCCCTGCCCCGCTTGCGGATTCAACAACAACTTCTGGGGCAAGCTCGACACAAACGGCTTTCTCATTGAGCACTATGGACGAAAATGCCAAGGCTACTTCACCGATGAAGAAACCAACGAGCGCGAACATTGTGGATACCGTTTCAGAGCCAAGTACTGCGGTGAGTGTGGTGCAGACAACGATATCGCTGCGCGCATCTGCCACGAGTGTGATGCCACATTAGTCGACCCAGACAAAAAGCTTAAAGAAGCGTTGAACCTAAAAGATGCCTTGGTTTTCGAATGTTTAAATATGGATTTGAGTGTTCACAAAGATGATAAAGGCAAGTCGCAGTTAAGAGTGACTTATATTGGTGACAACAACGCTCAAGTTCATGAATTCTGGGCATTGACCACACCTAAACAAAAAGCCGTATTTAAAGAACGCTTTGTCCGCCCTCATTTAGCAGACAGACACCGTCCTTTCGAAGAGGCATCTCCATCAAAAGTGGTCGATAATCAACATCGCTTCCGTCCGCCACAGTTTGTGATCGCCCGAAAATCTGGCCGCTTCTGGAAAATGCGCGACAAAATATTCGCAGATGAGCTAGTGTAACTTCCAACTCTTTTAGGACGATTGAATTCACATCCTATTCATATTGCGATTTTTATACTGCACCAATCATGACGTAACGGACGCTTCACATGCTTAATTCAAAACTCCATACCGCTACTTTGATTGCTCTTCTAACGGGCTTTTGTTCTGCAGGTGTAACCTCACTGGCCTTTGCCGAGCAGCCTGTGCTTAACGATCCCATTCAAGATACCTACAAAGAAGGGACTCAAGTCAAAATCGACGAAGATCAGGATGAAGTGTACGTCGCGGTACAGAAAGGTCTGATAAAACCCTTTTCGGAACTGTACGCAGCTATAGACAATGAACTTTATGGTCGCCTTATTAAAGTTGAGCTTGAAGAAGATGACGATGAATGGATCTACGATTTAAAATTAGTTCATGAAGATAAAGTGATACGTGTTGAATACAACGCAACAACTCTTGAGCTAATGTCTATCAAAGGCAGAGACGTGCTTAGCATAATAAAAAACCGAGACGCACAATGAAGATTCTTGTAGTTGAAGACGACCAAAAACTCAGTGAACAAATTACAACAGCGCTAGAAGACGCTGGCTGGGTGCCAGAAGTTTCTTATGACGGCGAAGACGCACTGTACAGAGCAACGACCGAAGAATGGGACTGTATCGTTCTTGACTTAGGTCTGCCTAAGCTAGACGGTATTTCGGTACTAAATAACCTGCGCGACCAGCAAATCAATACACCTGTGATCATTCTCAGCGCCCGCGACACACTCACTCAACGCGTCGAAGGCTTAAACGCAGGTGCGGACGATTACCTAACTAAACCCTTTGAACTGGTTGAACTGATTGCACGAATTCGTTCTCAGTTACGTCGAGCTTCCGGTAACGCATCACCGGTTTTACAAGTTGGGAACTTAAGTCTCGACACCAGAAGTTCTGTTGTGATGTGGAAAGACCAGCAGTTAAACCTCACTGCATTGGAATACAAAGTGATCGCTTATTTCATGCATAATCCGGATAAAGTCATCTCACGTACTGAATTAGTTGAACACATCTATAAACAAGATTTCGACCGCGATTCCAACACAATAGAAGTGTTCATTGGCCGAATTCGCAAAAAAGTGGCGCCTGATGTCATCAAAACAGTGAGAGGCTTGGGGTATCAATTGCATGCCCAATAAACACTTTTCGTTAAGACACTCTCCGTTGAAACACCTTAGTATTAAAAACCGCTTACTGCTGGCTGCGATCCTTTGGCTGAGCGCCATGATACTAGCAGCCGGTTATCTTATCCCTAGCATGGTAAAAGACTACTTGGTTGAAGATGCCCAAAGTCAGTTGCGTCTTTCAATGGATGAACTCACCGCTAATTTGGAAGCAGATAGTAACGGCAGACTTAGTCTTAGCCGACGTCTTTCCGACCCCAGATTCAACCAACCCTACAGCGGTGTTTATTGGTCTATGACGATTGGTGAGAACAGTGGCGAAAACTCAATTCGATCCAGATCACTCTGGGACAAAACTCTGGTTAAAGAGCAACACGGGCACAAAACCCTTTATAAGGGAGCAAAAGACGAAAACTTAGTTGTTCTCACTCAAAGCATCTTTTTGCCTGAGTATTCTCGTCCAATACAAATCATCGTTGGTATGGATGAGTCACCGATTCAAGAGACTCTCAAACAAGTCATTGGTCAACTTTGGATCATTCTTGCCCTGCTCTTTTCCGGCGTACTGATACTGATTAGCGCACAGATTTCTTGGTCTTTATGGCCGCTTGGGAAAATGCAAAAAGAACTCGCTTTGCTGCGCAAAGGTGAACAGTCCAGTCTCAATGAAAATTATCCAAAAGAAGTTTACCCGCTGGTAAAAGATCTCAATGCACTGCTGTTCCACTATCAAGAACTACTAGAGCGCGCACGCAACCATGCGGGAAATTTATCTCATGCTTTGAAAACTCCACTTTCCGTGCTTAAAAACGAAGTGGCAAAACTGAGTGACGAACAGAAGCTGGCACTGCAAGAACCTATCGAACAGATTCAGCAACACATCGATTATCATCTGGGCCGTGCGCGCATGGCAGGCGCAGCAAATATACTTGCAGTGAAAACCTTACCCAGCGAGCGAGTGGATGCCATCTCAATGGCTTTTGATAAAGTTTATGCAGCGCGAGAAATCACCTTAGTCAACGAGTTGGACTCCAATCTTTGTGTGGCGGTAGAACCGACAGACTTCGATGAAATGATCGGTAACTTGCTCGAAAACAGTTACAAGTGGGCAAACTCACTCATACGGGTTTACAGCGTTGCTGAAGGTAAAGAGCGGATCAATATCTGTATTGAAGATGATGGTGCGGGTATCAGTGAAGAAGATATAGAGCATGCAATAAAGCGCGGGATTCGCTTAGATGAAACCGTACCGGGAACAGGTTTAGGACTCAATATCGTTAGCGAAATGGCACACAGCTACCGGGGGAAATTGACTCTCTCTAAAGGGCAATTAGGCGGATTAAAAGCAACCTTAACGCTACCTGTACCAACCACTTGATGGATCCTTGCTCAATAAGGGATTCATCTGGATAAGATTCTCCTCAGTAGCGACTTTTTTATTGCTACATCTCTGATTGAATGATAGTATCCGCGCTCGTTTTGATAGACATATTTGATTTATCAAACGTTATTACAACACAAGGTCGCATTGTGTTGTGCATCCAATTTTTACTAATTTTGAGAGTAAATACTATGAAATTTGAAGCAGTAGTACGTACTGAACTAGGTAAAGGTGCGAGCCGCCGCCTACGTCACGCTGGCCTATTCCCTGCTATCGTTTACGGTGGTGAGGCAGCGCCTGTATCAATCACTCTAAACCACGACGAAATCATTAACCAAATGGATAAGCCTGAGTTCTACGAAGGTATCGTTCTAGTGATTGATGGTGCTGAAGTTAAGGTTAAGCCACAAGACGTACAACGTCACGTGTTTAAGCCAAAAGTTGAGCACATGGACTTCATCCGTATCTAATTCCCTACCAAGGAATTAGCTGGATAGAATCCACCTTTTGCATATATAAGATAAATCAGCCTTACCATCTGATAAGTCTAAAAATTCGAAACCCCGATGCTACCAACATCGGGGTTTCACCGTTTTGGATCTTCCAAAAGTCAATTCATAGCACCTACGTTCCACCCACTCTTTTCAACTTAAACCTCTTCTTCAATCAAATAACACTCTGCAACCAGTCAGCATTTAAAAGTTATTATTTTGTTAATACTAAATATAGTGATTACTATTAGATGACGAACCAAGAGGCGATAGTCTTATTGCTCTTTAGAGATAGTGGTCATAGCTGAAGTAAGCCTCATAACAACACTTTACGCAGTCTAACTTTGTGGCTGCACAAATATCAGTGAAGGGAACATAAGTTATGCTCAAAGGATTACGAAACTTAACCGTGGTCATTACGCTGGCCACTGCACCTATTGCGGTTGCTCAAACAATCACAATGACCGATTTAAACACCAATAAAAGCGCCGGTACTATTGAACTCTCAGAGAGCAAATACGGTGTCGTATTTACTCCGAATCTTTCAGGTATCACTCCTGGGACGCATGGATTCCATGTGCATACCAATCCCTCGTGTGACAGTACACAAAAAGATGGAAAAACTGTGTTAGGTGGAGGTGCTGGAGGTCATTACGACCCCAAAGGTACAGGTAAACATGGATACCCGTGGACTGATGATAATCACTTAGGTGACTTACCCGCGTTATACGTGGGAATGGATAATAAAGCCGTCCAACCTGTTGTGGCCCCACGTATAAAACTTTCCGACTTAAAAGGAAGAGCTCTGATGATTCACGCAGGTGGTGACAACCATTCCGATATGCCATCTGCGCTCGGAGGTGGTGGCGCGCGTGTTGTTTGTGGTGTTATAGATTAAGGCTTCAGCAACACAAAGGCTTTCCAATAATTGTCGAGGTTGCGTTAGCACCCTCGACAAGTTTAAATCCTTATTGCTTCTGGCTTTGATGGCTTATATCCAACAAAACTTGGCAAATACCCTCAAATGTTGGTCGAGCCATGATTTCAGGAGCCAAACATTGAGCAACCAGTGCGTCTAAATTCTTTCTAACATCTTCAGCTAAATCATCACAGCGCGCTATCAACTCTTCTAGCAAACATCCGAACGCCCTTGTCTCTAAACGCTGCAACCTCGCCGCTTGAAAAGATTCGTCTGCATTAAAAAAGGAAGCTGCACCATAATCACTTAGTAATGCCTCACCCGATGGCGTTGTCAGTATGTTATGAGCATACAAATCACCATGCATTACACCTTGTTGATGAAGATGATTTACAGCGTCTGCAATAGCACCTGCAACTTTAAATAACGCTGAAGTGGAAAATTGCTTGTCTGAGGAATAAACATCACGTGTACAAGATTCAAGACTTGGCGGCTGAGCCAAGTTATTAAACTCATTAGGGATAAGTTCCATTACAAGGCCATCTGTACCGGAAGGATGATGCTGAATACGTCCAAGAGTCTGCGTTAAAGCATAATGCTGGCCAGCTTTCATAGTTGAGGCCATCTCGCACATTGGCAAACCATCACTGGTCATTGAACCTTTAAACAGTTTAACGGCAACCGGATGGCTCACCTCTTCACGAGACAAACTAGCTCGATAGATCAAGCCTGATGCGCCTTCACCGAGCAACTCATTCATATCTAGTTGATGCCAATTAATGCCCGTCATCGAGTTTTCTAAAGCTTGTGTTTCCAAACGCTCTGTAAAAGGATTTCCGGCATAAGCTAGCCAAGTTAACTTGGGCAAAGTGAATATCCACTCAGGCAGAGCTTCAAGCTGGTTCGCTGACATGCGGATCAATTCCAAACGATGGCAGAGAGCCAAAGATTCAGGCAAAGAGGAAAGCTGGTTTCCCGCCAACATCAGTTTCTGCAGCCTAGAACATTGCCCAATATTGTCAGGCAGGGATTGAACACGATTATCCGTCAAAATAAGCCAGCGCAGCTGGGCAGGTAAAGAGGCGGCGGGGACATCTGCAATCTGATTGGATTTAAAACCCACCATACTTAGCGAGTTGCATCGTCCTAGTACTTCAGGTAATTGTGTAAATTGATTCTGTGAACAAAAAATAACTTTGAGATTGATGAGTTGTTCCAGATCATCTGGAAGTGACGAGAGTTGATTCCCTGTCAGGTCAAGAATCTCTAACGTATCCGACAACGAGAAAATTTCGCGAGGAAACTCAGTTAAACCACAGGATAGCTTCAGTCGACGAAGGCCTTGTAACTCTCCAGAGCGCAATTGTTCAAGTGTGTGCATTATCAACCCGATCAAAAAGAAACCGCGGTAGCGGCGTTCCTAAATTCAAAAAGGGTTGGATTATAACTTAATCGCTTTGGTTACGTAACACGAAGCAAGCCATCATAGCGAGAATCCGAACTGACTATTTTGGGTAGAGTTATACAGTAAGGACGAGCAATAGACTGATTTTATAACCCCACCCTTTATCAGACAGTGGTTTCACCATTTTAGGCTATAACTAGTATCTCCCCATCCCATGGAACACTCCACCGAATAGAGCCATTAGTAACGAAATTATTAGGCTCAAAATAATGAAGGCTGGAATTGAGGCAATGGCAAACTTCACCATAAATACAACCATCGACATAAATGGCATTTTGATATCGACAACCGTCACTTCCTGTTTACCGTTTTCTTGGGACATAGCACTTTCCTTGCAATTAAAAATCAGTGATTACGTTAACGTAATCAGTTTAGTAGTTCTTTGATATAACTACGATTTTCATTTCAGTCAAAATTCAAAAAATAAATGTGATGATGTGTTGCTTAACAATGCTACAAAGCTGTAGACACAGGAAAAAGTACCTACAAATAAATACTTACTGAGTGTTTTATTAATCTATATACCTTCTTCACGCGATAGCCGTCTCAAAGCTTACATTCTACGTTCAGGTTTTATTGGCTACCAAAGCTCTCAGTGTTCATTTATGTATACTGGCTCAACCGTCCTTATATCTCGTTCAATAACTGCAACGCACAGAAAACTAATAGAGAGAAGCGAATGTTCAAAATACTACTCAAAATCGGAGTACTTTTTATCGTCGTCAGTGCGGCTGCCTACTTAGCAAAAATGAACTTCATCTACTTAACCGAAATCGCACTTATCGATTACATCACCTACAGCGGTATCGTCTCATTGGCTATCGCCTTGCTTGCTTTTGATGGCAATCATCCATCAAATCAACATTTTCTATCCATGATAGTGCACAAAGAGTTAGTGCCTAAAGTGAATGACCAACAAGATTACGTAAACAAAGTTAGTTTCTCTCTGTCTTTAGGGATAGTCGGTGTGATATTCATTTTCATCAGTGGTGTTATGGCATGGTTAAACTGATTAAACATGTAATTCTGATTAATGCTCTGGCGATGCTGACAGTCTTTGTTCTATCCCATTATGTTGAACAGTTTAAGACTACTCGGTTCGAAGATTTTCTATTCTATGTTGTGGTCGTAATATGGATTTTTGCAAAGCTGCTTTGGACAGGCGGTATGCACAATAAAAATACTCGAATCGACGATGCAAAAACCGATAGCGTGTATAGTATGGTCAACGAGCACAATTTCGAACAAGAAGAGAAACAGCATTACAGACAAAATTATCAAGCAGGTTTCGTGCTGTTTATTGCAGGATTACCAGCTTTGATTATCGCTTTAGCAATGCATTTTCTTTAGGCTCAGTGTATAACTCTCTATACATGTAAGAGGTAAGTATTACTGAGAGACCTAAGTCGTGAAAATAACCGAATTAAAACCCGATCCCCTTGTTTGCCCGTTGTGTGGTAAGCCCAACGCCTGTATCAACTTAGGCGCACTAGATATCAAGAAATCCTGTTGGTGTAACGATCCCGCAATTTCTTTTCCCGAGGAATTGCTTTCGCGAATTCCACCAGAGCTAAGAAGAAAAGCATGCGTCTGTAGAACTTGTGTATTGAACTATCATATAGAACAAAAACTAGGCTAATTCCCTACTCGTTTATAATTTAATAAAACGCAAACGCTATTAAAAAACTGTTTTTCAGGTTGTATAACAACATTATTTCTAGCACCTATAGAATGGATCACGTTGTTTTAATTAAATATAAACTCAATTACAAAACCTCATATCCGCACTATTAAAAATAAGAAATAACCTCGTTAAAAACAGGAGTAAAATAGAGTAATAATTCTAAACCACCCTTTGTAGAATGTTTTAATAAAACCACAATTTTTTAGTGTTTAATTTTAGAGAAAAATATCAATGAGAAAAGCTAAAAACGATTGTAACCAAAAGAAACAAAGTAATACAAACACAACAAAACCATTTCATCCAATTGATTTGTATAAAGTTATTAGTTAAGCAACCTTAAATCAACCAAGTATTTGCTCTAAAATAATTTCTTTTTTACAAACACAAGCACTAATAAAACACTTGAAGAACAATATGCTACACACATTCATATTTCAAACGTAGATATCTCTATTTCATCAGGATTAACATTTTATCGACATGCGATTGTGTATTGATGCATATAGGGCGAAACGTTGCAGTTATTTTATTTATCACTTAAATTTAAACAAATAATAAGAAAAATAGATCGTCAGTGTTGTATTTGCATTTTTGTCACATGAGGTGATTTATGTTCGGGATAGTAACAAAGAGCATTAGATCCAAACTTTCTATATCAATGGGGATTGCTGTTTTATCGCTCATTATCTTATTTCTAAGTTACGGAACACTAACCAAAAAGCTAAACAAAGGCGTAGATGATTTCGGTAATCAATTCCTTCCTTCTGTTTCTTTCGTCTTGAATGCAGACCGAGATTTATATCAAGCTTATGTTGCTCAACTTCATTATTTGCTTAGCCCGGGTCAAGACGATTTAAAAGACTTCAAAGACAATGCCAAGCAAGCTTATGACCGCATGATGAAGTTTAAAAAATTGATGGATGACCACCCTTTAATCACCAACAAAGTCAGTGACTTCGAAAACCGATTCAAAAAATGGGAACAGTCATCTAACGAGTTCTTCAAACTTGTTGACAGTGGCAACACCAAAGATGCTGAGGCATTACTGGGTTCAACAGTTTCTGATGATTTTCAGAGCCTACGAGATCTCTATGATATTGCCAGCCAAGAGTTAGATTCACAGGCCAACGTCGAAGTGACTGAATTCTCAGAAGAGACTTTAAAGATGGAAGTCTATATGCTGATTTTCGTTGCTTTCATCATCATTCTTACTGGTGCACTTAGCTATGTCGTTCCTAAAGTGCTGGTCAGCAGTGTCAATGATCTCACTCGACGTATCAAAGAAATCAGCGAAGGAGATGGTGACTTAACACAGCGCATCAACTCTAAACGCACCGACGAACTGGGTAAGCTGGCTTCGGCATTTGATGACTTTGTGGCTAAGCTACAAACCCTAATTTCTGAAATCTCATCAAGCAGCACGTCGTTGGAACACAATGCAGTTCAACTTACAAATACTCACGAAAATGCTCAACGCGTAAGTAATGAACAAACGAGAAGCATTGAGCAAATTGCTGCAGCAGTGAATGAATTCAGTGTATCCATTCGCGAAGTGGCAGAACGCACGCTAAGCACAGCGAACGAAACGGATCACACCGCCGAGCTTACCACTCAGGGTATGAAAATCATTGATAACTCGGTAGATGAGATTAACCAACTCGCAAACTCCATCAAAAAAGCCAACCAAGTGATCGAGCAGTTGGCGAGCGAATCAAACAATATCGCTACGGTACTCGAAGTGATTCGTAACATTGCAGAACAAACTAACTTGCTCGCTCTTAATGCTGCAATTGAAGCAGCACGAGCTGGTGAACAAGGAAGAGGATTCGCGGTTGTTGCTGACGAAGTTCGATCTCTGGCAAGCAAAACACAAAAATCCACTGAAGAAATTCAGAACATGATCGACAAGTTACAAAGTGGTGTGAAAGACGCTGTGAGTTCAATCTTAGATGGTTCAAATCGTGTCGAGAAGAACGTTGAACTTTCAGTGAACATTCAGCAAATGTTCGAATCAATTCAGTCTTCTGCAACGATCGTTAGTGACATGGCAACTCAGATAGCCACTGCGACGGAGCAACAAAGCAGTGTGTCAGAAGAGTTAAGCACCAACCTAGAACACTTAAACGAGCAAAACCGAGTGAGTCAAGGTTTGTCTAACGAGATTAACGAAGTAGCGAAACTGGTAGGCAGTTCAGTTAATAAACTGTCTAAAGATGTGGGCCAATTTAAGGTCGGTTAACCCTCATTCCCGAGCATAGACAAAGGAGCACTTATCTGTGCTCCTTTTCATTTTCTCATCAATAATACTGGTAAAAAATAAGGGATTAGGAAGTATATGTACTTAGTTTCATGGTTATAATGACGTTATCTCCCATGTACTAAGGCAAAATGATGAAAGCAAACACACTCTCCCGCAGATTATCCACTTTGGGGCTACTATTCTCAATGTTTGTTAGCGCCTCTGTTCTTGCAACCGAAGCACCGTCAGTAGAAGCAACTAAACCCGCTAAATCACCGGTTCTTGATGTCAAAGTCAACTCAGTCAATGTTGAGTTAACCACCGTCGGTGAAGCCACTAAACAGTTAGCGGAAGCCATGCAAGCCTTGTCTGGCTCACTGGACACCTTAGCGAAAAGTGATGTGGAACTGTCGCCGGAGAACCAACAAAAGCTATCAGAAATGATTGGTAGTGCTACTCAGTTGACCAACTCTGTGAATACCATGCTGGAGACTATTCCTAACACGGCTCGCGAACTGCCTCAGGTTAACGACTCGTTAGCAGGAATTGCGCTTAGCCTTCAATCCATCAACAACGACGTTATCGAAATGCTGGCTCAGTATCCTGATTTTGTCAGCAACACTGAAAAGCTGTTTGATGTATCCAAAGACCATATTCCAAGCATTTCATTGAATGTGTTGGATAACGTAATGTGGAAACTGATAATTACCCTGATTATCGTGGTGTCTATCATTCTGCTTTTGGCGGTTGGCCTGCCAGTTGCTTTCATTTACGGCGTAGTGGCTAAACCCAAAAAAGCGCTGCTGGACAAACTGGAAGCTAAGCAATAGAAGCATTTAATAAATAGGAATACTGAACGCTAAGGCTGCTTCGTTATCGGTTCCATATTGCGAAGTGGCTTTTTCGGCATGAAGTACTCACAAGCTGCTCTCGTTGCAGAGGTAGGCTGCTCCCATGCACCACACAAATCTTTTTGATTGTCGGGCGTGCGGGAAAATTGTCGGCACTGTCCACATTTGTTCATGTAAGTTGTCTCCTTCAACTCAGCGAAAACTGTGTTTACCTTAGCGTCAACCCACCCACTCTACTTTGATCCAAAACAGACGAAACAGGCTTTGTGTTATTGGAAGAATGGCAACAAAGTAATAACGATAAAAAACGGTGGTCATTGACCACCGTTTGTACTTCAACAACATTTATTTGTTGTTCATCACTCTGCTATTTCGTATCTACCACTCGTTCGATTGCTAGAATCGGAATTTGCTCGGTTTCATCCGATCCGAAAGCGACAAAGCCTTCGCTTGCATTCTCAAGCATCAAGCTTAAAACACCTTGCTTACGAGCCATTTCAACAAGTTCTGTCACGTCTAACTCAACCCACTGTTTCTTGTCTTTGTCACTAATGGTTAGTGCCTGATTGGTTGGCAATGCCGTGCCATCAACATCATTCCATGTAACGTAACTTTCGTGCCAGTCGATATTGTCCAGTTTAAGTAAGTTGATGATTTGCTCTGTCGCGCCGCTAAAGTCACGGACATGAAGTTTCAACGTCGCTTTCTTAACTGGCGTATTCGTTAATCGTTCTAGGTTGAACTTAAGCAGTGATTTTGAAGTCTTGGTAGCGTTAGCATCTTGCGATTCTTTGTCGGTTATTTGACCGACATACAAATCCCAGCGAGAAACGATATCGAAGTTTTCATCTGCATAGCGACCGCCTTGAACTTCCGTATCCGCTGCGGCTAGCAGTTCAAATTCACTTTGACTCGCTAACACTTTCTGTTGCTGTACTAACATTGAATGACGAGACGAGTTATCAATCTTCTCATCCCAAGCAAACGTCAGTGTTTTTCCAGTATCTGCCTCACCACTCGGAGTCAGAACTGAATGCGTTACATTTCCATACTTAGCAGACACAAGCGTCAGCTCAAGCGGCGCAAAACTTTGACCTGGAGTGGACACGCTCAAGGTAGGCTTTTCACCGCTTTCATCAAGGATAAGCACAGATGGAAGGTTGGCTTTAACAAAGGTTCCTTCACCCAGCTCTACTTCCCCTGCTTGGTGGAAAACAATGCCCGTCACATTCAAACCTTTATGTACAACCGCTTGAAGCTTCTCACTGTTTGCCAGAACCGATACCGGAATGTCCGAAGCATAAACCGCGACTTGTTCAACATTTGTTCCCGGAACAACAATGTACTGATAGTTTTGATTTTCGGGCTTGGAGCCATGACTGATCGACAAAGCAAACACTTCTTTACTTACTGATTCCGGCTTATTTGCAGTGCGAATCGAGTTCCAATCACCAGATTGTGTCTGATTGGAAAGCTTGCCATGCCAGTTTTCAGGGAACACGTAACCTACGTTGTCGTGGTGAACCCATTTAGTGTCAGTAAGCGCACGTTGCCCATGTTCAATCGTCTTTCCATCAACCGTGACCTGCCCATTGAGCAGAACTTGGTTAACAGAGGTATTGACGTTTTCATGGTTGGTTGAATAGATACCTGCGCCAAGTGCAACCACTTCGTCCGAGAAACTAAACCAAGCTTTCTTGGCTTTTGTTCTTCCTTTCCCTTCACCGTACTTGTAGAAATTTGGCTGAGTTGAATGGGCCGTTTCTGCATGGCGTATGTTGATATCCATATCCATCACGGTAACGCCAAACTTGCCGTTAGACACGCCACCAACAAATGACACATCCGGCTGCATGATGCGACCCCAATCTGCGGCTTGTCCTACGTATTCAGGTGCAGTAACACCCGGTACAAGTGTCCAGTCCCAAACAGGAAAGATATTGTGATACTCGTTACCACGTTGCAACAGGAAGGTACTGCCGAATCCTAGCCAGAATCCTTTCAAGTTTTCGCCATTCCCCGCTTCGGCAGGTTCAACACGTTGCGAGTTCATACCGATACTGAACATATGCCCGTCGGCAGATTTCACTGAATAGTCACTGCGCCAGAAGTGCTTAAAACCATTCAAGCCTGAACCGGCATCTCCAAACTCATGGCGTTTAAAGTTTTCCGCATCCTTAGCACGTTCTGGAGCCCATTTCGCAATCAAATCCATAGGTGTGTTTTCAGGAAGAGCCTTTGCAGCCTCCGCCATGTATTCCGTGGCTTTGACTCGGCTAATTCCTCGGCTCATTGTGTTGTAGTCCCACTGTCCATGACGTTTGGACCAACGCTGTCCATCCATCATGTACGACACGAGAATCTCTGTTTTTTCTGCCGAAAACTGCCATGGTAAGCCATCCACAAAGCTCGCCCATTTGGCTGCGGCACCAAACCATACCGGACCGTAACCCGAGGTATAAAGCTGTGGACCGTGCTGATGGAACGAGTAATCGTGTTGAATACCTTCTGCCGTGCTAACCGTTATAGTGTCTTCAATATCTGAAATAGCTTTGCCGACCATTTCGGCATCTCCGGTGAGTAGACCTCTGTTTAACACCGCCAAAGCAATATCTGTTCGGTTCGCCGCTTTCGGAATCGGGCTGTTAGGGTTATTTGGAGAGAAATTTGGGGCATCAGGCAAATAGCGAGCAATACGTTCTAATAGAACGCTATCCAAAGCATCTTTAGCCATGACTGCACTGTAACCTATACGTTTTGGAATACCGATGTCGTGCCACCACCAGTTCCAACTTTTCGGATCTGCGTCTAACCAATATGTGAGTGCATTACTCACTGCTTTACCCAGTTCCGGTGTCGGATTTTTATTGTACTGTGCCGCTAGGACAACTAATCGATCCAAATGCAAGCTCGGCTGCCAGCCCGGCTTTTCAACTTGTTGATAATTGACATCCACCCATGAGCCTTGCTCTGAAATCGAAGCCAGATATTCATCACTCAATTCTGCCAGAGTCTTACCCTGCTTCTTCGCTGAAGCTTCTGAACTTGCAACGAAATCAGGTATCACCCTTTGCTTCAGTGTTGCAAAATCTTGGGCGTTAGCTTTTCTCTCCTTACGCTCAGTTGCATTGTTTTGAGTCACTTGGGTAGCGTCATTTACATTCTTTTGAGCCTCTGTGGAGGGAGTACTCTCTTTACAACTCATCACCGCCATTAACGAAATGGCTAAAAGTGAATATTTGAAATTTTTCACGTTTTATCCTTATTTATTAACCAGTTGACAAACTGGAACACATCATAAAAAGGAAGCTAAACCGTACGTTACTGACTCTTTGGTTTTCTGAGACTGATTATGAAAATTGGTTAGATGTTCAATAAATAACTGCGAAGCATATTCAATCAAAATCAGCATTGCCAAGTTAGCCATGTAGTATTAATTTGATTGCATAAAATGCGGTTTCACAGCTCACACCCTTTGTGAATAATGAGTGCAATAAAGCCCTTAATGAACATAAACTTATACGATTCAGTTAATTCTTGGACTTCTAAGGAGCCTGTTATGAAATCACTCGGCGCATTGTTGCTCCTACTTCCGATGCTTGTTGCTTGTACTGCTGACGAAGGCTCACAAGCTCTCGGGACTCTAGAACGAGACAGAGTAACCTTTTCTGCCACCAGCAATGAAATCATCAGAGAGCTTCCAGTGAAGGAAGGTAGCCAAGTAAAAATAGGCGACATCTTGGTTAGGTTAGATAGTACCAGCCAAGAAGCGATGCTTGCCCAAGCCATTGCCCAGCAAGCAAAAGCCAATGCTTATCTGACCAAACTGACCAATGGTGAACGACCAGAAGATATCGCGGTAGCACAAGCTAAAGTCACCTTAGCAACGGCAAAATTGACTGAAGCCAACAAAAACTATCGCCGAAAAGCAGAACTGGTGTCGAAAAATCTCATCAGTGAATCTGAAAAAGATACAGCCCTGTCTGCCAGAGATTCAGCCAGAGCCGAACTAGACTCGGCGAAAGAAGAATTTGCAAAACTCACCGCAGGTGCTCGCGTAGAAGATATTGAGCAGGCGAAAGCTGAACTTGATGCAGCGATTGCTAACTCTGCTGTGCAACAACAGAAGCTCGACGAGTTGACCATTGTATCCACGCGTGATGGTGTGCTTGATAATCTGCCTTACAACTTAGGGGAACGGGTTTCTGTCGGCAGTATCGTTGCTGTTGTGCAAGCGGACAATTCGCCGTTTGCTCGTGTATACGTACCAGAACCTTTTCGGGTTAAGTTAACACAGGGAACAAGCTTACAAGTGCATGTGGATGGTGTAGAACAAACTTACCAAGGCACTGTGCGCTGGATAGCGAATGAACCTTCATTTACGCCTTACTACGCGCTGACAGAAAATGAACGAGCGCGATTAATGTATCTGGCAGAAATTGATTTATCCGATGATGCGCAAAACTTGCCATCAGGCATTCCCGCTCAAGTAGATTTGCCCTAGGAGCGATGATGACGGATTACGCAATTCACGCAGAGCAAGTCGTTAAAAAATTTGGCGATTTTACTGCAATAGAAGGCATCAATTTAAGCGTCCCAAAAGGCAGTATATATGGCTTTTTAGGCCCGAATGGCTGCGGTAAATCAACTACCATCCGAGTGCTCACCGGCTTACTTAGCCCGACTTCTGGTTCTGTTAATGTTTTGGGCTTAGAGATTCCCAGACAATCAGAACAACTGCGTTTGAAAATTGGTTATATGACGCAAAAATTTTCTCTCTACGACGAACTCACCGTTGAGGAAAATTTGCAGTTTATGGGGCAGATTTTTGGTATGAACCGAAAAGCGCTCACACAACGAACCAACGAACAGCTAAAAACTTACGGCTTAGATGAACGCAGAAAACAGCGTGTATCAAGTATGAGTGGCGGACAAAAACAACGTCTCGCTCTCGCAGCAGCCACTATGCATAATCCTGAGCTACTGTTTCTGGATGAACCGACCTCTGCGGTTGACCCTGAAAACCGCCGCGAGTTCTGGGAACAGCTATTTGATCTCTCCTCTCAAGGCACAACCATTCTAGTTACTACCCATTACATGGACGAAGCGGAACGCTGCCATAGGCTTGCGATTATGGAGTCTGGTGAAATTCGCGCTGATGACGAGCCGGAAAAACTCATGCAGCAAATGGGCGTGAATATTGTTGAAGTAAAAGCGCCGAATCTTCGCAAACTCAAAGAATCGTTAACATCATATCCGCAAGTTCGCTCAGCGGCGCAACTTGGTGTTCGACTGCGTGTGCTTATTCATCGCGAAGTCACCCATCCAATCGAATGGCTCAAATCCGTCGAACCGAGTTTAGCCAACGCCGAGCTGACAATTGCCCGCCCTAGCTTGGAAGATGTATTTGTCTCAGTCACAGGGAAAGGCCGCCAATGAATAGTCTGTTTCGAATGAAAGCCGTAATGATCAAGGAACTGCGCCAGTTATCCCGTGACCGTATCACGTTTGGCATGGTGGTCATGATTCCTCTGATTCAGTTGTTGTTATTTGGGTTTGCCATTAATACGGATGTTCGCAACATCCCCGTTGCTGTCGTCGACCAAAGTCAGAGCGCATTTGGGCGCTTACTTACAGAATCAATCAAAGCGACCCAAGTGGTTACTGTAACTAAGCAGTACCCGACCGCCAAACATGCAGAGCAAGCCATTGAACAGGGAGAAGTTCGTGCGGCTTTGATCTTGCCAAAAGACTTACTTCAACGTTTGCAGCAAGGCAGAGAATTGGGACAATGGTTGGTCGATGGTTCGGACACCATTATCGCAGGATCTATCCTAGGTCTTAGAGCCATGCCTCTCACTGATTTTGATTTCAAAATCAAACCTGCAAGCACGTCCACATTTGAGGTGACTTTGCTGTATAACCCGAGTCGCCGCTCGGCCGTCAATATTGTTCCCGGTCTTTTGGGCGTCATATTGACCATGACGATGATCCTCTTTACCAGCGCTGCAATCGTTAGAGAAAGAGAACGAGGCAATTTGGAACTGCTGATCACAACGCCAATACACCCTATCGAACTGATGGTTGCGAAAATTGTTCCGTATATCTTTGTTGGTCTGATTCAGGTGTTCATTATTCTCGGCTTAGGGCACTACATTTTTGCAGTACCCATTAACGGTGATATCAGCCAGATTTTATTTGGTACCTTGTTGTTTATTTCCGCAAGCTTAACTCTCGGTTTGATGATTTCAACGCTGGCAAATACTCAACTTCAAGCCATGCAAATGACGGTGTTTATCCTCCTGCCTTCCATTTTGCTTTCGGGTTTTATGTTTCCATATGAGGGAATGCCCGTCGCCGCGCAATGGATATCAGAAGTATTACCGGCAACCCATTTTATGCGCTTGATTCGGGGGATTGTGTTAAGAGGGGCAGACTTGACAGACCTCTGGAAAGACACGCTTTGGCTGGCAGGATTTACTTTATTAGGGCTGGTTATCGCGTCTTTGAGATTCAAAAAATCCTTGGATTAGCGCGAAGCATTATGTTGTGAGAATCTGTCGCAACTCATAATTGATTAATGCTTGCATGGTGTCTCAAACAACTTTGTGAACGATTACGCATTAGAAAAAATATGGGAGGATCTGCGTTGACTAAAAAATGAGCAGATCCTAACTTTTTTAATGGTCACATCGTTTACGGAGGTCAAAATGAAACGCGCGAGTAACAGCTACCGTTTGCAGCTCATCAAAGAAGTTGCTATCAGAACACAAGCATCCAACGCGGATCCTACTGACCCAATGGCTTGCCATATACGAGCAATCATGTCCGAACAACGTAATTCAGAACCTTTTAAAGATGTGAACAGCAAATTTAGCGGAGTGCACTTCGACGCTCACGCTGGTGGCTGGGTCAGTGATCTTTGGTCTTTAAAATAGGCCAAGTCTTTATTACATCGTCCTAAAACAATGGTTGTTGCGGGCTCTCGGATTCGGGAGCCCCTTCGTTTAATGCTTTGTTTTGCGCTATTTTTCGGCGATAACGTTGCCTGCACAGTTTGATGACGTGAATTTGCTGAGCTGGCGTCATCTCCAACCAACCAAATCTTTCTTCACGCTTGCGCATGCACCCTCTGCAATACCCTTTCTCGTCCATTGAGCAAACACCAATACAAGGACTGGGCACAGTAAAAAATTCAAGCTGCTCCATGAGTATTCCTTCTGTTCGGTGATTGAGTCATCAAGCCTTATCTTAAGCCTCAACGAGGTTACTTCTGGCTTGTGTTTACAGTTATAAGTATAGAAAAGGGAACTTTCAATCAACAAATTCTAACCAATCTGTGTGATTCAGCGATTCCTGCGCAAGTTTGCCCGATTCAGGTGCATTAAAGTGGTAAACAAAGTGATTTTGATCACCTAATCTTCATCCTATCAATAAAATTCGTCGATCATTATCACACAAGATATTTCTCTCACTGTTCAACTTCAATTTAATGGCCTAGATTTCATCGAAACGTTTCGATGAACTGTTTTTTTACCGTTAAAGCGATAAAAACACCTTGTTCCAAAGACAAAACATTTGCGATTACATAGGTAAAACAATGAAAAAAAGCGCCCTACTGAACTCAGAACTCTCTTACTTGACGGCAACACTAGGTCATACCGATGAGATCACTATTTGCGATGCTGGTTTACCGATTCCGGACGAAACACAACGCATCGATTTAGCCTTGACTCATGGTCTGCCGAGTTTCTTAGACACCGTTCGCGTCATTCTTTCTGAGTCTCAAATTGAAGGTGTCGTAATGGCCAGTGAATTTTCTCAGGTTAGCCCAGAGCTTCATGCTGCTTTACTTCAAGAACTCAAAAACGAAGAGTCACGCTGTGGCAAAGCCATCAATATTGCTTACGTGTCGCACGAAGAATTCAAAGTACGCACTCAAGATAGCCGTGCGGTTATCAGAACGGGCGAATGTACCCCGTACGCAAACGTCATTTTCCAAGCTGGTGTGGTTTTTTAATTCCATCTCCCACTCAACAATTGAGGAAAGAGCATGACTCAACCAATTTTAGCGCTAAGCAACATTGATAAAGCCTTCCCGGGGGTTAAAGCGCTCGACCAAGCCGGTCTGAATGTTTATCCCAGCCGTGTCATGGCGCTTATGGGCGAGAATGGCGCTGGCAAATCAACCTTGATGAAAGTGTTAACAGGCATCTACACCAAAGATGCCGGTGACATTCAATATCAAGGACAACCTGCGTCGTTTAAAGGACCACGAGATTCTCAGCAAGCTGGTATCAGTATTATCCACCAAGAACTTAACCTGATCCCAGAACTGACGATTGCTGAAAACATCTTTCTCGGTCGCGAAAAAACCAGCCCTATGGGCCGCATCCTGTGGAATGAAATGTATCAGCAAGCGGACAAGTTACTCGCTCGCCTGAACGTAAAATACAGTTCTAAAACTCAGTTAGGCGCGCTGAGTCTTGGCGAACAGCAGATGGTAGAAATCGCCAAAGCGTTATCGTTCGAATCAAAAGTCATCATCATGGATGAACCTACTGATGCGCTTACAGATACTGAAACAGAGTCGTTGTTCAAAGTAATCAACGAACTGCGTGAACAAGGTTGCGGCATTGTCTATATCTCTCACCGTTTGAAAGAGATATTTGAAATTTGTGATGACGTAACGGTACTGCGTGATGGCAAGTTTATAGGCGAATGCCCTGTTACTGACATCAACGAAGATGGCCTGATTGAAATGATGGTTGGCCGTAAACTTGAAGAGCAATACCCACGTATTGACGTTAAACACGGCGATACTTGCTTAGAAGTGATTGGTTTAACAGGCTCCGGTGTTCACGACGTCAGCTTTACACTCAAAAAAGGCGAAATCCTTGGTGTTTCTGGCTTAATGGGCGCGGGTCGAACTGAATTGATGAAAGTCATTTACGGCGCTCTACCTTCAGAACGTGGCGTAATTAATTTAGATGGACGCACTATAAACCCAGTCACTCCTCAAGACGGTTTGGCTAACGGTATCGCATATATTTCTGAAGACCGTAAAGGTGACGGCCTGGTATTAGGGCTTTCAGTGAAAGAAAACATGTCGCTTTGCGCATTAGATAAGCTCTCTAAAGGTATTCAGCTGCAACACAACGATGAAGCCATTGCAGTGGAAGACTTTATCCAGCTCTTCAATATCAAAACACCATCGAGAAATCAGATCATTGGCAATTTGTCTGGTGGTAACCAACAAAAAGTGGCTATCGCTAAAGGTTTAATGACCCGTCCAAAAGTATTGATTCTTGACGAGCCAACTCGCGGTGTTGATGTAGGCGCAAAGAAAGAAATCTATCAGTTAATCAATAAGTTCAAAGCAGAAGGCATGAGTATCATTTTGGTGTCTTCAGAAATGCCAGAAGTCTTGGGTATGAGTGACCGCATCTTGGTGATGCATGAAGGTCGAATCAGCGGCGAGTTTTCAGCTAAAGACGCCAACCAAGAAAATCTATTAGCGTGTGCCGTCGGTAAAACGGTGAACGAGGAAGCAGCATGAGTACTAACACTATGAATAAAACAAATTCTGTCAGCGAAAAGAAGTTGCTGAGTAAAGAATGGCTGATCGAACAGAAATCACTTATCGCTTTGCTGTTTCTGATCGTGGTTGTCTCTTTTTTAAACCCAAACTTTTTTACCATGGATAACCTGATGAATATTCTTCGTCAGACATCGGTAAACGCCATCATCGCCGTAGGTATGACGTTAGTTATTCTGACTGGCGGTATCGACCTGAGTGTCGGTTCTGTACTTGCTCTTTGTGGCGCTTTTGCCGCAAGCCTTATAGCTATTGAAGTTCCGGTATTAATCGCTGTACCAACAGCACTTATCGCAGGAGCTGCACTAGGGGCAATCAGTGGTTTCGTGATTGCCAAAGGTAAGGTTCAGGCGTTTATCGCAACCCTAGTTACCATGACTTTACTACGCGGTGTGACCATGGTTTACACCGACGGTCGACCAATCTCTACTGGCTTTACCGATACTGCGGATGCATTTGCATGGTTTGGTACAGGCTACATGCTAGGTATTCCAGTTCCGGTATGGTTGATGGCAATCGTATTTGCCGCAGCTTGGTACCTTCTAAATCACACTCGTTTTGGCCGCTACGTATATGCGTCAGGCGGTAACGAATCAGCGACACGTCTTTCAGGTATCAACGTAGACAAAGTCAAAATCGGCGTTTACGCAATCTGTGGTCTTCTTGCAGCTCTAGCGGGCATCATCGTGACATCACGTCTATCGTCTGCACAACCTACTGCAGGCATGGGCTATGAGCTTGATGCTATTGCAGCGGTAGTGTTAGGCGGAACAAGCCTACTGGGCGGTCGCGGTAAGATCATGGGCACACTGATTGGTGCTTTGATTATCGGCTTCCTGAACAACGCACTAAACCTACTAGATGTGTCTTCTTACTACCAAATGATTGCAAAAGCAGTGGTTATCCTGCTTGCAGTACTTGTAGACAACAAAAACAAATAACCCGTGAAACAACAGACCTAATTTCGGTTAGGTCTCCCCCAGCATAAGGAAATTAAAATGAAAAAATTGGCAACTCTGATTTCAGCTGCACTGTTATCAACCTCTGTTTCTGTCTCTGCATACGCGCAAGATACGATGGCAATTGTCGTCTCTACGCTGAACAACCCATTCTTCGTTACGATGAAAGATGGCGCAGAAGCAAAAGCAAAAGAGCTCGGCTATAACATTATCGTTTTAGATTCACAAAACGACCCAAGTAAAGAGCTTTCAAACGTGGAAGACCTTACTGTTCGTGGTGTGAAAGCAATCCTAATCAACCCAACGGATTCAGATGCGGTATCGAACGCAATTCGCATTGCAAACAACGCTAAGATTCCAGTATTGACTCTGGACCGTGGTGCAAGCCGTGGTGACGTAGTGAGTCACATTGCATCTGACAACATTGTTGGCGGCGAAATGGCAGGTCACTTCATCATGGAAAAAGTGGGTGAGAAAGCCAAAGTTATTCAACTGGAAGGTATTGCTGGTACTTCTGCGGCGCGTGAGCGTGGTGAAGGCTTTATGAACGCAGTTAAAGGCAGCCAAATGCAGCTACTTGCTAGCCAACCAGCCGACTTCGACCGCACTAAAGGTCTGAACGTAATGGAAAACCTACTAGCAGCGAACCCAGATGTTGAAGCGGTATTTGCACAGAACGACGAAATGGCACTAGGCGCACTTCGCGCAGTTCAGGCTTCTGGTAAAAACGTAATGATTGTTGGTTTTGACGGCACAGACGACGGTATTGCAGCGGTAGAACGTGGCAAACTGGCAGCAACGGTTGCTCAACAACCAGATATGATCGGTGCGTTAGGTGTAGAAACCGCTGACAAAGTACTGAAAGGCGAAAAAGTGGAAGAGTACATCCCAGTTCCACTAAAAGTTATCACTAAGTAATTGCGTATCAATACTTAATTGCTAATCACACCCTCTCCTCACGGGGAGGGTGAAAAAAGACAGCTTTAATGTTTTAAACTTTAACGTGTTAAGTAAATAAAGACTTTAAACCTCTCTTTTTTATTCCTAAAACACTGAGGACTTCTTCTATGAATAAGTTGGTGGTATTCGGTAGTGTCAATGCAGACCACGTTCTTCAAGTACCGACTTTTCCTCGCCCAGGCGAAACACTTCACGGCCGCAATTACCAAGTTATCCCAGGAGGCAAAGGCGCAAACCAAGCTGTAGCGGCTGCTCGTTTGAAAGCCGATGTCGGTTTTATTGCTTGTGTGGGTGATGACTCGTTTGGCATTAACATTCGCGAAAGCTTTAAAGTCGATGGCATTAACGTATCAGGGGTCAAGCTACAACCAAACTGCCCTACTGGTATCGCGATGATTCAGGTTTCTGACAGCGGTGAAAACAGCATCTGTATTTCTGCCGAAGCGAATGCAAAGCTCACCGCAGAAGCCATTGAGCCGCATCTTGACCAAATACGTAATGCACAATACTTCCTTGCTCAACTTGAAACACCGCTAGACGGTATTATCCAAGCCGTTCAAGTGGCAAAAAGTGCGCAAACTCAGGTGATTCTAAACCCTGCCCCTGCACGTGAATTGCCAGATGAACTGCTTAGCTGCGTCGATATCATTACTCCGAACGAAACTGAAGCTGAAGTGCTGACAGGCATCACCGTCTCCGACGATGAATCAGCACAAAAAGCGGCGGATATTCTTCATAGTAAGGGGATCGAAACTGTCATGATTACTCTCGGAGCCAAAGGCGTTTGGTTGAGTCAGAATGGTAAAGGCGTCATTATTCCGGGATTCAGAGTAAAAGCGACCGACACAACCGCAGCTGGCGATACCTTTAACGGCGCTTTTGTTACTGGCTTGTTAGAAGAAATGCCTTTAGAATCAGCGATTAAATTTGCACACGCCGCCGCAGCGATTTCTGTTACCCGTTTTGGCGCGCAAACCTCTATTCCACAACGCTCTGAGGTTGATGCATTCTTAGCTGAACAAAAGTAAAGGATACTGATGACATGGCAACAATGAAGGATTTAGCAAAACTCGCCGGAGTTTCAACATCGACTGTTAGCCATGTGATCAACAAAACCCGTTTCGTAAGCGATGAGATTGCGGAACGGGTTAACAAAGCCGCTCAAGAACTCAACTACGCTCCTTCCGCTCTAGCTCGCAGCCTTAAAATGAACCGCACCAAAACCATCGGAATGTTGATGACAACATCAACCAACCCATTCTTTGGTGAAGTGGTCAAAGGTGTCGAACGTAACTGTTACCAACAAGGTTATAACTTGATTCTGTGTAACACAGAAGGCGATCACGAGCGCATGAAAGCCTCAATCAATACCCTGCTGCAAAAACGCGTAGACGGTATTATTTTGATGTGTTCTACATTGGTGGGTGAACGTATTGATGAGTTTGAACGTTACCCAGATATCCCTGTCGTGGTGATGGATTGGGGGCCGATGTTATTTTCCAGCGATAAGATTCAGGATAACTCTCTGCTTGGTGGGTACATGGCCACCAAACATCTGATTGAGAGTGGTCATAAAGAGATCGGCTGTATTACGGGGCCTTTGAATCATCATCAGGCACAGATGCGTTATGAAGGCTACAAACGTGCGCTGCGTGAAGCTAATTTGGAAATACACCCTGAATGGGTCATGGAGTCGAACTTTGAGTGCCAAGGGGGCTACGACACGTTTATCAAGCTGATGAAGTTAAATTCGTTGCCAAGTGCTCTCTTTGTGAGTAACGACATGATGGCAATGGGTGTGATTAACGCAGCAAATGAAAACAACCTCTCAATTCCGGATGACATCTCCATCATAGGCTACGATGACATTCACATTGCCAAGTTTATGTCTCCGTCGTTAACCACCATTCATCAGCCTAAATACCGCTTAGGAAAAGCGGCTGTTGATACACTGCTTAAAAAGATCAATAAGCTGAGCAATGAGCCTGAGATTATTCAACTCGAACCAACACTTATCGTTCGTAAAAGTGTTAAGCAAATTTAGGAATTGTCTTACACACGGCAATTGACAACCCAACAATATTTATACATTTCAATAAGTAACAAGCAGATTGATGTGATTTGAGACTCAATCTATGACCTCATGCTGACAAAAACAGTGTTTTATTGACTATACTGAGCGGAATTTCCATATTCGGAGTGAATCATATGAAGCTGATTTCAAAATCGCTACTTGCAGCGGTAACGCTGCCTGTAATTCTAACGGCTTGTCAAAGTACTGGTGATGAAGTGCAAATTACGGCTCAAGACCTACAACACCACAACTGGGAACTTACTCAAGTTGATGGTAAAGACGTAGTGAAGAATGAACGCTTAAGAACTCCTAACCTAGAAATTGGCGAAAAAATGATTGCCAATGGTAACGCTGGCTGCAACAACTTTTTCGGCCAAGCGGAAGTGAAAGACAACAAGTTCCGTATTGAGAAAATGGGCAAAACCATGAAGATGTGTATCGGTGACATCATGGATACCGAACAAGCAGTTTCTCAAACGCTACAAGATTGGAGCGATATGACGCTAACGAAAGATTCATTGGTACTGAAAAACGATGTCCACACACTGACATTTAAACTTAGCGACCATATGAATTAAGCGTTTATAAACACATAAGTGAATCATAAAAAATAGCAGCCATTGGCTGCTATTTTTGTTTTCGGTTTAAACGCACATCTAAACGTCCGCTAGCTAAATACTAAGGCTTTCAGTGCTGACTCAGAATTGATATCTGCAAACTCTGGCGGGTTATCGAGACGATATTGGAAGTTCAAATCTGGAGCTTCAGCTTTCATTCCGTCAATCAGAAAATCACTGCTTACCATTGGCGAGTTAACGCAAGCCAACACTTCCCCTCCTTCCGTCAATAGTTCTGGAAGACGACGAAGAATTCTTTGGTAATCTTTAGTCAACGCAAAGCTACCTTTCTGAAAAGAAGGCGGGTCAATAACGATCAGATCATAAGGTCCAGCTTTTTTGATTTTCCCCCACGATTTAAAGATATCGTGTCCTAGGAAACTCACTTTACTGACATTGTGATCATTAATCAGATGGTTTTCTCGCCCTTTCGACAAAGAACCTTTTGCCATATCGACATTGACGACTTTATCGGCCCCACCCGCTATCGCTGCCACGGAAAATCCACAGGTGTAAGCAAACAAGTTAAGTACGTTCTTATGTTTGGCGTGTTCTCTCACCCAGTCTCGGCCTAAACGCATATCGAGGAACAAGCCAAAGTTTTGGTTTCTGCCAATATCAAGCTGATACTTCAAACCACTTTCAACCACAACAGGTCTTGAATTCAACTCTCCCCAAAGTACTTGGGAAGGAGCTCCGTCAGCGTAACGGTGTTGAAGCAAAATACAGCTGCCGTTTCGCTGTTGCCATAAGGATGATTGCGATAACGCTTGCAAACCTTGTTCGAGTGCTTGAAGAAACTCTTCTTCCACTTCTTTGAACAAGTTTACAACCAGTTGTCCCTGTAGCCAGTCACAAGTAATTTGCTCCAAGCCTTCCCAACGTTGACCTCGACCATGAAACAGTCGACGAACTTCATCAGGGGCTTGTGTGAGCTGAGCATTAAGCTCTTCAAAAAAAACGGGTAAAGCTGAAAGTTGCATAATATTACTTTTTCACTGTTGGCCAGTTAAGTGACCAAGGTTGTAACCATAATTCGATGTTTTGACTCACCACTTCGCTGTTCCATTTCTGCCCAAGGTACTCTTTTTCTCTTGGGTCACAGAGAAACTGAAAGGTTTCGCCAGCATAAATAAACTTAAGAGCAAAGGCGTGTAAATATCCACGGTCAGCTTCATCGGAAGCGTTATAAATAGGGTCACCTACAATTGCTGAACCAATCGATTTAAGCGCTACACGAATCTGATGCGTTTTTCCTGTGTGAGGCTTACACAAAAACAATCTCTCGCCTGGCTCTGCTGCGGCTGAGAAAAATTGGGTCACCGCCGGATTCTGCTGAGTCGCAAGCAGTTTCCAAGAAGCACGACGAGAGCGCTCCATATCCCCGCTGATCAGGCCTTGTTTTTTCTTTGGCTTCTTACTGCTAAGAGCTAAATAGAATTTTTCAACATCACGATGAGCAAAGGCTTGAGAAAGTTCGCTCGCTGCTTGAGCATTACGCGCAAGCAATAATATGCCTGACGTCATCTTATCGAGTCGATGAACTAAATAAAGCTGAGAATCACCGCTGACTTTGCCAACTTCTTGTAACAGCATGGTATCGCCATCATCTTTGTGTACCGAAACATTCGGATGCTTATTGATGACGATAAAATCAGGGTGAGTAAATAGAATATCGAACATGATGCCCCTCAATAATGGACGGCCATTATACTCAACTGAGACTAAAGGTCAGTAAAACATTATGTTGCCGCCTTCAGATAGACATAAAAGGATAGAGATAAAACAAAGGCCGCTAAAAGCGGCCTTATGAAATCAAACATCTTAATGATGCGAACAGCTGATTATGCGAAGAACACTAACAGCATCAGTACCGGACATACGAAACGCACGTAAGTCGGCCAAATTTTCCAGAACCAGCTACTCTCAATTTCTGGGTAGCCTTGCTTCAGTTCATTCAATACTTGGTTGCGGTTCCAAATCCAACCTGCAAGAAGCGTAATCAGCAGTGCAATGATTGGCTGTGAGTAAACCGTCGTGAATTGAATCACCAAACCAAATAGGCTTGAGAAGTTCATAACAATCACACCAGAGGCAATCGTTACCAAACCACCAATCCAAAGTACTGCTGTATTACGGTTCTGTTTTAGCTCTTCCGTCGCACAAGAAACCGGAACTTCTAGCATTGAAATCGATGACGTCAGCGCCGCAATGATCATCAGTAAGAAGAACACGACACCGACAATTGCACCAACCGCGCCCATGGTATCGAACATGGCTGGAAGTACAGTGAACACAAGCGTATCCGAGTTCAAAAGATCGCCAGATTCAGAGAAGATTTCAACACCGTGATTTTTAGCAACAAACATAGCAGGCAGAATCACTAGACCTGCGATAAATGCAACGCCAGTATCGATCAAAGCCACTTGAGCCGCAGTCTTTGGAATGTTGGTATCTTTCTTCAGGTATGAACCGTAAGTGGTCATTACACACACACCTAAAGATAGTGAGAAGAACGCTTGCCCCATCGCACCCACAATTAAAGAAGGCGTGAAATGAGAAAAATCAGGGATGAGGTACATCTTCAGGCCTTCCATCGAGCCTTCTTGAGTAAAGATGTAAACCGTTAGCAGAGCGAACAGAGCAAACAATACTGGCATCAAACGGGTTGACCATTTTTCGATACCATCGGCTACCCCGCTACGCACAACATACATAGTGATCGCCATGAATGACACCATCAGTACTAAATTGCGTTCAGTACCAAAACTGGTGAGCCAATGTGCCGCGCTGTCCATCCCAAGCAGAGTTAAGCCGCTGCCAAAGAACGAGCCAATCAACCAGCCTGCAACGATCGCGTAGAAAGCCAGAATCAAAGAGACAACGGTTAAGCCGACAACACCAAGCAAAATAGCGCCAGCTTTACCCTTAGGCCAAACAGATTTAAACGAACTGATTGAGTTCGACTGACCATAACGGCCAATGGTGAGCTCTGCTACTAACATTGGAAATGCAAGTAGGAAAACCATAAGCAGATAAACAAAAAGAAATACCGCGCCACCATTGCTGGCCGCCTGAGTGGGGAAACCCCAAACGTTTCCTAAGCCTACAGCAGAACCTGCTGCTGCCATGATGAAGCCAAATCGAGAGGTGAACTGCCCTCTAGAACTACTTGCCATAATTTTTATACCGATGTGTGTGTTTGCATTATATGTTTGTCGATAGCTACATTTGCGTGTAAATTTAATTTTACATAAACAAAAATATCAATAGATATCGAAGTGGTGGCAAGTAAAACAGTTTGAGAATAAAATTGGAAGCCCGAACAGACTAATTTATGGCATTCATGTCTATTTAATAGATTAAATGATGCTTTTTTGGTCTTTTTGTAAGAATTTATTCCTACATCATCTGCGCATCAAAAAGCATCCATCTACATATCTTTTACATTCATTTACGCTAATTTCTTTCTTCACATATGCTTTCGACTTAATATCAGCACTAGGTATTTTATATATAAGTGACTCATGGATAAGGTTTATCATTTCTTAACACTCGCAGGCATTGCTCTCTACTGGTTCCTTGTGGCCGGTGTCACTATACGTGTGGTACTTAAACGCAACGCAGTTAGTGTCTCTTTGGCCTGGCTGATGGTCATTTATATCCTGCCGATACTGGGTGTGATTTGCTATTTCCTTTTTGGTGAACTGAATCTAGGACGAAAGCGCGCTGACAGAGCGAAAGAGATGTTCACTCCGTTTGGTGAGTGGTTTAAGTCCTTAAATGCCTGTCAGGCACACATGCCTGAAGCCATGGGTGCACATATTTCTAAGATTGATGAGCTGTGTAACTACCGAATGGGTATCCCAGCGTTATCGGGAAACACCTTGTCACTATTGAATTCACCCAACGAAATCCTTCACTCCATCATTGAGGATATCGAACAAGCAAAGTCCACAATACGAATCGTTTTCTACATTTGGCATCCGGGTGGATTAGCCGACTCCGTTGCTTCCGCACTCATTCAGGCGGCGAAACGAGGTGTTGATGTCAAAGTACTTTTAGATTCCGCTGGTAGCCCTCGTTTTTTCCGCAGTCATTGGGAAAAGATGATGCGAGATTCAGGTATTCAACTGATTCAAGCTCTCGAAGTGAGCCCGTGGCGTATATTCCTGCGTCGTCTCGATCTTCGCCAACATCGAAAAATCATCGTTATTGATAACAAAGTGGCTTATACCGGTTCGATGAATATGGTTGACCCTGCCTATTTCAAACAAGATTCTGGTGTCGGTCAGTGGATTGACATTATGGTTCGGGTAACAGGCCCAACAGTAAATGTACTTTCTGCCATTCATTGCTGGGACTGGGAAGTTGAAACCGGAATACGTGAACTTCCGCCACAACCTGAATGCCAGATAAACCCGCTTCTACCTCAACACCCTGTTCAGGTTGTTCCTTCCGGCCCAGGGATGCCCGAAAATCTAATTTCTCAGGTTTTAACTTTAGCTATCAACCAAGCGAACGAGTCTGTGTGCATTACGACACCTTATTTCGTGCCAAGTGCTGACCTGCTATCAACCTTAAAAATGACGGCGCAACGAGGCATTAAAGTCGACTTAATCATTCCAATGAAGAATGACTCCTTTATGGTTCAATGGGCATCTCGATCTTTTTACGGCGAACTATTGGAAGCCGGCGTCACCATCCACAAGTTTTATGGTGGCCTCCTGCACACGAAATCCGTCGTGATTGATAGAAAGTTCTGCTTGGTTGGAACTGTTAATCTGGATATGCGCAGCTTGTGGCTCAATTTCGAGGTAACACTGGCTGTGGACGACCAAGAGTTCACTGAAGAAATGTACTGGTTACAGCAAGGCTATATGGAACAATCTCAGCAAGTTGAGTACGAGAACTGGGAAAAACGTCCCCTCGGGCATCGGTTCCTCGAACGTGTCTTCTACCTGTTTAACCCACTTCTTTGATCTTTTTGCCTTTGCAGGGTTGCATTTAAACATGTCTCCATGTTTTAAATAGTCAAACGATGCATTTAACAAGGACAAACCATGGCAGAAGGAAAAAAAACTACGCTTGTAACCGCTGGTCGCAATAAGAAATGGACCAACGGTGTAGTTAACCCGCCCGTTCAACGAGCTTCAACAATTGTGTTTAACAGCGTTGCGGAAAAAAATCACGCAACCGCAAACCGCGCTAACAAAACTCTGTTTTACGGACGCCGTGGCACAACAACACATTTCGCTTTTCAGGAAGCAATGAACGAGGTTGAAGGCGGTGCTGGCTGTGCGCTCTACCCTTGTGGTACCGCTGCGATAAGCAATACTATTTTGTCTTTTGTTGGGACAGGTGACCATGTTTTGATGGTGGATACCTGTTACGAACCTACTCGTGATTTCTGCGAAAAAATCCTTGCGAAGCTAGGCGTAGAAACGACCTACTTCGACCCAATGATTGGCGAAGATATCCGAACGCTCATCAAACCAAACACTAAGATGCTGTTTTTGGAATCTCCGGGTTCAATCACGATGGAAGTTCAGGATGTTCCACTGCTATCCAGCATCGCTCACGAGAATGACATTATTGTCGTGTTGGATAACACTTGGGGCGCAGGTGTGAACTTCTCACCATTCGATCATGGTGTCGATATCTCTGTTCAAGCGGCAACGAAATACATCGTTGGTCACTCAGACGTAATGTTAGGCACCGCAGTGTGCGTTGAAAAGTACTGGCCTCAGTTGCGTGAGCAAAGTTACCTGATGGGACAATGCGTATCGCCAGACGATGCGTATCTAGGTTTACGGGGTTTACGCACTCTTGATGTTCGCCTACGCCAGCATGCTGAAAGCAGCATTAAAGTCGCTGAGTGGCTTGCAGAACGACCAGAAGTCGATCATGTTCGTCATCCGGGTTTACCTTCTTGTCCTGGTCACGAAATTTTTAAACGTGATTTCACTGGTGGCAACGGTCTGTTTTCATTTGTGCTGAAGACAAGCTGCCCTAAAGCAACTACCGCTCTACTGGACGGAATGAAACACTTCAGCATGGGTTATTCATGGGGTGGATTTGAAAGCCTGATTTTAGCCAATGAACCAAACAGCTTTAACAGCCTGCGTACGGTTGCAAACCCTAACTTTGAAGGTACGTTGATTCGTCTGCATATTGGTCTGGAAGATGTGAACGATTTGATTGCAGATTTAGAAGCAGGCTTAGCTCGCTATAACTCCGTTATTTTGGAGCAAGCGGTTACCGCCTAGTAGTAACCATTACCCAAAAAGCAACAAAGAAAAAATGCAAAAGAGCACCTAAGTGCTCTTTCTTATTGCTACTGATTCTTACTGCAATGATCTGCTCTACCGCTTATTTTTTGGGGCAATGCTCAAGGTGATCGTTCACCATGCCAACGGCTTGCATGAGGGAGTAGCAGATGGTTTCGCCGACAAACTTAAAGCCTCGCTTCTTAAGAAACTTACTCATGGCTTTTGACTCTTCTGTAGAGACGGGCACTTGGCTCATATCCTGCCAATGGTTGATTTTAGGTTGACCGCCGACAAACTGCCATAGCGCTTTATCTAACGAACCAAACTCTTTCTGAAGTTCAATCGCGGCACGGGCGTTAGAAAACACAGACGCTATTTTCCCTTTATGCTTAACCACATCAAATTGGTCGATAATCTTTTGAACGTGCGATTCATCGTACTGCGCTAACTGGTTAATATCGTAATTTTCAAACGCTTGGCGATAGCCTTCTCGCTTCTTCAAAATCGTTATCCAACTTAAACCAGCCTGTGCGCCTTCTAGAGTGATAAATTCGAACAACTTAACGTCATCATGCACAGGAACACCCCATTCTGCGTCATGATACTCTCGCTCTAGTGGATTTTTCATTGCCCATGCACACGTGTTATCTGCCTTATCTGACATGCAATTGTTCCTTGTTATTCCGCTCAATGGGTGGATTATAACTTATTGAATTCTCGATTCACTTTAAATGCGTCTGAAGTGACATACGCCTCCATATTGCGCACCCGTTTTTCTACTTTAGTTAAGTCTTCATTCAAAGTATTGAGCAATGCACCAGGGGTTTGACCTTGCTCCCACGGCTTACTTTTCAACGTGTGTTCGCGTTGTGACTTGACGCTTTGCTCGTATTGATAAGGCTGCTTCTCTAGCATCAACATTAATGCTAGGTAAGCTAATACAATCAAAAAGCCGCCACCCAATAGCCCTGCAGAGATAACCAGTATGCGAACAATCCATACCTCTAAGCCAAAATAGTTCGCCAGACCAGCGCACACGCCACCTATCTTGCCATTTACTGGGTCGCGATATAATTCTCGGCTAGTCATAGTTACGTCTCCAATTTGGAGATTCCGCGTCCAGAATCCGCTCAAGTGTTTCTACTCGCGACTGCAAGCCACTCGCTTTTTCCGAAAGCTGCTGCAGCGTTTCATAGTCTTCTGAAGAAAGTCCGCTGCCCACTTTTCGTTTGCTGCGATAGTGTAGAAGCAGCCATAGTGGGGCGACAAAAATCAGAAAGACAATGAGTGGTCCAGCAAAAAATACTGAGGTCATAGTCTACTCCTATTATTTATTTTATTGTTCTACTGCTGATCTTGTTTCATTTGCTGTTTAAGTTTTGCCAGTTCTTGCTCAATTTCATCCTGAGCTTGAAGTTCTGCAAACTCTTGGTCAAGAGACTTACCTTGCGCAGACTGAGCGTAAAGATCCGCTTCTGCTTCTAATTCATCCACTTTACGTGAGTATTGCTCAAACTTCGACATTGCTTCTTCGGTACGGCTAGTATGCAAGTGACGTTGCACATTACGACGATTTACCGCCGACTGAGAGCGAATAGCCAACGCCTGTTGCTTCGCGCGAGTCTCAGTGATTTTGCTTTCTAACTTAGTGATTTCGCCAGTGAGTTTATCAATGGTTTCTTCTACTAAGGTTTGTTCCGTGTGTAAGCTTTTCAGAACTGATTGCAACTTCTGCTTTTCAATCAAAGCTGCGCGAGCCAAATCGTCACGCTGCTTGTTCAATGCCAGCGTAGCTTTGTTTTGCCAGTCTTCGATTTGATCATCGATACTTGCTACTTTACGTGCGAGTTCTTTTTTATCTGCTATCGCTTTGGCGGAATTAGTACGAACTTCCACCAACGTATCTTCCATCTCTTGAATAATGAGACGAATCATTTTTTCAGGATCTTCCGCTTTATCCAGCAAAGCGCTGATATTGGAATTTACGATGTCTGCAAAACGAGAAAAAATGCCCATATTTGACTCCTTAGTTATCCATTCGCTGTTCAAACCTGTCACAGCCTAGTTACCTCTTGTGTACTCCAAGTTCCATGCCAATTTTCATGGCTTTATTTTTCAGTAGCTTACATTGAATTACTAAAAAGACAGGACTATGCTATAAACGATTTAACCAACAGTTGGTAAATTTCACCAACTATTTCATCCGTTACTTAGCGAAACAGATGCGGTGACCGATAACGTCTTGTTATGGATAAAGAGAGATAACTGTGCAACAAAATTTAATTGGGGAATCCCCAGCGTTTCACGCCGTTCTGGATAAAGTCTCTCGTTTAGCACCGATTGAGCGTCCAGTTCTTATCGTTGGCGAGCGCGGTACAGGTAAAGAACTTATCGCCCAGCGTTTGCACTATCTTTCAAAACGTTGGGACCAGCCGTTAATCTCACTCAACTGTTCAACACTTAGCGAAGGCTTAATCGATTCCGAGCTTTTCGGCCATGAGTCTGGCTCTTTCACGGGTTCGAAAGGCAGGCACCAAGGCCGCTTTGAACGCGCAGAAGGCGGTACGTTGTTTCTTGACGAACTCGCCACAGCACCATTGTCGGTACAGGAAAAATTGTTGCGGGTCATCGAATACGGACAATATGAACGTGTCGGCGGTAACCAAGCCCTCAATGCCAATGTACGCTTAGTGTGTGCGACCAATGCAGACTTACCAAAGCTTGCACAAGAGGGCGACTTTAGAGCTGACCTACTCGATAGGTTAGCATTTGATGTTATTCACCTTCCGCCACTTCGGGAGCGGAAAGAAGACATTGGCCTACTCGCTGAGTATTTCGCTATTCGTATGTGCCGAGAACTCGAACTGTCTTTCTTTGCTGGCTTTACACCTCTAGCAATACAAAGTCTTACGAAATATCCATGGCCCGGCAATATTCGAGAGCTTAAAAACGTGGTAGAACGAGCGGTATATCAACACGGTACTGCTGACTCCCCTATCGATTCATTGATTTTTGATCCGTTCCAAAAACATTGGCAAGAAGAAACTCAAGAACCTTCTGCGACACTCCCCAAGCAAGAAGAAAACCAAACTGAGCTTGCATTCCCGATGGATTTCAAACAGTGGCAGGAACAACAAGATAAATATGTCATTAATGAATCGCTAAAATTTGCCAAGTTTAATCAAAGACAAGCCGCTAAGTCGCTCGGATTAAGCTATCATCAATTTCGAGGGCTGATGAGAAAGTATCAACTCACAAAAAATGAATAACCCTATATTTTCTACGTAGAATAACTATGTATTCAAATCAGTGCCTTGCCTAAGAGGGAATTAATTCTCGCTGAACAAGCATCGTGAGGTTACTTGGGTATACGCAGTAACCTTTTTCTTGGTTTAACACCCGAAAGAATGGTAAATTAGCAGGATTTTGAGGCAAACGTGATTGCTACTTTTAGCGCTTATCGACAACAGATCGCTTTCTACTTTAATGGAATAGTTACTTTGCTTCGTTTCCCACACTGTTTTTCTATATGAACACTTTATTACGAATCACGCTCGGATTATGCGGACTAAGCCTTCTTGCTGGCTGTGGAGAAGAAATTGATCATACAAAAATCCGCCAAAGCGGTTTTGTTTATTGTGGTCAAGGCAGCCCTAGTACCTTTAATCCTCAATTAGTCGATAGTGGTATTACTTCTGAAGCATTAAGTCCGCAGTTGTACGATACGCTGTTGAAGCTTGATCCGGATACACACTCTCCCATCCCAAACATTGCGACGAAATGGCAAGTCAGCGAAGACGGGACAGAATATACGTTTAGTTTACATACTGGTGTTAATTTCCATACTACTTCTTGGTTCACCCCTACTCGTACAATGAATGCCAAAGATGTAGTCTTCAGCTTTAAGCGCATCATTGATCCGACGCATCCTTACCACTACGTAAGCAATGGCAACTATCCTTGGTTTGCAGGTATTAACTTTCGCAGTCTTTTGAAAAGTGTCATCGCCGTTGATGACCAAACAGTAAAGTTCACTCTTAGCCGTCCTGACAATAGCTTTTTATCAAACATTTCAACCACTCATGCGGTTATTTTGTCAGAAGAATATGGGCAGCAACTGCAGATTAAAGACGAAAAACACAATATCGACGATTTTCCAGTTGGTACCGGACCTTTCCTCCTTGATGAGTTTAAAGTCAACGATTTAGTTCGTTTGCGTCGCCATGAAGGATATTGGAATAGCCCTGCTATTATGAAGCAGGTGGTGTTCGATATTTCACAACGTGGTACAGGCACGTTAGCCAAACTTTTACGTAACGAATGTGATGTGTTGAGCTTCCCAATTTCCAGCCAAATACCTGTTATTCAAAAGCAAGGCAATATCGATCTTTCGATTAAGCCAGCGATGAACGTGGCTTTTATTGCTGTTAACACCTCGCATCCAGCGCTGAATGATGTACGTGTGCGTAAGGCGTTAAACTTTGCTATCAACCGTCAAAACATCCTTGATTCTGTGTATTACGGCACTGGCAGTATTGCTTACAACATTTTGCCACCAAGTTCATGGGCTTATCAGAAGGACGATATCCAAATCCGTTATGACCGTAATTACGCGCTTGGTTTGTTAAGAGATGCTGGTTATGCCAATGGCCTTGAATTGTCGATGTCTGTGCCTATTGAGCCTCGTTCTTATAACCCGAGCCCCCGTAAAATGGCAGAAATGATTCAGTCGAATCTTGCGGATGTTGGCGTCACTCTACACCTGATTACTGAAAGTAATGTCAACCGTTCTCAGTTGGCGGAGAAGAGTCACATTGACCTGTTTCTAAGAGGCTGGACAGGTGATACCGGTGACCCAGATAATTTCTTGCGCCCACTGCTTTCATGTGGAGCAAACCGTGCAGGGCTTAATGCGTCTATGTGGTGTAACAGTGATTTCGATTTCTTACTCGATTTGGCGTTAGAAGTTGATCGACCTCGATATCGACTCAATCTTTATAAACAGGCACAAACCATTTTGAACCAAGAGTTTCCTGTCATTCCGATTGCGCACGGAATGCAATTTAAAGCGTATAACAAAACGTTAACTGGTTTTCGTTTAAGCCCGTTCAGTGTCGAACCGTTTAATAACGTGAAGAGGATTACCGAATAATGTTTATCTATACGGTACGTCGCTTCAACCTGTTTATCATCACTCTACTGATCCTGACTTTGGTGGGTTACAGCCTGATGCGTCTTGAACCCCAATCACCTTGGGCAATTCAGGATTTCTGGCGCGGTTGGTGGATGTATTTAGGCGAGCTTTCTCAATTCAATTTTGGCACAACGAAGAGTGGTGTTGATATTGCCTCTGAGTTAGTTAAAGTCTTCCCAGCAACACTTGAACTATGTTTGATTGCCTTTTTACTTTCTCTCTTTATTGGTTTACCGATTGGTACCATTGCAGGCATGAAGCAAGGCAAATGGATTGATACTATTATCTCCTTTACTTCGATGATGGGTTACTCGGCTCCGCTGTATTGGATAGCCCTGATGATGATCATGATCTTCTCGCTGCATTATGGCATGTTCCCTGTCTCAGGACGCTACGACCTATTGTATGAAGTAGAACCAGTTACTGGCTTTATTCTTATTGATGCGTTCTTCTCCAAAGGCGTTAATAGCGCCAACATCCTGCATAGCGTATTTCAACACATGATATTGCCTTGTTTTGTGCTGGCACTAGCTCCGACCACTCAGGTTATTCGCTTGATGCGTTCTTCTGTTGCAGATGTCATGTCTCAGAACTACGTCCGTGCAGCGCGAATTAAAGGTTTGTCCTATTACAAAATCATTACTCAACACGTATTGCGTAATGCGATTCCGCCTATTATTCCAAAATTTGGTGTTCAGCTATCGAGCATGCTGACTTTAGCTATCATCACTGAATCGATTTTCAACTGGCCGGGCATTGGTCGTTGGTTGCTTGATGCATTGTCAAATAAAGACTACATGTCTATTCAGGCGGGAGTAATTGCAGTGGGTTCTTTAGTATTAACCGCGAATATCCTATCGGATTTGATCGGCGCGATGATCAACCCTCTGGTGAGAAAGGAATGGTATGCTAACAAATAATATTTATCAGGAAGAGCACATTCCCACTCAGTTTGAACGTTTTTGGCGTAGCTACAGAGCCAATAGCCTCGCTATGTTTGGGCTCTGGAGCTTGGGTTTAATTATCCTCATCACGCTCATCTCTCCTTGGTTAATGCCTCATGATCCGCACGGTCAAAGTGGCCACCTTTTAATGCCACCTTCTTGGGACCCGTCAGGTTCAGTTGAGTATTTCCTAGGCACAGATGACTTAGGTCGCGATATCTTGTCACGTCTTATTGACGGTTCTCAGCTCACTTTTGGTGCTTCGGTCATCATTACCTTTATTGCTGCATTTGTTGGCTGTCTTATCGGTATCCTTGCGGGAATGACGAAAGGCCTGCTGTCCAGTATTCTGAACCACCTGCTAGACACAGTAATGTCAATTCCATCACTGCTGCTGGCGATTATTTTCGTAGCCTTTCTTGGTTTTGGTGAGTTCAACGTATTGCTGGCTATCTGTCTCGCTCTGATTCCAAGGTTTGTACGTTCCGTTTATATCGCCGTGCACAGTGAAGTAGAGAAAGATTACATCATGGCGGCCCGTCTTGATGGCGCGAGCGACGTGTACCTGTTATGGCATTCAATTTTGCCCAATACGCTGCCAATGCTTGCTCAAGAAGTTACTATGGCGCTGTCTATTGCTATTCTTGATATAACAGCATTAGGTTTCTTGGGCCTTGGAGCACAAGCGCCAAGTACTGAATGGGGTGCTATTCTGGGTGACTCTGTAGAACTTATCTACCTTGCGCCTTGGACAGTGACCCTACCCGGCCTCGCGATCATGTATACCGTCGTAATGATCAACCTTGTCGGTGAAGGCGCACGCCAAGCATTAAATGCAGGAGTCGAATAATGCCATTATTAGATATTCGTCATCTGACTATTGAAATTGATACCCCACAAGGCCTCGTTAAAGCGGTCGATCGCATGAGCCTCACCCTTAACGAAGGTGAAATTCGTGGCCTAGTGGGTGAATCCGGCTCTGGTAAGAGTTTGGTCGCGAAAGCGATTGTCGGTGTTTGTAAAGACAACTGGCGAATTACCGCAGACCGCATGCGTCTGGGGAATATTGATTTACTGCAACTGACACCACGAGAAAGACGTCGTGTCATTGCCCGCGATATAGCGATGATTTTTCAAGAGCCATCAACCTGTCTGGACCCTTCTGAAGAGGTGGGCAAGCAGTTGATAGAATCTATCCCGACACGCACATTTGAAGGCAAATGGTGGCAACGCTTCACTTGGCGTCACAAGCAAGCAGTGGCGTTGCTGCACAAAGTAGGCATCAAAGATCATAAGCGTCTGATGGGAAGCTACCCATATGAACTGACCGATGGTGAATGTCAAAAAGTTATGATTGCAATGGCGATTGCTGCCAAACCCAAGTTGCTTATTGCGGATGAACCAACCAACGACTTAGATCCCATTACGCAGTCGCAAATTTTGCGTTTATTGAGTCGTATGAATCAGGTCAACAATACCTCGATTCTGCTTGTCGGCCATGACTTAACCACTATTACTCAATGGGCGAATCGCATTACCGTAATGTACTGTGGTCAATCGGTCGAGTCTGCTGATACCAACAAAATTCTCACTGAGCCAAAACACCCTTATACATCAGCATTGCTCAAAGCGATGCCGGATTTCAGTGACTGGATTCCGCATAAACAGAAGCTACATTCTCTGCCCGGTTCCATTCCTCCATTGCAGCATTTACCCATTGGCTGTCGTTTGGGTCCTCGCTGCCCATACGCAAAGAAACAATGTGTTGAAGTACCGAGAAGTCAGATCATTAAGAACCATAAGTTTGCCTGTCACTTCCCTCTTAACGTAGAGCAAAAATCATGAGCGTTTCACTATTAGAAGTCAGTGACCTTAAAAAGAACTTTGTAACGCGCTCTGGTCTTTTCCGTAAGAAAGTACAAGAAGCAGTTAAACCTGTCAGTTTCACTCTTGAAGCGGGTCAAACCATCGGCTTTATCGGGCAAAATGGTTCTGGTAAATCCACTCTTGCACGTATGCTGGCGGGAATGATTGAACCTACTGGTGGAGAAATTCGCGTTAACGGCGAATTGCTGGAGCACAAAGATTATTCAACACGCTGTAAGCTGATACGAATGATCTTCCAAGACCCGAACACGTCGCTCAACCCTCGTATCCAAATAGGTCGCATTTTGGAAGGCCCGCTAAAACGAAATACCAGTATGCCACCGGAAGCGCGAGAAAAACGCGTCAAAGAGACATTGCTCCGAGTAGGCTTACTGCCGGAGCACGCCTACTTTTATCCGCAGATGCTAGCAACGGGTCAGAAGCAACGGGTGTGTCTTGCGCGAGCTCTGATCTTGCAGCCTTCTATCATCATCGCGGATGAAGCTCTGAATGGTTTGGATATGGCTATGCGCTCGCAGATCATCAACTTGTTCTTAGAACTGCAAGAAGAGATGGGCGTATCGTTTATCTACGTTTCACAACATATCGGTGTGATTAAACACATCACAGATAAAGTGATGGTTATGCACGAAGGCGAAGTGGTTGAATCCGGAAATACGCTGGAGGTGTTGTCTGAACCACAGCACCCTATTACTCAACGTATGATTGAGAGCCATTTCAATAAGGCACCATGCTTCAAATAGGCCGAGTTTGTATCGTCCTATCGTCTCTTCTGGTGCTGCTCGCCAGCACCAAAGTTATTGCTCAGAATAACTGGCAAGACACCTCATTCGTAGAACGGGCCTTTATTCATGTGGCTCTGAGAAATGAATATTCAGTGGGTAAGAAACCATTAGTAAAGTGGCAACAACCCATCAAAATCTGGATTCAGCATAAAGTCGGTGATCAAGCCTTGCATGACGAGCTGGCCGATGCGCATATCAAACATCTAAATCAAATCATTGGCCACCCTATCTACCGAGTACAAACACGCCAAGAAGCCAACGTCGTTTGGATTTTCACCCAACAGAAAAACTGGGGTGAAGATGTTGAGCGTGAGATGGGTAAAGAGTCTGCCAAACATATGTTTGGCGCCGTATGCCAAGCTGGCTACAAAACAAACCCGAAGACCCATGAGATTATCTCTGCAACTGTGGTCATCCCTGTAGACCAAGCACGCAGCCACGGAAAACTCCTAGCTTGTATTGTCGAGGAAATTACGCAAACTCTCGGTTTGCCTAACGACTCTGAATTCGCCTACCCTTCGATTTTTAACGATAAAACACCCGAAGATTTGCTCTCACCTCTGGATATAGTTTTGCTGAAGTTACTCTATGAGCCAGAGTTAAAAACCGGCATGACCGAATCACAGGCTCGCCCTGTGCTCAGAAAATTAATAAACCAGTATCAACAAAAAGGCCTGCTAAAGCAGGCCCTTAAAGAATCTCAGTCATCACCACTCTATCAGTGGTTTCGCTAATTAGCGACGAGCGTTCTGCTTGTCGAGTTCAAAATCAAACTCGTCAGGAAACAGCACAACACCTTCTTCGCTTTCGTTTGGAAAAACAACCACTGACAAGTCATCTTGTTCTAGGCCGCTTGTCCAACGACTGCGCCATTTGTTGTATGAAATCGCTTCGGCTTCACACTCGCTCCATTCACCAGTTGCCCAAGCTTCGGCAAACTCGCGATTTGGCCATACTGGCACGCAATCGTCATCTTCAGTATTGAGCATCACACAACCGTGTTCGTCTTTTAGAATCCACACTTGCTGATTCGCTACAATTTCCTTAATGCAGTATTTAAAGCGCTGCTCTTGGTCGTACTGATTAATTGTCGCGATTTGTTCTGCGGTTAACGCATTGGACATATTAGCCTCCAAACAAAACGCCCACAGCAGTTTCTAAGCTATGGGCGTTAAAACCTTTATTAGGCTGGGCATCATACCCGAAATCAGCGATTAAGCTAGCTCAGTCTGTAACCAAGGCCAGCCTTGCTTCTTACGGCTTAGAGTATTTTCCATCATCAATACTCCGTCTGACAGATGCTTCGCCAGTTTCTCTGACCACTCACCTTTAAACAACAAACGGGTTTGCGCTGTAGTGATGTCAGTCAGCATTAGAGCTGCAAACGCAAGGTTCTCTTGTTCGCAACGACGCTCCAAATCCGCTTCTAGCGCATCAATCATAGTGGCAACTTGGTCTAATGTCGCTAGTTCAATTTGACCAACGACAACATCACGGCCATTAAATGGGTAAGCTTTAAGGTCTTTCTCAACCAATTGAGCCGCAGATAAACCTTCAATGTCTGTTTTAGCAATCAGAAGAGCTTGGATAAATGCATCTAGATCTTCGATTTCAGCCAGAATAGCCAGTTCAGCAACGGCGTCTTTGTCTTTTTGAGTACAAGTAGGAGAAGCAAAACCAACCGTGTCTGAAAGAATCGCAGAGATCATAAGCGTTGCTGTTTGCTTAGTGATTGGAGCATTTTCCATTTTGAATAGGTTAAACAAAATAGTGCTAGTACAGCCTACAGGCCAAATCCATGCTTCCAGTGGATTCACTGTCATCACATCACCCAAACGGTGGTGATCGACAATACCTAGAATTTCTGCCTCATTTAAGTCATCAGGCGCTTGCGCTAAGTCGGTGTAGTCAACTAACCATACTTTTTCACCAGCTACACTAGTACGTAATTCAGGCTGTTCAGCGCCTGCGGTAGTCAAGATGTGCTGAGTTTCACGGTTGATTTTGCCTTGGCGTACCGCTTTCGCTTCTAAACCACGTGCTTTCAACAGTTCGGCAGCCACTAATGCGCTACAAATACTATCACTGTCTGGATTCTTATGACCGACTACTAAAATCATCACTGTTCCTATTATTCTGACCCTTGAGGGTAAACAACACATAAAGATGAGTACTGTACTTATTTTGCGGAACTCTTCATGGAGCTAAATCAATAAAGAGTGACTAACTCATCGATTTTTTGCTTGTTGGAATCGAGGGTTGAGTAATAATTGGCAAAAGGATTTCAAAGAATAACAACGATTAAACGGGAGAAAACGTGAATAGCACGATTGATATCGCATGGTGGCAATTAGCCCTTTTTAGTTCAGTGCTCATCATTCCCGTTATGGTGAGTAGAATTTATCAACTGGGTATTAGTAAAGAAATCTTCATTTCCGTAGGTCGAATGACCGTACAACTGATACTCGTCGGTATGTATCTGGAATATCTGTTTAAGCTCAACAGTATTTGGATTAATCTCATCTGGCTTTCCCTGATGATACTCATCGGAGCCAGCTCTATCGTTTCAAAAACACGTCTTCCAACCCATAAGTTGCTTATGCCGATTGTTTTGGGTTTAGCGGCAGGGCTATTTCCTATCGTGATCATTCTCTGTTTCGGCATTGTTCAGCCTTCACCTTGGTATAGCGCGCAGTATCTGATCCCGTTAGCCGGAATGCTTTTAGGAAATAGTCTCAGCGGAAACATCGTTGCTTTGCAGAACTTGTTCACCGCTTTTGAAGAACGAAAAAGTGAATACGAAGCCGCAATCTCATTAGGTGCATCACCTCAATATGCTTCGCGGGATTTTGTGAGAAATGCGCTACGGAAAGCCAATGCTCCCATCCTTGCTTCAATGGCAACGACGGGCTTAGTGACACTACCGGGTATGATGACGGGACAAATACTGGGCGGGGCTTCTCCCCTTGTCGCAATCAAATATCAATTGATGATCATGATTGCCATATTTGTAATGATGACAATTTCTCTCACTTTATCCATTCATTTAACGTTAAAGGCTACTTTTACTAAAGAAGGTCGAGTAAATGTGACATTTCGTGACTAGAAATTGAAATTTAGTACAAAATATCACCTTTATGTAACAACCTAAAATAGTGCATTTGTCGCACGTAATTTGTGCACAATTGTCGAAAAAATCATTCAGTTGCGTTTACACACGGTATTTAAAACAGGTTATCCACAGAAATTGTGGATAAGGTGAATAACGAGTTTTGTTGCGCAACAAAAGCTTGAGATAGAAATCATGAAAAAAGCGGCATTTCTGCCGCTTTTCTTATTTGAATAACTGTCAATTTCAGTGATGCAGCCTAGTCTTTTAGATAGATCAACCAGTACCACATGCCAACAAACACGCCACCACCAACAACGTTACCCAGTGTTACCGGAATCAGGTTATTGATGATGAAGTCCATCATGTTGAGGTCAGCGTAGTCTGCAATATTCGCCCCTGTCATCTGCCAAAAAGCTTCCGGAGCGAAATTCTTAATCCCAATCGCCATCGGTACTTGGAACATGTTGGCAATACAGTGTTCAAAACCCGAAGATACAAACATAGCGACAGGTAGTACCAACACCATGACCTTATCTGTCAGTGATCGGGCACTGAACGTCATCCATACCGCTAGACAAACAAGAATGTTACACATCAACCCCAAAGAAAATGCCTGAATAAAAGTATGGTGGAGTTTATGTTGTGAGATAGCCATGGCATTTAGACCAAGTTGACCACCGTCTTCCATGTATTGGCGTGTGGACAACATAATAGCGACTAATAAAACAGAACCTGCGAGGTTACCCAGATAAACAACTGTCCAGTTTTTCATCAACTGGCGCCATGAGATTTTCCCGCTGGCTTTTGCAACCAGAGTAAGGACTGTACTGGTAAAAAGCTCACCGCCTGTAATGACCACAAGAATAAGGCCTAAGCTAAACGCTATACCGCCCAATAATTTCGTAACGCCATAAGGTAGATCGTGAGCGCCAGTTGTCACTACGGTGTAAAACACAAATGCAATACCAATATGAATACCCGCAGAAATGGCTAGAAGAAAAGATTTGTATGCGGCTTTGGTTGCTTTACCAACCCCAGTCTCAGCGGCACGTTCAGCCATTTGAGGTGGGAGCAACGAATCGAATTGACTATGTTCCATAATTAAAAAGTTACATTTTGATACAATGAGAGCTCGCGATAATCGCTCCAAAACCACGAATATTCAAGGGCTATTTTTACGTTAACTAAAAATGTTTATTTCGGGAGCAATTCGAAAGACCTAATTAACAAATTAAATTCTGTTTAAGAATAAAAAATAGAATTTTAATAACGCTGAGTAATTTATTGAAGCCTTATGCGACAAAGGTTGTGAAGATTTTGTTATGTGTAAAAAACGCCCATATTGGTTCTAGATAACACTTCTGTTTTGAGGTTATTGCGTCTTTTTAAGGCTGAGCCTATTGTGAAACTAACTTAACGAGTAAGAAGGGTGTGTAATGAAATTTTCCCAACAACACTTAGATGAATTAAATCTTCTTGTCCAATTTGACATCAGCAGTGCTGCAACGGGTATTAAGGTACATAGCGAAGCGGGAGAAGCTATACAAGCTGCCGCAAAACGACTCTATGATAAAGGGCTATGCACATTGCCTGATGGTGGATATCTGACTGATGAAGGTATCGAAATGGCTGAAAACGCTGATCGTATTTTAAGAGTACTAACTGCATAAACATCCTTAAGACAATAAAGAAAGAGCGCCAATGGCGCTCTTTTTGTTTTTACTGGTCTAAGTCCAGTTAGCTTGCATCACTTTGTGCTGCACTCTCGATCTGCAAGGCAGAGGGTTCACTTAACGAAGTGTTTTCTACTGGCGTTGAAGGACTTACGGGAGCTTCAACTTCACTTGCTGTTTTGTTTTCTGGCGTAACCTGAAGTTGTTTTAAAGAAGCCACCAACTCATCCATACGGCGAATATACTGCTCATCACGCGTTTTCTGTTGCTGAAGTTGCTGCTCTCTGGCTGAGGCTTGTGCAAGAGCCTCAACTTGCTTCTTGTTGTCCGCTTCTAAGGTCTCGACTTTGAGCGTTAACGCACTTAACTGCTCTTTTAGGGCATTGGTTTTATCCGCTGCAACTAAACCTTCCACGCTGGTTAAAATACGTTCTGCCTGTTCACGCAACATAGTGTCACGATAGTCTGAGCCGTCAATTTTCTGAGAGATAGCAAACAAGTTGTTTTCCATTTCCAGCACTATCGGCTCGAATTTGTTGTCTTCAACCGCTGACAACAACTTCACTTGATGCGCTACTTGAGCGACGTGTTTTAATTCGAACTCAACTCGCTTAACAGCGTTCTGAACACTTTGTGTATCTCTAGGATTGGTCGAAACTACATTCGTCGCTAAGGTAATCTCACCTTCTACTCGGTCAAAAGTTAATGGAGCAACGCGAGACAACCCTTCTTTCTTAAGTACTGCTGCTTGCTTCTCTAAAGGTTCGATATAGATTTTGTGGTTAACCTTAACTTCAAGTAGCTTCGCTTTAGCTAGGAATTTCACTTGTTTTTCCTGCGCCGACTCCAGCTTGTCATCACGTACATCGATAAACAAACTGCGATAGTCCGCATCTACTTTCTTGTAGTCAGAAGGGAAATAACTAACGGTTGCAATACTATCTAAATAAACCATTTGTGCGATTGCGTCGGCTAATGCGTTATCCGCTTTCAGCTTAAATCGCTGAAGCTCGCGATACGAGGTATCAACCTTAGCAAGGTTCTCTTCAAAGACTTGTTTATAGCTCTTGCTTGAAAACAGCGAGTAGTCTTTTTTAATCAATGCAGGTTCAGATTCGATTTGTTTATAAACTTCTGTCGAACCTAACCATGCATCCGCTAGCTGGCGGAAATGGGTTGGTGAATACAAGGCTAAGTTATCGCTGTCTTTTAGTATTTCCAACCAACTTTGGTATACCTGATCGACCTCAGCAAACTGAGTTTCTACGGATTGTTCAACATGATTTGTTTCTTGGGTAAGAGAAACGGGTTCCGATGTACTTTGACATCCGGCAAGCGTAAAGACGACTACTGAAGCCAATAGTGTCATTCTAATATTTGTCATTGATTAGACCTTATTATTTTTACAACTGAATAGTGTCAACCTGCATCACTACCTTTACCTTAACGAAAGCAAGATGTCTTAAAGAAAAGACAGTGTGCTATGGCACTTTAATTCATAGACCAAAATAATAAAACACAAACTTTTCATAAATATAGATTACAGAATGAACACCTAAATTGGTGCCTGATAAAAAACAAATATCATCTATGCTGATGCCTTAGTTTCTACTAGCCAAACATCCTCGATAAAGCCCTCTTTTAGATTACCGCCATAAAATTTAAATATTCTTTAAAAACCACAAAAACATATGAATTTAATTGGAAACTGAAATGGTAATTAACGTTGTAATAGTGGCATACAGATTATTAGTCCAAGAGGATAAAATCATGTTAGTTTCACGGTTATCAGAAGAATTCATAACTCAAAAAGCAAAAGAAAACTGGCTCTCATATTGGAAATACTTTAGTAAAAGTAGCCACGAAAAATGCTCAGTACCTAACTGTGCCAAAAACCACAACCAAGCCATTTTTGTTGCTGACCCTAATGATCAGGAAGAGTCGATCTACGTGGTTCCGCTCTGCGCAGAGCACGGTAACAAAGAAAGCAGCCAATTAGAAATCCTAGACAACGTTGAACTTGTCCCTATCGGATTTACTTTATAGCGATTACCCATCAAATAATAAACGAAGTACTCCAAAGGATTACGATATGCTCGTGAACAATATATTAGATAGTGAATCAAATCTGATAAATGAATTCTCTGATTCAAAAAATAAGTTAAAAAATACATTTTGTGCAGAAGTAAATTGTACGAATAAATATACGCGTCAGGTTCTGGTTAAGAGCAAAAACCCAAGCAATTCAAATAACCAAGCTGACGATGTATTTCAGATACCTCTTTGCCAGCATCACTACGAAAACTTCCATAACCCAATTGAGCTGGAAAATGATATCGAAGTAGTTCCAATAGGTTTTGATCAACACTGATTTGATTGTAGGGAATTGTTGGTGGGCAATGGGAGATGTTTTCCATTGCCTTTTTTTATTGAATAGCTAATGCGTAGGTCAGCGGTTAAGTAAGTTTAGCTGCGCGATCAACCAGGTTGCAGCCAGCAAATCGGCGCTTCCGCCTGGGCTTAGATTTTTTTCTACCAGTTGTTTATCGTAATCCTGCATTCGCTGTTCAAAATCATCATCATGAATTTCACAGCTTGCCAGCAGAGATTTAGACTGTGCTTTTACATATTCAAGTCCTTCAAGACCGCCTCGGTGAACCAAGTTTGAATCTTCATTGCACGACATGATCGTCAACAAGGTCTTAAACATCGCTTGCTCTTCAGACGAACCTTTATCGATTGCGAGTTCATAAGTTGGCAATGCGCAGTCGAAAATCATAGGGTAGCCGTTTGCTGCCTCCCCTCTTATTCCGGCTAATCCATAACGGCGGTATATTTGTTCTCCTGCCGTAACGGGAATTTTGTTTGAATGCTCAAGCTCATCGGTAACCAACTGAGCACAGCACTCTTTGATTACCGATTGAATTCGGGAAGATGCAAAGGTGGATTCTTTTCTATATAGCCAGCCAACTGCGCCACAAATCAAACCAAGCGTAAAAATCATACCTTTGTGGGTATTTACACCTGCAGTCGCGGCGAACATTGCTCTCTCAGCTTCTATACCAATTTTTCGAAGGTTAGGAAGGAGATTTGCGGGCGAAGTGATGTATTGATCGTAGCCAGATTTAACAAACTTCAGCATGTAGGGGCGTAGGCTATTTGCACTTGCAATAAAGGTATCAATGTTCATATCGCTATGAGCGCCAGTGGATACACAGTCAACCAAGCCTGGTTTTGGCGTCAGATGAACTTCAAGCATCATCGCGTGATAGGCCAAATTCCCCACCAGTTCGCAAATATTGAGTTCAAATGTCCCATAATCTGTTTTCTGATATAAACAACAGTCGCTCAAAAGCCAACGTAAAGAATTAGTGGTATTCATGAATAATCTCACTCAATTTGTCAATCAGGGCTGGAAGTGGATGAACTCGGTTACGAGCACATAATTTTGCGTCTTTGCCACAAATGAAACACCGTCTTCTTGCCAATCCGAGCTGGTCACGAGAAAGCACCACGCCTTGTGAATCAAAAACATCGATATCGAATAAACGACCTAACGGATGCGTATCTTCCACCTCAATCATCAGACGCTTTAACTGCTGAGGAGAAATGCCGCCAACCGCACTAATCGCTTCACAGCCACAATCATTGATGAACGACTGACTAATAAAACTCGAACAGCCAGAGTGCATGCATGCCTTTCTGATTTGTTCCTGACCAGCTTTAAATCCGATTTGAGATATTTGGTTTAGTTTGACACTGCCGGGCATGTTAATCGTAAAGCTCACGATGGGCAGAGAATGGGTCGAAACCCATTCTCTTTGCCGTTCAGCTCGAAGCTCTCGATTCTCTAAGACCTGCTCTAGGGTGATTGCTGGTCCTCGATACACGATTTACTCCTTAACCTGACGAATTACATCAATGACAGAACCGTCACGGTAACGAACATAACCAACGACTTTGTCTAAGTACTCAATCGGCTTTGGTTTGCCTGTTAACGACTCAGCTCGTTGCTGCAACTCATGGATATCGGTGGTCTGAATACCTGCGTTTACTAAGCGAGCCTTAACTTCTTCTCTATTTGGATTTACAGCAATGCCATGGTCGGTAACCAATACGTCAATTTGTGTCCCTGGAGTCACAACATTCAATACCGAATGCACAACGGTTGGAATTCGACCACGAATTAGCGGAGCGACAACGATAGTCAAATTTGCTGCCGCAGCAGTATCACTGTGACCGCCAGAAGCGCCTCGGATTACACCGTCTGAACCTGTGATAACGTTGACGTTAAAATCGGTATCAATTTCTAGCGCACTGAGGACGACAACATCCAATCGATCAACCATCGCACCTTTAGATGAAGGGTTTGCGTATTGATTGGCAGAGATTTCAATGTGATTGGGATTGCGAGCCAATGAATCAGCGGCAACGGAATCGAATGACTGCACATCAAGCAGTGTTTTAATCAACCCTTTTTCGTGCAGAGCTACCATAGTGGCCGTAATACCACCCAGGCCAAAATTCGCCGTGATATTACCTCTAACCATCTTATCTTCTAAAAAGCGTGTTACCGCTAGAGATGCACCGCCAGAACCGGTTTGCAAGTTGAAACCATCTTTGAAATAACCCGAATGCTCAATAACGTCAGCAGCTTTGCGAGCAATTAACAATTCGCGAGGATTGGTTGTCATACGCGTTGCATCACCGCCAATCTTAGAAGCGTCACCCACCTCTACCACTTTCACAATCGCATCGACTTGGTCTTGGGCGATTGACGCTGGAGTATTTGGGAAATCCACAAGAGACTCCGTAAGCACCACCGTCTTTCTCGCATACTGAGCATCAATTTGAGCATACCCAAGAGAACCACAGCGAGACTGACCTTTTACAGCATTGGCATTACCAAACTCGTCGCTACTTGAGACACCGACAAACGCGACATCGATATTCAGTTCACCACTTTGAACTAAGTGAACACGTCCGCCATGGGAGTGAATATGAACAGGCTCAGCCAGCAGACCACGAGACACTTCTTCGGCCAATTGCCCACGCATTCCGGATGTGTATATTTTTTTCACTACGCCATTTTTAATATGTTCAACAAGCGGTGAATGAATATCAGAGAGTGAACTTGACGCTAAAGTGAGGTCTTTAAAGCCCATCGTAGCAATCACATTCATTACCATGTTGATGGTTTTGTCTCCTCCTCGAAATGAGTGGTGAAACGAAATAGTCATACCATCAGCAAGACCTACGCTTTTGATTGCCTCTTCTAAGGTTTCAAAGAGTTTACGACTTCTCTTGGTATCTCTGTTTAGCAGATAAGAAGTCAGTTGATGCGCACCAGAATATGGCAACAGTGTTGGACATTTCTCAACATCAATATCTAGTTCACGATCAATTGCATTAGTTATAGTTGTCATCATATTGCCCTACTGTCTGATTCCTGATTTCGCACGTTGTAGTGTCCACCGAGCACGCTCTATGATTGGTGCGTCGACCATCTTGCCGTTTAGTGACACAACGCCTGAGCCTTGGGCTTCTGCCTCTGCCGCCACTTCAATAACGGCATTTGCGTAATCAACTTCTTTTTGGGTTGGAGCAAAGATGTTGTGAATAATTTCGATTTGGCGAGGGTTAATCAGTGACTTACCGTCAAAGCCCAGAGATTTGATGTGCTCAGCTTCGTGAATGAAGCCTTCTTCATTGTTTGCATCGGAATAAACCGTATCAAAAGCCATAATTCCTGCGGCTCTTGCCGCTTGAAGAATAGAACATCGCGCAAACAAGAGTTCCACACCTTCAGCCGTGCGTTGAGTTCTAAGGTCGCGAACATAGTCTTCTGCACCCAAAGCGATACCAATCAATCGACTTGATGCTTTTGCAATTTCGACTGCATTATTGATACCCATAGCAGATTCAATCGCAGCAAGCATTTTGGTACTGCCAATTTCACGGCCAAACTCCATCTCAGCTTCCGTGATGAGTTCTTCCATATTATGAACATCTTGAGCACTGTCCGTTTTAGCAAGACGCACAGCATTCACGCCTGCTTTCACCACCGCTTTGACATCGAGTGGACCAAAGTCAGTATCCAAACCGTTAACACGCACGATGGTTTCAATGTTTTTATACATTGGATGTTGAAGGGCATTGAAAACGAGCATTCTTGCCGTGTCTTTCTCACGAATTGATACAGAATCTTCCAAATCAAACATGATGGCATCTGGGTTATAGATAAAAGAGTTGCTCAACATCGCGGCATTTGACCCGGGGACAAACAACATACTTCTGCGCAATTTGCTCATTTTAATCTCCCCCAAACAATATCACTGCCGGCGGTTGCTCGAATCACCGCGGCTTGTACTCTTGCTTTGATGACACAGTCCAAAGCACCTTTGTCGTTGATCTTGACCAACGCAGACTGAACGCCCATCTCTGACAATGTGCTGATGACCGTATTTTTGATTAACTCTCCAAATTGCTTTTCAACGGAACTGGTAATTTCTATATCCAAACTCTTTGTGGCTGACGGGACTATTTCGACTAGTAAGTCGCTAGATTCCAATGTTCCAGCGTATGATCGCTGATTGATTATCATGTATGCACCTCATGAATCCCATTTCGGATGGCAGAAAATTGAATAAAGGCAAAGAATGCTCAATGCCGAATAACTAACGCCTATTCTCTTTGCTATCCGCTATGTTTTTGGCGATGCTAATCATGTTTAGTCGGAAGCTAAAAACCATTAATGATTTAAATGGTTTAAATTGTTCCGTTTGGTAGGAAACAAAAAAGCGGCTAAAGATATCCTTAGCCGCTTTTCAAATTAAGAAATGATTAATTAGACTTTACATAGACTCGTTCAGGACGGCCCACTCTGCCATGCTCATTTTCAGCATCTAAAAAACCATTAGCTGAACAATACTCTAAATAACGTCTTGCTGTTGTTTTACTTATTCCGACCTGTTCACCTAGCCTTTCAGCTGTATATTTAATCCCAGTATTTTCAATAAAAGTCTGTTTTATTTTATCTAAAGTCAATTCACCAATGCCCTTTGGTAACGTATTGGCAGACTTCTCTCTAGCCTGAATATTAAAAAGGTCATCGACGTGGCGCTGACTAATATTATCATAAGCATTCATTGCACTATGATATTGAACGTAGCGGTTTAATGTATCCTTTAAGCGAACATACGACACTGGTTTCAATAAATAATCAAAACATCCACAGTGCATTGCCTCTTTAACCGTTTCCATTTCGCTTGAAGCGGTGATCAATATAACATCAGGTTTTGAGTCAGACTTGTCTGCAACAATACTTCTTAATAAGTCGATGCCTAAACCATCAGGGAGAAAGTTGTCTAATATAATTAAGTTCGGTTTATTAACCTTCAGCATTGTTTTAGCCATGCTAATAGTATTTGCGATACCCACAGGTCTAAAACGCATCATCTGTCTTAAAAACTGAGCATGTAATTCAGCAATTCCAACTTCATCTTCAACGATTAAAACATCTATAGAGTCCATCATCGGTTACCGTTCTTAGGAATAAAAATAGAAAAAATAGTGCCCTTAGGCTCTGCGTTGTCGACCAAGATGACGCCACCCGCGTTAGTTACATAACGGTTAATCAGATACAGGCCAATACCATGACCTTTATCATCATTTTTACTTGTAACTCCTCGGTTGAAAATGGTCCCTGCTATTTCGGGATCAATACCGCAACCATTATCCCCAATTTCAATAACTAATTCTTTACCTGCATCTGTAATAAGTAACGTTATTACTTTATCGCTCTCAGGGTTTTTAAGCGTTGCTTCAAATGCGTTATCGATCAAGTTACCTATAATTGCAGATAATTCATCATCATCAATATTGTCCGGCAAATTATATAACTGACAGGTAGGATCAAACTGTAACTGAAGTCCCAGTTCTTGAGATCGAGCATATTTCCCAAGTAGAATTCCAGCCACTTGTTTGCATTTTATTCTTGAACGTATGAAATCAATAAGTTGTTGTTTCTTAGTATTTTCATTATTGATTAATGAGAGCGCTGATTCATATTCACCGATTTCAATCAGCCCCGAGATTGTTGATAGTTTGTTAGCATGTTCATGCCTCATTACTCTTAAATTATCTGTATATTGTTTGATTTGAGTCAATTCTGCCGTTAGCGAATTTATATCATTTTTATGTCTAAAACTAATGACCCATCCAATTAACAAGTCTCTATCAAAGATAGCCACTCTATTAGCTATGAGTGTTTTCCCGTTAATAGATACGATCTCATCCTTTATATTTTCTTCATAAGGAGTTTGAAAAAAGAATTGGGTATGATTTAGGTATTCCAATATGCTTCTATTCTTTATTTCACTCACTTCTTTATCTGTTCCTAACAAATCGATCGCACTTTTATTTACTGCGAGAATCTTGCCAGTTTTATCGATAGCGATAATCCCTTCATAAACGGATTGAAGAATAGAGCGCTGTAAATAGAGTGCTAACGCAATTTCTGCTGGTTCCATTCCGTTCATTTTCTTTTTGATGTGACTGGAAAAAAGCCAGGCACCGATCAGCGTCAAAAGTAGAATAGCACCCAGCTCAAACGAAACCGGTTTGGCATAAAATACCAGCCATTGGTCAAATCGGTTAAACAGGTAACCAACTGAGACAACCCCAATAATTTCACCATCGAAGTCAACAATGGCACTTTTACCACGAACGCCATATCCCAAAGAGCCCTTGCTAACCGAAATATAGGATTCTCCGTTTTCCAATGCCGCCGCATTATCCCCTCCTTGCATTGGTAAGCCAATCTTCTCCTTAACCGGATGAGATAATCGAGTGCCGTCATCATCACCAATAACAATAAAGCTCGCGTCCGATATTTTCGTTAAGCGATTAATAATTCGCTCTATAGCAGGGATGTTTTTGATCCTCACTTCCTGAATTAAGTTCGGGTCGCTAGCAATTTCCTTTGCTTGAATTAACGCTCTTGTTCCAACTTGATGTTCCAGCGTATCTAGTAAGGACTGATGAAAGTTCACACCCATGAAAATCATCTGAAGGCTCATAAGAGCAAAAATAAGAAGAAAAACTTTGACGCGAAAAGAAGCTCCAGTCTTCATCTTTTCCATCATATTCATACATTTATTTCCTTATTATTAAGTAGTGCGAACTTATAAAGTGCTCAATTCAGATACGAATGTTAGCCCGTTTCGCCAGCCAAGTTAGTAATGTGTATCAAAAGACAATAAAAACGCAGAGAGGGAGAACTCAGTCTCCCTCCTTAGTTATTGATTTTCGGAAATATTAACCAAGCACATATTTAATCATTACACCGGCGGCAACCGCTGATCCAATAACGCCCGCAACATTGGGACCCATTGCATGCATAAGCAGGAAGTTTTGCGAGTTCGCTTCTAAACCAAGTTTGTTTGAGACGCGAGCTGCCATTGGAACTGCTGAAACACCTGCGGATCCTATGAGTGGGTTAACTTTTTCAACACAAAGTCTGTTCATAAGTTTCGCCATCAATAGACCTGCTGCGGTTCCCACACAGAAAGCAACAATCCCCAGAGCCAATATGCCTAGTGTTTGTGGTTGCAAGAACTTATCTGCCATAAGTTTCGAACCCACAGACAACCCAAGGAAAATGGTCACAATGTTGATGAGAGCATTTTGTGCCGTGTCAGAAAGGCGCTCAACCACACCACATTCGCGCATCAAGTTACCAAAACAGAACATACCCATCAGTGGCGTCGCTGAAGGCAGCAACATTGCAATAAGAACCAGCAACATTAACGGGAAACACACTTTCTCGATCTTGCCGATTTTGCGCAGTTGCTTCATTTCGATTTTGCGTTCTGCTTCCGTAGTCAGCGCACGCATGATTGGTGGCTGAATCATAGGAACCAGTGCCATATACGAATATGCCGCTACCGCTATTGCACCTAAGAGTTCAGGAGCGAGCAGGCTCGATACATAAATAGCCGTAGGTCCGTCTGCGCCACCGATGATGCCAATCGCTGCAGCTTGAGCTACTGTGAAATCCATTATACCCAACTGACTCAGTCCAAGAGCGCCTAATACCGTTGCAAAAATGCCGAATTGCGCGGCGGCACCCAGTAATAGAGTTTTAGGATTGGCCAACAACGGACCGAAGTCTGTCATCGCGCCAACGCCCATAAATATCACTAAAGGCCCAACCCCAGACGCAATGGCGACATGGTAAAAGGTATACAACATGCCGTCAGAGTATTGATATTGCTCCGCAAGCAAACCCAAATGCATCTTTTGCTCAGGTGTAGCCATTTGCAATGCATGCTTAATAGCATCCGGTGTTGACTCAACAACGTTGAGTATCTGCGCGAATGCTTGCATTACATCTGCTTTACCTGCATGAATGGCGGCATCTACCGCATTAATGGCAAGGTTCGCATCAGGCAAGTTTGAAAGAATGCCACCCAACCCGATAGGCACGAGCAACAATGGCTCGAAACCTTTCACGATTGCCAGATAGAGCAAAATCATACCAATGACGATCATCAGAAATTGGCCCCATTGCAGGTGTAGAATGCCAAAATCACTGATTAAGCCGATTACACTGTCCATTTCAGATCCTTATGCCAATGCAAATAGTTCATCACCGACCTGAACCGCATCGCCTTCTGATACAGCCATTGACTCGACTTTGCCGTCACGGAACGCTTTAATCTCGGTTTCCATTTTCATTGCTTCGAGAATTAACAGTGTTTCGCCTTCTTTTACCATATCGCCGATTTTCTTGTGGATCTTCCAGATGTTACCCGCTAGCGGAGCGGAAACTGGTTCCGCCGAACCCGATGAAACAACTGGTTGAGCTGCGGCAACAGGAGCACTCGTTGATGCGGCCAAAACTTCAGGATCAGCACCTTCGTTGATTTGAACCACGTAAGCCTGATTGTTCACGTTGACTGTATATACAGCTTTGTCTGATGGTTTTGCTGCTTTTGCAGGGGCTGCCACTTCAGCAACAGTTGGAACTGGTTCAAAAGCTTCTGGATTATTGCGATTAGCCAAAAACTTCCACGCTACTTGGTCAAATAGAGCGACAGTAAGTACATCATCAATGGTGTTTTCAGCAAGCTCGATGCCTTTTTCCTGCGCCTGATTAACCACCGATTCCATTAGCTGGTCGATTTCAGGTTCAATGAGATCTGCTGGTCGGCAAGTGATCACTTCAGCACCATCAAGTACACGTTTCTGCAACTCTGAATCAACTGGTGCTGGTGTTTTACCGTACTCCCCTTTTAATACCCCAGCCGTTTCTTTGGTGATGGTTTTATAACGTTCACCCATCATGACGTTGATTACGGCTTGTGTACCAACGATTTGCGAAGTTGGTGTTACTAAAGGGATATAACCGAGATCTTTTCTGACTCTTGGAATTTCAGTCAGTACTTCATCAATACGATCCAGCGCGTTCTGTTGCTTTAACTGACCTTCCATATTGGTAAGCATGCCACCCGGAACTTGAGCAACGAGAATACGTGAATCTGAGCCTTTTAATTGGCCTTCAAAAGCATGATATTTCTTACGAACATCTCTAAAGTAAGCCGCAATACTTTCCAACTTCTCAATATCTAGCCCAGTATCACGCTCAGTTCCTTTCAATGCTGCCACAATCGATTCAGTCGATGGGTGGCCATAAGTACCGCTCATCGAAGAAATTGCGGTATCAACACGGTCAACACCAGCTTCAATCGCTTTAAGCAACGTCATATCCGCCATGCCCGCAGTGGAGTGGCAGTGAAGATGAAGCTCAACATCCACGAGTTTCTTCAGATTGGTTACTAGCTCGTACGCTTCGTACGGAGACATAACCCCAGACATATCTTTAATCGCAATCGAACTTACGCCACATTCCAGAAGCTGTTCTGCTACATCAACCCAAGATTGCATGGTATGAACAGGACTGGTTGTATAACAGATGGTGCCTTGCGCATGTGCGCCTTGGTTGTTTACCGCTTGGATAGCTCGTTTCATGTTGCGAGTGTCATTTAATGCATCAAAGATACGGAAAACATCCATGCCATTTACAACGGCGCGTTCAACAAACTTATCAACAACATCATCAGCATAGTGGCGATAACCTAGGATATTTTGACCACGCAATAACATTTGTTGTTTGGTGTTTGGCATCGCCTTTTTTAACTCTCTTAGGCGTGCCCAAGGGTCTTCACCCAAGAATCGAATGCAAGAGTCAAAAGTCGCACCACCCCAAGATTCCAGTGACCAATAGCCAATTTCATCGAGCTTAGATGCTATGGGTAACATATCATCCAATCTCATTCGCGTAGCGAGTAGTGATTGATGTGCGTCACGCAATGCAACGTCAGTAATACCGAGTGGTTTAGCTATTTTAGACATATTAAATTCCTCTAACCTCAAGCCTGAACTTGCTTATTAATTTTTTGATTGTGGTGGTGTAGTACTGCGGAAATCGCGGCTACCAAATTGTCGTCCTGCGCCCCTGCAGAAACCGTTTGTTTCGCAGAGCCAACGGTTTTCTCGGGGGGTGAAAACTTAATCGATAAAGTGGACAGCAGGCGGGTTGCAGCGACTAGGAGCGCCAGAAAGCAAAAAACGAATCCCATGCCTAGAAGCATAAGATTGACGCCTTCAAGAATAATTGGACCTTCGTTCATCTTTCGAACCTTTGGATATTGAAAGTCCAAATAGTCTAACGAAATAAGAGGAATGGACTTCGTGAAGCACATCATTCAATTGGAACCATTAAACGTATTAAATGGCGTAAATAAATTTAATTGGTTGCACCTGAATTTCTATTTGAAATTGAAGTAACCATTCGAAGAAATAAATTCATTTAATCCATTAACAACACAAGATTTACCGCAATTTGTATTTCACTCCTCAGTTCCGAGGCAAACCTGTCATTAGCATTAGTGGGATATTGGTCTGAAGAGGAAAACTCATTATGGGGAGTGCTATGTCTCTGTACGATGTTCATCAAATTTCTTTAAATAATCTAAAGCGACAATCTCAATTAACAAGAAAATATGAACTTCCTTTAATTATCGTCAAAACTAATATTTCCAATGAGCTTAATGAAAATGAACAGGCTCGTTTCGTTTATAAGTTGGCGTTAGAAGAAGTGAACAAGAAATTAACGCTCTTGAATGCAATGGTGTTAGAACACGAAGATGCCACTAATCGTTCGAATCTAGAATCGGTCTTTGTGGTTAGAGGTGTCACTACGTCGAACTTAAAACGTGCAATGGTGAAAATTGAAAACAGTCACCCATTAGGCAGTTTGATCAACATTGATATTATTGACCCGCAAGGCTATGCGGTTTCGAGAAGAGGTTCTCAGATGGAACCTAGACGCTGCATCCTGTGCCAATATCCAGCCAGCTACTGCTCTATGAATCACCGTCATTCTGTTGAGGAAATAAAACACAAAATCAAATCTATCATCGCACAGTATTAACTCTGTGCGAGTTCCCCCCAATAAAAACATAACCGCTCTTGACTGGGAACTGGCTGCCGATTATTGAGGTCTTTCAGTTCTCTTCTTATTAAAAATAAACAATGCTATCAGCTTAAACTCAATTGCTCTGCCTGAGCAGTTCTTAGCGCTGCTTGTTTTCTCTTCGCGTGATATGCGGAAGTATCTTCTATAAACAGTTGATGCAGATAAGCGTAAGTCGTTTCTGGGACAATTTTTTCAATCGCTTGCCAGTTGTTTTCAAACAAATACTTTCTGACTAAGGAAGCAGATATTGGTGACTCTTCCTCTTCACAGCGTGGAATTTCCACATAAGTGACTTTAGGACTGTCAATGGTTGGTGTAGACAACCACTGGTGCATTTGCTGATTGTAGAAACGGGTTACCTTACAAATAGGTTCTGTTCCCACATATCGGTGCGTGATACCCAAGGCAGGGGCGATATACTGCCGAAATATTTGCAAATCAACCGCAGTGTGGCAGTAATTAATTACTCCCTCGTCCTTTAGAAAATAACTCGGGAACGTTGCTCTGGATATGATGTAGTCAGAGCCGGCATGAACAGTGACATTGTTAAACTCTTTCACTCCCGCTTTGATCATATTTAGGCGATCTAAATAGGAAAAGAAAGAACGGTCTTCCTTCACAACAAACAGATGTACCCAATCACAGTTTTCTGAAGCATGCTGTACTAAATAGCGATGACCATTAGTAAACGGATTGGCATTCATCACAATACTGCCAATCTTTTCACCCGGTTGAGCGAAACTACTTAACTTTTCGCAATGTTCTTGCAGTCTTGTTTTACTGTTTTCCAGAAGGACAACTCTGTCTTTTACGGCGGTAAGCTGATGAAATCCCGCGTCATGGAACATACGGTAGTTATCTGGTTTGGTGTAGATGAATAGGTTGTAACGCCCCATATCATAAGCATGCGTGACAACTTCGGTGAGTAGTTGAGTCGACAAGCCTGTTCCTTGGAAGTTGGGAGAAACCGCTATTGACTTAAGGGTGTTTCCAGCCAGCCCTGCGCATCCAACAATTGCGTTAGAATTCAAAGCAATGACAAAGAACTCGACATCAGCATCTATCCCTAACCCCATACTAAGCAAGAACTGCCGCACCTTTTCCATTTGGCTGCTATTTTGAGTGTTAATTTTCTGGAATTGGTATGTATCAAACACAGCGATCTCTCAACAACAAAACGGATAACGAATTATCTTAAGTCCAATAAATAATTTAGTGACTCTCAAGCAATCTATAAAGAAGCATTAAAACTGTTTATGGCGTTTATGAATTTATTCTCACTGAGTGAGTATCTCGCTCTAAATTGAAAACCCATTCATAAACAAAAAAGAGCCAGCTCAGACAAATCTGAGCTGACTCTTGGTTCACTGTTGAGATACCATTTAAGCTACTTGAGCTTGTTGTTTACGGTTACGTAGCATACCAATAAGAGGTAGCGCGATTGACAATACAGTAATAGCAATGAGCACTTGAGCAACGGTTGAGTGAGTAAAGATCGACAACTCTTGGTTTGAAATTCTAAATGCTTGACGGAATGACTGCTCCATCGTGCCACCTACGATACAAGCAAGAATCATCGGCGCTGTAGGCACATGAGCACGCTTCATCACTACCCCTGCAACACCTAAGATAGCTAGGATGTAGAAATCAATAACCGAGTTACTAATTGCATAACAACCAATGAACGCAAGGCCTAGCACAATTGGGTAAAGCATTTTTGGTGGTATCGCTAACACACGAACCAATGCACCCGCAAGTGGGATATTCACTACCGCTAAGATGATGTTAGCAACAAACATACTCGCGATTAGGCCCCATGCTGTTTCTGGGTACTGCGTAAATAGAAGCGGCCCTGGTTGGATACCCAACATCAATAACGCACCCATCATCACAGCTGTCGTACCAGACCCTGGTACACCTAGTGATAGCATTGGAATCATTGCACCGATAGACGCTGCGTTATTTGCAGATTCTGGTGCAGCTAGCCCCTCAATAGCACCTTTACCAAACTCTTCGCTATTTTTAGATAGTTGCTTCTCATTGTTGTAGCACATAAGCGATGCCATCGTACCGCCAGCACCAGGTAAAGAGCCGATAATAAACCCGACTGGAGCACTGCGTAGAATCGGCCATTTTGAACGAGACCAATCGTCACCGCTGATCCAAATACGTTTGAATTTGGTCTGCGCTTTTTTCGTGCCTTCGCTCAATGAACGGAAGCTCTTAAACACTTCACCTAATGCGTAGATACCAATGATGACCACAAGGAAATCGACGCCTGTTTGAAGTTCAAGGTTACCAAAAGTAAAACGTTCAACACCGGATTGCGCATCAATGCCTATGGTCGCGATTGCTAAGCCGATCACCATAGAGAAGAAGCCTTTGAGCATGTTCCCTTTCGACATAGACGCTGTCATAGAAAGCGCTGCGACCATTAACAAGAAGTACTCAGCAGGACCAAATTTTAAGGCAAAACTCGCCACAGGCTCAGCCAATAATGTCATCAGAATAGCGGCGATAGTACCGCCAACTAACGATGCTATTGCAGAAATCGCCAGTGCAGATTCAGCACGACCTTGCATTGCCATTGGGTAACCGTCAAACGTTGCGGCCAAGGCTGCACCGTCTCCCGGAGTGTTAATTAAAATAGAGCTGCGTGAACCACCAAACATCGCACCGATATAAACACCTGTCATGGTGATCAATGCAGCCGTAGGTCCCATCGCAAAAGTCATTGGCAATAGCACCGCAACACCTGTCGCAGGGCCTAAGCCAGGCAACATACCGACGATAGTACCCAGTACACCGCCCACAGTCACAAGTAATAGATGGTAAGGCTGTAAAGCAACGCCAAATCCATTCATTAAGTTAGATAAAATATCCATCATAATAGTTCACCCTATTCCCCGAATGGTAATGGTGGAAGGCTAATACTTAATAGCGTGTTAAATATGAAATAAACACCCACGGAAAATAACAGCGAGATAACAACACTTTTTTTCCACATATCTTTCCCGCTAGTAATAGTCATCATTACAACCATAAATAGAAATGTACTGATAACGTATCCAAGATGTTCAAATATAAGAGCGTAACCAACTGAAAGAATACAGGTATATAAAATACGACGACGGTCATTCTTCTTGCTAGCATCTTCATTTATCAAGTTTTTATATGCTTGTACTGAAGCGTTAAAATTACTTTTAACGAGTAAGAGCACGCCAATTAAAAAAGAAATTGCGGATACACCAAGAGGGAAATAAATTGGATCCATCGGATTACCAAATGCAGCTCTTGGCATCGAATACGACATATATCCGTAAATAACGCCAAAGCCTATTGCAAATAATCCCGTAAATGCGTCCCAGTTAGGACTGACATCATTTTTCTTCATAGGAACAAGACCTTATTGCTAGATTTAATTATTTTTAAATCAAGAATAAGAGGGAATATTCCCCTCTTATGTTGTAGATACAAAACATTATTTTTTAGCGAAAATTTCGTCTAAAATTTCTTTATATTGATCGTTGGTTTTGGCTAAGAACTTAGTAAAATCTTCACCGTTTTGATATGCGCCATCCCAACCGTTACGTTTACGAGCTTCAGCCCATTCAGGTGTTTCAACCATGGTTTTAAGCGTTGTGCCCCAGTAAGCAACCGCGTAATCAGGCATATCTTTTGGTCCGAACAGACCACGCCAGTTTTCAAACGTTGTATCAATACCTTGTTCTTTCACTGTCGGGATATCCGCGATGACACCTTCGCCAACACGCTTGTCTGCAGTTTGTGCTAATGCACGTAAGTTACCGCTTTTCACCAACTGAACTACGTCACCAAGCCCTGTAGAGATAAGGTCTACGTGTCCACCCAGTACTTGAGCAACCGCGCCGCCGTCTTGGAAAGAGATGTAGTCAATTTGATTTAACTTCGGTACACCAGCAGCTTTAGCGACCATAAGGAACTGAATGTGATCCATACTACCCGCAGAAGAAGTACCACCAATTTTCACGGATTTTGGATCCTTTTTTAGAGCATCCATCACTTCTTTAATAGAGGTATATTTGGAGTCTTTAGAAACAACAAACGCGCCATAGTCGGTAATTAATCGAGCGAGAGGAGTGGTATCTTGGTAGCTATATTTACTTGCTCCGGTTAAATGTGTGAGCAAAATTGGTGGAGAGTAAACAGAAATTAAATTGTCCTTACCCATCTGAGTCTGCATGTATGCAAGGTTCACTGCACCGCCGCCGCCAGGTCGGTTGGTAATCGGCATATTAGATTCGACTAGCTTGGTATCTTTCAGCGTTTTTGCGACTGTACGAATGGTTAAATCCCAGCCACCACCAGCACCAGCAGGAGCAATAAAAGACATCGTTTTAGGTGGGTAGTCTTTTGCTACTGCACTACTCAACGGCATAAATGCAACAGAAGCTAGGGCTGTACCAATCATTACACTTTTGATATTCATGTTCATGGAAATTCCTATTATTGTTATTGGAAACTATCCAACGCTTCACTAATTTTTCTTCATCAGTTTTGCGTCGATAAATTAATTATCCATGAGATATGTAATGTTATTTGTGAGTTAAAACTCTTAAGAATAGTTCTTTAATGCTGAAAATGGCGTTAATGAATTTTAGTAATCACCAATCTTCAGAGAACAATTAGTATTTAGGCGATACAAACGATAGTATTTGGCTAAAACCATTATTAAAGGTAACACAATGAAACGAATCGCTATTATTGGAGCCGGCTGGTTGGGTCTGCCATTAGCCAAACAGCTAGATACGCTAGGCCATTCGGTGATCTCAAGCAGGACGTCTGACTCAGGTTTGTTAGAACTGGAAAAAAACGGAATCGCTGGTTTTGTTTGTGACCTCAATAACCCTCAAGCTCTTGCTGATACGCTTTCCGAATACAACATTGATACCGTTGTCGGTAGCTTTCCTCCGGGCTTTCGCCGTGGACAAGGGGATGAATACATTACCCAATGGCAAGCTTTAACCGAGCAAGCTCTGTCTTCGGGAGTCAGTAAATTGGTCATGATAAGTTCAACCACTGTCTATCCAGACCGCGCTCAAGACATGTATGAACAAGATGCTTCTCTTGAACTGGCTACAAATAACGATGAATTCTCAGCCAATGCGAAGAAGATGTTGCAGGCAGAACAAACTGTAATAGACTCAGGCTTGGATTACGTCATTGTTCGATGCAGTGGTCTTATTGGACCCGATCGCCACCCTGCCCGCTTTGCTTCAAGGTTGAAGCAGGTCAGTCGATTGGCACCAGCAAACATGCTGCACTTTTATGATGCTATCGGAGCGACGGTTTTTGCTATCGAGCACCTCAACCATACGGTAGTCAATGCCACCACTCCTGCGACAGTAAGCAAAGCCGAGTTCTATCAAGCCGCTCTTAAAGCCGCAAATTTGGATGAAGAACTCCCTCCGATTGTTGATGTGGCAGACAAGCGAATTGTCAGCGACAAACTCATTAAAGCGGGATACAAGTTTCACTATTCTCACACTCTGGAGGCCTTGTAAGGCGATGAGTAAACGAATTTATCAGCATTTAGAAACGCTTTGGCAATACATGCAAATGGGCCATCAGCTACAAAAAGCCGATGTCATCATTGTTCTTGGAAGCAACGATACCCGTGTCGCCGAAGTTGCAGCGTCCCTCTATCATCAAGGCTTGGCTCCTTTGGTTGTGTTCTCTGGCGGTCATGGTCGTTTCACTGAAGGGTTGTTTGAGCGCAGCGAAGCAGTGACTTTTGCTGAAGTGGCAAAAGATTGCGGCTTGCCAAGTGACGCAATATTGCTGGAGCCTCGCTCTTCTAACAGCGGTGAAAACGTACTTTTCACCTACGAGCTGTTAAAGAAAAAAGGCATCACAGCTAAAAAAATCATCTTGGTTCAAAAGCCGTATATGGAAAGACGAGCGTATGCGACTTTCATGCAGCAATGGCCAGAAGAACTGGAATCACTGCAAGTCACGTCTCAAGCGAATAGCTTCTTTGATTATCTGACTGAAGATCTGACATTAGACTTCGTTGTCGAAGCGCTGATTGGTGATTTTGAACGTATTCAGAATTACCCTGCGAAAGGCTTCCAGATTGAGCAGGAAATCCCAGAGGAAGTGTTACAAGCCTACCAGGCATTAAAGCCTTTGGCGGCTTAATGCAAGCCCTCGTTTATGAACTAAAAAAGGATGGCAATGCCATCCTTTTACTTATCTGTTTTTCGCTATTTACCCAATGCTTCTTTGTAATGCATTCGGCACACAGAGACGTATTTATCGTTACCACCAATCGCAACCTGATCACCTTCGGAGATCGCATTGCCATGTTCATCGGTGCGGATAACCATGTTCGCTTTGCGTCCGCAATGACAGATGGTTTTCAGTTCCACCAGCTTATCTGCCCATGAAAGTAGATACTTACTACCTTCAAACAATTCACCAAGGAAGTCTGTACGCAGGCCATAACACAGCACTGGGATATGAAGCTTATCAACCACTTCTGTTAATTGATAAACCTGCTCTTTGGACAGGAACTGACACTCATCAACCAGTACGCAATGACGCTTTTCATCTTCATTAAGACTTTTGATCACATCAAAAAGGTTTGTTTCGGCTTGAAATAGATGTGCCTCTGCTTCCAGACCAATACGTGAGCTCACTTTACCAATGCCATAGCGGTCATCAATTGCTGCGGTAAAGATAACAGGTGTCATCCCACGTTCTTGATAGTTAAAAGACGATTGCAGCAGTGTGGTTGATTTACCTGCATTCATTGCAGAGTAGTAAAAATACATCTGAGCCAAGGGACAAATTTCCTATCTTATTCAAAATCATTTTGTCGGGATTATACAAAGCAAAGAGAATGCTTACTTTGATCCACTATCAGTTAGACAATAAAAAGGGTGGCTAGTTAGCCACCCTCAAATCAATGCAGAATTTACTCTGCTTTTTCTTTCGCAACAGTTACAGCAATTGCCAGCTCTTCAAGAGCCGCTGGGTTTGCCAAACTTGGCGCATCTGTCATCAGACACGCAGCAGCGGTTGTTTTAGGGAACGCAATAACATCACGGATGTTATCAGTACCACATAGCAGCATCACTAGACGGTCAAGACCGAATGCAAGACCCGCGTGTGGAGGCGTACCAAACTTAAGTGCATCTAATAGGAAACCGAACTTAAGTTGTTGTTCGTCAGCTTCAATACCTAGGATATCGAATACCGCTGCCTGCATTTTCGCATCGTGAATACGTACAGAACCGCCACCTACTTCGTAGCCGTTTAGTACCATGTCGTATGCGTTAGATAGCGCAGCAGTCGGGTTCGCCTTCAACTCTTCTGGAGTCATGTTCAGAGGAGACGTGAATGGGTGGTGCATTGCTGCAACATTACCTTCACCGTCGCTTTCAAACATTGGGAAGTCGATAACCCATAGCGGAGCCCAAGCTGAAGTATCTGTTAGCTCTAGGTCTTTACCTACTTTCAGACGTAGCGCACCAATTGCTTCAGCAACGATGTTCGCTTTGTCTGCACCAAATAGGATGATATCGCCATTTTGAGCACCAGTACGTTCGATGATTGACGCAATGATCTCTTCAGTGAGGAATTTCGCTACTGGAGATTGAATGCCTTCAGCGCCTGCTGCTAGATCATTCACCTTCATCCATGCCAAACCTTTCGCACCGTAAATCGCTACGAATGACGTATATTCATCGATTTGCTTACGGCTCAGTGCAGCACCGCCAGGTACGCGTAGAGCAGCCACACGGCCGTTCTCATCGTTTGCTGGACCAGAGAATACTTTGAAATCTACGTCTTTAAGCAGATCAGCAACATCAACTAGCTCTAGTGGGTTACGTAGATCTGGCTTATCGCTACCGAAACGACGCAGTGCTTCTGAATAAGGCATGATTGGGAACTCGCCCAAGTCTACACCTTTCAGCTCTAACCACATTTCACGGATCATCTTTTCAGTCACAGCACGAACTTGTTCTGCGCTCATGAATGAAGTTTCGATATCGATCTGAGTGAATTCAGGCTGACGGTCAGCACGTAAATCTTCGTCACGGAAACATTTAACGATTTGGTAGTAACGGTCAAAACCAGACATCATCAGCAGCTGTTTGAATAGCTGAGGAGATTGAGGAAGCGCGTAGAAGCTACCCTTGTGAACACGGCTTGGTACCAAGTAATCGCGAGCACCTTCAGGTGTTGCTTTAGTCAGTACAGGTGTTTCGATATCTAGGAAATCGTTGCTGTCTAGGAAACGGCGAACAAAGCTTGATGCTTTTGCACGCAGCTTAATGCGGTCGCTCATTTCTGGTCGACGTAGGTCCAAATAACGGTATTTCAGGCGTTGCTCTTCTGAGTTCTTCTGGTTGAAGTCTAGAGGCAGCGCTTCACTACGGTTGATAATAGAAAGGCCAGTCGCCAGAATCTCTACTTCACCGGTTGTCATGTCTTTGTTGATTTGGCTTTCTGGACGAGCGCGAACCTCACCCGTCAACTTGATACAGAATTCATTACGAAGTTGGTTAGCAACTTCAAAAACGTCTGCCATATCCGGATCAACAACTACCTGAACGATACCTTCACGATCTCGCATATCAATGAAGATAAGACCGCCTAAATCACGACGACGGTTAACCCAACCGCACAGCTCCACAGTTTGTCCTGCAAGGGACTTGTTCAGGTGACCACAATAATGGCTACGCATAATGAAATTCCCAATCTCTTAATAAGTCATCAAATTCTATGTGACACAGTCAACTCTGTTGAAGCGGTTGTTAACAACAACTTTTCTTCAAGAAAGGACTCTGCCACGGAAAAGTTCCATTTATACGCTGAAAGACGTATAAAATCGACCTTCCAGAATACAATTTGTTGTGTTTTATCCATCGTTGCTGACATTTAGTACAATAAACCGCCATTTTAGCGACAATAGCATCTGCAACATGGAAAAATTGGCGCTGATTATAGCGCTAAAGTATCGTATTCTTCAAAACTCTCGTGACGATAAACAACAAAAAAGAGCAAACAACACTGGCTATGGATGCAATGGAATACCCTCTTCGACTCGGACTGACGATGTGGTCTCACCCTTTCTGGCAGCAGCATTTCTACGGAAGTGGTACTCAAGCATCGCAGCGACTCGAAAAATACGCTCAGGTATTTCATACGGTAGAAGGTAACACCACCTTTTACGCATCTCCGTCACCCGCAACAGTCAACAATTGGAAAGCGGCAACGCCAGATTCATTCCGATTTACGTTTAAACTGCCGAAATCCATTACTCACCAGAACATGTTGAATGGTTGTCAGGACGAACTGAAAGCCTTTATGAGCTTGATGGAACCGTTACATAACAAAGTGGGCATGTGGACCATTCAACTGCCTGCTGCTTTTGGTCCAACTCATCTGGAGCAATTAAAAAAGTTTCGACGCTATTTCCCTGCTCAGTTTCCTTTAGGTGTGGAAGTGAGACACCCAAGCTTTTTCGCCAAAGGGGAAGCAGAGAAAGCGTTAAATCAATGGCTGAATGAAGAAAACATTGACCGCATCATTATGGATAGTCGTCCTCTCTTCTCGACAGAACGCACCTCCGAAGCCATTATTGATGCGCAGCAGAAAAAGCCCAGAGTACCTGTTCATGCGATTTCGACAGGGAATAAACCGATGATTCGTTTTATCGGTCATCCTGACATGGATGCCAACATGCCCTTCTTCGAACCTTGGGTTCAAAAGCTGCCGACTTGGATTGCCGAGGGCAAGCAGCCTTACATAATGATTCATACCCCAGACAACAACTATGCTCCGGAATTAGCACTGGCAATTTATCAACGTTTGCAAAGCGTTATCACTCTGCCGGATTTAGCGGCATTCCCCGCTCAAAACGATACAAATCAACTAAGTATGTTTTAGAAAAAAGTACATCGGTGTTTTAGAAAGAAATACATAAGCTGCATTTAATGACAGACGCCACATTTTTTCATAAAATACGCGCCTTTTCTTGAACCATCTACTGTTTAAGTAGGCATTTTGCTTCGGCGTGAGGTCACAATGAGCCCAAAAGACACTATCTTTTCTGCCCCAATCGATAAGATTGGCGATTTCACGTTTGATGAGCGTGTGGTTGAAGTGTTCCCAGATATGATTCAGCGCTCAGTTCCTGGCTATAGCAACATCATCTCAGCTATTGGCATGTTGGCTGAACGATTTGTAAAACCGAACACTCAAGTGTACGACTTAGGTTGTTCGCTTGGTGCTGCGACGCTTTCCATTCGCCGTCACATTCAACAGGAAGGCTGTAACATCATCGCAGTTGATAACTCTCATGCGATGGTTGAACGCTGCAAGCTTCACGTCAACGCTTACCGCTCTGACACACCAGTAGAAGTGATTGAAGCGGATATCCGCGATATCGAAATCAGCAATGCGTCTATGGTGGTACTGAACTTCACTTTGCAATTTCTATCACCAGAAGATCGCTATTCTTTGCTGGAAAAAATCTATGCTGGTTTGCGTCCAGGTGGCATTTTGATTGTGTCTGAGAAGTTTGTATTCAATAACGAAAGCGCTCATGAGCTGCTTATTGACCTGCACCATGATTTCAAACGTGCAAACGGCTACAGTGAGCTGGAAATCAGCCAAAAGCGCAGCGCGATTGAAAACGTTATGCTCCCAGACTCTATCGAATTACATAAAGAGCGTTTCGCAAAATTAGGCTTCTCAAGCTTCGAAGTTTGGTTCCAGTGCTTTAACTTTGGCTCTATGTTTGCCATCAAATAAGATTTTGGAAGCTGCAGTACTGCCCTTACCTTCAGCTTCTCTTTATTGTTTTTAGGTTCTCAAATTTTTTGATTAGGATTCTCCATGTTGAATTTTGCTAATGTCTATCAATTGCTTGCACAAGACACTCGCCTGCAACCTTGGCTCAATGTCTTGCCTCAACAACTTACTGACTGGCAACAACAACCTCACGGTGACTTGGATCGCTGGTTGCGCGCTTTAAACAAAATTTCGAGCTCACAACCTGATCATATAGACCTAAAAGAGTCGGTAACTGTCAGCAACCGTGAGCCTCTGTCTGATGGTGAACAGAAAAAACTGGAGAACTTGCTCAAGACTTTCCACCCTTGGCGTAAAGGCCCTTACCTCCTGCACGGTATTCATATCGATACCGAATGGCGCTCTGACTGGAAATGGGATCGTCTGCTTCCGCATATTTCACCGTTAAAGAACCGTTCCGTATTGGATGTAGGTTGTGGTAACGGCTACCACATGTGGCGCATGTTGGGTGAAGGTGCGCACCAAGTGATTGGTATCGACCCTTCTGAGTTATTCCTAGTTCAGTTTGAAGCTGTACGTAAGCTGATGGGTGACAACCAAAAGGTGCACCTGCTACCACTTGGTATTGAGCAACTTCCTGAGCTGAAAGCGTTTGATACAGTATTCAGCATGGGCGTTCTGTATCACCGTCGTTCTCCGATCGACCATTTGATTCAACTGAAAAACCAGCTTGTGTCTGGTGGTGAATTAATATTGGAGACGCTTGTTATCGAAGGTGACGAAAACGCCGTATTGGTTCCGTTTGACCGCTACGCACAGATGCGCAATGTATACTTCTTCCCATCAGCTTTGGCGTTAAAAGCATGGTTAGAAAAAGTAGGCTTTGTTGACGTGCGAATCGTCGATGAGAACGTGACATCTCTTGATGAGCAACGCACAACTGAATGGATGAAGCATAACTCTCTGCCGGATTACATTGATCCAAACGACCCAAGCAAAACGGTTGAAGGTTATCCAGCGCCACGACGTGCGATTCTGGTTGCAAAGAACCCTTAATCAGTTTCTCATCGCACTCTATCCACATAAAGTTTCAGCTCTGCAACCTTATGTGGATACGTAAGCTCAGAAAGAGCTGAAGGAATAAGTAAATCGGGATATTTTGACACAGTTTTAACTCTCTCGTCGTCTTTCAAAGTTATCCTATCTGCAGGATGAAATCGTCATCTTTGTCTCATCAAATATCACAGTAAAAACAAATAAATAAGGCCGTAAATGTTTAAGCGCATAGCACCAATCGTAGCTCTAGGCTTACTTTCTGGTTGTACCCTAATGAATGGTGATGAATATCATCAAGCCACACTTACTGCGATTCAGCAGTCAAATGCCCAAATCACCAACGAAATAACCAATTTACAGCTCCAACTTAGTAATCAGAATGATTACATCGATAGCCTAGAAAACAAAGTTCTCACCTTAGCGGATGATGTGAAAGATTTAAAAGTCATCGCAGCAGAGAAGCGTGAACCGAAAAGTGTTAAAAAATCTCCAACCTCTAAACAGCAACTTGTGTCTAAGCCACAACCACAACATAAGTTGGTTCTGGGTGAAATCGAACACGTAGAAATAAAAGCGCTTGATCAAATCTTTGATGCCCGTGTAGATACTGGTGCTGCAACCTCTTCACTTAATGCCATTGATATTTCGGAATTTGAACGTAATGGCAAACAATGGGTTCGTTTCCATTTATCCGACGGAGAAAACAAACCTGATGATTCAAATTGGATAGAATCGCCAATTGTACGTTATGTACGAATTCGCCAATCGACCAATGAAGAGACTGAAAGACGTGCAGTTGTTCAACTATGGGTTAAAATTGGTAGCATCAACGAAAAAACAGAATTTACACTGGCAGACCGCTCTCAAATGAGCCATCCTGTTTTGCTTGGGCGCGAGTTTATTCGTGATATAGCCGTGGTGGATGTGAGTCGTAAATACATTCACACAGAGACAAATTAATAACAAAAATAAAGGTAACTTATGACGTCAAGAGTTCCATTTTATCTATCAGTATTTTTACTGATTGCAGCTGGGATTGCTTTGAGTGTACTCCGTCATCAAAATTATGGAGTACCTTGGACCCCAGGAGAAACCCGCCAGATTTGGGATATTGAAGCTAGGATAGAGTTTAACGCACTAGGTAAAGAAGCTAAGGTTTCGCTTGCCGCTCCTCATACTCAAAATGGATACACCCTTATCGGCGAAACCGCCTCTTCACCCGGTTATGGTGTTTCCTATGTCAATGACCAATCTGGACGACGCGCTGAATGGTCTATCCGACAAGCTCAAGGTCCTCAAACGATTTACTACAAAACACAATTCCTTGTAGACCCTCAAGCAAAAGTCACCACAGTTCCTCCAATGCAAGAAGTGGTCAAACCGACTTTTGATGGCCCTGTTGAAACCGCTGCAATTGCACTGATTAACCGCGCGACCGAACGCTCTGCTGACGATATCTCTTTCTCGCGCGAATTAATCAAAAATCTGAACGATTCTGAAAGCCAAAACGCGGCACTACTTACCAATAAGATGAGTAAAGTAGAAGCGGCGGAAAAGCTACTTTCTTATGCTCAGATCCCAAACAAAGTTGTGGGTGTAATTCATCTTGAAGATGGGCGTCGTCGCCAGACCATTCAACACATGAACCAAGTGTGGGATGGCAAGAAATGGGTTCTTTTCAACCCAGAAACAGGGACGCAACCTTCTCATCCAAACCTACTTGTTTGGGATGAATCGAACGTATCACTACTTGATGTGATTGGTGGTCGTAATAGCCAAGTGCACTTCAGCATGATCGCTCAAGAAGTGTCACCACAGCAGGCAACCGACAACAAAGTTGAAGCTGACGGTCTATTAAACCTTTCTATTCACAGCTTGCCGCTTGAAGAGCAAGCGATGTTTAAAACCATTATGCTGATCCCGATTGGTGCACTGATTGTTGTGTTCCTACGCGTAATCATTGGTCTAAAGACATCTGGCACATTTATGCCTGTTCTTATTGCGGTTGCCTTCGTTCAGACACAGTTAACAACGGGTATTGTTGGCTTCCTGCTCATCGTCGGCACGGGGCTTATCATTCGAAGTTACCTATCCAAGCTTAACTTGCTATTGGTAGCGAGGATATCCGCCGTAATCATCGCGGTAATTCTGATTATTTCTATCTTTACCGTTGTCGCCTTCAAGATTGGCTTAACAGAAGGCTTAACCATTACGTTCTTCCCTATGATTATCCTCTCTTGGACAATCGAACGTATGTCTATTCTTTGGGAAGAAGAAGGTGCAAAAGAAGTTGTGCTGCAAGGCGGTGGCTCACTTCTAACGGCAGTATTAATTTACTTGGCAATGACCAACTCTTATGTGCAGCATCTGACCTTTAACTTCATCGGTCTACAACTGATTGTTCTAGGCATCATCTTGCTTCTAGGTACATACACAGGTTACCGCATCACAGAGTTGCGTCGATTTAAGCCTCTTGTAGACGGAGATTAATATGTTTCTTAATCTCTCAGAATACACATCACCCTTTAAGCTAAAGCGCAAAGGGATAATGGGAATGAACAAGCGTAACCACGCTTATATTGGTCGCTACAACGACCGTTCTAAATACCCATTGGTGGATGACAAGCTAAAAACAAAGCTCATTGCTCAACAAGCAGGTGCAACGGTACCAAAGCTAATTGGTGTGGTGAGCAACCAAGGTGACGTAAAGCATATCCATGAGATGGTCAAAGACTGGCCGGGGTTTGTTATCAAACCCGCTCGTGGTAGTGGCGGTAAAGGGATTCTGGTTATCACGTCACACAAAGATGGCGTGTATACCAAGCCGTCGGGTTCAACCATCAACAAAGAAGACGTAGAACGCCATGTGAGTAACGCACTAGCGGGCTTGTTCTCTTTAGGTGGTAAGAACGACGTAGCAGTGGTTGAAAACCTGATTAAGTTTGATGACTGTTTTGACGGTTTCAGTTACGAAGGTGTTCCTGACGTACGTATTATCGTATTTAAAGGCTACCCAGTAATGGCGATGATGCGTCTTTCCACATCCGCTTCTGATGGTAAAGCGAACTTGCACCAAGGTGCTGTTGGCGTGGGAATTGATATTGCGTCAGGTAAAGCGGTGCGTGCGGTTCAGTTCAACCGCCCTGTCACACTTCACCCTGATACCGGTAAAGAGCTGAATACGCTTCAGGTACCACACTGGCAACGTTTGTTAACTCTTGCTGCAAGTGCTTGGGAAATGACGGGCCTCGGTTATATGGGTACAGATATGGTGCTCGACAAAGAAGAAGGGCCTATGGTGTTAGAACTTAACGCCCGCCCCGGCCTAGCGATTCAAATCGCCAACGGTGCTGGTCTTCTGCCTCGTCTGCAACATATTGAAAGCCTCGGTACGCCGATGATTTATCCATCAGCAGAAGAGCGTGTTGCTTACGCCGCCAAACATTTTGGAGCCAAAGAAGAGTAAACACTCCCCTTCTCCTAAAACACAAAGCCAGAGATTGATTCTCTGGCTTTTTTGTATGGGTGAGTGGGTTTTGGACACAAATGAGTTTCGTAGAATGACAAATTAGAACCTCAAGAATCACACTGCTTATAGAGCGTAGAAAAATCTAGAAATACTTTCTATTCTTCAGTGGGATGTGCGTTTGATGAATATGAAATCCTTTTATTATCCCCTATGCCTTTCGGTATTAAAACTAGAGTAAATTAATAAAACATCTACTCTTCATATTGTACCAATACAAATTAATTGTTAAGGAGTTCTCTATGAATATTTTTGATTTTATTATCAGATAAACTAGCTATATAGTCTTTTGCCAAAATAAGATCATAGGTATTTATATTTCTAAGTTTCTTAAAATTAAATCCAATCATCATATTGAGTGGTAAAAATGATACAAACTCTCTTGGCAAATCAAATTTTTCTTTCTTTGACTTGTAGAATTTTATGTAGTCACTTTCTCTCAATCGTTCATGCTCAATTCTAAACTTATCATAGATGTGCTCTGGATATAAAACATACAGTATTAACAACTCGGACACGATCTTAGATGCATTCATGTTGGCAGATAATACTCTTGAATTACAATGTAACTTACGTGATTGAATTTTTTCCCATATCTCATTCATGTCCGATTGGATTTCTGGCCCATGGAATATACAGTAATCACCAGCAGTTCTTACGTCTTTTTTGGAGCTTAACCGACTAATTCTTTTGGAGGATTCTAAAATTATATCTTCCATCAAGAGTTTGATAATAGAGCCACGTTGCTGAATAAACTTTCCATACAGAGAATCGGAAGGTGTCATTCTAAAATCTATGGGTGCTCTGTGAAACAATCTACAGTTCATTAGATCTTGATGAGTAATGATATCCAGTCTAATGCCATCTTCAATATCTGATAGCAAGTATGATATTTTATCAGCAGCCCTCACTGCCTGCCCCTCAAGGTGGCTAAAACCACCACAGCCTATGAATTTCTGATGTTTTGATTTGTCCCAGATATCCTTATGGCTACCTGTTCCCCCTGAATGGCAGTATGTGTGTTTCAAAATACAATCACATACGTCCGGAGTTAAATTCAAACCTGGATGAGATTCAAATATATTTTGTTGATAAGACCCTTCTAAATATCTGACAACATCAACACCATGCTCGTAATGATTGAACCCACATTCAAAGCCCAATGAAGTAAAGAGCCTATCAATTGCATTTTCACCCGCATGACCAAAAGGTGTATGGCCGATATCATGTGCCAATGCGCCAGCTTCTACTAAGTCTTTATCTAAACCAAAGCTTGATGATATCGTTGTTGCAAGCTGCATTACTTCGATACTATGCGCAAGTCTTTGACGAAGATTTTCGTCTTCATTCAACGGGAATAATTGAGTTTTATCAGCTAGCTTTCTAAAACCATTTGACCATATTATTCGGTCTCGATCTCGTTGGAACTCAATTCTGAAACCGTCACTTTTACTACCAAATTCTCTGCTACTTGGTTCTTGTGCCCATTGGCTGTTAGCTTGGGCATTAATGCTCTTTATATCTTTTTCAGTTCTGCGAATCGGGCCATCTGAGTACTTTTCCCATAGGCGCAACTTCTCATCAAATACATTTACAATATTTTTGGCTATAGAATTTTCATACTGTTCAGCTTCTAGATGAACTATGGTTTGCTCTTTATTATTCCCATTCATCCAGGAGCTTAAAATTGCTTTAGCCACACAATGATCTTCGACTTGATATCCGTACTTGTCTGACGTCCAAAGATTTACTTTTCCTACACTATCTCTGCGACTTATTGATGTACTAAATTCGGGTACTGCGTTTAGCCCCACACCTGTTTTTATATCCTCTTCATTTAGAAATACTCTAAACAAAGTTGTCATATTTTCTCGAGAGAATGTGAGTGTTTTGGATGGTCTTTTTAGCGAAACAGTTGGTGTAACTTTATTATTGACGCGAATTGCAAGTAAATCCGAGAATCGCCAAGGTTGATTAGTTAGATTTAAGTCATTATTACTAAAAACCTTACTTTCAAAATCTGGGACAATATATTGAACAGTTGAACTTTCTATATATAAAAGGTCATGACCTAGTGAAGTCAAGTTTGATATTAACTCATTTCTCTCTTTTTCAATATTTTCTCTGGTTAGCCTTTGTGGGATAGAGCAATAAATAACTCCTCCATCTTTGGATGCTGTAATAGCTCTTTTAATAAATAAGTTAAAATACTCTTCGTACCAAGGAGGATCGATCACAACACAATCAAACTTACCTTCAAATTTCTTATCTAAATCATCATGAACATCATAGTGGGCACCCGTTTCACCTTTAAAAGTCTTATTGAATAAGCTTATTAGATCTACGTCTATATCAAGTAAAGATACATCTCTTTTATAAGACTTTAATGTTGCTGCAATTGTTGGTGTACCAATACATAAAGTATTAATAGCATCCGTCTCGTCGATTATTTTTTGAGCAAGCTTTTCCTGCGATGATAATGTATACCACCATTGATAAAATAGTGGATTTGCTGCTGGTAAGTAAAAATAAAATTTATTTTTGTAGTCAAGTGATATTTGAGTACTTTGATAATGTTCAGATTTGACTTCTTCCAGAAATTTGGCCAGATCTTTTGGTTGAGCACCTTCACATAAGGGAAGAAGCTCTTCGAGCGTCTGTATCTTATGGTTATAGTAGAGGTTCCTGATTTTTCTTTTTACTTGGTCTTCCCATTGATTTGACATGCCATTCCTAACCAATTGATTTATATGTCTTATGTTATTTTATGCTCTTTGTGCTTCTAATTCATTAAAAATATAAAAGTAAAGCAAAAAAGGTCTAGGTCTTGATTCATTCTTTATAACTAAGTTTTTCTAATCCAAATCTTGATTCAAAGAATATGCATAAAATTTGGCTCGAACATGAAATGGGGGAAAATAGTACTTCTTCATCGTAATGAATAGATTTGATGTATATTTCACTAATCTCAATAGGGATTTATCAATGGTGTGAGATAGGTATGCACCGAGCTACTGTTCTCTCTCAAATGCAGTGATATGATGATTTTACTGTTTTCAGACATTGTAGATGAGTTGACTTAACGCATGGAAAGCAAAAGTAACTACGACCATTTGGTCCATATCAAAAGCCACGACGAATTAGCTTTGTATGAACTCATTCCTAATGTGGTTTGGTTTTTTGACCTCGATAAACATGGTTGGTGGTGGGGAAATCAGGCCGCCGTCGACTTTTGGGGTTTAGAGAATGTTCAACAACTTATTGATAAAGACCTCTCTGGTGACACTCAAGGTGCAAAGGATAGAACGGCGCAGACATTTGAGCTGGCGGCTAAAAACGGTCTGACGATAGATCCATGGACAACCTACCCTAACGGAAAGCCCAAAACTGTCTTTATGATGCACAGAGCTGTGTTATTGGGTCCTGAAAAGCATCGTGGAATCATTGCTTTTATTAACGAAAAAGTGGAATTGGGTCAGCAGCCCGAAAACTTATTGTTGGTAGAAGCGATGCGATATACACGAGTCGCAGCTACCACCTTTACTGACGCTGGCGAGATCGTAATTGAAAATCCAGCCGCCACAGAAACTTATGCTCATTTACACAGCAAACCAATACCCGAAGGACAGAGTGTGTTCGTGGCGCGTTTTGCCTCTCCAGAACAGGGGCGAGAATGTCTGGCGAAGGCAATCGAGGAAAAAGGCGGTCGTTGGGATTACATTATGCGCACGGCCGAAGGTGATCGTCAGCATTCACTTGATATTAGACGCACTCGCCACCCTTTAACCGGAGAGTTTTTGTTGCTGGTGGTTGAGTATGATGTGACCGAACTTTATGAAGCATTGGCGGAACTAGAACAGGCACATGAAAACTTACACCATATCGCCATGACCGATACTTTGACTCAAGTTTCTAGCCTGCATCATATGCAAGAAGCCGCAAAGCAGTTTTTGAACGATGCCACGATACATGGTGAAAGTGTTCGGGCACTGTTTATCGACCTTGATGGTTTTAAGCAAATCAATGATAAACATGGTCATGATATTGGGGATGAAGTACTAAAAATTGTTGCACAGCGTATTAAGTCTGTCATTCGCCAATCGGATATTTTGGCTCGTGTCGGTGGTGATGAGTTTGTGATACTGCAACTCGGTGCCAACGATACAGAGAGCATTGCTAAGCGTACGCTGAGTAGTTTAGCTGAACCTATATCTCTACCTAGCGGAATGGTTAAAGTGAATGCCAGCATCGGTATCGCTTCATATCCGGAAGATGCTGATAACCTGAAAGATCTACTGAAGATTGCAGATGATGCTATGTATAAGGTGAAGAAATCCGGCAAAAATGCCTTCTCGTTTGCAAAGTGTTAGGGCTTATTTTTTAAGCGATATTCTGAATCTTATACACATTAAGCTTGTTTAACGCTTTGGGCATTGAGTTAAGTAAGTAAAATCACAAGAGGGTTGAACGATAAAGGCGGAAGTTTCCGCCTTTATGATTGAAATGCTTATGTTCCCACCTAAGATTCTGAGCAGGTTTTAGATTCGCGTTTAAACAGAGAAATACGTGGCAGTAATAAGCCTGTAATCACGATGGCAATACCAAGCAGTTGTAATTCTGTCACCGCTTGACCGAGCATATACGAGGTCAATACAGAGAAGATGGGTACAAAGTTGAAAAACAGTGCCGCATTGGCAGAACCTAAGTGTCGCACACCGTTTAGCCACAGCAGATAACCAGCAACGGTGCCAAATACCCCTATATACAATACTTCTGATATACCCAACACAGAGCTATTCCATAACTCGGCAAATGGATGCACCTCTGGTGTTACCAAACACATCACGCCAATAACTGCAGCCCCACTTAACATGCCAACGAAGGTATAAGGGATCACAGGCATCCAACGACTGATGCCTTGGCTGAAGTATGTGTAAAAACTCCAAGCCAGCATTCCGAAGAATATCAGCTTATCGCCGTGGTTGATTTGCATTGAAAGTAGCGCTTCAAAATGTCCGTTGGTGATCACCATCAGAACACCCGTCAAACTGACCAGCAGGCTAAAACACTGCATAGCAGACGGCAGCGTTCGCAACGCAACACAGGCGATCAGTGAGGTCATCAAAGGACTAAGAGCCATAATTAATGAGCCGTTAGTGGCATTAGTAGAAGCCAAGCCTGTAAACAAACCGAGGTTCAAGCCCCCTATTCCCACGGCGCTGACGGCAATTACCCAAACCCATTGATTCGAACTCAAGTTCAATTTGGGTATGCGCACAACTTTGAGATACACAGCCAGACACAAGGCCGCAATAACGAAGCGCCAGAACACCAAAGTAAGAGCATGAACTTCCTCTAAAACGTGTTTGCCAATTGGAAAGCAACTACCCCAAAAGAAGGTACAGATAATAAGAAGAATAACTGCTTTCATCGTTGAATCAGATTTCATCGTCACTCCAGATGACTTGTCAAAATGTATTCCTTAGTGTATTGATTTCAATAGTTGGATAAACAAGCAATAACAAGACGGTAAATGCCAATAATGAAACCTAGCTATTCGTTAGACGATCTGCGCTGTTTTTGTACTGTAGCACGTTTGGGCAGTTTCAAAGACGCTGCCCAATCTTTGAGTATGCCGCTCTCAACTTTGAGTCGCCGCATCCGCCAGCTGGAAACCGATTTGCAACTTCGTCTTCTTAATCGCGACGCTCATCGCGTCGTTCTGACCAGTATCGGTGAGCAATATTTTCAACGCTCGGTCGCCCTGTTTGATGAACTCAACGATATTGACGAAGATCTGCATCGGGATAAGTATCAGCCTCAAGGAAAAATCCGCATTTCCGCCCCCATCAATGCAGGCTCTCAGTTTCTGCGTGCCATTTTTTATGAGTTCTTACTGAAGTATCCCGATATTCAGCTAGATCTTAGTTTTTCCAACACTTTGATTGATATTGAAGCGGAAGGCATGGACGTGGTGTTTAGAGTCGGAAACACTGTGGTCGACAACTGGATTGCAAGGCCGTTAAAGCACATCCACTTCATTTTGTGCTCTCATCCTGACTATGATATTTCCGGAATAACCACACCAGATAAGTTGTGCGGTCATCCCACAGTCATTTGTCGCCCTATGATACCTTGGCAGTTGATACACAAAGAGAGTGGCGAAGAGTTTGATTATCACCCGAATAAGGGGGTAAGACTGGAAGTGGATGAAATTGTAATGCTAACTCACGCCATCAAAACAGGATTGGGTATTGGATACGTGCCAGATTACTTTGCGCTACCTATGATAGCTCAGGGTGAAATGAATCACGTGCTACCCGACTGGAGTAGTAAAGCCCGCACATTACATATGCTGTACCGCGACCGCGACAACCTGCCAATGCGAGTACGCCTGTTCATCGAGTTCGTGCTATTACACTTTAAATAGAAAACACTCAGCCAGCGTTTAATTAGCTGGCTGAGTGTTGGAAGCTATCTTTGAAGTGTTTTTGCACTGCCGCCTAGCTAACGGTATTGAAGCGACTAATCACGGTTTAAGAAAGGGTATTCGAGACCAATTTGTCGGCGAATTTCATCCATGGTTTTCATGGTATTAATACTGTCCTGCCAGCTGATAACGTCACTTTGCAGTTTGCCTTGAGCAATACAGTTCATCACCTCTTCGATTTGATATTCAAACCCTGTTGCTCTGAAAGGTAGCTCTATCACCTGCTCTTCTTCGCCTTTAACATTGAGAACTGCTTTGGTTGCACCCCAGAACATAGAATCAACAGCAATGTTTCCTTTACTGCCATAAATGGTAAAGCTGTTGTCCAAAGTGGCATTGAGTCCACACGTGAACTGACTGGCTATGCCATCGTAATCAAGAATCACGCTTGTACGCTCATCCACATTGGTTTCGCCTATCAAGCCATTGGCGACGATTGAGCTTGGTTCACGCTGCAATACAAACTGCGACATGGTGAGGTTGTAAATCCCCGTATCAAGCAAGGCACCACCAGCAAGTTCATTGTTTAACAAGCGATCATTCTCATCACGCGGAACATTAAATGAGAAAGATGAACTCAATACCCGCAACTCGCCAATGCGTTGTTCCTCAAGCCACACTTTCACTTGCTGCCAAACTGGCAAAAAGCGTGTCCATACCGCTTCCATCAAAAAGGTTTGATTCTTCTGCGCTAAATTTACCAATTCTTGAACTTGTGCTTCATTGACGGTGATAGGTTTCTCACACAGTACCGGTTTACCCGCTATCAGGCATTTTTTAGCACATTCAAAGTGAAAGCGATGTGGGTTTGCTATGTAGATAGCATCAACTTGAGGATCATCAATCAGAGTTTGGTAGTCGTCGTAGGCATGCTCGCAATCGTACTCTTGGGCGAAGGCTTTCGCTCGCTCTAGGTTAGAGCTGGCTACCGCAAACAAACTTGCATTGGGTACCACTTTAAGGGCTTTGGCAAAGTTGTGAGCTATTCGGCCAGGGGCAATAATCCCCCAGTTAAAGGTAGTTTCAGACATAAATGTTCCCTGTTATTTTTTATTCCCAAAAAGCAAAATGAAGAAGCCGACTCAAAGCCAGCTTCTCCAAGTTATCAACGAGTTTAAGGTTTAGCACGTATAAACTAAACCTTAGCCTAGCTTTCCATTGAGTAACAGAAAGAGTCAGGCGTCACAGGCTTTTCAGCGCAGCGGCTTTACAGACGCTGAGTCGACTGAGTATCAAAAATCGAGCATTTGGTTGCTTCAACTTTCACTTTGAATGAATCGCCTACAGAAAGTTGGTCTTCCGACGTCACTCGGTGAGACAGAGTGTGCTGCTCGGTAAACTTAGTCCACACCAAGGTATCAGAACCCATCGGCTCGACCAACTCCACTACCCCTTGAATAACGTTTTCGGAAGCGTCTTCATTAAGCTCTGCAATTAAGTGTTCAGGACGAACACCTAACGTCACTGCGGCACCATCTACAGGCTGTTCAACAAATGGGTATCCACTCACATCGATGTTCAAATCTGCTGATTTAAACAGCACTTTATCCGCATGTACGCTTAGATGCCCTTTAATGCAGTTCATCGCTGGAGAACCTAAGAATGTCGCAACAAACAGGTTTTGTGGCTTGTTGTAGACATTATGAGGGGTATCCAGTTGCTGAATAATTCCGTCTTTCATTACTGCAATGCGGTCAGCTAGGGTCAACGCCTCAATTTGATCGTGTGTAACATAGATCATTGTTGATTTGAGCGTCTTATGTAGTTTCTTGATTTCTAACCTCAATTCCGCACGTAGTTTCGCATCTAGGTTCGATAACGGCTCATCAAACAGATAGATATCCGCATCGCGAACTAAGGCTCGACCTATCGCAACACGTTGACGTTGTCCGCCTGAAAGTGCTGACGGCTTACGCTTCAGTAAAGGCTCTAGTTGCAACAACTTGGCAGCCCAAGCAACTTTCTTATCGATGGTCGCTTTATCTACGCCAGCAATACGCAGCCCGAAAGACATGTTTTTCTCAACACTCATGGTTGGATAGAGAGCATAAGACTGGAATACCATGCCAATACCACGGTCTTTTGGGTCTGCCCAAGTCACGTCTTTGCCATCAAAATGGATGCTTCCACCACTGGTATCAATCAAACCACCGATCGCATTAAGTAGCGTAGATTTCCCGCAGCCTGAAGGGCCAAGCAATACGAGAAACTCACCATCATCAATAACAAGGTCTAACTGCTTAACGATTTTTGTCGACTCATAACTGATGTCGAGCTTACTGATGTTTACGATTCCCATAAAATTACCCTTTTACTGCACCAGAGGCGATACCACGAACAAACCAACGCCCTGAAGCGACATAAATGATTAGCGGTACAAGTGATGTAAGAATAGTAGCGGCCATATTGACGTTATAGGCACGCTCGCCTGTTGTTGTATTCACGATGTTATTGAGTTGAACGGTCATTGGCAGGTTGTCGTTACCCGCGAAAACCAAACCGATTAAGAAGTCATTCCAGATATTGGTCACCTGCATGATCACCGCCACGATGATAATTGGCACTGACATTGGCAGCATGATATTGAAGAACACCTTGAAGAAACCTGCTCCATCTATGCGAGCAGCATTAAACAGTTCCATCGGTAGAGTACTGTAATAGTTTCTAAACAGCAGCGTCATAATTGGCATACCGAAAATGACGTGAGATACCACTACCCCAGTCAAAGTGCCGTAAATACCAATATCTGCATAAACTCGAATCAAGGGATAGATAAACACTTGATAAGGGATAAATGCGCCTAGCAGTAGGCAAGCAAAAAGCAGATTCGCACCCTTAATTTTCCAAAATGACAACGCGTATCCATTGATGGCACCAAATAGCACTGAGATAACCACACTTGGAATTAAGATACGGACTGAGTTCCAAAAACCGACTTGTAGACCATTACACTCCAAGCCAGTACAAGCGCTGCTCCATGCCGTTTTCCATGCATCCAACGAAAAGTTTTGCGGAAGAGCAAAAATAGAAGATAGACGAATCTCGTCCAGTTCTTTAAATGAGGTCACCAGCATCACGTAAAGAGGCAACAAAAAGAACAATGCTGTAATGATTAAAAACCCATAAACACCAAAGCGTCCCCATTGTGCTTTGACTGACATCGGTCGCTCTGATGCAGTCAATTTCATTGTAGGTGAATGTGTCGCAGACATAAGTTACCTACCTTATTTCTTAATGTAATTTGAGTAGATGAATGGCGCGATTAAGCACAAGACAGTCGTTAGCATCACGGTCGATGCTGCCGTCGCCAATCCGATATTGGCGCGTTCAAATAGGTTGTCCATGATGAACTTAGCTGGAACTTCACTTGCCACACCGGGGCCACCGCCAGTCATCGCGACAACGACGTCATACATCTTGATGATGCTGATAGAAAGTAAAACGACAGTAGTGATAATCATTGGGCGCAGCATAGGTAAAATAATGCTGATATAGACACGCCAAGTTGGAATACCGTCAATTTTGGTCGCTTTCCACAAGTCTTCATCAATACCACGAAGACCAGCCAGAAGCAGCGCCATGACAAGACCAGCCCCCTGCCACACCGCAGCAATAACAACGGTATAAAGCACCATATCGGGGTTAACAATCCAATCAAAAGAGAAAGTCTCCCACCCCAAAGAGATCATGGTTTTTTGGATACCTAACTGTGGATTAAATATCCACTGCCACACTAAGCCAGTGACGATAAAAGACATGGCATAAGGGAACAAAAATACGGTTCTGAAGAAGCTCTCAGCTTTGATTTTTTGATCTATAAAAACAGCCAATAAAAAGCCCAGCACAAAACAGATTGCGAGGAACAAAAAAGCAATGACCAGTAGGTTTTCCAGCGAAGTCACCCAGCGGGAAGTACTGAATAGTCGCTCATACTGAGCGAATCCAACGAAGTCACTTTTAGGCAACATTCTTGAACTAGAAAACGAAAGACGAACCGACCAGAACATAGTGCCCATATAGGCAATCAACACGGTCAGTGCCATGGGTAAGGCTGCCAAATAGGCAAGTGCGTTACGTTTTAGGTGTCTTTGCACCGCAGCAACATTCATCGATGCACTCCACGATAAGTCAAAATAAGAGAGACATTCTTTAAAAAGGCGCACATACGTACGCCTTGTCAGTGAAAGTAATATTAGTCACGAAGCGCTTGAGTAAAGATAGTGACAGCTTTATCTGTCGTCATCTCTTGCGCGTTCCATACTTCTGTCACTGCATCTTTAAGTGAACCGTACAGATATTCTTCCATCAGCATTGAACCATCTGGTACCTGACGTTCTGCCACTTTCAGGATCGCCGCACCTTTCTGTGCACAAATATCCATGCTTGAAACATCGATATCGGTACGAACTGGGATCGAACCTTTCAGGTTGTTGAACTTAACTTGCGTCTCAGGGCTGAGCATTGATTCAACCAGTTTATTCTGAACTGCGATTTGCCCTTTATCGTCGGTTTTCGGGAATACGAATACGTCACCGCCCACGATGTAAAGAGAATCATCACCCAAACCTGGGAAACAACCGTAATCTTGACCTGGGATCTTGTTGGCTTGAGTGAACTCACCCTTCGCCCAGTCACCCATGATTTGAATACCTGCTTTATCATTGATAACAAGGCTGGTTGTATCATTCCAGTTACGACCCGGAGAGCCTGCATCTACGTATGGCTTAAGTTTCAAGAAAGTATCAACAACCTTTCTAAACTCAGCTGAGTTAAGAGTTTCACTATCACGTTTACCTAGCGCGTCAAGGTAAAGTTGCTTGCCGCCTACGTTACTTAGAACCGTTGCGAACATTAGGTTTTCTTGCCAGTTTTGACCACCAAGAGCCAGAGGGATATAGCCAGCAGCTTTGAGCTTGTCTAGAGCAGAAAATAGTTCATCAACAGTGGTTGGCTCTTTCTCTATACCTGCTTTAGCAAACGCCTCTTTTGAATACCAGAACCAACCTGGCATGTGAATGTTCACAGGAGCAGCATAGAAATGACCATTAACTTTGATGGCATTCAACGTTGGTTGCGGCAAGATTGATTCCCAGTTATTGGCTTTCGCTACTTCATCGATGTTGTTCAGCATGTCTTCTGCGATCATCTCGTGGTACTGCTGAGAAGTATTAAATAGAGCCGCTGTCGTTGGGGAACCACCAATCATACGGTTGATTGCCGCGCTACGAGCATTTGAACCACCCGCAACTGCGCTATCTTTCCAAGTTCCACCTTGCGCCTCAAATGAATCGGCCAAGACTTTGATCGCTGCGGATTCGCCGCCGGAAGTCCACCAGTGCATCACTTCTGCTTCTTCCTTAGCAAAAGCTGGCGTGGTAGCGAGGGTTATGGCGGCAGCCAGAGTAAGTTTCTTAATCATTGGGGGTACCTTTAGAGTTCGTTATTGTGTCTATTAATAATAATTAACGCTGAATCTTAATGGTTCAAAATGGAATCGATTCCATTTTTATATTTTATATATCTATATATTGGACTCTTCTAGAAGATCTTTTATTAAATATATCAATATGAGGATTTGATCACTAATTGCATAAATTAATAGTTTTAGGCAAAAAAAATCTGTAAATATGCAAAATATGGCTCTACCATGGGCTTAAAGCAGTACTTTAGGTAAGTGAGTAGAGATCTATGGCGACTATAAAAGATGTAGCTAAGTTAGCTGGAGTTGGAGTCGGAACCGTTTCCAGACATCTATCTGGAAACGCTTCTGTTTCACCCAAAGCAGCCAAAAAAATCGCTGCAGCTATGGCTGAATTAAACTATCGCCCGAACAGTATGGCGCGCTCATTGTCGTCAAAGCGTTCAGATATTGTTGGCCTTTGGGTGCCCTCTTTCTCTGGCTCATTTCATAGAAAAATGTTGCAGACCATAGAACGAGAACTACGCAAACGGGACAAGCACATCATTCTGGCCAACGCTGAAGATGCGCAAAACGATGAAGAGCGAATCAAGTGCCTCGATTACTTAATTGAGCGGGATTGCGACGGCATTTTGATGTCCTGCCCTGAGCTATCTGTTATCCAGTTAGCGAAGATCGAAGCTCGCTACCCTAAGGTTGTGTTTATTAACCGTGATATCGAAGAGTTAATAGATAAAACCTTCTGCGCCAATCATTACCAAGGTGGTCGCCTAGCGGCTGAGCACCTCATTGAACTGGGCCACACTGAAATTGCCATCGTCACTGGACGTATGAATGCACAAGATGCCATCAGCCGTCATCAGGGCTTCATAGATCGACTAGCGGAATCTGACATTGAGGTGAAACCAGAGTTAATTGAATCCGGCGGCTACAGTTTTGAACTGGGTCGTGCTGCCACTCAACGTCTGATTGATAAAGGCATTCCATTTACCGCTCTATTTTGCGGTAACGACAACAGCGCCATGGCGGCAATTTCCACACTGAACGAACAAGGTATCGTAGTCGGTAAGCAGGTATCGGTGATTGGTTATGACGATATTGACTTGGCAGAATATGCCTCACCATCGCTAACCAGTGTGCGCATTCCACTAGAAGAAATCTCTATCAATGCTTGCCATCAAATTCTCAATTTATGTTACGGCGAATCGCTCCCGATAAAGACTCGTTTTGAACCGACGCTATCCATCCGCAATTCAACACACTCAGTAAAACAGTTGAAAACTAAGTAGTATTTCAGAGGGCTATTGAATGACACACTATATTGACTCCGGCAAACGCTTCTTACTAGATGACCCAACTCTAGTACCCAACAGCGCGGGATATTTATGGAATAAGAAGATGATGATTCATGTGAATTGTCAAGGTTACGCTGTAGCTCAATATATGAATCCTGAGCCTAAAAAATACGCTCACAACCCGAATATGGCTGCCACCAGTTTTATGCAGCCAGAGCAACCGTACTTCGCTCACCATCCAGGTCGCTTTTTCTATCTGAGAGATGATGAAAGTGGTGAAATGTTCTCAGCGCCTTTTGCACCAATGAAGAAAGAATTGGACAGCTATCAGTTCCTACCCGGTCTCAATGATATTAAATGGCATATCAAGCACTTGGGTATCGAAATGGAAATGACGCTGACCCTTAGTGCCGATTTTGTTGCTGAGCTTTGGAAAGTCAAGGTTGTGAATCGTGACAGTAAGACGAGAAAAATTTCGCTCGTCCCTTACTTTCCGGTCGGCTATATGTCTTGGATGAACATGGCGGCTCACTATGATGAGACGCTGAATTCAATTGTTTGTACCTCGATCACGCCATATCAAAAGCTTGAAGACTACGAAAAGAACAAACATCTTAAAGACATCACATACTTCGCCTGTGATGTACGCCCGACTCATTTTGAAACCAGCATTCCTCGTTTCGAAGGACAAGGTGGTTTACATAATCCAACCGCCCTTCAACAAGGTAGTTCATTAAGCGATCAGGCAAACTACTATGAAATGCCTGCGTGCATTATGCAGTTTTCATTAGACCTGCAATCTGAAGAAGAACAAGAGTTTAACTTTGTATTCGGTCCTGCATTGAATAAAGCGGAGATCAGCCACACCCTAGAACAGACTCTGGGTGCGAATAAGAACCAGACTGTCGCTCGCTACGAGAGTTATATTGAGTCAGGTAAAGGGGTGTTGCAGGTATCAACACCGGACAAAATCTTTGATCAGTTCGTTAATAACTGGCTGCCTCGTCAAGTGTTCTACCACGGGGATACGCATCGATTAACCACTGACCCACAAACACGTAACTATTTGCAAGATGGCATGGGCATGGCTTATGTCAACAGCCAAGAGACTAAACAGGTTATTCTCACTTCTCTGTCACAGCAGAAACGTGACGGTGAAATGCCTGACGGCATTCTATTAACACCTGAAGCCGAATTAAAATATATCAACCAGATCCCTCATACCGACCACTCAGTCTGGTTAACACTCATTCTGGAAGCTTATTTGAATGAGACTAATGACTGGGCACTGCTGGATGAACCTGTTGCTTGGGCGGATTCTGATGAGAAGAGCAGCGTATTGGAGCACATGAACCTTGCTATGGAATATATGTGTCACGCCCGTGATGAACGCGGCTTGCCTTATATTGCTCAAGGAGATTGGTGTGACCCAATGAATATGGTGGGTTACAAAGGCAAAGGGGTTTCAGGCTGGTTAACCCAAGCACTAAGTTTTGCTCTGCAATCCTGGATTCGCCAATCACGTGCTGTTAATCACAGTGAGAAAATCGACCAGTTCCAACAAACCGTCGATGAACTAGCGGTTATTGCCGACGAGTATTTATGGCAAGGCGACTGGTATGCTCGTGGTATCACTGATGATGGTGTGACTTTTGGCGTTCCACAGGACAAAGAAGGACGTATCTTCTTAAATACGCAAAGTTGGGCTTTCCTAGCCAATATGCCTAATGAACAACAAACCGCACGAATGCTCAAAGCCGTCGATGAACAGTTGGATACGCCTTATGGTGTGATGCTATGCGCACCTGCGTTTACGGCTATGCGAGAAGATGTTGGCCGTGTGACACAAAAATGGCCTGGTTCCGGCGAAAATGGCTCTGTGTATAACCATGCCGCTGCTTTCTATGCTGCGAGTATGTACAACATTAAGCAGTCCGACAGAGCCTTTAAAACTCTGAGAAAAATGTTAGCCGATCCAGAAAGTGAGTCCTTTGCTCAACGAGGTCAGCTCCCTCTATACATTCCAAACTACTATCGCGGCGCATACTACCAGTTCCCTGAAACCGCAGGACGCTCAAGCAACCTGTTTAATACGGGTACTGGCGCTTGGTACTACCGCTTGGTGATTGAAGAGCTATTTGGTTTGAAAGGTTGCCAGCAAGGACTTGTGATTGCACCGCAATTACCTTCTGACTGGGAAAATGCTCATGTATTGCGTCAGTTCCGTGGTGCCACATTCGATGTTGAGTACCAAACCGTCAGCAGTGAGAGTGAAGCAGGCATTTTTGTAGACGGCAACCGCCTGTCATCGAACATGATTGAAGATATTACCGCGGGCAAAACTTACGAGGTCGTTGTTCGCATCTTCCGTCGCTAACAATCCAATCTAAGAACCAACCCATAGGTCAGAAGTAATCACTCTGACCTATGTTCAAGCCTCATCAATCAAGCCTCTAACAAAAACTAAAAACAATTTGAGTCAAACTATGAGCGATAACAAAAACCAACATTCTGCGGTGTTCATCATCATGGGCGTATGCTGCACGGGTAAATCAACCGTGGGTGAGCACTTCGCAAAAGCCATTAACGGTAAGTTTATTGATGGTGACGATCTGCATCCTAAAGCCAACGTAATCAAGATGTCTCAAGGTCAGGCACTGAATGATGATGACCGAGCCCCTTGGCTTGAACGAGTACGTGATTCTGTTTTTAGCATCGAAAAGAAAAACGAAATCGGCGTAATAGTGTGCTCGGCACTAAAGCAGACTTATCGCGACAAAATACGCGAAGATAACAACAATGTGGTGTTCCTGCATCTTCATGCCGACAAAGAAATCATCGCACAACGAATGCAAAACCGTGAAGGCCACTTTATGCCTATGTCACTGCTCGACAGCCAATTCGCTACTCTTGAAATGCCTTCATCACAAGAACCAAATACTCATCAAATTGATATCACGGGTTCCATTTCAGACGTCGTTAATCAGTGTGTTTCCGTTAGTAAGGCTTATTTAAGTTAACAAATACAACTGCGCTTGAGGTTTACTACCTTTAAACCTTGTGTGATTAGAAACAAAAACGCCTTCTTTTAAGAAGGCGTTTTTTATTAGGTTTCCGTTATTAACTGAGTTCTTCTGCTAATAACTGCTCTTCAGATTTCGGCTTTTCAGTTTGTCCGAAGCCTCTTAAGCCAACCACGTGCACGTGCTCATGATCTTTGAACACCTTACGCACCAGTTTATAGGTTGTCCCCTTCTCTGGGCTGATGTTTTCAGGAGCAGCGATCAGAAGCTGCATATCTAGGCGATCACACAACTCGAACAGCGTTGCGATTGACTTAGAGTCAAGACGCGCAGCCTCATCCAAGAACAGCAGACGACATGGAACGATGTCTTTGCTACGCAGACGGCGAGACTCTTCTTCCCAGCTTTGAACCACCATCAACAGAATTGACTGACCAGTACCAATCGCCTCACCAGTAGACAGTGCGCCAGATTCCGCTTGCAACCAGCCATCTGAACCACGGCTTACCTCAACACTCAGCTCTAAGTAGTTACGGTAATCCAGCATCTCTTCGCCCAGAACCTGAGCCGAACGCTGACCCATATCGATATGTGGGTTCACACGTTGGAATAGCTTCGCCATCGCTTCTGAGAAGGTGTAGCGAGAACTTTCAAACAGATCTCTGTGTTGCTCATGGTTGTCTGACAATCCTGTTAATAGGATTTCATGGCTTTCACGAACTTTAACATTCAGACGAACGCCTTTCACCTGACCAAAGGCGATGTTTGACAAGCCTTGGTTCAGCATGCGGATTCGGTTTTGTTCACGCTGAATGGTTTTGCGAATAATGCTCGCCACAGATTCAGAGCTGATAGCCAAACGGTTTTCACGTTGAGTCAGTTCTTCGGTTAGACGCGCCAGCTCCACTTCCATCTCTTCGATAGCTTCAACTGGGTCGTCAGTACGAATGATGTCTTGACGAATACGCTCACGAAGATGCTGATAAACCGCAATGTAGAACAATACTTTACGTTCAGGACGAGCATTGTCTTCCGACTGACGTAGTGCATCACGCAGATCTTCATTGTTTGCGACAGCGAGACGCAGAGCACCCAATGATTTATCTGACATAGAACGCAGTTCATCCGCAGACAGATACGCAAGTTCACGTTTGTGCAGACGACGCTCTACATCATTTTCGCGCGCTAAACGCAGTACAGAGCACCAACCCGCTTTCGCATTGACGACGAAAGTACGTAAGTCACGGTAGTCTTTCTCAACTTTCTTAAGACGCTTCACCAGCGCTTTCATCTCAAGATCAGTTGATGTAATGGTACGTTCGTATTCACTCTTACGAGCTCGAGAAGTATGCAGACGTTCATACAGTTCATCACGACGACGTTGCGCGCGCTCTAGCGCACCTTCATCAGCATGAACACCGAACTCTTGTAGTTCTTGCTTAAACTCTTGAACCGTTTCTAGTTTTGCCTGATGCGAGCTCTTCAGCGATGCCAATACCTGATTGTATTGACCAATTTGTGCTTGAGACTGTTTCAGTTCTTCACGAGTACGATTACGAGTACTTTCCGCTTGAACTAGCTTCGCTTTCAACTGCTCACTTAATTCACTGCTTTGACTCAACATATCCACTGAGTCTGAATAAGCGAAGTGATGACGACGTTCAACCAAATCAGATAACGCGAAGATCTGCGCTTTCAATTGTTGAAGTTGTGCATCCGCTTGCTGATATTGCTCTTCCAGTGCGTCGAATTGCTCTGGATCTGCATCCAGCGCGTTGACCACTTTCTCTAGCTCAGCGATGGTTTTTCCATGAGCTGAAATAAAGCTTTTCGATTCACTCAATTGAGCAATCTTTTGCGCGATTTCTTCCACTCGTTCCGCTAAAGAATCGTCTTCAATCAGCAACATGTTCGGCGCAATTTTATCCAGTGCAGAAATCGCTTGTTTACTTAGCTGCACTTGACTGCGTTGTTGTTGATCCTGACTGTCTAACTCAGCCAGAGTACGAGCGATTTGGTTACGTTTATCACGCGCCACTTGAATCGCTTGCTCTGGGTCTGCATCAAACGCGACGTGCAGATGCTTGGCGACAAACTCATTAAAGCTGGTGTATAGACGTTGCAGCTTTTGCGAGTCAAAAGCTGCTTTCGCGTGTTGTTCCACTACTTCTTCGCGTTCAGAACGTAATAGTTCCAAACGTTGTTCACGTGCTGCGCGACCAAATAGAGGGATAGCTGGCAGACGTGAATAACGAATCTGACGATCATTGAACTGAACACAAACAGCGCCATCAAGTTCTTCTGCATTGAATGAGCTGTCGTCGAACGCGTCTACATCACCTTCAATCAGGTAGAGATCTTCAGGACAATCATCCAGTTCAATGAGCTTTTCTTTGATACCTGTGAGGTCAGAAACCACAATCGCGTGACGTGCAGGACCATACATCGCACTGAAATATGGCGCATCTTCAATGGTGATATCGTCATAAATTTCTGACAGCAACACACCGCCAAGCGTATCGGCTAAACCTTTCAAGCGAGGGTCGTTCGAACCACTTGGAGACGCTAAACGTTCAATTTCTTGCTCTAGAACCTCACGACGCTCAGCAAGCTTATCTTTCGCGTTGGATTGGACTTTCTCTTGCTCCAATACCTGTTGCATTTCTGCCATAACAGATTGGCTGTTAGCCAGCTCTGCACCGCTTTGCTCACGCAGAATTTCTAGTGCATCGTTGGCTTTAATCCAAGCAGGAGCGATAGCTTCAAGCTGAGTGATCTTCTGCACTTGGTCTTGCTCTAGACGACGCTGTTCACTGCGTTTTTCACGCAGTTCTTCTTGTGTCGATTCTAAGTTTTCCAATACTGCTTGATGACGTTCTAGCTCTTGCTCAACCGCCATTTCATCACTCAAAGTGACGTTGTGTTGTTTTTGGTACTCATCAACAAGTTTACGAACAGCGGTTTGTTGCTCTAAGCGACGTTCTAAATCTCGTTGCTGCGCATACCATTGTTGTTCGTTTTGCGTCACTTGTTGTGCTTCATTCGCACGACGAATCAGTGTTCTTGCTTCTTGAGCTGCATCTTGGCGTTCAACATTGCCCAACACGCGCTTCACTAAGCTAAACGCATTCTCAAACTGAGATGCTGCCGCAGACGACATATCGAGTTTGTGTTTCAGAGACAGTAACTCTGAAGTGCGCTCTTCCTGCTGCTGCTTAAGCTCTGCCACTTTCGCTACGGCGTTTTCAGCAGTGATGGCTTCATCACCCAGTAGCTGCTGCGCTTTATCTAGCGCTTGCAATGCTTGTTGGTATTGCAGTGCACGGGTTTGCTGAACATCCAGTGCTTGTTGGTAATCGGCCAGTTGCGTCTTAAGGCTATCCACCTCTTCTTCCGCAACTGTGGCCTGCTCTTCGGCTTCTAATAAGCGCTCCTGAGCTTCTTCAACCACCATCATCTGTTCTTCAAGACGCATGTTCAGCTCTTCAAGATCATCCTGATAGCGTTCAATCTTCTCTTGCTGGCGCAATGCGTTTTGAACCAGTTGCAGATGGTCAGAAGCACCTTGATGGTCTTGCTCAAGTGCAGACTCTTGTTCTACCAACATTTCAAGTTCTTCATGCACTCGGTTAAGCAAACTGTTTTGCTCAATCAAGGTTTCACGAGAGCTCATTAACTCTTTGCGCAGTTCAAGCGTCTGACCGACTTTATTGCGACGATCGTTTGCGTGACGCATGTAGTCAGCTGCTACGTAGTTGGTTGATTCAGTAATCAGGTGTTTAAACAGATCGCGGTCGGCTTGGGTTGATTTGATCGCTTCAAGCGTCATGCGGTTTTCACGCAGCGCCGATTCCATATCTTGGAACGCTTTCTTAACGCCGCCATTTTGCGGCAATAGGTAATCACGAAGCGAACGAGTAATCGCACTTGAAATACCACCGTATAAAGACGCTTCAATTAAACGATAGAATTTAGAGCGGTCACCACTACTGCGCAGTTTCTTCGGCAGAACGCCAAACTCAAACATTTGCGCGTGGTAATCCACGGTAGAGCTAAACGCTTTGAAGTGTGCACCTTCAATCGCAGATACTGCGGCTTTCACATCGTTGATTTGACGTACGCGCGCATGCTTGTCTGAAACCGTTTCGATTAGGATATCAGTCGGTTTGATATGGCTTGGCAAGCCTTGAATAAGGAATGGTTTGATATCCACTTTCTTATCACGACCAGCGACTTGTTGCAGCTTCACGCCAAACAATAAGCGTTGTTTGCGAGAGTTCACCACATCAAGTGCTGCGTAACAAGCACCCGGTTGTAATTTACCGAACAGACCTTTGTCACGAGATGCTTGCGAGCTACCCGCTTCTGTCGTATTGCGGAAATGCAGTAAGCTTTGGTCAGGGATAAGCGCAGTGATAAACGCTGCCATAGTGGTCGATTTACCGGCACCGTTACCGCCAGATAGTGTCGTTACTAAGCCATCAATATCAAAAGTACGAGCAAAGAAGCCGTTCCAGTTGACCATGGTCAGCGATTGATACTTACCTCTTTCAATCATGCTTCACCTTCCAATTCTGTATCATCGACTTGCTCTTGATCTGTTAGGGAATCCTCGTCTAACAAGTCTTCCTCTAATGAACCATCATCTAACAAACTATGTTGATTTGGTTCCTGAGTATGCACAACTGCTTCACCATCGCGGATCAGGCGCAGCTGCGCTTCACGCATATCGTCACCTACTCGTACATCAGCACCAAAACGGAATACCGCTTCACTGATACTGAATTTTGAGGTTTCGCCGATATTGATAATCATGCCAAGACGACGTAAACGACGAAGTGATGCTCGAACTTTTTCAAACAGTTTCTCTTTATCCAAATCCGAACCGTTGGCTCTGTTCGTCACTAACTTCATGAGTTTTTTCTCATCGGTTAGCGCAAGCAGCTCTTCATACAGCTCTTGATTGGTAAAGATACCCTCATGAGCCAAACGCTCAGGGCTAAGATAAAGGAAACAGAGCACTTTACCCACCAGCATGTCCAGCTCGGACAAAATACTGCGGTTGATAAGTGTTGTAGAACGCGGACGTAAGTAGAAGAAGCCTTCAGGGGCGCGTACCAGTTCGGTGTTGTAACGTTGGTAAAATTGCGCCAGTTCCGTTTCAAAATCCGATAGGAATGCGTGATTATCTAAATCGTCGCTGGAAACATGTCGCCCCGCACGCAAGGCACTGTCCAGTGCAGGGAAAAGCGGATTGCTGATCGCTTTCGCCAGATTCTCTGGCATGTATTCATTAATATCTGTCGATGACATTTGCTTGTACCTTTGCACCAAAATCGTTGATTGCTTGCCAGTCCGGCTGAATCGCGCGGTAGTCCGATTCGGAGTAACCGAGTCGAACGGCTTGATCAACAACTATTCGTGCTAAATCAAAATGATGAGTTTTTGGATGAGTGGCGAGGTAATCGCGCAATACAGCACCCAAATCTATCGCTTGTCCTTGGTCTTTATGCACTTGCAGCATTGCGCCAATTCTCTCAGCAAGTTCATCGTTTACTTGCTGGAATTCTTCGTACTCTACTTCGTCAGGAACGCTACCTGTCACTTCGTCATCGCGAAGCACTAGCGCTTCATCACGAAGATCCATCAAACGCTCAGCATCGGCATAGGTTAAATACCAAGGTTGCTCAAAGTAGTCATTGAAGGATTGACGCAGGCGTTGGCTAAACGCTCGGTTTTGGTCCATATCAATAGCGGTACGAATGAACTTATGTACGTGGCGGTCATAGCCAATCCACAAGTCAATCGCCTGCTGACCCCAACTCGTGATTCGGTCGAGTTTCATCTGCAAGCTGAATAAGGTCTCTTCAATAAACTCAAGTTCAGGATTACCATACACAATCTCCTGAATATCTAAAATCTGAGTTTGAAGATCATCGCCAGCGGTTTGCAAAGTATCTTGCAGCTCGCGCAATGTTGAAGATGTTTCTGAAAGTAGCTCTTCACAGTTATTGATGGCTTCACGCCAATCTTTGTTCAGAAGCTCTGCGATTTGCTCTTTTACGGATTGCTGCTGCTCATCCATGACACGTTGGTTTAAATCAATACGGTCAAAGATCTCACCCACAGAGTATTTCAGCACACCGAAAACGTTCTTTTTCCAGTGTCCAACTGAACCACCTTGCTGCGCAGATTCGACAGCTTTTGCCATTTCGTCAGCCAACATAGAGAGTTGGATAGACAGCTTCAGCTTAGAGAACTCTCGGTGACGAACGTAGTAATCGGTTATGCCTATCGCCAGTGGCGACAGTCGATATATGCTCGCCCCTTCATTGAGTTCGCTGGTAAAGCGACTGATAAGACGTTGTTTAACTAGCTCATTAATGGCGTTGTTAGCACGAAAAGCGGATGCTTCACCTGTATCTTCAAACATTCGAGTGACTATAGTGAATGCATCGTGCAACTCGCCTTCACCGAGTTCTTCATCAAATCTTTCGTTACTCAGCACTGCAATTGCAATGAGAAATGCGAGTCGCTCAGTCGATAGATTTAATGAGAAATCATGCTGTTTTACCCAGCTAACCAATTCATCAATAGGTTGCTCAACAGCTTTCTGAGTTAACTCACCCATTGTTATTCCTGTTATTGTTTTTTCTTAGCCCATACATGTATGTATCGGCCTAATGAGAGGTATGGCTCCTGACGACAAAATTTTCGTTCTAAAGCCAATACATCATCGTATTGGTATTCGCCCATGTTTTTCACATTGCCAATATAATCACTGAAACAGCGAATACCCGATTTTCCTTGTATCTCAAACCCTGCGTCCTCTATCCATTGGTACACTTCCGTAGGAAGTAATCCGGTTTGAGGTTGGAGCTTGAATCGTTTTCGATGCGGCATCCCCTCTAATACATGAGGAATATTGCCACAAACCGCATTTTTATATACCAACCCGTGATAGTTGTAGAACATGATAGACGCCATCCCTCCCGGTTTAACTTGATCTAACAAGTTTTCCAATGCAGGTTTAGGGTCTGCCAACCATTCCATCACTGCGTGAAACATCAACACATCGACGGGTTCACTCAAATGCTCCTGAATATTTTGCACAGGAGAATGAACCAGACGATATTGATCAAGCAAACCATGATTGGCAATATCCTGTTTGGCTAGATTGAGCATTTCAGAAGAAAGATCACACAAGGTGACACGATGCCCAAGTTTGGCGATCTTCTGTGACATCTGCGCGAGTCCACCTCCTGCATCAAGGACATGCAATGGAGCTTCTGACTGGTCAAAATTTGTTAACATCTGTGTGAGATCTTCCCAAACAATGACTTGGCGGATTTCTCCTTTGTCAGAGCCATAGATGTTTTTTGCAAATTTGTGGGCAATATCGTCGAAATTGCGATCTTCTGTCACGGCGGCTTGAGTTATGATAAAGAATTCGTGCTGCTATTTTGTCATAGGAATAGCAGGAATAAAGAGGGTTTATTCCTTTTTATTATCAAGTGCTGTTTTTTCGGACTATTTTGTTTATGTTTGAGCTGAAAAAGATTGTTTCATCCTTTTTAATGCCCTTGCCAGCACTGCTGATTGTGGGATTCATCGGCTTAATGCTGATTATGTTTACTGCCAAGCGCAAGACTGGCAGCCTAATCGTTTTATTTTCACTCACCAGTCTTTTCCTTATTTCGTTCCAACCAATATCAACTCGCTTATTGATGCCACTGGAGCGTCAATACTCTGCTTTCCTTCCTGTGGAAGGGGCAATTGACTATGTAATGGTGTTAGGTAACGGCCATGTTGTTGACGACGATATACCGCCTACATCGGAACTTTCTCGTACTGCACTAATGCGTTTAGCCGAAGGTATACGCATCGTTCGCATGTATCCGGGGTCTAAACTGATTCTTTCTGGCTATTCCGGCGGCAGTGAGTTCAGTCATGCTCGTATGCTGGCGCGTGTTGCTTTGGCTCTTGGCGTCGCAAAATCCGATATCGTGTTGTTGGAAACAGCTAAAGATACATGGGAAGAAGCAAGACAAGCCGCAGCTTTCGTGCAAAACAGAAAGCTCGTATTGGTTACTTCGGCTAGCCACATGGAAAGAGCAATTAAAGAGTTTGAATCGGCTGGGCTAAACCCCATTCCAGCGCCGACCAACTTTCTGGCGCAAGTAAACATCGCGCAACCTTGGGAAAAGTACACGCCTAAAGCACGTTATTTGGAACAAACCGAGCGATTCTGGCACGAGAGTTTAGGTCAGCTTTGGCAGAGTCTGCGTGACTATGTCGCTGGTTATGAAGAAACCGTAACACAAAACCAGTCGTAATCATCACACTCTGTTAAGACCCGCCTAGTGCGGGTTTTTTCTTATCTTTACAGCACAATTTCCAAACAAATTAATCAGTAAATTTCATATAAAGCGCAATTATTGCTTAGACTTAGAAAAAGGCTGAACCGGAGCTAAGCGATGAAAGAAATTAAAGCATTCAATGACAAACGTGCTGAAATTTATTGGTGGCTTTCAGGTCTGTTTACTCATGAGCTCTCTACACAAGAGTTATCACGTTATGATTCCCCAGAAATTCATAACTTCCTAGCAGGTCTTGGTGAGAATGCGCATTTAGCAGAACCTAGCCAAAAGTTCATCTCTGTCCTCGACCGGCTCCTCAGGCAACAGGATGCTCAAGTTCAAATAGCCAATAGCTTTGATCATCTATTTTCAAAATGTGATGAAAATTCTGCACTACCCTATGCTTCACTCTATTTTGATAAATCTAAGCTTGTTGATATATCCCCAGCACAAGCGATTGCGGATCTGATGGAACAAAATGGCGTTCATGTACAGAAACAGGCAGATGAGTCTTATGATCATCTTTCTATCGAGTTGGATTTTCTTGGCCACCTAATTATCCGTTCGAATGAACTGGAAAAAGAGCCGCATATGGAGAAAGCACTTCAGTTTCAAGCAGACTATATCCGTAATCATTTACTGAGCTGGGTGCCAGAATTTTCTCTTCATTGCTCAAGTGTGGACAAATTAGGGTTTTATTCTTCAATCTCCGTATTATTAGTTGCTTTTCTACAACTTGATTTACATTACCTTACTGGCGACTGATTCTCGCCGACAGCTCATTTTAGGCAATGAATTGTGACTACCGTTGAGTTTGCGCTTATGATTTGTCGTTGCGAGCTAACCGTTTGCGGTTTAAACTCAACAACAAAAATATGATTAATCATTATTTAAAACGCAAACCGCTGTTTCAAAGCGGTTTTTGTGTTTTAGTGACTTTAGGCTAGAAGCTTTTCAACTTCGCCGCTGCTGAATCCGGCCAGTAAACGGGTTTGTTTGACCTAATAAAATTTAGCTAAAATCAGCAGTCAAAACAGGACAAATCTATGGCTACGATTAAAGACGTTGCTCGCTTAGCAGGCGTATCAACCACAACCGTATCACACGTTATTAATAAAACTCGCTTTGTAGCAGAAGCAACTCAAGAGAAAGTTCTTGAAGCAGTAAAAGAGCTAAACTACGCACCAAGTGCGGTAGCACGTAGCTTGAAATGCAATACAACACGTACTATCGGTATGTTGGTTACTCAATCCACCAACCTATTCTTCTCTGAAGTTATCGACGGCGTAGAAAGCTACTGTTACCGACAAGGTTATACGCTAATTCTGTGTAACACGGGTGGTATTTACGAGAAGCAAAGAGACTACATTCGAATGCTGGCTGAAAAACGTGTCGATGGTATTCTGGTGATGTGTTCTGACTTCACTCCTGAACTATCAGAAATGCTTAATGCGCATGCTGACATTCCAAAAGTTATTATGGACTGGGGTCCAGAAGCGTCTAAAGCCGACAAGATTATCGACAACTCTGAACTAGGTGGCTACTTAGCAACTAAGTACCTTATCGACAGAGGACACAAAGACATCGCTTGCCTCAGCGGCCATTTAAACAAACTGGCTTGCCAGGAACGAATAGCTGGTTTCCGTCGCGCGATGGGCGAAGCCAATCTAGAAGTAAATGATAACTGGATTCTAGAAGGCAACTTTGAGTGCGACACTGCCGTTCTAGCAGCCGATAAGATCATCGCAATGGATAAAATGCCAACCGCAGTGTTCTGTTTTAACGACACCATGGCGCTGGGTCTAATGTCTCGTCTTCAACAGAAAGGGGTTCGTGTACCTGACGATATTTCCGTGATTGGTTACGACAACATTGAATTGGCTGAGTATTTCTCACCACCACTGACAACTATCCACCAACCGAAACGTCGTGTGGGTAAAAACGCTTTCGAAATCCTGCTAGAACGCATTAAAGACAAAGAACACGAACGCCGTATCTTTGAAATGCATCCAGAAATCGTTGAACGCGATACAGTAAAAGATCTCACAAAAGAATAAGTTACACTTAATAGAGCCCTAGAACTTCCTAGGGCTCGCGAGAAGTCTCTCGCAAAATTTTTCGATTGTAATAAAAACAGTAAACATAAAGTTCATTTTCTGAACTAAAATCACATTTAGTGCACATAAATGTGATGCTAATTCAAGTTTTTGATTATTATTTTCAGTCTAGTGTCACGCACAGGGCAAACCATTTGAAAGGATGGGACGCAAAGCCTCCGGCCTAAACCAAACGATGTTCATTCATCACTGGTAGGTAGCGGGGTTGCCGATGGCAAAAATCTATACATGAGTTGACTATTGATTGACATACTTCATGTATTTTTTTGCTATTCTCTCGGACCTGAATTTGGTGGCGTATTAGTTAATACACCGAGACTAACAGCATGGATAAACCAGTACTAAAAGACTCAATGCGGCTTTTTGAGCAGCTAGGATGTGTAAAATCACGTTCTATGTTCGGAGGGTTCGGCATTTTCATCGACGACGCGATGTTCGCTCTAGTGGTTAACGACCGACTGCACATTCGCGCAGATGATCACTCCTCAAAAAATTTCCAACAACAAGGGTATGAACCTTACGTTTATAAGAAACGTGGTTTCCCTGTTGTTACAAAATATTTCGCTTTACCTGAAAATGCTTGGGAAACCCCAGAGCAGATTATTGAAGAGGCGAAACAGGCTTTAGAAGCAGCAAAGCAAGAACGTGAAACTCAAGCGAAAGCGAAACCCGATCGCCTTAAAGATCTGCCTAACATGCGTCTGGCTACAGAGCGTATGCTGAAAAAAGCAGGCATCGATTCTGTTGATATGCTTCAACAAAAAGGTGCACTCGCCGCGTTCAGAGCGGTACAAGAGACTCACAACACAACTGTTGGTTTAGAGTTACTTTGGGCATTAGAAGGTGCAATTGAAGGTAAACACTGGTCGGTGATTCCTCAATCTCGTCGTGACGAGTTAATGCAGAAGCTTTGAGTAAAAACTCACCTTACTTATAAAAGCACTCTCTACGAGTGCTTTTTGTTTTTCAGAAGCTTTCTGTATTTAAGAAAAGTGAACCCAGATTGAAATTAAAAATCGACTTTCCCTTTCTTATTAACCATAGATGAAGGACATTTAATAATAATGAGCCGACTATTTTGGAGTAATTAATGAGTCGTAAACTGATACTGGGTTTAGTTTTAGTCGCTGTGGTTGTTTTTCTCGGTATTGAATTTAGCCAATATCTAACTCTTGAGAATGCAAAAGCTCAACAAGCAAACCTTTCTCACTACATTGAGCAAAACCTTCTCTACTCAGCGCTGATATATTTTGTTGCTTATGTGGTTATTACCGCCTTTTCCATTCCCGGCGCAGCGGTTGTCACTCTACTCGGAGCCGCTTTGTTTGGCTTTTGGTTTAGCCTTGCCTTAGTCTCTTTTGCAAGCACCATAGGGGCAACGCTCGCTTTTCTCAGCAGTCGTTACTTACTTAGAAATTGGGTTCAACAACGCTTCAGTGACAAGCTCAACGCGATCAACACAGGTGTGAAAAAAGACGGCTCTTTCTATCTCTTTACACTAAGACTAATTCCCGTGTTCCCGTTCTTCCTTATCAATCTACTGATGGGGCTAACACCTATTTCAACCGCTCGCTATTATTTAGTGAGTCAACTGGGCATGCTTCCGGGTACGGCTGTTTACCTTAACGCAGGCACACAGTTAGCCGAGATAAAGACACTTGCAGGCATTGTTTCGCCAACGGTGTTGCTCTCTTTCGCCTTATTGGGAGTATTCCCTTTCATAGCTAAATGGTTACTGTCTAAACTTCAAAAGAGAGCGGTCACCAACGAGTAGTATGAAAATATTCATAGCTCAGCACCCAGCTGAAGCACATATCGTGTGCGGATTATTACGTCAGCAAAGCATTCCCTGCGAAGTAAGAGGGGAAACCCTTTTTAGCGTTCGTGGGGAAATTCCTTTTGACGAGTCTTCATCACCTTATGTCTGGCTGCTGAACCTCAGCTTCATAAAACAATCAGAAGCCATTGTCCGTGACTACTTGCACCCTATAAACGGAAATGAGCCTGAATGGCGTTGTGAGCATTGTGGGGAACAAAACGAACCACAGTTCGGATTATGTTGGAACTGCGGCTCAGAGAACAATTAGAGAACGGCTACGCTTTCAGCGTTAACTGTTTGTTGATGAAGTCGATAGAAACGCGGTTAAAGACTTCCGGCTGCTCGATATTACATACGTGGCCGCAATTGGGAATTTCCCAAAGCTCACTTTTCTCATGCATAGCAACCATATCTTTAACTGGCTGAATAAACATATAGTCACGCTCCCCCATCAAATATAGGGTTGGAATCGGTAACTCTTTGTCACGAAAGCAACGCATCATTGGATTGATTTCTGCGGCAAGCGTAAACCAGCGCTTAAACTCCTTCTGGCAGAGTTTCTTTGCTTCTCTAACAAATAAATTGCGAGATTGCTTTTGGCTACGCTGAGGCATCACGATGTAAGCAAATAGACGATAGAGCCACATGTACGGCACGAAATTCTTACTTATATGTCCGAGCTTCACCAGTATTTGCGAACGCACATTTAGACGGGTAACTGCACCACCCAACACCATAGAACTGACTCGCTCAGTGGCAAGCTCTGCAAGGTTGCGAACAATAATGGTACCCAATGACATTCCAACAAAATGCGCAGATTGAATCTTTAGGTGGTCGAGCACGCGTAACACATCTAATGTCACTGACTTAAACGTGTACTTGTTGCGGATTAAGTCTTTGATAAGCTGGGGTGATTTACCGTGACCACGCAAATCGACGAATAGCAAATTGAAGTGCTGTTTATACGCTTTAATTTGCTTAAACCAAATGGCCGAACTGCCTCCAGCACCATGAACAAATACCACCCACTCTTTACTCGTAGGATGATGGTAAGTTTTATGAAAAAGCATGCTTTGAAGCATTGATACCACTTAATTTAAACCAAAGAAGATGGCACGAGGTTACCACAGACTGACCTTTCAAGGTGATTGGAGTTGTTAAAAAATGTCTTCCAAAGTCGACCAGATCAAAAACAGAGCGCTAAGGCTCTGTTTTTATTCAAGTGAACTTTTAGTCAAAAATTGCGTAGTGATACATTTTCACATATTCCAACGCGGATTCTCGCCAACTAAAGTCACATCTCATCGCTCGTTGCTGAACTTCTAACAGTAAATCTGGATGTTGCAGATAGAACAGCAGAGCTCGTTGCATGGTGATAAGCAGAGCCTCTGGTGACGGTTCTTGGAAACCAAACCCCGTCGCTTCGCTAGGGTATTTGTCATAGTCTAATACCGTGTCTTTGAGACCGCCGACTTCACGTACGATTGGCAGCGTGCCATACGCCATGCTGTAGATTTGGTTTAGACCACACGCTTCAAATTCAGAAGGCATTAAGAAGAAATCCGAACCTGCTTCAACAAGGTGTGCATATCGGTTGCTGTACGCCTCAACAAACGCAAATTGCGTAGGGTGAGCGCTCGCTATTTTGTGCAGCTGAGCAGCCACTTCTGGCTCCCCTGTACCCACAATGACCAACTGAACATCGTTGTGCAGAAACTTCTCCAAAATAGGAAGAATGTAGTGAAAACCTTTCTGGTGAGTAAGCCGACATACCATGCCAAACATTGGGACATCACGTTGCGGTAGCTGTAGCTCTTCTTGCAATACTTTTTTGCTGGCAAACTTACCCTTCTTCAATGATTTCTCGTCATCGGAGTAGACTTCAGGCAAGTAGGTATCCGTTCTTGGGTTCCACTCGCTATAATCACAGCCGTTAACGATGCCATGTAAATCACGGGCACGGCGCACAAAGTCATCAACTAAACCATGAGAGCCAAGAGGAGTTAGAAGCTCTGACGCGTAATTCGGACTTACCGCGTTTACTTTGTCTGCAAATGCAATACCGGCTTTGAGCATACTGATATGATCGTGACCATATTCAAGAAATTCCATACCAGTGAGGTTGAGTTCTGGAATCACTTCCAGTTGATGATGAGAGAATACACCTTTAAACATCGCATTGTGGATGGTAATGACGCTTTTCACACCAGCGAAATACGGGTCATCTTTGAAGCGAGTCTTCAATAGAAAAGGCACTAGACCAGTATGCCAGTCATTGGCATGAATGATGTCTGGCTTGATTCCTAACTTAGGTAACACATCCAAACAAGCAGAAGAGAAAAAGCCAAAGCGCTCCCCGTTGTCGTGATAGGCTTGATTACGCTCTGCATACAGCTCAGGGCGGTCAAAGTAGGCATCGCAATCAATAAGATAAATTGGTACGCCTTCCAGTTCTGTTTGGCGAACCTGATAACGAATATGAGGCCAATGTGTGAGTTCTGTTTCGAGAATCACTGGCGATGAGTTTTTGTCTGGTACCGTGCGGTAGCCAGGTAAAACAATGGCGACTTCATGACCGAGTTCCAGCAAGGCTTTTGGCAGAGCCTTGGCTACATCAGCCAAGCCTCCACTTTTTACTAGTCCTTGAACTTCTGAAACGGTAAACCACACATTGAGTTGTTCCTTTCTAGAATCCAACTTTCGTTCCTTTTGCTATGACGACGATTCCGTCATCAGATACATGGAATCGTTGTCGGTCCAATTCTAAATTTTCACCAATGACAGTACCGGGGGCGATTTCAACATGCTTGTCGATGATGGCACGCTTAATTGAGCAACCCGCCCCTACTTTCACATCACCCAAGATAACAGATTCACTAATCAAAGAGCCAGCCGCAATATTGCTTCTAAATCCCAAAACTGATTTGTAAATGGTTGATCCTTGGATATAACTACCACCAGAAATTAAACTGTCTGTGATTTTAACCTTACGCTCACCAGAATCAACAAAAGTTGCAGGTGGTAACGGTGGATAGTAGGTGTGTAAAGGCCAACTACGGTTGTACAAAGAGAATGGCGGGTTCTTAGACAGAAGATCCATATGTGCCGACCAATACGATTCTATCGTACCTACATCACGCCAGTAGGTTGTTTCAATCTCTCCTTTGATTTTATTTTGAGAAAAGTCATACACATAGACACCACCATGGGGAAACATCTTCGGAATAATGTCTTTACCAAAGTCATGGCTTGACTCTGTATTCACGGCATCTTCTCTCAACTCATCACACAGTACCGTCGATTTAAAAATGTAGTTACCCATGGAGACCAAACACCAGTCTGGGTCTCCCGGAATTGGCTTAGGATTCTCAGGCTTCTCTTCGAAGCCAATCATCTGGCCTTCACTATCCACTTCTATTACGCCAAATTTCGAAGCTTCTGTTCTTGGCATTCGCAATGCTGCTACCGTCAGCTTTGCTTGTTTTTTAAGATGAAACTCCAACATTTGACGAATATCCATTTTGTAGACGTGGTCAGAGCCAAAAATACAAACATCTGCAGCGCCTGATTGTTCAACAAAGACAATATTCTGATAAATAGCATCGGCCGTACCTTCGTACCAACGTTTACCATCACGCATTTGTGCAGGAATAATGTCGATAAAACGATTAGTAATGCCAGAAACGTTCCAGCCTTTTTTCATGTGAATATAAAGGGATTGTGATTTGAATTGAGTTAGAACATAGATCCTCATTAAGTCTGCGTTAACAAAGTTATTTAGGGCAAAATCAATCAACCGGTAGCTGCCACCGAAAGGCACCGCGGGTTTTGAACGCGTTTCGGTTAATGGCATTAGACGAGATCCTTCGCCGCCAGCCAATATCATTCCTAGTACACCAAACATATATAACTCTCCATTTATTATATTGACGTCTACCTTGCGTTTTTAGTTGGGGGGGGGGACAAGGTAGCGTTGCAGACTGTGCCATGCTTTTTCAAAGAACTGACAGGAAAAGCAACAAGTTACATATCTGCTCTTAAGTTTATAGCAGTAGAAAGTATGTAGAAGATGACATTCCCGTTCATTAGTTATGGGTAATATTCTAAAGTATGAGTTTCAGCACAAGTTCGATGATTCTAATTACACTAACCAGACAATAACCCGTTAGCGAAACGTGCAATTTCAAAAAAGAAAAAAGGGTAGCTATTCGCTACCCTTTTCTATTTAAATCCGAAGATTCATTTAGGATTTTTTACGCTTATCCGTAATGTCCCATTTGCCATCAATGTAAAGCGCGGTCCAGCCTGATGGCTTACCATCGTTCTCTGTACGCACATAGTGTTCTTTAGTCTTACGGCTAAAACGAACAACAGCAGGACGACCATCAGGATCTTTCTCTGGTGCAGTCGCCAAATAATGGAATTTCTCTGGAAGGCGTTCCTTATATTTAGCCAGTTCTTCAACTAAAGGCGCGCGAGTTTCGCGAGATTTAGGGAAGTTACTTGCTGCAAAGAACAAACCAGCTGCGCCATCACGAAGCACAAAGTAGGCGTCAGAGTTTTCACATGGTAGTTCTGGGAAATGTACTGGTTCTTCTTTTGGTGGAGCAACTTCACCATTACGAAGAATCTTACGAGTGTTTTTACACTCCTCGTTAGTACATCCCATGTACTTACCAAAACGACCATTTTTAAGCACCATGTCTGAGCCACATTTATCACACTCAACAACAGGGCCATCGTAACCTTTAACCTTGAACTCACCTTGTTCGACAATGTAACCGTCACAGTTCGGGTTATTACCACAAACATGCAGCTTACGCTTATCATCAATCAGGTACGCATCCATTGCCGTTTCACAAATTGGGCAACGTTTCTTCGCACGAAGAGCCGCCGTTTCAACATCTTCTTCTAGGACGTTGATAATGCCTTCTTCGTCACCAAGGTTGATCGTTGTCTTACAACGCTCCTTCGGCGGCAATGCATAGCCAGAACAACCTAGGAACACACCTGTTGAAGCTGTGCGGATTCCCATCGGGCGTGAACAGGTAGGGCAAAGAATACTGGTTTCAACGATATGATTTGGTTTCATACCGCCATGATCTTCATCTTGCTCTGCTTTTTCCAAATCCGTGCTGAAATCGTTAAAGAAGCTATCTAGAACCTCTTTCCAGCTGGTTTCACCGACTGCGATTTGGTCCAGCTTCTCTTCCATGCGCGCAGTGAAATCGTAGTTCATCAGGTCATCGAAACTTTCGTCTAGACGGTCAGTAACGATTTCGCCCATTTTCTCGGCATAGAAACGACGCTGGTCAACTTTTACATAACCACGGTCTTGAATGGTTGAGATAATTGAAGCGTAAGTCGACGGACGACCAATACCACGTTTCTCAAGTTCTTTAACCAAAGCCGCTTCCGTATAACGAGCTGGCGGTTTAGTAAATTGCTGTCTTGGATCCAGCTTCTCAAGTGAAAGCTTATCGCCTACTTTCACTGCTGGAAGAATTTGGTCTTCATTCTTACCTAGTGGGCGTTGAACACGAGTCCAACCATCGAACTTCAGAATGCGGCCTTTCGCTTTCAACGTGTATTCAGCAGCTTTAACACTGACTGTTGTTGAATCGTATTTGGCGTCAGTCATCTGACAAGCCACAAACTGGTTCCAAATCAGCGCGTACAGTTTGTGAGCGTCCGCTTCCATACCTTCAAGGTCGTCAGCTTTTACTTCTACACTGGAAGGGCGAATCGCTTCGTGCGCCTCTTGCGCGCCCTCTTTGCTGCCGTAAACTTTCGCTTTGGCAGGTAAGTAATCCGCACCAAACTCAGAACTGATGTATTCGCGAACCGCATCCACAGCCTCTGAACTCAAGTTGGTTGAGTCAGTACGCATATAAGTGATGTAACCTGCTTCATAAAGACGCTGAGCTAACATCATGGTCTTCTTAACACCGTAGCCTAAGCGCGTACTTGCCGCTTGTTGCAGTGTTGATGTTATGAACGGAGCGCTTGCTTTACTGCTGGTTGGGCGGTCTTCACGTTTGCACACTTCATAAACGGCTTTTTGCAACGCAGCCACAGATGCCATGGCATCCGTTTCATTGGTAGGTCTGAAAGCTTCGCCATCTTTCTGCGCAACTTGAAGACGAAACGCTTCTTTGGCCGGTGTCGTTGTATCTGCGTGAATATCCCAAAACTCTTCAGGAACAAATGCTTTAATCGCACGTTCGCGCTCTACAAGCAGTTTTACAGCGACAGACTGCACACGGCCCGCAGATAGGCCACGAGCGACTTTTTTCCACAACAGTGGAGAAACCATAAAGCCTACAACACGGTCCATAAAACGGCGTGCTTGCTGCGCATTAACGCCATCCATGTTCAAGTCTCCAGGTTTTTGGAAGGCTTGTTGGATAGCATTCTTAGTAATTTCGTTAAACACTACACGTTTGTATCGCTCTTCATCGCCACCGATGATCTCACGAAGGTGCCAAGCGATAGCCTCTCCCTCGCGGTCCAAATCGGTTGCGAGATAGACGTGGTCAGCATCTTTCGCAAGTTTCTGTAGCTCTGCTACAACTTTTTCTTTACCTGGCAGAATTTGGTAATTCGCTTCCCAACCATGATAAGGGTCAATACCCATTTTTTTGATTAGGGCGCTGCGCTCTTTCTCTTTTTTAAGGCGAGCTTTTTCTTCTACGCTTAAATTTTTTGATACCGCAGCAGCTTTTTTGGCAGCTGTTGTTGCAGTGCTTTGACCTGCGGTTGGTAGATCGCGGACATGACCGACACTAGACTTAACAATGAAGTCTTTACCAAGGTATTTATTAATTGTTTTCGCCTTGGCTGGTGATTCCACTATAACGAGTGATTTACCCATAATTTGACTCAAATGCCCTTAATCACTATGAAAACGCTCAATCAAACGGCGCTCTACAAGGTTGCTTCTTTTTTTTACTATCGAGCCGAACAACAAGAAGATCAACTTGTTTTTTTAAAATCCTTTTTATTTGCTCGACAAATCGACGAATTGTGCTTCTACGTTCAAAAACCCGCACATACTAGAATGACTGATTCCCAGACGCGACTATAAACGAATTAAACATGGAGCAAATCACAAAAGTGGCATTTGCACAAATCCTACCATTTCTGTTTTCGATCATGGAATTGACCACAAGTAGCATTACACTGCCAGAGAAATACTCAAACAGTGTGCTGAGTTGACAACCGCCTACCAAGGCAATTTAATTGCCAGTGTTAATTCAGTTTCAGATTTCGTTTTATGAGGTAACACATTAATGAATGATAAAAAAACCGTCAGTGAGTTTGAACTGCTACTAATTGCGAACCAATTAATTCAAGACCACGAGCAGTACTTCGAAGGTTTAAGAGCAGACAGTGTTGAAGAAAAAGACGACGTTCTGGTATTTAAAGGCAACTATTTTCTAAACGAAAATGGCTTACCAACCGAGAAGACTACAGTGGTATTTAACATGTTTAAATACCTAGCTCATCAGCTGTCGAAAGAGTTCAGTGTCGAAAAATAATAAAAGCCTCATTTGAGGCTTTTATTTCAACAGGTTAATGACTCAGATTCGCAAATTTCTCAAAATAATCTGGGAAAGTTTTTGATGTACATTTCGGGTCATTAATCGTCACTGGTGTATCACTTAGCGCTACCAGCGAGAAACACATAGCCATACGGTGGTCGTCATAAGTGTCAATCACAGCGTGAGTTAGCTTAGCTGGAGGCGTGATAATGATGTAGTCCTCACCCTCTTCCACTTCTGCGCCCACTTTTCGCAATTCTGTCGCCATAGCGGAAAGACGGTCAGTCTCTTTCACGCGCCAGTTATACACGTTACGGATCGTCGTTGTACCTTTGGCAAAAAGAGCGGTTGTAGCAATGGTCATCGCCGCATCAGGAATATGGTTGAAATCAAGGTCAACTGCGTTTAACTCACCGCGACGAGCAATCACATAATCATCGCCCCATTCAATTTCTGCGCCCATTTTCTCAAGCGCATCAGCAAATTGAATATCCCCTTGAATACTGTTTTTCCCAATACCTGTCACTTTAATCTCACCACCTTTGATTGCTGCAGCAGCAAGGAAGTAAGACGCAGAAGAGGCATCGCCCTCCACTAAAAAGTTACCCGGTGATACATAGTTTTGACCAGCACGAACAACAAACTCTTGGTAATCATGGTTTTCAACCTGAACACCAAACTGTTCCATGATATGCAGGGTGATGTCGATGTAGGGTTTAGAAACCAATTCACCAATAATTTTGATCGTGATATCGCCTTTAGCAAGCGGAGCTGACATCAAGAATGCGGTTAAAAACTGGCTTGAAATTGAACCATCAATTTCTACCGTTCCTGACGCTAAACCAGTGCCTTTAATGCGTAGTGGCGGAAAGTTCTCATTTTCTAGATATTCAATATCCGCACCTGCTTGACGCAGGGCATCCACTAAGTGACCAATTGGGCGTTCCTTCATACGAGGTTCGCCAGTCAGTACATAGTCACCCGAGCCTAAACACAATGCTGCGGCAAGTGGGCGCATTGCTGTACCCGCATTACCCAAAAACAGTTCTTGAGCCTGATCTGCGGTAAACGGCTTACCTAGACCTTCAACTTCACACACTGTTTTATCGTCAGATAATTGATACTGAACACCGAGTTTGGTAAGTGCGTTCAACATATGGCGAATATCGTCACTGTCGAGCAAATTAGTAAGTCGCGTTGTCCCTTTGGCTAAAGCAGCCAACAACAAGGCGCGGTTTGATACACTTTTCGAACCTGGGAGATTCACTTCTCCACTGATTTTTTGAATGGGTTGTAACGTAAGGCTTTCCATTAATGCTGTGTTTCCTTGCACCGCTCTCATATCTCTTTTTATCTGGAGCGATGTAAAATTCTTCGTACTGGCAGACTAACTAAATTCAACCGTGAAAACTAGCCTAAATCTCTAGTCGTCGTGAATTTTTAGTCATCACATTTCTTTGTCCACACGAACGCCATCGTCAAAGTATAAAATTCGCACTTTATCTTTTTTGCTGAACAGCATTTGAGGGTCGACATCTTGGATAACATCAATCCATTTTCCGTCTTTCGTTTCTATCAAAAGTTCCACTAAGCGATACTCAATACTGTAAGTTCGATTCGCATTCTTATGCGCGATACTTCCTCCAGCAATAGCACCTACTGCCGTGGCGACTTCGCGCCCATGACCATCACCAAATTGATTGCCGATCAAACCGCCAACCACAGCGCCCAACAAGGTTTCCCAGCCGTTTGCTTTCGACTGAACAATATCTTGTTGGGAAATGTAGCGAACGCTTTCTATCGTTCCAAATACGACTTCGTTTACGGGTTTTGCTTGGTTACGTTGATAACTGGCATTGGCAAACAACGGAAAAATCAATATGATCCATATCCACTTTTTCATTTTCTCTCCTAATCAAAGCTGGGGTTTCGATGACGATTTATCTTCCAGAGCTGGCTGCTAATGATTACGGCTTCCCTTCACCTTATGAAGCATTAGAAGATCCAAACGGTCTGCTGGCTTTTGGGGGAGATCTCAACCCAAATCGAATTTATAACGCCTATAAAAATGGTATTTTCCCTTGGTATGGTCCCGGTGAACCCATTTTATGGTGGAGCCCATCTCCGCGAGCAGTGTTTGATCCTAAGACATTCAAACCTGCCAAAAGTGTGAAAAAATATCAGCGTAAACAACAATATTTGGTCAGCATCAACCATGCGACTAAACATGTCATTGAAATGTGCGCTGCGACTCGTTCGCCAGAACAGACTTGGATTCATGCAGAAATGCGCGAAGCCTATGGTGAGCTGGCGGAACTTGGCAAATGCCACTCCGTTGAAGTATGGCAGAAGGAACAGCTTGTCGGTGGTTTATACGGCATTCAGATGGGGCAGATTTTTTGCGGTGAATCCATGTTCAGCACGCAAACCAATGCTTCCAAAGTTGCGTTATGGTATTTCTGTCATCATTTTGCAAAGCATGGTGGACAGCTCATTGACTGCCAAGTAATGAACCCACATCTCGCATCATTAGGTGCATTTGAATTACCACGTGACGAATTTATAAATTCGTTGCTATCTTTTAGAGATAAAGCAATAAAAGAAGCGTGTTTCAAACGCCAGTGGCTCAGTATTAGCATTACAGATGAATCTGAGTCTGTTTAGGAGTAAAGCGTGAGTTCTGATATACACCAAATTAGAATTGGCCTGACAAACAATCACCCTTGCAGTTATCTCAAAGACCGCATGGAGCGTGTTGCTGTCGCACTTGATAGCAGTATGCAGTCTGACGAAAATTATGAAATTCTTCTCGCGAATGGTTTTCGCCGAAGTGGCGATACGATTTACAAACCCCACTGCGATACATGTAGCGCCTGCCATGCTTTGCGTGTTTCTGTTCCTAGTTTCACCCCTTCAAAAAGTCAGAAGCGTTTAATCAACAAAATGAAGCCGCATCTGACTTGGGAACTTAAACCCAAGTTAGATGAGAACTGGTTCTCTCTCTACTCTAAATACATTAAGGCTCGTCATCGCGATGGCACCATGTATCCACCGCAGAAAGATGAATTTGATAAATTTGCTAATTCCCAGTGGCTGAACACCCAGTTTCTTCATATTTATGAAGATAATCAGCTCATCGCGGTTGCAGTAACCGATATTCTGCCTAATAGTGCGAGCGCGTTTTATACCTTTTTTGACCCAGAATCCTCACTATCTATTGGAACTCTGGCTATTTTGATTCAGTTGGAATATTGCAAGAACAGCCGTAAACAGTGGCTTTATTTAGGTTATCAAATCGACGATTGCCCTGCTATGAACTATAAAGTGCGCTTCCAACGCCATCAAAGGCTAGTAAATCAGCGTTGGCAAGGGTAGAATACGCCCCAACTTAACTTGTTTAACAATCATCGGCACGATAGGTCGTTGATTTGCGCCACATTTCTAAAGAGGATTAAATGGCTAAAGAAGACGTAATTGAGATGCAAGGTACTGTCCTTGATACTCTTCCAAACACAATGTTCCGTGTTGAGCTTGAAAACGGTCACGTAGTAACGGCTCACATCTCTGGTAAAATGCGTAAAAACTACATTCGTATTCTAACGGGTGACAAAGTTACTGTTGAGATGACTCCATACGACCTATCAAAAGGCCGCATCGTCTTCCGTGCTCGTTAATCTCTGATTTTCGAATACAACAAAAAGCGGAGCTTAAGGCTCCGTTTTTTGTTACGGTTCTAATGAATACAACGCATCTAGAAATGTAAGGGACAATTTAGCTTTCTTTTGGGGATCACCCTCTACCAATAGAAAACACAGAGGAAGCTATTTAATTGTTGCAATGCTTGATGTGTTAAAAGCTAGAATGGGAAGCACAAGCTCCCCGTCATTTCACTACCGAACCTTTAGACTGAAACTTCCGTTTTTATCTTCGTGACACAATACTTCCCATCTAAGAAGTTGATAAGCTGCAGTATACCTACCCTAGTTTCAACAAATTGGTTTATCGTATAAAGCATATTCGTTTCATAGAAGTCACAAGCTACATCGAACAGTTCAAGATATTCGCACGCCATTACTTTCGCTCGCGATACCTCATCCATTCTGTCACTCATCGCAACATAGCTGGGTTCTACTATCGAATCTAAATATCTTGTGAAGCCATCGTAATCCATCATCTCTGATACATGTACAACTTGAGCTAATGCGTTGTTTTCCTCTTGGCTCAGCAGCAGCCAGTTAGAACCTTCCCCAACTATCACGTCATCATTGAGATCTAAGTAGCGATGAGGAGAACTGGTCTCGCTCGGCAGCTCATCGATTCCACCAAGCAAGATCTGGGATTCTCGGTTCAGACGTAATTTAGCGTCTGAAAGTCGCAATGCGTTTTCAACCACAAAACCTTGGTGTGATAAATTCAAATTCGAGCTGTCTAAACCCAGATATTTGCTTATGTAAAAACCAGCAGTGTTGCTTAATGAGTTAATAAAATCCACTGGCTTAGGGGGTGTTTTTTCAATATATCGCTGCTCGCATGAACGGCAAAATACAGATAAATCACCCTGACCAGAAACCAGATAAAGAGCGGTGTTCGTGGATACACCTTTCATACCCGATACGCCCAATATTCCTAGTTGAATAAAGCGGTCCGTTCTACGGATATAACTCGGAGCAACTTGTTTGCATTCCTGCTTAATATCAACCGAAAGATCTCGGTGAACATAAAATGAAGAGACTTGCTGGATATACATCATGCTTCCTGCTTTTCAATCAAAAAAACATTGTTATTGCCGCCAAAACCAAAGCAATTGATCAAAAAGACACCTTGTTTACATGAAATAGGCTCTTGAGTAGGAGACCAGTTCATTTCAGGGTCCACCGTTGAAAAATTAGGCGTTTGTGGAATGAAACCATGGTCAATGGCATTCATCATCAACACTAATTCGCTCGTTCCACAACTCCCTAACGTATGGCCTATATAAGGCTTCAGAGAGAAAAACGGAGGGGCTACCTTAAACACTGACCTCATACCATTAATTTCGGCTAAATCGCTCAAATAACTCGCTGTGCCGTGCGCCTTAATGGCACGAATATCCTGACATGACACACCCGCATTATCCAAAGCTTGTTGAATCACTTTCGCCACACCAGATCCATCAGGATTAACGCCTGTAACACTGTGAGTTTCACAACGGGCATCTCCGCCAAGAAAGTGCCAAGGAGATGCCTTGATATCGCTACGGCTCATGAGAATCACACTTAATGATTCTCCTAGTATCAAACCATCTCTGATCATATCAAACGGCTTACAACTTTCAGTCGCCAAAAGTTGCATAGAGACAAACCCCTCGACAGAGTGGTCAGCAAAAGTTTCAATCCCGACCACTAATGCGTAATCGAGTATCTGACTTTCAAGCATAGTGGCGGCGTCTAAAATTGCATTTGAACTTGAAGTACAGGCTGTATTGTATGTGAGGCTAAAATCATTTAATCCAAAATGCGCACTTAGTCGTTCAGCATATCTCCCGTTCCCAACTCTCTGCTTTGCAATGGATAGTGTTTCTTGTTGCTTGATGCTTTCACCAAGGGGAACAGACAAAGATAGATCATTAGAAGCACAGCCGACGAACAAACCACATCGCGAGCGCTGACTAGGCTCAATTGCGCACTGCTCGAAAATCGAATCGATTAATGCTGTTAAATATGGAACAGGGTCGAACAATGCATCGAACTTTCCTTCATTCCGTATCGCATAGTAAGGAATCGTTCGTTTTTGGTCGAATACCTGAATGGCTTTACTCTGAACGAAAAACTCACCATTCTGTAACGCTTCTACTTGCTGCTGTTTGTCGCCCAAAGCACTAAGAACTTCTCCCGCTAAAATAGTGATCATGAAACTATTCCGGTTGCAGATGATCGGCAAGATGATTCACCGTGGTGACCACACGGCGGAACTCTTTCGGGTCCACTAAACGCAAGTTAAAGTGTCGTTGAAGCAGCATAGAGATCTGTAATCCGTCAACGGAGTCAAACTCAAGTTCACTCTCTGGAGAAAATAGCATCACGTCATCAGACAGTTCATTCGCGTCAATGTCATCACGATCGCACTCTTCAAGAATCATTGTCTTTAGTTTTAATTTGAATTCATTATCCAAAGAGCCTCTCATGCTTCTTTCCTTTTTTTAAATGTAAATATAACAGCCGCAAGGCTAAGAGATATCAAGCCAAACAGACTCAAAGCGATAGCTTCTGGAATGATGTCTCGCACTCCACCACTACGCAAAAAAATATCTAAGAAGCCTTCAAGCCCCCATGACATCGGAGAGATGTTGCTCAACGTTTGCATCGATTCTGGCATCACAACCTTTGGCACCATAACACCGCCGATAGCACCTAGGAGAATGTTAATTATTCCGCCTATGGTTGTTGCTTGCTCCACACTGTCTACCGAAGTCGCAATTAAAATAGACAGACCAATAGCAGAGATACTTAACGCTATAGAGACCAATATCAATCCAAAAACAGAACCGGAAATCGTCAAAGGTGCCGCTCCGAAATAAGGAACGACGAACATACCGACCCCAATCATTAGCCATACCTGAACTTGGTTTATCAACATATAGGGAATGATTTTCCCGGCAAACAAATTAAGAATGCTGACATTCATCGTAAAAAGCCGTCTTAATGTGTTCTGCTTTTTCTCATTGATAAAGATGGTGGACATCGGAATGATGACAAAAAATAAACCGAAGACTATCCAAGAGGGCACACTTTGCTGCGTTGACGTTGGTTTTTCATTTTGTGCAAACTTGGCATAATTCACTTCAATAAATTCTTCGTCGAAAGACTTAACGTCTCGCCCGCCACGCGAACCAAACTGCTTTTGAATAGCTGAACTCATAGTGTCTAACTGATGTTTCATCACAATCAGTGACATCTGACTTTTAAAAATGCTTAACAGTGATGGAGAAGTATCAGCGGCAACCGTCAACTTAATATCGGATAAATCGCTTTCAAAGCCTTCAGGTATATCAACTATAAACTGAACCCCTTCATCTTCAGGGGAACGGTACGTCTCTTCACTGTAATCCCGTTGTGAGAAAGATGGAGTCTCTGCCAATTCCTCCACTAATGTTTGACTGGCATGAGTCTGGTCTCTATCTATCACGATATAACTCATCAGAGATTTATCGTCATTCATGACATCTTTTAAGGCGATAGACATAATCAGGATAAACACTGCCGGCATAATAAACAGTGCCGCTAACGCATGTTTATCGCGACCTATTAGTAAAAACTCTTTCGTAAGCATCGCCTTAAACATCGTTGCGATCCTTAGACGTTAGCTGAATAAACATCGATTCTAAGGTTGTTGTTCCATAGCGGATATTTTTGACTTTACGTTGATTTGCTTCCAGTGAGTTAAGGACCTGAGTAACCACTGAAGCCTCTGTGGTATTGAGCAACAGGGTTTCGTTATTGATCACTTGCACCATCTGTTGCGCCTCAAAAAGACCATTGATAGATTGAGTCTGAGGATAGAGTTCAACAACTACCTGTTGCGCCTCATGATTGTTAACCATCTCATCAATGGTTCCCTGCTTGATTATTTTCCCTGCGTTAATAATCGCAACTTCATCGCAGATCTTCTCAATTTCAGGCATGTAATGAGAGGTATAGACAATCGTTTTATTGTCATTGGCGTAGGCTTTAATACTGTCCAAAATCTCATTACGTGACTCAGGGTCGATACCAACCGTCGGTTCGTCAAAAAACAGAATGTCAGGATTATTCAACAGGCCAATTGCAATATTCAGTCGACGCTTTTGTCCGCCGGACAAAGTTGATGCCTTTCGTGCCAGCATTGAAGACAAGCGGTTTGTTTCGATGGCATATTCAAAGTTTTGATGAAAACGTTCACCTTTAATCCCCTGAATACCAGCGAAAAATTTCAAATTCTCTTTCACAGACAAGTGTTCATAAAACGCGAGACTTTGAGGTATCAACGAACAACGTTCACGGATTTCCTTAAGGTTTTTCGCCAAAGGCATCCCGAAGAAACTCACGCTACCCGCGTCATAAGTTAATAAGCCATTCAATATAGACATGAGTGTGGTTTTCCCTGCCCCATTCGGCCCAAGTAAACCAAAGATAGAGTTGGAAGGAATAACTAATGATAAATTGTCTAACGCTTTAACTTCATTGTATGACTTGGTTAGTGCCTCGATTTGGATCATTAAAAGGCTCTCAGAAGTGATTGATAAAGCTTTTGTTCTTGACCTGCAATGGATTCTAGTTTGGATGCAATCAAAGAATAATCAATTGCTTGCTTATTTCTCGGACGAATCGCTTTAGCAATCATTAACGCAAACTCTCGCCATTCATCACCTATTGCCGTCATATCTTTTGATGCCTTTTCCAAAGCTTGATTATGAATAAGTGCGGCAGATTCTTGCAGAAATGACGCGTATATATATCGGAACCCTGCTCCTCCCGTACCAATTTCTTCCTGCATACGAATGATATGACCTAAAAACAATTTGGCGTAATGCTCGTCTTTGTTCTCTAGCGCTCGGATATGTTTCGCCAGAAAATACATGCCCTTAAGTCCCGCAATAGGTACTGGTGCTTTCAACATGGATTTGGCGGTTTTCTTGATACTTTTTCTGATGATCTCAGGGTAATCAACCGATGAAGGTACATAAGTTGGATAATAGAGTGCACCTTTAGGTGCCATGACACCCTTAACAAAGCGGGCTTTTTGCAATGCCGTTTCATCAGAGGAAACCAGATGTTCGAACACCGGATCGCTAATGGTATAGGTATTGTCTTCTTTACCAACAACAACAAGGTTATGAGCATTAAAATGAAACCGCATTTCCTCAGGAAAATATGGAAGCCAAAACACAGAGGTTTGCGCACCTACAATTTTTCCGTCAGCCAATAACGAGTCTAGCCTTTTCGTACCTTGTTCTGGTTTGGAAAATGTCTCCACTTTCATTTTCACCCCTAATGCCCTTTGCACACCTTTTATGATTGATTTAGGCATAGAGCGATAGGCTATCAAAGGCATTCCGCTTAGCTTAACAAACGGAAGATAAGCAAAAGTAAGTGCACTGGATAGACCAAACACCATTGGCTCAGATAAAGGCAGACCATGATGGGTCAGTATCGATGACATAACTCCACTTTCGCAGTGCGCATAGTGTTTGTGAGAAAACTCATTACGACTCATGATCGTTTCCCTCAACATTGAGCTCTGGCAAGGTGGACAATTGTTCAACGCTGATCCCCAACGCCTCACTGTATGCATTCAACTTTTTAATTGGAAGCTTAGCAAAAACTGTAGGTTTCATATGACGTTTAACCCGCCATTGGAACCACCCTACTGACTGAGCCAAAACCATAAGATCCATACGTCGAGCGTACATATGGTAATACAAGGGAGACTTCTCTCCGCTTTCAACCAGTTTATAAGCAGCAATCGCCTGACGCTCAAATTCATTGAGTGCTTGCTTAGTCACCAACTCTTCAGCTTCCCAACCCGACGATGCCACGACACCATATTCACCAGACTCACTGGTGGCATACAAAGCTTTAGCGTTATTAGCGTAAGTAGAAGACTGATCTTGAGGTACCTTATTCGCTTCCATTACACCACCTTAAGCTGCATAAAGGCGGTAGAAAAACGCCCGCTTTCTGGTACGTAACACAACAATGTGTCACCTACTTTTAACTGTTTTGAATGGAAGAGCTCTTCCAAAATGATATAGATAGACGCAGATCCCGTATTCCCTTTGGTCGATAAGTTAGTAAACCATCGCTCTTGTGGGATATCGCAATTAGCCTCTAACATGCCTTGATACAATCGATCGCGGAAATATCCAGAAGAGTAATGAGGTAGGAAGTAAGTGATCTCATCAGGATTCACTTTACCACTGGTAACAAGATCTCTTAGCGGACGTGTCACTGTATATTCCACTATATTTTCGTTTAATTGTTTTACGTCTTGTTTTACGGAAAAGATCGATTTGTCTAGCCACGACTGAGTAGAGTATTCTCTCCACCCTTTTAAACATCCATTTTCTAGTTTTTCAGCCCCCGCATACATACAAGCATCCAGCTCGTTTGCATAGGACTTCTGCTCAATCCATTCTATTTCGAGCGAAATACCATGGTCATTTTTTTTGTTGCTAAGAAGCGCAGCACCGGCGCCATCGCTTAGCATCCAACGTAAAAAGTCTTTTTCAAATGCAATTTCAGGCTGACGTTCGAGTTCTTCTACCTTACTTGATACTTCTGCTTCAAATTGACCCGCTCTCATCATAGCGGAAGCATTTTCGGAACCAGTAACAACTGCATTGCTGCTTTGACCACTTAATATGGACATATAGCCATACTTAAGAGACATGGTTCCTGCTAAGCAGATGCCCGCCAACGCGACCACTTCACAGCTAGGGATTTTAAGTTCACCATGCACCATTAACGCATGGTTGGGCAGCAACTGGTCTGCGATAGTTGTACCACAAGCAAGAAGCTCTATTTCTTTGATATCAAAAAAGTCTGAGTTAAGCCGTTTAATTGCTTCAGCAGTGAGTTGTGCATTCGTATGTGTTGTACTGCCTGTCTCTGGATCAATCGCATAATATCGCTGCTTAATTTGATTGGAGCGTAGTATAAGATTTTTAGCTCTTGATGGACGATCGCCAACTTGTCCTAAAACACTTTCTATCTGCTTGTTGCTTACCGCCTCATTCGGCAAAAAAGCTTGGACATCGTTTAAATATACTTTTTTATTCATTTTATCGTCCGGAAGGTTTTTCATAGTATTTAATGCTTTTTTCAATCGAGTCTTTCATCAATGGTGAAATAAGCTTCTTAGCAAGTAAATTAATTGGAACCAGAGTGAGAATCATTGCAACTAAAAACAACACATAGACAGTAATGATCACTTTACGAGATAAAGCGCCCGGTTTTCCCGATAATTGAATTAGCTTTCCCCAAATCATAAACGAGCGAGTCGCTATTTTTTCGGAACTAATTAACTTCCCGTTAACTTTAACGGCATCCAAATTAGTCAAGAGGGGTTTCTTCTCTTTTTCCAAATCCTGCTCTAATGCCATAGCTAAGCGTTCACCAAATCGAGCACTTTCTTTAATATCTTGTTCGCTCACTCCAGCCGCAGGAAATATCCAAAAAGGATCTTTTTTACCTGTTAACAACCAACGAGGCGTAGTGATAAATGAGTAAATAGTGCCACTTTGATCGGTTAAAACCGCATTATCAATCAAATGTCCACCACACTCAGTTATTAGAGCTTTCATTTTCTCTTGAGCCATAACCCACATATCACGACAAGCAATAAGAGTAACAACTGGTTTATCTTTTAATAGCTGTTTAGCTTGCTCTGTTTTTAAAAAACCCGTAATTGGAATAGCAGGAGCCAAAAACCAAACTGTATACGCGATAATAACTAAATCATACTCATCAGCTAAATTTGAAGCGGATTTTAACTCACAACCATTCATATAAATTGCTTCTGGAAATGCGTCAAAAAAAGGGTAAAAAGACCATGGATATGGATAAGGTTTAACTGGCTCCAAAATGTGATAGTCAACATGTATATCATCACTTTGGCAAAGAGATTTCGTCGATGATTCAACAAACTTAGAAAGCTGGCCACTTTGAGAGTAAGAAACAACTAGAACTTTTTTCATATAAAGGCTTAGATTGATAACTAGCAGTAGAATTAAATAGATAATCTATATGTGTATATTGATGCAAGATTACCATTAATTCATGAAATGTGAATATTTTATCCAAAACTAAAGTTTTAGATACGGTATTCACAAACATAAAACCAAAGCTCTCTTTTTAGATTTACTTCACAAAATTCAGCTTATTTTTTAATACTCGAAAACTTATAAGTTGTTATTCGGGAATCGCTTGCGATGAAGAATATACATATGAATCTCTTAAGCAAGGGCTTAATATTCTCATAAAACAGAAATAGCGTATTCGTTGCAAGATCAAAAATACCCGTCAGATTTCTCAATCTGACGGGTATTATATCTTAAAGATTCGCCTTTTTGGCTGCTAGCTACACGCAGTTAAGGTCTCAATGCAGCACTTCTTCTTTAGCACCTAAGTATTCAAAGACAAGATGATCATCTTTCAGAGCCACCTTCACAGTTCCGCCATCAACCAATGCGCCAAATAGCAACTCATTAGCCAGTGGTTTCTTCAACTGATCTTGAATGACACGTCCCATTGGGCGTGCACCCATTTCACGGTCATAACCTTTCACAGCTAACCAATGACGAGCATCTTCTGAAACTTCAAGAGATACACCACGAGCATCCAATTGTACTTGTAGCTCGACGATGAACTTATCAACCACTTGGTGAATTACACTTTCATCCAAACTGTTAAACCAAATAGTATGGTCTAAACGGTTACGGAATTCTGGTGTGAACACTTTCTTGATTTCTGACATCGCATCATGGCTATGATCTTGCTGAATCAAACCAATGGATTTCTTCACTGTTTCAGCCACGCCAGCGTTGGTTGTCATCACTAAGATGATGTTACGAAAATCCGCTTTGCGACCGTTGTTGTCTGTTAGCGTGCCGTTATCCATCACTTGCAATAGCAAGTTAAAGATATCAGGGTGCGCTTTTTCAATTTCGTCTAGAAGCACAACCGCATGTGGGTTCTTAATCACGGCATCCGTTAACAAACCACCTTGGTCATAACCAACATAACCTGGAGGAGCACCGATCAAACGGCTCACAGAGTGGCGCTCACCGTATTCAGACATGTCAAATCGGAGTAGTTCAATACCCAACAGTTTAGACAGTTGAACGGTGACTTCTGTTTTACCTACGCCCGTTGGACCAGCAAACAAGAATGAACCGACAGGACGATTATCCGCGCCTAAACCAGCACGAGTGAGCTTGATGGATTCGGTTAACACATCAATCGCGTTATCTTGACCGAACACAAGCATCTTCATTTTCTTATCCAGATTTTTCAGGATATCTTTGTCCGACGAAGAGACGGATTTCTCTGGGATACGAGCCATTTTTGCAACCATGGACTCAATCTCAGCCACACCGACTGTTTTCTTACGGCGACTCGCTGGCATTAGGCGAACACGCGCACCAGCTTCATCTATAACATCGATAGCTTTGTCCGGTAAGTGACGCTCATTGATGTACTTCGCAGACAATTCAACCGCAGCACGAAGAGCCTTGTTGGTATAACGCACGTCGTGGTGAGCTTCGTATTTTGGCTTCAAACCCATCAAAATTTTGGTTGTGTCATCCAACGAAGGTTCTACAACGTCAATTTTTTGGAATCGGCGTGAAAGCGCGCGCTCTTTCTCAAAAATGTTGCTGTACTCTTGATAGGTGGTTGAACCAATACAACGCAACTTACCGCTACTTAGTAGAGGTTTAATTAAGTTCGCTGCATCAACCTGACCACCAGACGCAGCACCGGCACCGATGATGGTATGAATTTCATCGATGAAAAGAATCGCGTCTTTCTCTTTCTCAAGTTGTTTAAGAATGGTTTTAAAACGTTTCTCAAAGTCACCACGGTATTTTGTACCCGCAAGTAGTGAACCGATATCCAGAGAGTAAATAACGCTGTCTTGGATCACTTCCGGTACTTGTCCTTCAACGATTCTCCAAGCCAAACCTTCCGCTATAGCGGTTTTACCTACGCCTGCTTCACCCACCAATAATGGGTTGTTTTTACGTCGACGACATAGCACTTGAATCGTACGTTCAAGTTCTTTATCACGACCAATCAGAGGATCTATCTGACCTTGACCAGCTAACTGGTTTAAGTTCGTTGCAAAGCTTTCTAGTCTTTCATCGGCTGAAGAATCGTCTGAACTCTCCGTACCAAACGAATCGGAAGATGGGTCTTCACTTGAACTCGATGCTTTAGTAATTCCGTGGGAAATATAGTTAACGATATCCAAACGACTAATATCGTTCTTCTTCAATAGATAGGCTGCGTGAGATTCCTGCTCACTAAAAATAGCAACCAGCACGTTAGCACCCGTGACTTCACTGCGACCAGATGATTGAACATGGAACACAGCACGTTGTAATACACGTTGAAAGCTGAGCGTTGGCTGAGTCTCACGTGTTTCGTCGTTATCTGGGATGAGAGGGGTTGTCTGGTCAATAAATACGTCAAGCTCTCGACGTAAAACGTCAACATCTGCCTGACAGGCCAATAATGCTTCCTTCGCTGCATCGTTTTCTAACAATGCAAGTAGGAGGTGCTCGACGGTCATGAATTCATGTCTTTTGTCTCGCGCTCGAGCGAACGCGCCGTTTAGACTAGACTCTAGTTCTTTGTTAAGCATAAGGCCTCCTTAAAGAACAACCACATCTGCAAATGTTACGCTTTTTCCATCGTACAAAGCAGTGGATGCTCGTTTTCCCGTGCGTACATTGTCACCTGAGCGACTTTCGTTTCTGCAACTTCAGCAGTAAACGTGCCACAAATTGCTTTCCCTTCATAATGAACTCTGAGCATCACTTGTGTCGCTTTTTCTATGTCCATAGAGAAGAAGCGTTCAAGGATTTCTATTACAAAATCCATCGGTGTGTAGTCGTCATTATTCAGTATAACGTTATACATCGACGGCGGTTTTGTTGCTGTTTTTTCTCGCTCCAGTAGATCTGAGTCTGGAGTAACCCATTCGAAGTTTTTACTCATGATGGCCGTATTTAGGAGTGTTTCTCTTAAAAATGTCTCTTCTCTTACTATGTCATCACTTTTGATAACTAAGGCGCTGTCAGTGAAGGTGAAAAACAATCCTTACTTAGAGACTAATGCAGCAATTGTATCGCTGCAAATAAAACATTGCTATTAACAAACGAGTTTATTCTAAACGTTCAAAAACTCGTCACCTTTATGTAACACTATTTGGTTTAAAGTCCCAAGCTGAGTCAGTCATAACCAGCATGAATGCTTGTTTCACGATTGACATCAAATGAATTGGGGATATCTCAAAAGTGATTTGCTTATAAAAGTATGCATTTTTATACCATTCTCCTATTGACTGTGCTCAATCATTGACTACATTGGTCAAATAGTGACTAAAAATTTGGCAGCGGCTGAATCTATATTCACTAATTGGAGTAATCAACATCAAGTCATTTGATCAAACTATCTACGTAGTAAATCAATAAGAGTAATTTCTCCGCAACAACATCAGTAACAAAATGCATGAGGGACGTATAGCATGGCTACAGGTACAGTAAAATGGTTCAATAACGCCAAAGGATTTGGTTTTATCTGTCCAGAAGGCGAAGATGGAGACATTTTTGCTCATTATTCTACTATCCAAATGGATGGCTACCGCACACTGAAAGCGGGACAGCAAGTAGCATATGAAGTTGAACAGGGACCTAAAGGCTACCACGCTAGTAGTGTCGTACCTATTGAAGGGCAACAATCTAAATAGTTCGCTGCCGAGTAAATCCTTACCATTTACTGACCCATTGGTTATTTAAATGCTAACGATTTATAAATTGATAGATATGAAAAACCCGCCTCTTGGCGGGTTTTGTGTTTTATCGTCAAGCGTCGTTTGAGCTTATGCGCGATCTACGATGCTGTTCAGTGTTGAACTTGGACGCATTAGATTAGAAACCATCGCATCGTTTAATGCATAGTAACCACCTAAATCACCCGCAACGCCTTGAGCACCATTTAGCTCAGCAACAATTTTCTCTTCGCTAGCCAATAGCTGCTCAGCCACTGGTGCAAACTCAGCCGCAAGGTCGGCATCTTGAGTCTGTTCTGCCAACGCTTCTGCCCAATATGTCGCTAAGTAGTAATGACTACCACGGTTATCTAGCTCACCTACTTTACGTGATGGCGACTTGTTAAGGTCTAGGAATTTACCTGTCGCTTTATCTAACGCGTCAGCCAATACTTGCGCTTTCGCATTGCCAGTCACCACACTTAGATGCTCTAGAGAAGCAGCAAGCGCTAGGAATTCACCCAAAGAATCCCAACGTAGGTGGTTCTCTTTTTGGACTTGCTGTACATGCTTAGGAGCAGAACCACCAGCACCTGTTTCAAACAGACCGCCGCCATTCATCAGTGGAACGATTGAAAGCATCTTCGCAGAAGTGCCCAGCTCTAGAATTGGGAACAAGTCTGTTAGGTAGTCACGTAGTACGTTACCTGTTACAGAAATGGTGTCTTTACCTTCTTTGATACGCGCTAGCGAGTATAGCGTTGCATCTACAGGTGAAAGGATCTTGATCTCCAGACCAGAAGTATCGTGCTCAGGCAGATACTGCTTCACTTTCTTAATCAGCTCAGCATCGTGTGCACGTGCTTCGTCTAACCAGAATACTGCTGGTGTATTGGTTGCACGAGCGCGGTTTACTGCAAGCTTAACCCAGTCTTGAATCGGCGCATCTTTAACTTGGCACATACGGAAGATATCGCCAGCTTCAACTTGTTGCTCAAGCAGCACATTACCTGCCGCATCAACAACACGTACTGCACCATCTCCATCTAGAATGAAAGTTTTATCGTGAGAACCGTATTCTTCCGCTTTTTGAGCCATCAGACCCACGTTTGGCACGCTACCCATAGTGGTTGGGTCAAATGCACCGTGCTCTTTACAGAATTCAATTACAGCTTGGTAAACGCCAGCGTAACAACGATCTGGGATCACTGCTTTAGTATCTTTCTGCTTACCGTCTGGACCCCACATTTGACCGGATGAGCGGATCATCGCTGGCATAGACGCGTCAACGATAATGTCGCTAGGTACGTGTAGGTTGGTAATACCGCGGTCAGAGTCAACCATCGCCAGTGGCGGTTGAGTTGCATAAACCGCTTGAAGTGCAGCTTCAATCTCTTCACGTTGTGCCTGAGGTAATGCTTGGATTTTCGCATACACATCACCTAGACCGTTGTTTACATCAACACCAAGTTGCTCGAATACGTCACCGTACTTGTCGAACACTTCTTTGTAGTAAACCTTAACAGCATGACCAAAGATGACTGGGTCAGACACTTTCATCATGGTTGCTTTCATGTGTAGAGAAAGCAGGACGTCTTGTTGTTTTGCGTCAGCAATCTCTTTTTCGAAGAACTCTACAAGCGCTTTCTTGTTCAAAACGCTTGCATCAATAATTTCTTTGTCTTTCAGTGCAAAAGGCTTTTTCAGTTCTTTCGTTGAACCATCTTTGCCGACAAACTGAATAGAGACTTGTGTTGCACCGTCTACAGTGACCGATTTTTCAGTACCGAAGAAGTCCTTATCACTCATGCTAGAAACGTGAGATTTAGAATCCGCAGACCAAGCACCCATTGAGTGTGGGTTCTTCTTCGCATAGTTTTTCACTGATGCAGGAGCACGACGGTCAGAGTTACCTTCACGCAGTACAGGGTTTACCGCACTACCTTTGATTTTGTCGTACGTTGCTTTAATCGCTTCTTCTTCGTAAGTTGCAGGCTCTTCTGGGTAATTTGGAAGTGAAAAACCTTTGTCTTGAAGTTCTTTGATCGCCGCTTTTAACTGAGGAACCGATGCTGAGATGTTTGGCAATTTGATGATGTTCGCTTCGGGAGTTTGTGCAAGTTCACCGAGTTCCGTCAGAGCGTCACCAACGCGCTGGTCTTCTTTCAAATGCTCTGGGAAGTTAGCAAGAATACGTCCTGCTAAAGAAATATCACGAGTTTCAATTTCAATACCCGACGATGCCGTAAATGACTGGATAATAGGCAGCAATGAATAAGTAGCTAGAGCTGGGGCTTCGTCTGTAATTGTATAAATAATTGTAGGTTTATCTGTTGGCATGAACTTTCCCTATTTGTTCTAACAACACACGGGCATGTGTTGTGTGAATGTACGGCTCAAGCGGGAAACATCCCAAACTTGTGCACGATAGTCTCACTCTTTCTTTTTTGTATTCGAATAACGTCTATGTGTTTTAGACCACAACGAGTCTTAAATACAGTCCTTGAGTGAAGATAGTTATAATTAAACAAAATTAGGATAATAGTCTATCATCTTGTCGTTTATCCTATTTCTGGGCGCGAAAATTGTAGCGCAAAAGCGAGTTTCAGAAAACTTTCAAACACACTTCATTTACATTTTTGCAAGGTAGTTAACATGTCATCCAGCTCGCGTAGAAGCACGGCTAAGGCTCCTCAGTCGACTCATAAACCGCGTTTCAAACAAGGGAATCGTTCTTCTGGGCGCACTTCAACAAGTCAAAGAGCACGTAAACCTGCGGTTCAGAAACCAAAAGTGAACATTGAAGATCGTAAAGTCATTGTTTTTAATAAACCTTATGACACGTTAAGCCAGTTTACTGATGGTGAAGGCAGAAAAACGCTCGCCGATTTCATAACAGTAAAAGATGTATATGCAGCAGGCCGCCTCGATCGCGATAGTGAAGGTCTGATGGTGTTAACCAACGATGGAATTTTACAAGCCAAACTGACTCAGCCTGAATCAAAATCGCCTAAAACCTACTGGGTTCAAGTTGAAGGTGCACCGACAGAGTCAGATTTAGAACCACTTAGAAACGGAGTGACACTAAAGGACGGGCCAACGCTTCCAGCGCAAGTCGTGGTGATTGAAGAGCCCCAGTTATGGCCTCGGAATCCACCAGTGCGCTTTCGCGCAGCCATTCCAACCACATGGCTTGCAATTACCATCATTGAAGGTCGTAACCGACAAGTAAGGCGCATGACAGCGCACATCGGCTTCCCTACTCTGCGTCTGATTCGCTACTCAATGGGGAATATTGAGTTGGGCGACCTTCAGCCTGGAGAGTGGAAAGAAATTTCTATTGATGCAGCATAAAGAAATGATCGACGGGGCCTCTGCCCTGTCCAACATCAAGTAAATCAGCATGTCCTATCGCTTGGGTAATGTATTCCTTCGCATGACTGACCGCTGAAAGCATATCTTCTCCCTGAGCCAAAAACGAAGCAATGGCCGAAGACAAGGTACAACCCGTCCCATGAGTATTGGGAGTGTGAATTCTCTCAGCACTTAATCTGTGAGTTTCATTTTGGGTAATCAACAGGTCATCACTCTCATCAGACGCCTCTAAATGCCCGCCTTTGAGCAATACCGCAGAAGTACTTAACTGACGCATTGCAGTAACCATCTGCTCAATTTGCTCAGCGTCTCTTGGCATATCGAGTCCTGTCAGTGCTGCGGCTTCTGGTAGATTTGGCGTAATAATGCTTGCGAGAGGCAACAAGCGTTCTTTCAAGCTGTCTATCGCGGTTTCTTTTAGCAGTAAATCGCCACTGGTTGCCACCATAACTGTATCCAACACAATGTGTTTTGGTCGATATTGTTCCAGCTTATCCGCTACCAAATTGATGATATCGGCATCCGCCAACATGCCAATTTTTACCGCGACAATATTGAGATCTTGGAATACTGCATCTAACTGACTTTCAATATGAGCTAAAGGAATGGGCAAGATATCAAACACACCCAATGTATTTTGAGAGGTAATCGCGGTGATAACCGAAGCCGCGTAACCGCCAGTCGCGGATATCGCTTTGATATCGGCTTGAATACCCGCACCACCACCACTGTCCGATCCGGCAATAGTCAGTACAACAGGAATTGTATTGGATTTAGGCATAACTGTTCCTTTGAGGTAAGACGTACAGGAACAGTCTCTCGAAAGCGCATCTGAGCTAGATACCAGAACGAGATATACAATCGCAAAGATTGGATTAGTTCCCTACGTCAGTATTAGCTGAATCAGGTTCAACGGGTCTCGCAATGCGATCTCAGCCCAAAGGCTCCCCGACTAATGGCGGACAGAATAACAATTAAATTGTCCGTTTTGCAATTTATAACTTTCACAACGATAAGTGGTCGAATCGATACTATAATTCGTTATATCAAAGTGTATTTTTCAATACGTAGGCCGTTAACTCAGTTGGTAGAGTAGTTGACTCTTAATCAATCGGTCGCGGGTTCGAGCCCCGCACGGCCTACCAACAGCTGATTAATCGCAAATGGGAATCGAACGCAAACTCGCATAAATTCATCCATGAAGCTCTGCCGAACCATCCATGGTTCGGAAGGTTTGCTTATCGAAACCCATTAACCAATTCAGTTAACTTTACTTATGACGCTCTTTGAGCTTATTAATCACATCATTCATTGACAAACCTTGGTCTTGAAGCAAGACAAGTAAGTGATAAATCAAGTCCGCAGACTCGCACACTAACTCCGCCTTATCGCCCGACGTCGCCGCAAGCGCGACTTCAACACCTTCTTCGCCCACTTTCTGCGAAATGCGTTTGGTGCCACGTGCATAAAGACTAGCTGTGTAAGAGGAGTCTGGGTCGGCACTCTTGCGGGCAGCCAATAGCTGCTCAAGTTGATGAAGCCACACCATTTGTGATTCCTCTTGCGCATCGCCGTCCCAACACGTTGTTGTCCCTGTGTGGCACGTTGGGCCAATCGGATTTACTTTCACTAGCAAGGTGTCTTGGTCGCAGTCCAAAGCAATATTTTTCAATTGCAACACGTTGCCAGAGGTTTCACCTTTGGTCCACAGGCGCTGCTTGGTGCGCGAATAGAAAGTGACTTGTTCTGTTTCCAATGTTTTCGCTAGTGCTTCTTGGTTCATGTAGCCCATCATGAGCACTTGGCTTGAACCAAAGTCCTGCACAATCGCAGGAACAAGACCATCAACCTTTTCCCAATTAATTCGTTCCGCTAGGCTCATAGTCTCACCTCAACCGCTTGTTGTTTTAAATATTGCTTGAGTTCACCAATATTGATGATTTGTTTGTGGAATACAGACGCTGCTAACGCACCATCCACATTCGCCAACTTGAATGCATCGGCGAAATGCTCCATTGCGCCGGCACCGCCAGAAGCAATTAATGGAACACGGCACACGGAGCGAACCATATTCAGCTGCTCAAGGTCGTAACCGTTACGCACGCCGTCTTGGTTCATCATGTTCAATACGATTTCGCCCGCGCCACGTTTTTGCACTTCCTGAACCCAATCTTTGGTTTCCCACTTGGTTGCTTTGGTGCGCGCTTCATCGCCTGTGAACTGGTAAACCTGATATTTGCCAGTTTCTTTGTCGAAGTATGAATCGATACCGACAACGATACATTGCACACCAAACTTATCTGCAAGGTCAGTGATTAGCTGAGGATTGGCTAATGCTGGTGAGTTAATCGAAACTTTATCTGCTCCAAACTCCAGAATACGCGCAGCATCTTCGGCTGATTTAATACCACCAGCCACACAGAAAGGAATATCAATGACTTCTGCAACGCGAGCTACCCAACTTTTATCAACCACACGGCCATCGCTTGAGGCGGTGATATCGTAAAACACTAACTCATCTGCGCCCTCTTCCGCATAACGTTTGGCTAGCGGAACGATGTCACCAATGATTTCGTGATTACGGAACTGAACACCTTTCACAACCTGACCGTCACGAACATCCAAACAAGGGATTATACGTTTTGCCAACATGCGAACGCCTCCTCTGTGGTGAATTTGCCATCAAGCAGAGCACGACCAACAATCACACCTGCAACACCACTACCTTTCAGTGCTTCAATATCCGCTAAACTGCCGATACCACCTGAAGATTGGAACTGAACTTGTGGGTATTGTTTGCAAAGGTCAACATACAGTTCAACGTTAGAGCCGGCTAGCGTTCCGTCACGTGAAATGTCGGTGCAGAGTACGTGTTTCAAACCGACGGTTAGGTAATCTTCAATCAGTGCTTCGATGGTGACACCTGAATCTTCCTGCCAGCCAGAAATCGCCACTTTGCGAGTACCGTCAGCATCGATATTAATATCCAAAGCCAACACGATTTTTTCTGCGCCGTATTTGGTCATCCAACCCTTAACAAGCTCAGGTTGCTTAACAGCGGTTGAGCCAACCACAACGCGTTGCGCTCCAGCTTCCAGTAAATCAATCACGTCTTGTTCGGTGCGAACACCACCACCAATTTGAATATTAGCGGGGGTACCTGCGAGTAACTTAGCAATAAGGTCTAACTGACGTGCACTGGTGTCTTTTGCGCCGGTTAAATCCACTAGATGAAGCCAGTCAGCGCCAGCTTTGTTGTATAAATTAAATTGTTCTACTGGGTCGACTTTATATTCTGTCACTTGGCCGTAATCGCCCTGATAGAGGCGTACAACCTGACCTTCAATTAAATCTAATGCGGGAATAATCATTTCTGTTCCTTATTCGACTTGCCGCTTTATCGCTTACAGCTTCCGTTTATTATTTAGAGCTCTAGAAAGTTCTGAATTAATTTAGAACCGGCTTTTGATGAACGCTCTGGGTGGAATTGAACGCCGTAATAGTTGCCATTTTGAATCGCTGCGCTAAATGGATTTCCGTAGTCACATTGTGCGATGGTGTAATCACCTACTGGCATTGCAAAGCTGTGTACAAAATAGAAGTACTCACCCTCTTCAATATCTTTGAAAAGCAGGTTGCCAGCTTTAGCCGAAACGGTATTCCAGCCCATGTGAGGCAATGGCAAATCACCGGTTTGCATTAAGCGAACTTCACCTTCAACTAAGCCTAGACATTCAACGATATCATCCGCTTTCTGTCCTTTCTCTTCAGAAAGTTTGCCTAGTAGCTGCATACCTAAACAGATGCCAAGTAGCGGTTTATCTACCTTAGCCACAAGCTCGATTAAGTTACGTTCTTCAAGGTTCTTCATCGCTTCGCTCGCTGTTCCTACACCAGGTAAGAACAGCTTATCCGCAGCAAGAACCACTGCAGGGTCTTTCGAAATCGTCACTGGGTAGCCCAAACGTTCAATGGCGAATTTCACGGAAGAAACGTTGGCACAACCTGTATCGATAATGACAACTTTTTGTTCATTCGCCATTAGAGAACCCCTTTGCTGCTTGGCAACTCATTTCCTTGTACTTGAATAGCTTGACGCAGTGTACGACCAAACGCCTTAAATAAGCTTTCAATGATGTGGTGGTCATTCTCACCAGTAGAAGACAAGTGCAGAGTGCACGCGAGCGTGTCAGTTAGTGAGCGGAAGAAGTGATATACCATCTCAGTGGATAAATCGCCTACTTCTGGGCGGCTGAACTCAGCGTCAAATTTCAAATACGGGCGACCTGATAGATCGAGCGCACATTGCGCCAAACATTCGTCCATCGGCAGCGTGAAACCAAAACGACCGATACCACGCTTATCACCTAAGGCTTCTTTAATCGCTTGGCCTAATGCTAATGCGGTATCTTCAACCGTGTGGTGATCGTCGATGTGCAGGTCACCATCCACTTTAAGCTTTAATTGGAAACCACCGTGAGTGGCTATTTGATCAAGCATGTGGTCAAAGAAACCTAAACCGGTTTCGATTTCGTTACCGCCAGTCTCATCCAAATTCACCGCGACCTTGATATCGGTTTCTTTTGTCTTACGAACCACACTTGCTGTACGAGCTTTAACAGTGAGATCTTTAACAATTTGAGGCCAGTTCATGATTTCAGGATTGTACTGAATACCGCGAATAGCCATGTTCTCTGCCAGTTGCAGATCCGTTAATCGGTCGCCAATTACAACCGATGATTTAAAGTCAACTTTGCCGCCTTGAAGGTACTCTTTCACCATGCCTAACTTAGGCTTACGGCAAGAACAATTGTCTTTTTCGAAGTGAGGACAAATCAACACATCATCAAACTTCACACCTTGAGAAGAGAAGATATCCATCATCATGTTGTGTGGAGCATCGAAGTCTTCTTGCGGATAGCTGCTTGTGCCTAAACCATCTTGGTTGGTCACCATAACTAAGCGATAGCCAGCTTCTTGTAGAGTCAGCAAGCTTGGGATAACAAAAGGTTCCAGTTTCAGTTTGTCTAAACGGTCAACCTGAAAATCCACCGGAGGCTCAACAATTAAGGTGCCGTCACGGTCGATAAAGAGAATTTTCTGTTGGGTGCTCATTGTAGAATCCTTTCTATTGGTAGTAGTTACGAATAAACGCGACCGTCTTTTCGCACTCTTCTCTATTGCCTACGCTAATGCGCACGCAGTCTTCAATTGGTGAATTACGTAAAATAATACCTGCGTCCCAAGCGGCTTTGAACAATGCATCGCCATCAGGGAATTTAACCAGCAAATAGTTGCCCCAACCTTCAAACACTTGAACGCCACTCACCATAGACAGACCTACTTGCATGTAAGCTCGGTTAGCATTCAGATCCAGCACTTGGTATTTAGCACGTGCAAGGCCCGCTTCAGACAGCGCTTGTGTCGCAATTTCAGCCACAGGTACTGGCACTGGATAAGGTGCGATGACCTTTAACAGTACATTGATTAGTTCTTCATTGGCCAAGGTAAAACCACAACGTAACCCTGCAAGAGCAAACGCTTTAGATAGCGTGCGTAGGATCGCCAAGTTTGGATACTGTGCCAGCAAATCGACTGTAGATGCTTCTGGGCAGAAATCGATGTAGGCTTCGTCCATCACGACAATCGCGCGGTCTTTGGTCATTTCTAGCAGAGTGACAATGTCCTCACGCTTAACCAAGTTCCCCGTTGGGTTATTTGGGCTACAAACAAATACCAGCTTTACGTTTTCCAGATTGGCTTCGATGTTGGCTAAATCTAACTGCCATTCTGCGGTTAGCGGTACTTTCTTGCGTTCAACGCCAATGGTTTCTGCACTGATTGCGTACATGCCGTAAGTCGGTGGGCAGAACAAAATCGCATCTTGGTTTGGCTCACAAAAAGCACGCACCAATAATTCAATGCCTTCATCAGCGCCACGAGAAGTTAGTACTTGCTCTGGCTTCACCCCTGCATATGCTGCATAAGCGTTGATTAACTCTGGTGGCTGGCATTCGCTATAACGGTTTAAGCGAGCAAAATTGGTCTTGTATTCGTTGTTGAATGGCGATTCGTTAGCGTTTAGCCACACATCACCACTTCCGCCAATACGGCGAGCAGAAAGATAAGGCGTTAATTCTTGAACTTGTTTACGAGCGAGTTTTTCCATGATGATTACGCCTTCTGTCCTTTTTCAATAGCAAGCTTTTCAATACGAATCGTAACGGCACGTTTGTGTGCGTCTAAGCCTTCTGCTTCAGCCATTTTTACGACTGTTGGTGCTAGTGCTTTTAGACCATCAGCACTTAGCTCTTGTACTGTCATACGCTTGCTAAAATCTGCTAAACCTAAACTTGAATAAGTGCGAGTATAACCGTAGGTTGGCAGTACGTGGTTAGTGCCTGAAGCATAATCACCCACTGATTCTGGCGACCAATCACCCAAGAAAATTGAGCCTGCATTGTCTAACAGCGGCACTAATTCACGAGGATTCTTAGTCTGAACAATCAGGTGCTCTGGTCCATAGTAGTTAGAAATTGAAACAGCCTGAGTTAACGACTCTGCAATTATGATTAAGCTTGAAGCGAGAGCTTTTTCAGCAGTTGCTGCGCGAGATAGCGACTTAAGCTGTTTTTGAACCGCATCAGCCACTTGATCCGCAACGACTGGTGAAGGTGTGACCAAAACAACTTGTGAATCAGGGCCGTGCTCAGCTTGGCTTAGTAAGTCTGCTGCAATGAAATCTGCGTCCGCAGTTTCATCCGCAATCACTAACACTTCTGATGGACCTGCTGGCATATCAATCGCTGCACCACGAAAATCATTACTCACTTGGCGTTTTGCTTCTGTTACATACGCATTGCCTGGGCCAAAAATCTTATCCACTTTCGCTACGCTTTCCGTACCGTAAGCCATTGCTGCAATTGCTTGGCCGCCACCAACGTTATAAACCTCATCGATCTTACAAAGCTTAGCGACATAAAGAATTTCATCAGCAATCGGCGGAGGAGAACACAACACCACTTTACGACAACCTGCAATTTGTGCTGGAACACCAAGCATCAATACGGTTGAAGGTAATGGCGCGCTGCCACCTGGAATGTACAAACCTACTTTGTTGATTGCGCGAGTTACCTGTTCACACACAACACCTGGCATAGTTTCAACTTTAATCGGTGCTGCTTTTTGTGCTTTGTGAAATTTAGAGATGTTGTTGTAAGCCAATTCCAACGCTTGCTTCATTTCGTCATCAAGACGCTCACATGCCGCGTCAATTTCTTCTGCCGAAACACGAATTGAATCCGGTTTACACTTATCGAATTTCTCAGTCAGTTCTAACAGAGCAGAGTCACCTTCCGCCCGAACTTTGGCAATAACTTCCGCAACCGCAGCAGTGATATTCGCACCTTCAGCGATAGCAGGACGTTCCAATACTGAGTCTTGCTGAGTTTCACTCAGCGATTGCCAAACAATCGTTCTCATCGGGATTACTCCATCATCTTCTCAATTGGTAATACAAGAATAGAACTTGCACCAAGTGCTTTTAACTTTTCCATTGTTTCCCAGAACAAATTCTCAGCACTGACGAGGTGTACAGCTACGCGAGTTTTATCAGCAGAAAGAGGTAACACAGTTGGGTCTTCTGCGCCTGGAAGTAGCGCCGTGATTTGAGGTAGTTTTTCGACTGGTGCGTGCAGCATGATGTATTTCGATTCTTTCGCTTGTTGCACGCCGTTCATACGAGTAAGAAGACGGTCAATCAACGCAGCTTTATCTGGAGCAAATTCACCAGTACGTTGGATCAGCTTCGCTTTTGATTGGAAAATCACTTCAACTTCTTTTAAACCGTTCGCTTCAAGTGTCGCGCCTGTTGATACCAAGTCAGCAATTGCATCAGCAAGGCCTGCACGTGGAGCTACTTCAACTGAGCCAGTTAACATACAGGTACTAAAATCGATACCTTGTTCTGCCATGTACGCTTTTAGAAGTTGAGGATAGGTCGTTGCAATACGTTTGCCTTTAAGATCTTGTGGGCCGTTGTATTCCACATCTTTGTCGATTGCGATTGAAAGACGGCAACCGCCAAAGTCCATACGACGTAGGTCAACGAATTCGCTTGGCTGGTTTAGAGCAATACGGTCATAACGGGTTTCTTCTAACACGTTTTCACCAACAAAACCCAAGTCAACCACGCCATCCATAATCAAACCTGGGATATCGTCATCACGAACAAGAAGCAGGTCAATTGGCATATTTAACGAGTGAACCACTAAACGTTCGCCCATAACATTAAATTTAACCCCACATTTCTTTAGTAGGCTCTGGCATTCGTTGCTTAAACGACCTTTCTTTTGGACTGCTATTCTTAGGCGTTGTGTTTGCATTACATTCTTCCTTCGTAAAATATTGAAATCTTTAAGTTTTAATTAATCTAGATAGTAAAAAACCCTTGAGAGATTGGTCTCCCAAGGGTCTAAAATCTTAAAATTACTTTGATTTAACCACCGGGAGAATCCTGTCTCCCGGGTATGCGTACATCTCCCGAAAGACTCTTAGGGATGATGGTGACGATGAATATTCATGACAAAATTACGCATACTTAATTACACCGAATGTGTTCACTGGATTGCCTTCAACACTATCTAAGCTCGTCTCATTTTTCAACAAAAAATTTCACTTTTTTCCATCTTTTTCTGGTAGCAACTTTTCGAGCATAAAAAAGGAGGCCGAAGCCTCCTTTAATTTCCTGAAATAAAAAGCATTAAGCTTCGTTACAGGTCACCAACTTAGATTTTGCCAATGCGTTAAATACAAAGCACACTGCGATAAATGCCACTGTGGATGCAGCCAACGAAGCCAGCACTGATAGCGTCATACCAAGAACAATGAAACCAACGCATGATACACCTGCGACCGCTAGAGCATATGGAAGCTGAGTTGCTACGTGGTCAATATGATTACAACGAGCACCAGTTGAAGACAGAATAGTAGTATCTGAAATTGGTGAACAGTGGTCACCAAATACAGAACCCGCTAGTACCGCGCTCAGCATAGGTAGCATCAGAGCAATTTCAGTTGCACCTGCCATATCACCTGCGATTGGCAGCATGATACCGAACGTACCCCAAGATGTACCGGTAGAGAACGCCATAATACCGGACAATAGGAACAAAATAACTGGCAACCAATGCGGGTCGATGTTGCCTTGAGCTAACGAAGAGAGGTACGCGCCCGTTTTCATGTCACCGATTACTGAACCAATTGTCCAAGCAAAGACAAGGATTAGAATCGCACCAAACATCGATTTAGCACCAATCCACAGCGTACGTGCAATTTCAGTGATCGCGATACCTTGTTTAACTACGGTGAACAGAGCAACCGCTAAACCGACTAAACCACCGTAAATAAGTGATGTACCAACATCGGTATTTTCAAAAGCACCTAGCACGTTGAACGCTTTCCCATCAGCGGCTAGTTCTTGACCACCGGTATACAGCATTGAACCAACGGTCGCGATAATCAGCAGTACGATTGGGAAAATAAGGTCTGAAACTTTGCCCTTTTCACTTTCACGGATATCAAGCTCATCATTTAAATCTCGAGCTTGTTCGTCATTCTCAGACATATCATCATCGAAACCTTGGCCTTGAGAAGCATTGATTTCGTGTTGGCGCATCTGACCGATATCCATTTGGAACCATACAACTGCAAACACCATTAATAGTGCAAATACCGCATAGAAGTTCATCGGAACCAAACGCAGATAAGCACCAAGCGCAGAATACTCAGTAATACCGTGTGATACCAAAATGCCGCCGATGATAGTCATGATGTATGCGCCCCAGCTTGAAGCAGGCATAACAACACACATTGGTGCAGCAGTAGAGTCTAGGATGTAAGCCAGTTTAGCGCGTGAAACATAAAAGCGGTCAGTAACAGGACGAGAAATTGAGCCAACCGCTAAGCTGTTGAAATAGTCATCAACAAAAATGAAAACCCCTAAAAACGCAGCAAGTAGCTTTGAACCACGTTTGCTTTTCACGCGAACTTGGGCCCACTCGGCGAATGCACGAGTACCGCCAGAAAGCGTTAATAGTGCAGTCATCATTCCCAGCAGCAGCAAGAAGCCAACAATACTCATATTCCAAGTATTCAGGCCACCGTCTTCAACAAATACGTTTGTTACTTTGGTGCCGACATAACTAATTGCATCACCAATGGAGTAATCAGCAAGTAATAACGCGCCAAGGGCGATACCCATTCCAAGAGAAACAAGTACACGACGAGTAATAATAGCGAGACTCAACGCCACTAACGCAGGGACTAGTGACAAAGGAGACGAAGCAAAATCTAATAAATTCATGATCTTCAAAAACCAATAATATTTCGGTTAGAGATCTACTGCAGATAAACCACATCGAATATGTTCAATGCGATTAATGTTGAACTAAGCGAAAGGGAAGTGAACACTCCACCCAACCCTACAGTAGCGCTCCATAGTTTAACAACAATATAGACTATGGCAGTGTTGCCCCTATTCGATGACAACCCCAGCTAGCAGATTGATGGCCTGACTAACTTCGGCGATATGGCCTTTCTCCGGTATTCATTGGCATCACCCCAATACTGGATACTGATCAACATCGCTCCTCTACGTCGAAGATAGAACAATTACCTACGCAAACTTATTATTGCGTGATTATTGAGCTTACTCCGCTTTAGGTGTGACGTATTGTACTTAACAAAACTGTCAATGCAACATACAATTTCATTTTTCATTACCTCTATTTATTCACAGCGTGAATGAATTATATTTCATAACCTAACTCATAGAGTTTTAGACCTAATTACATTAATTGCATAAAAATAGTCCGTACCTGACGCTCTGAAGTCCTAATATTACCTTTCTTTTTTTAAGGCTAAGTTTTAAAAGGCTAACTTTAATTACTACCTATGGTGGAAATTTCAGAATATTTACATTAATGTTGAATTAATTATATTGTAAGAACTAATAAGTCGGTTTATTATTACCCCGTTAATTATTTAATTAAACAGGATTAAGAAATGTCGGAAATCACTAAAACTCTATTAAATATTCGTAGTCTTCGTGCATTTTCACGCGATCTAACTTTAGAGCAACTTGAAGAAGCGCTTGATAAATTAACGATCGTAGTTGAAGAGCGTAGAGAGTCTGAAGAAAAAGAACAAGCTGCTCTAGCTGAACAAGAAGCAAAATTAGCAGCAATTGCTGAGCAAATTGCTAATGACGGTATTGATGTTGAAGCATTAATTTCTGCTCTTGCTGGCGAAACAAAATCTAAATCAAAAGCAAAAGGCAAACGCGCACCTCGTCCAGCGAAATATAAATACATGGACAATGGCGTAGAGAAAACTTGGACAGGCCAAGGCCGTACACCTTCAGCAATTCAAAAAGCTTTAGATGAAGGCAAATCTCTAGAACAATTCGAAATTTAATTTTCTAGTTATCAAAAAAGGCTCCGAATTCGGAGCCTTTTTTATACCTATTATTAAATCATATTGATAGATGTAACTTTATTCAGGCTAGCGTTATCTTTCCCAATACGCTTCTTCTAAGCTATCTTCACGCTCAGGAAGACCTCGAGATAAACGAGGAGAATGCTGAGCTAGCACTTCATAACTTACACGGTTTGCATATTTACAAACTTGTGAGAAAGAAGAATAGGTTAAGAAATTATGTTGGTGCTTACTTGAATTAGGCACATTACCTTTATGATATTTATTGGCTGCCATGTCATGAAGCAATGCAGACAAAGCTGCATCACCTGCCCCATTCGTGTTCTTAATTTTCTCTGGACCACCCATATAAGGTGAAATATGAGAATAAACTCGAGTTGGATTTTCGCAGCTCAGTCTTGTTGCTGGGCGACTAAATTCGAAGCGATTGAACTCTGGAATAGCACCCGGCAATAATGGTAAAGAAGTCTCTCTTTTACTTTCTTCTTCGGTATAACCCGCCATATATAAACCAACAGGCCCTGCGGTACATAAAACTAAATCAACCCAATCTAATGCTTTATCCGATGCCATTAATGGATCACTTTCACCCGTTAATGCTTCTGCTTCATCTTCATTCATTGCAACAACAGAAACGTAATCACGCAAAAATTCTTGCCAATATTTAGGATCATCCTGAATAACGAATTTTGTTCCTAATGTTAATACAACTGGCACGTCATATTTCTTTGCATATTCAATTGCGCGCATTGTAGCTTGTGGCATTGGGTCGCCTTCTTTACAACGAACCAAATATGCGGTGATCACTAACGCAGATGCATTTTTAAATATTTTTTCAGGAATGCTGTCTGGGTGAAGCTTATTCATTTGGCCTTCGCTAATTGCAAAAGTACGCTCACCGTCTTCTGTAATTAAAGCGAAACAACGCCCGATTGCTCCGTCAACACCTTGCAGATAATTTAGATCCATCCGGCTAGAGGTATTACATAAATAACGATAACCGTAGCTGCCAATTTTAATATCTTGGCTCATCACACCCAATAGCGTTGAACGGTCATCGGCTAGCACAGAATAATTGTGCAAGGTATTGCCGATAGTTCCACCCGCAAATTCATTTTTGATTAAACCATTTTGCTTTAACTCAGTGTATAAAGCTTCAGCGGTCTCATCATCAATCACTAAAGAGTGACCTTTGCTCAGGCCATAACGCTCAATGAGTTCGGAATCCACTTTCGCTTCAATATCAACCAAGGTCTGATCAATACCGATAATATGTGTGCGAGATAATCTCTTATTATCTTGCGCTTGGATAACTAATGGATCACGTGCATCGACTGGAAAGTAATGCTTTGACTTACGTTGGCCAGGAAATTTCATAACGATAATTTAGGTGCGTGAGAAGAAAAGAGCCGGAATTTTACCCTGCGTCCAGTAAGGCGGCAACTCAACAAAGGATAGCAAACGTTTACGTGGACAAAGTTTTTTACACAAGAAATTTAGATAACGATTACATTTCTATTTATGGCATCAATAAAGCTTAAATACACCAAATCAGAAGTGTGAACTCAGTCTCTGATCTGTCCTCAAAAAAGTCTTTCTGTTAGAATCTGCGTCCAAGTCAATCAAGTGGTATTAAGTCATGTCAGATAACCGCAACGCAAACAGCCAAAAGAAAGTCATTGTAGGCATGTCAGGTGGCGTTGATTCTTCCGTTTCAGCATATCTTCTTCAACAACAAGGCTATCAAGTAGAAGGCTTGTTTATGAAGAACTGGGAAGAAGACGATAACGAAGAATATTGTACGGCAGCAGAAGATCTTGCCGATGCACAGGCTGTCTGCGACAAACTTGGTATCTATTTACACACGATTAATTTCGCAGCGGAATACTGGGACAATGTGTTCGAATATTTCTTAGCGGAATACAAAGCGGGTCGCACACCAAACCCAGACATTCTTTGTAACAAAGAAATCAAGTTCAAAGCATTTTTAGAGTTTGCAGATGAAGTGTTAGATGCAGACTATATAGCTATGGGTCACTATGTTCGTCGCACCTTCGTAGAAGAAGGTGAAAAGCCACAAATGCTACGTGGTAAAGACAACAATAAAGACCAAAGCTACTTCTTATATACACTGAGCCACGAACAGGTTGCACGCAGTTTGTTCCCGGTCGGTGAATTAGAAAAACCAGAGGTTCGCCGTATTGCTGAAGAGCAAGGTTTAATCACAGCGAAGAAAAAAGATTCAACTGGTATCTGTTTTATCGGTGAGCGCAAATTTACAGACTTCTTGTCTCGCTATTTGCCTGCTCAACCGGGTAAAATTGAGACTCCTGAAGGTAAAGTTATTGGCGAACATCAAGGCCTTATGTACCACACATTAGGGCAACGCAAAGGCTTGCACATTGGTGGTCAAAAAGGTGGCGGCGGTAACGAAGACCCATGGTACGTAGCAGAGAAAGATCTTAAACGTAACGTGCTTATCGCTGTACAAGGCGCAGACCATCCGTTATTGAAATCATACGGATTAATGGCTTCGCAGCTACATTGGGTTGATCGTACGCCAGTGAAGGAAGCGTTCCGTTGCTCAGTGAAGACACGTTACCGTCAAACTGACATTCCTTGTACCGTTATCCCTGTGGATGACAACAACATAAAGGTGATGTTTGATGACCCACAAGTCGCAGTTACCCCAGGACAGTCTGCTGTTTTCTACCAAGGCGATGTATGTCTAGGTGGCGGCATTATTGAACAACGTATTTAAGGAGTATTTACGTGGCTAACACAATTTATGACCGAACTATCGCATTTGCTGGAATTTGCCAAGCTGTCGCTTTAGTGCAAAAAGTAGCGAAAGACGGTTACTGTGATTCAGACGCGTTTGAAACTTCACTGCGTGCAATTTTAGCAACGAATCCAAGTAACACTATTGGTGTTTTCGGTAGCGAAGCTGATTTGAAGGTCGGTCTTGAGTGTCTAGTTAATGGCATAGACAGCACCCCTTCAGGCAGTGCTATCACTCGCTACATAATTAGCTTACTGGCTTTAGAACGTAAGTTATCCAGTCGTCGAGATGCGATGTCTCAACTGGGTGATCGCATTCAAATGATCGAACGCCAAGTAGAACATTTTGATTTACTTGATGAACAAATGATCAGCAACTTAGCGAGTGTTTATCTTGATGTAATCAGTCCTATCGGCCCTCGCATTCAAGTTGCAGGAACTCCAGCGGTATTGCAGCAAACTGCTAACCAACAAAAAGTACGTGCACTACTATTATCCGGTATTCGTTGTGCAGTACTTTGGCGTCAAGTCGGCGGCCGACGTCTTCATCTGGTCTTCGGACGCAAGAAGATGGTTGACCAAGCCAAGATATTACTGGCCAGAATGTAATCGTTAGCTCGCACAATGCGAGCTAATTTTTTTGCTCATCGTTTTGAGTAGTAGAAATCTCGCGCAATCGTTTGCGCAATATTCGTGACAATTGCCATTGATACTGGTATAAAGCACACGAAATTTAGAAACCAATTCAGGAGAAGATCATGGAACTGTCAGCATTGACTGCTGTTTCACCAGTAGACGGCCGTTACGGCAGTAAAACTATTGCACTACGCAGTATTTTTAGTGAATTTGGCTTACTTAAATACCGTACTATCGTTGAAATTCGCTGGTTACAGAAGCTTGCAGCAACAGCTGAGATTGCAGAAGTTCCTGCATTCAGTGAAGAAGCAAACAAATTCCTTGATAGCGTTGCAGCAAACTTCAGCGAAGCTGATGCACAACGTATCAAAGATATCGAACGCACAACTAACCACGACGTAAAAGCTGTGGAATATTTCTTAAAAGAAAAAGTTGCTGGCGTTCCTGAGCTTCACGCAGTTAATGAATTCATTCACTTTGCATGTACTTCTGAAGACATCAACAACACTTCTCACGCTCTGATGCTTAAAGAAGCTCGTGATACGGTTATTCTTCCTGAAATCCGTAACATTATTGATGCTATCCGTAGCCTAGCGGTTGAATATCGTGATATCCCACTTCTATCTCGTACTCACGGCCAGCCTGCTTCTCCATCGACTATGGGTAAAGAGATGGCGAACGTTGCGTACCGTATGGAACGTCAATACAAGCAAATCGCGAACGTTGAAATCCTAGCGAAAATCAACGGTGCTGTAGGTAACTACAACGCACACCTTTCTGCTTACCCAACGGTTGATTGGCACAAATTCAGCGAAGAGTTCGTTACAGAATCTCTTGGCGTAACTTGGAACCCGTACACAACTCAAATCGAACCTCACGATTACATCGCAGAGCTATTTGATGCAGTGGCACGTTTCAACACGATTCTTATCGATTTTGACCGTGACGTTTGGGGCTACATCGCTCTGGGTCACTTCAAACAAAGAACAATTGCTGGCGAAATAGGTTCTTCAACCATGCCGCACAAAGTTAACCCAATCGACTTCGAAAACTCTGAGGGCAACTTGGGTCTAGCTAACGCTGTATTTACTCACCTTGCACAAAAACTGCCTATCTCTCGCTGGCAACGTGACCTTACAGACTCAACGGTACTACGCAACCTAGGCGTGGGCGTGGGTTATGCAATCATTGCCTACACGTCGACTCTGAAAGGTATCAGCAAGCTAGAAGTGAACCGCGAAGCTCTACTGGCTGAATTGGATAAGAACTGGGAAGTTCTAGCAGAACCAGTACAAACAGTGATGCGTCGTTACGGCATTGAAAAGCCATACGAGAAGCTAAAAGAGCTTACTCGTGGTAAGCGTGTTGACGGTGAAGCAATGCGTAACTTCATTGATGGCCTAGAACTGCCAGAAGAAGAAAAAGCGCGTTTGAAAGAAATGACACCTGCAAGCTATATCGGTCAAGCGATTGAGCTAACTGACAAGCTATAAGCTGTAATTCGATTAAGAAAGGGAGGCACTGCCTCCCTTTTTATTTGCCATAAGTTTATTTATTGACTCTTTTCGAAGAACAGCGTTACCCGCCCCACTTCAATGCCAAATTTTTTAATCTTGGTGATGTTAAATACCCGAGTCTCATCTTGACGGTAAAGCCAATCATCAAAAGTCACCTCAATTTCACCATCGTCCATTTTTAACAAGAAATCATACTTCCATTGAAGTGCATTGCCGACTTCCTGCCCGATAGCGTCACCAATAACATCATCAGCTCGCCCAAGATAGAAACCATTCGACGAACGCTGAATAGCCCAAACCCGTTGACTCTTCTCGCCATCATCAAAAACAAAATCTTCGGTCAGTGTCAGAGTGTTGCCGATAATATGCCCTTCAATATCCACTTCAAAGCGTCGAGTCTGCTTGTCGGTATAATCTTGCACCATTCCCCAAGCTTTCGTCTTGCCCTCGAAATACCCGAACAGGTCGAATTTCGGTTCGCTTTGATGATAATCCGATAACTCGGCGCTGCATGCTGTCAATAACAGCAATACTGACGCCACAAAACTCTTTTTAACCCAACTCATCATCGATTCATCCCTAATAGTTGTTGGCGCAAGGTTTGATATTCCGTTTTAGGTGATAACCAAATGGCTAAAAACGCATCATTCAGTGACTCATCGTCTATCGTTCCCACCACTTTCTGTTCACCAGAGTCGGAGATATAGACAAACTCTCCCGAAGTGCCATCCGTAACATAAATCAGCTTTTCACCAGTTTTCACACTGGGGAAAATAGCGGTTAACGTTGGCATCCAAGAGGCGATCTTCTCATCGCTGAAACCTTGTTTTTGCCACTGCTCCTCTGTTGCTTCGAGCAACTGAGTGCTGCTGATATCCCTGAGATAGCGAATTTCCAACGCTACAGGATGCGGTGAAATATCACCCTCTAGTTTGTATTTGCCATCTGGCGAACGTAACTGGGAGGAGTAAATATCCAGCCACAGCCAAGAAAGGGTCGCCTGACCGACAATCGGCCACTGTTGCCATTGGCGAACAACATCATTTGCATTTCCCGTTGCACTGACGTTAGCGCTGACGAGAGCTAGCAGTGTCAGGATTCTTGTTCGAAACTGAGTAATCATTTACAAACACCCTCATGATTAACCACGCTACACCAGCCCATTGCACAGTTAACACAACCAGTGAACCTACAACGGGCAAAGAAAATTCAACCGCTGAGAACTTATATCCAGCCCAGTAACTCAAAGCACCACAGACGCCGACAAACAGCATTACCAAGCCTTTGGGATATTTACTTAAATGCGGTACCCATTGCCTTGCGTACCAGACAAATACCAGCCAGAGAGCGGCTAGCCACACAGGTACGTGAGCGCTTTTAAATACCAATAGGCCAAATGCGCTATTAAAGGAATCTAAAGCAATTCCTCCCACACCCAGCGCTAATATCCTGCCAATGTCATCACGGCTTGAATAGGCAGCGTAACCTAACGTCACTAGCCCCAAAGCCAAAGTCAGCCACTGACAGCGCTCCTGTCCCAGAACAGCGAGAAACCAGATTATCTGGAACCAGAGTGATACGACAAATAGGCGCCCCACAGTTAGCCTCGTTGCAGCGTCATATGTATGGTGCTTATGGTTCGCGCGTTAAAGCCACCTTCGCAATAGCAGAAGTAGTAACGCCACATACGAATAAAGCGTTCGTCATAGCCGAGCAGTGACACTTGCTCAAGTGACTGTTCAAAACGCAGCCTCCAGTCTTTCAGGGTTTGAGCATAATCGAGCCCTAAATCAAAAATATCTCTGGTAATCAAATCACTATGCTGAGTAGCCGTTTGAGTCAGCACCGTAACCGACGGTAAAAATCCGCCTGGGAAAATATATTTCTGAATAAAATCAACATTATTGCTGTAATAGTCGTAACGCTGATCGGCGATGGTAATCGCTTGTATTGCCATTAAACCTTTTGGTTTTAGTAACGACTGACACTTCTTGATGTAAGACTTAAGATACTGCTTACCCACTGCTTCAATCATTTCGATAGAAACCAGCTTATCGTACTGACCTTCCAACATTCGGTAGTCTTGCTTAAGTAAAGTGACGCGGTCACCTAAACCTGCGCGCTCAATTTGCTCTTTCGCATAACTGTATTGTTCTTCCGAGATGGTGGTGGTAGTGACATGGCATCCGTATGTTTGAGCCATGTAAATCGCCATAGCGCCCCAACCTGTACCGATTTCAATTACATGGTCACTCGGTTTCAGTTCTAACTGCTGGCAGAGGCGTTCCATCTTGTTAATCTGCGCTTGCTCTAATGTGTCATTTGGCGATGAGTACAACGCACTTGAGTAGAGCATTCGTTTGTCTAGGAAGGTCTTGTAAAGTTCATTTCCCAGATCATAATGCGCTTCGATGTTTTCTTTGGCCTGATCAACGGAATTTCGTTTGAACCAATGGCCAACCTTATACGCCCACTGCGTCAACCAACTGCTGCGTTGCTCGATTCTGTCTAACGCACTCATGTTTTTCGCCATAAGTTCCATTAGAGCCGTTAGATTTGGGCTATCCCACCAGTCATCCATATACGCTTCTGCGGCTGCAATGCTGCCACCTTTCAATAGTCGCGAATAAAAATCAGGATGTTTAACCCAGATCACTGCATGAGGTTCATCTTGATTTTTATGACCAAACTGCTGCTGATTAGACGCCTGATCAGAAAAAGACTCCACAATCGTTAAGCTGCCGACATCCAAGTACTGCAAACATTTAAATGCAACGTTGCGAGCGCTTTTCTGCCACGCAGATAAGCTGGTTGGCATATCCATAGAAGTCACATTTATCATTGCGTATTCTCCTTACTACGATTGTTTTCTTTTTTTTGTGTGTTCGGATGATCATGAATCGGCACACCTTTCATCCATAGTTTCAGCGCATGCCAGTAAATTCCTAATGTCACTTTTATCGCCATAACCGGCGTTTTTACTAACAAAGCAAGCAAACCTTTGGTGGTAAATTCTTGGCCTTTCATAGCCAGAGTTGCGTCGAATGCTTTACCTTCGCGATGACATTCCAAATGCACCATTAACGACTCAGTCAACGGCTTTAACTTCCACTGGTACTGCTGATCTATCGGATTAAACGGAGAAACATGAAACGCTTTGTCATGTTGCCAGTTCTCTCCGTCAGCGCCCATGTCAGCCGGTATTGCGTAGTAGTGGCGTTCATTCCAAGGAGTGTTGCTGACTTCTGCCAGCAAATAACGCCACTCACCATTTTCGTCATAGAGGTAATAAAAATTCACAGGGCTGAAATAGATACCTAAGTAGCGCAAGTGAATCACGGCAAGCACCTTGCCTTCTATTCGGTTGCCCGTGAGTTCAAACACTTTATCTTGTACCGCCTGTTTGAGTTCACCGTCTCCAAGGTAATCTTCACGGCGCAATCTTGCCCAGTGCCACCATTTCTCGCCTAGTCCCCATACTTTTTGCGATAACGAAGTCCATTCATCCAAGTCAATGCAGGGCATAAACAAGGAATAGGTCAACGCATGGTTCTTAGGAGTGAAGCGTCTGTGCCTCACACTGCCAACGAGCAGTTGGCTGTTGAGGGCTGACATTACGCAGCCCCTTTCATCTTGGCTTCATTAACGCGCGCAATATTGGTCACCACATCTAACGCACTTCGCACGCCATCTTCATGGAAACCGTTGTGCCAGTATGCTCCACAGAACCAAGTATGATTTTCTCCGCTGATTTCTGCTTTACGTTGCTGCGCTTTAATCGACTGTTCGGTAAATACTGGATGGTGATAAACAAAGCTGCGAAGAATCTTGCTCGGATCGATATGCTCACTGCTATTTAGCGACACACAGAAAGTCTCTGGTGCATCAATATGCTGCAAAATATTCATGTTATAGGTGAGTGAAGGTAAGCGAGAATCCTGCCCTTCATCCCCTCTCAACCAATAGTTCCATGACGCCCAAGCCGCTTTACGCTTAGGCAGTAAACTGGTGTCGGTATGCAGAATCACTTCGTTTGCCTGATAACCGAGCTGAGACAGGATTTGCTGCTCGCTTTCTGTCGCATCTTCCAGCATCGAAAGCGCCTGATCGCTGTGACAAGCAAATATCACTTCATCGAACCACTCGGTTTTGCCAAGACTTGTTACTTCAACACCACCAGCAACACGTTTTACTTTGTCGACAGGTGAGCTGGTTCGAATGTTGTGCATAAACCCTTGAGTAAGTGGTTCAATATAGGAGCGAGAGCCGCCATGAATAACGTTCCATTTAGGACGATTGCTGATATCAAGCAGCCCGTGATTTAAGAAAAAGCGCAGGAAAAACGTTAATGGAAACGCACGCATATCAGCCAGAGACGATGACCAAATAGCAGCGCCCATTGGAAGAATGTAGTTTTCACAGAAATAATGCGAAAAGCCATGATGGTTGAGAAACTGCCCAAGAGTTTGCAGATTGACTTCAGACTCCTTGGCTTCTTGTTTGGCTAACTTATTAAAACGCAGAATTTCGGAAATAAACTGATAGAAACGAGGGTTCAGCCAATTACGTTTCTGAGCAAACAGAGTCATGATCGTATGCCCATTGTATTCAAGACCATTCGCATCATTACGAACACTGAAACTCATTTCGGTCGGCGTCGTTGTCACACCTAACTCGGCCATTAAACTAATAAAGTTAGGATATGTACGATCGTTGTAAACAATAAAACCGGTATCTACCGCGTAAGTTTTTCCGCCGAGTTCAACGTCAACCGTCGCTGTATGCCCACCAATATAATCATTGGCTTCAAATACCGTAATGTCATGCTGTTCATGCAGATAGTAACCGCAAGACAAACCAGAAATACCTGTACCAATAATTGCAATCTTCATCTTGTTTTCCTTTTAAGACCGAAACAGCAGACCAGTCACTGCGTGCTGCCATGAGTAAGGTAATGACCCCAGTATTCTTAAAATCCAGGTAAATCGTTTGGGGAAATAAATGTTGGATAATCCCTTATCTAAACCTTTCTGAATCGCTTCTGATGCTTGTTCAACGCTGATGAGCATGGGCATCGAAAAGGTATTTTTCGCGGTTAGCGGCGTATCAACGAAACCAGGGAAAATTGTAGATACTTCGACGCCTCGGTCGCGCCAATCCAAGCGTAATGAGCGAGTTATGTATCCGACTGCAGCTTTGGATGCACCATAGGCTTCCGCTCGCGGTAGCGCCAGCTCACTGGCGATTGAACTCACCACCGCCACTCTGTGCCCTGAAACTAAATGAGGCTCTATCGCTTCAATAATATTAGTCAAACCGAACACATTGGTTTGAAACACTCGCTCAACCAGTTTCGAATCCATTTCTCCATTATCGATATACTCACAATTGCCGGCATTAAGAAGCCAAAGGTCTGGAGTCAACGATAAACTGCGCAGCGCATTGAAGGTCTGCACTCGATCCGTAATATCAAACTCGCAAGTCTCAATATTTGAATACGCTTCATCTAGCTTAGCCAAAGATTCTTTATTTCTCCCACAAGCGATAACTTGCCAGCCTCGTTTGGCATAATCCAAGGCCAATTGCTGCCCAATGCCAGATGTTGCTCCGGTAATCAGTACTGCACTCATTGGCCCAGCCTCCGCTTAATACTTCTAATAATTCCACCAAGTAAAGGGATGTGCTCGTAAAGCATTTCGCCCAGATCAAAGTAATCTCGGTGGGATATAACCTTGCCGTCGGCAAACTTAAGGTGGCTCATACCATTAACATCAATTGGATTGCCACCGGATAACTTGGGGTGCTGTAAATGCATGGTCCAAGTAATAAATCCGTCATCATTGGACTGATGTTGTTCCGCAATTGAAAACTCACATCGCTCTACATTCTCATAAAGGTTAGCAAAGTAGCTTTGCAATGCTTCCAACCCTTCTATCCGATGCGCCGCGTCTTCAAATACCACGTGTTTGTGATACACCTCTGGCAGCAGATGCAAATTGTCTTTGTTGAGCTGCTGATAAAACTGGGCGATAACTTGGATATCCATATTTGCTAAACCTGTACAAATTTATTTTCCGTATAAGTTAAGTGTTAGGATAGCGCACAAAGAAAAGTTGTACAAAAAAATATTTGTACAACTTTTTGTAAGAATTCTTTAGCAAGGATTTTGGTGAAGAGTAGAGTGCCAAATTGAAGGCACAAAAAAGCCAGCTCGGAAGCTGGCTTTTAAAGTTTAAGAGTTGCGTAATGCAGCAATACGTTTATCAAGCGGTGGATGGCTCATCAATAGCTCAGTCATCGTACGCTTGCCGTTGATACCGAATGCCATCATAGAACCTTCCAATTGAGGTTCGTAGCTCATCTTCAAGCGCTCTAGTGCCGCAATCATCTTGTGCTTACCCACTAATTGAGCAGCGCCCGCATCAGCATGGAACTCACGATGGCGGCTATACCACATGGTAATGAAGCTTGCTAGGAAGCCTAACACCAATTCAAGCACCATAGAGACACCGAAGTACACCATCATGTTGCTGCCCTGACCTTCTTCATCACTGTTACGAGAAGCAACAATGTTAGCAATGAAGCGCGACAAGAAGATCACGAATGTGTTCACAACACCTTGCATCAAGGTCATGGTAACCATATCGCCGTTTGCAATGTGGCTAACTTCATGAGCAAGCACAGCTTCAGCTTCATCACGCGTCATGTTATGTAGTAGACCTGTAGAAACCGCTACTAATGAATCATCACGTTTTGCACCAGTTGCGAATGCATTCATGTCTGGAGAATCGTAAATAGCAACAGTAGGCATACCAATACCTGCTTGCTGCGACTGACGCTTCACAGTTTCCAGCAGCCAGTGCTCCATTTCGTTACGTGGGTTTTCAATTACAACACCACCCACTGAACTCAGAGCCATCCTCTTTGACATTAAGAGTGAAATAAATGAACCGCCGAAACCAAACACGGCTGCCATTACGAGCAATCCAGATAAACTACCCGGTTGCATCCCTGTAGTGGCATAAACAATATTCAAAACAACACTTAGCACCATTACGACGGCTAGGTTGGTTGCCAAGAATAACAATACTCGCTTCATTAATTATCTCCGTTGAGGAAAGCTGACTATTAACCCAAAGCCGGTGAAGTATTCCACACAAAGGCTTCAGGACTTTTCTAATACATAGTGTCTGCGATTTAAAAAACAAGGTTAAGTGTTAAATTGAAACATTTAATGTCAATTATGTGGCTATAATGTAAACAGATCCGATCTCTGTAGAGTTAGACTTTTGTCGTATTGAGGCACAGGTCGAAAGAGATTAAATTCCGAGCAGTGAGAGAGACATCATAACGAAGGATATCATCATGGCTGAAGCTCAAAGTTACAAAATGGCAATCGACCTACTCCGCTGCCATTTAGGCTTAACTGAAGAAGAAGCGAAGTTGCAACTGGGTATTGGTCAAGAACAATCTGTGCAACAACATATCGCTGAAACTCAACAAGCATTCGCTATGCTTGGTTTGAACAAAGAAGTGTAATCAAACAGATTTTAAAAAGGGCTGCATAATCTGCAGCCCTTTTGTTTTGTCTGTCCCCAAGCTATCTCAGGATACTTGGTTTAGAACCCGACTACGCGAGCTCCTTTTCCATCAAAGGTTCAAGATTGATGTACTTTCCAAGTTCAGTGCGTTTAGCGCTTGGAATATATGGGATTTCGCCAAGTTTCGGCGCACGGATACGAGATTCCAACACCTCAATAATTTCAGCGTAGTGCTCGGTGCCCGGGTTAATACGGTTTGCTACCCACCCAACAATCGTCAAACCATCTGCTTCAATACTTTCCGCTGTAAGCAGAGCGTGACTTAAACAGCCAAGTTTCACACCCACCACTAATACAACGGGTAGTTTCTCTTGTTTGACCCAAGACGATAAACAATCTGTGTCAGAGACTGGCACTCGCCAGCCACCTGCACCTTCAATCAATACGGTATCCGCTTTTGTTTTCAGGTAAGCCAGTTTGTCACTCAATACCTTGTAATCAATTGTTAGATTCTCGTGTTTAGCTGCAATGTGTGGCGATGCAGGCAATTCTAGCGCATATGGATTGACGTCGTCATACGGCATTTCTTGTGTCGCTACTTTCATGAGATGAAGAGCGTCAGAGTTTCGTAAACCTTGCTCCGTTCTCTCACAACCCGCCGCTACTGGTTTATAGCCAATTGTTGTAAATCCCTTATTGGCAATCGCTTGCAGTATCGCTTTTGAAGCCACTGTTTTACCAACATCGGTGTCCGTACCCGCAATAAATAATGCATTTATCATCGATAAATTACCCCTAAACAAACCTGATATGTTGCAGGTAAAGAACCTTGCTGACTTCGAAATCGTTCATAGGCCCGCTCTACTTGAATCAGTGCCCGTCTTCCCGTCAACCCCTGAGATCTTGAATGGATATGGTTCGCCCCGATGCCCTTTAGATCGCGCATAAGCTCGAAAGCGGTGTCATACCAAACAATCATCTCGGCCAAGTTTAAGTGATGCTTAGGAATCTCGGCTTGCGCTAACGCAACTTTTACCTGATTGAAAGTGATGAACTCATTAACATGTTGATGAGAATCAATTTTCCGCCATGACTGCTTAAGCTCAGCCAAAGAGCCATCAAGCAACGTAGAAAAGTAACCTCGACCTAATGGTTTGAGTACACGTCGTATTTCCGCCAGAGGCGTAGATAAATCGTCACACCACTGAAGAGCCAGACTTGAAAAAACAATATCAAACTCGCCAGAAGAAAAAGGCAACTCTTCCGCATCGGCATGAACATACGTGACCGAATTCTCACCACAACGCTCTCTCGCCTGCTCAAGCATAGCCGGAGAGAGATCGGCGCACACCACATTCGCCCCTAGCTGCTTAAGTTGTTGTGAAAAGTAGCCCGTCCCACAGCCCAAATCGAGAACACGGAGCCCAGATAAATCTGCGGGTAGCTGATTCAATAGACGATGACCAACATCGCGCTGAAATGCCGCGTGTTTATCATAGGTCGAGGCGGCTTTACTAAAGGCGCTTGAAATAGCAGATTTATCTTTGCTTTCAATCTCTGAGTGTAAGGCAAGTTCACTCATTTGTTTGACTCCATACACTGAGATAAAGCGTTGGCTAACGCCGTGATATCTTCGATACTGTGATTGGCCGTCAGCGTGATACGTAATCGAGCTGAGCCTTCAGGAACCGTTGGCGGGCGAATAGCTGTCATCCAAAAGCCCTTATCTTTAAGTTGTCGCGCAACGTTAAGTGCCTGTTGAGATTTACCCAAAATAAAAGGTTTGATCGGTGTAGATGTCGCGACATAGCCGTCAGCTGACTGCAATAGTTCATCATAAACCTGAGACAGCTCATGAAGCTTTTCGCGTCGCCAATGCTGAGTCTGAATCATGCCAACGGCGTGAGTAATGGCATAAGCCTGCGCTGGAGGGATAGCTGTCGAATAAACATGATGTCGTGCGAACTGAGTCAGATAGTTCCCCATTTCTTCACTGCACAGAATAGCCGCGCCCGAGAGTCCAAATGCTTTGCCGAACGTCACTACCAGTATCTCGGGATGAATACCCGCTGCATTGCAACTGCCGGCTCCATCTTCGCCTAAAACGCCCACACCATGAGCATCATCGACCATCAACCAAGCATTGTTTCGTGTTAGCTGATGAATTTCTTTCAATGGAGAGCTGTCGCCATCCATACTAAAGACGCCTTCCGTCACCACCAACGCATTTTGGTCACCAGAGAGCAGTTGAGATAGGTGTTGGAGATCGTTGTGCTTAAAGCGCTTCATTGCTGCTTGGCAAAGCATCCCAGCTTCCATTAATGAAGCATGATTTAGCTTATCTTGTAGTAGCAGATCTTCTTTGTGCATCAGAGTAAAAAGCAACGCCTGATTAGCACTGAAGCCAGAACCAAACAATACTGCCCTTTCGTAGCCCAGCCACTCACATAGCGAGCTCTCCAAACTGGCATGCGCCGCTGAGAAACCTGTCACCAAAGGAGAAGCACCACTTCCTGCGCCATAAATATCCAGTCCGGCTTGCCACGCACGCGTCAGCGCTTTATCACTGGCAAGCCCCAGATAGTCATTGCTGGAGAAGTTGATAAACTCAGTGTCACCACACTGAGTTGAGACCTGATTTCCACCTTTTAGCACCTGAAGCGAGCGAGTTAAACCGAGAGTTTCCCGTTCGAGTAATGCCCCCTGAACGCGAGCTCTAAACTGTTGCGTCATAGAATAAATCGTCGGCAGTTGGACGAGAGGCAACGCGTTCTACTACGCGACCAAGAAGCTCATTCTCAGCGATTTCATCCGGTTTCTGCGCTACTTGCTGGCTGTTAATTCCAAGCTTTTTAAACAACAACATATCGCTGTCTTCTGCTGGGTTTGGTGTGGTTAATAACTTGCAACCGTAGAAGATTGAGTTTGCGCCCGCCATAAAACACAGCGCCTGCATCTGCTCGTTCATTTTTTCGCGCCCTGCCGATAAACGCACCGCCGACTTAGGCATCATGATGCGAGCGACCGCGATCAAACGAATAAAGTCAAACGGTTCAACATCTTCAACCTCTTCCAGCGGCGTACCTTTTACTTTCACCAGCATGTTAATTGGCACACTTTCAGGGTGAACCGATAAGTTAGCCAGTTCAACAAGCAAACCCGCGCGGTCGTTTGTGCTTTCGCCCATACCAATAATGCCACCGGAGCAGATTTTCATCCCTGCTTCGCGCACGTGAGAGAGCGTATCTAATCGATCCTGATAAGTACGGGTTGTGATGATGTTTCCGTAATACTCAGGAGAGGTATCAAGGTTGTGGTTGTAATAATCCAAGCCAGCTTCAGCCAGTTCACTCGCTTGTTCTGCATTCAACATTCCCAGCGTCATACAGGTCTCCAGACCCATATTTTTCACACCTGAAATCATCTCTTTAAGGTATGGCATATCTCTACTTTTCGGGTTTTTCCACGCGGCACCCATACAGAAACGTGTTGAACCTGAATTTTTCGCTTTCTGCGCGGCATCAAGTACTCGCTCAACTTCCATTAAGCGTTCTTTCTCCACATCGGTACGATAATGCGCGCTTTGAGGACAATATTTGCAGTCTTCAGGGCAAGCGCCGGTTTTAATCGACAACAAGGTACTCACTTGAACATGGTTGTGAGGCTGGTACTGACGATGAACCAACTGAGCTTCGAAAAGCAGATCCATAAAAGGTTTTTCAAGCAGTGTTTTTACTTCAGACACTGACCAGTTGTGACGAATTTCCACGTGTAATCCTTATTGATAATTATTGTTCTGTGCCTTTCTCACTGAGGGCTCTTATCTCGCTTAACTCGCCGATCAAAAACCGAACGCTTCTAGGCATTTATGCTTGGTTAGTCTAACGACACGCGATAAACTGTCAACACAATAGATCTAACAAAGTTTACGTTAGGTTATTTTTTAATCATTTTAATTGTGAGTTTAGAATGGACTTAACCTTTGATCGTCAGCATATATGGCATCCTTACACTTCAACCCTGGCACCTCTGACCTGCTACCCCGTGACACATGCAGAAGGTGTTCATCTCTATTTAGAGCAAGGAGATCAGCTGGTTGATGGCATGTCTTCTTGGTGGTCCGCGATACACGGTTACAACCACCCTTTGCTTAATCAGGCGGCGCATCAGCAGATTGATAAGATGTCTCATGTGATGTTTGGCGGGATAACCCACCAGCCAGCAATTGATGTGTGCAAAAAACTCCTTTCACTTGCTCCAAGTAATATGCAGCAAGTATTTCTGGCAGATTCAGGATCTGTTGCTGTGGAAGTCAGCCTGAAAATGGCGTTGCAGTATTGGCACGCCAAAGGGGAAAGCCGCTCAAAATTCCTGACACTACGCCACGGATATCATGGTGATACCTTCGCTGCGATGTCGGTGACTGACCCTGACAACTCTATGCACAGCCTTTATAAAGGCTTTCTTCCTGAGCACATCTTCGCAAATTCACCACAAGGTAACTTTTGGCAAGAATGGAATGAGTCCGATATCGAAGATTTTCGTCATAAGCTGACCCAACATCACCAGCAGATAGCCGCTGTGATATTGGAGCCGATAGTGCAAGGCGCAGGCGGGATGCGTATCTATCACCCTGAATTTTTACGCCAAGTTCGACTGCTCTGTGATGAATTCAACCTGCTGTTGATATTGGATGAAATCGCGACCGGATTTGGCAGAACGGGCAAATTGTTTGCGTGTGAACACGCCGATGTACAGCCAGACATTCTCTGTGTAGGCAAAGCATTGACTGGTGGCTATATGACTCTTTCTGCCACTCTGACCACGCAAAAAGTTGCCGATACGGTTTGTGGCGGTGAAGCAGGTTGCTTTATGCATGGCCCAACGTTTATGGGTAACCCGCTCGCTTGCGCTGTAGCTTCAGCCAGCTTAGACATCATTGCCACGGAACAATGGCAAAAGCAGGTTAAACAGATTGAGGCTTTCTTTGCCGAGGAACTGGTGCAGTTTGAGTCGTACTCTGAAGTGAAACAGGTTCGTTATTTAGGCGCTATAGGAGTTATTGAAACCCATCATCCTGTCCACATGGAGAATATTCAGGCTCTGTTTGTTGAGATGGGTGTATGGATTCGTCCATTTGGCCGATTGATTTACATTATGCCACCATACATAAGCCAGCCTGAACACCTGCACAAACTGCTTAATGCCATTAGAGCAGCATTGCTGGACCCAGCCTGTTTTACCCGAAATGAGAGTTAAACTTTCCAAATTGGCAAGTACGGTTTTCCTGACGAAATTGCAAAACTGAACATTATCGGACATTTCTAACCCCTCCTTTTCTTTAATATTGCCCCCAAAGCGAATTGTAACTTTCTATTACAAACTCGATTCGCGAAAACAATAAAAAGCAAAAGCTTCTGACTTAGCGTTGAACGACTCATCGCTAAGACGGAAGTTAACCCCGTTGTCTATTCAAAACAGGCTCATCCAATGACAGCAAAAAGCTGCGTTAAGAGAATAACCATCAAACCTACAGGTCCTAATAATGAGATTCGACAACAAGTATGTCCTAACTTCTACAGCTATTGTTTCCCTACTTCTATTGGGCTGTAAGGACGTCACACAAAAACAGCAAGTTGCCGCGCCTATCGTCGAAACGGTGACAATGCAGGCTTCGGAAATTACGCCTTACCATTCTTTTATTGGCAGAACGGTCGCAGAAAATGACATCGATATTATGCCAAGAGTGAATGGTGAGCTGACTGAAGTTCACTTTAAGGATGGCGATATGGTGGAGAAAGATCAGGTATTGTTCCAAATCGATCCTCGTCCATATAAAGCTGCACTCGCATACGCGAAAGCTTCATTACAAAAAGCGCAGGCAGAACTCTCTCTTGCTAACCGCGAAGCAGACAGAGCGAAGAAGCTGATTAAAGACAAGAGCATCAGTGAACAACAGTACGATGATGCCATCGCTAAACTGGCGACAGCAACAGCCTCTGTGAAAGGTGCGGAAGCCTCGTTACTTTCATCGCAGCTAGACCTTGAATTTTCAACCATCCGCGCTCCTTTTTCAGGTCGTGTCGGATTTAGCAACTATCGTGTGGGTGACCGCATCACAACATTGCAGTTAAAACCTTTAGTCTCCCTAACACAAATCGATCCCATCCACTTTCGATTCAATATTGATGAAAAACTTTATCGACGCATACGCAATGTTGTCGATGCAGTAAGAGCTGAAGACGGCAAACTCGATGTGGACTTAGACCTAAATTTATCTGACGGCAGTGAATACCCCGCAGACGGTAAAATTTACGCAGTAGGCAACAAAATCGACCTTGATACAGGTTCAATTCAAGCCGAAGCTACCTTTGCCAATACCAAATACTCACTGATGCCGGGTGAGTACGGCAACTTAACCATTAGCCTGAAAGGCAAAACCATCGAAGGGTTACTCGTCCCTGCAGCATCAGTGCAGCAAGACCAATCTGGTGACTACGTCATGGTGGTAAACAGCGACAATGTCGTGGCGCGTCGTGAAATCGACTTAGGGCAAACATACGGAACCAATAAAGCGGTAACCGCCGGACTAGCTGAAAACGAAAAAGTGATTGTGAAAGGATTACAGAAAGTTCGTGTCGGTATGAAAGTACAAGCCAACGATGTCACCGTTCCAGCGAATAAAGCGAGTTAGGCATAATTATGTTAAGTAAATTTTTTATCTATCGACCTAAGTTTGCACTGGTTATTTCGCTGGCGATGACACTAATGGGGCTTATTGCTCTGAAAGTATTGCCAGTTTCTGAATATCCACAAATTTCGCCTACCGTGATTACCGTCAGTACTATGTATCCCGGTGCAAGTGCTGATGTGGTGAAAAAAACCGTTGCTCAGCCAGTTGAGGCGAAGGTGAACGGGGTTGAAGACATGATCTACATGTCTTCCGTTATCGGTAATGACGGTTCATATACCTTGCGCGTCTACTTTCGAGTTGGCGCAGATGGCGATATGGCGCAAGTTCGAGTCAACAACCTTGTCTCTCAAGCGTCTTCCTCTCTGCCGCAAGAAGTTAACCAAATCGGTGTTACTGTTCGTAAGAAATCTTCCGATATGCTTGGCGTTATCACTTTGCGTTCACCGAAGCAGACACACGACAGTATCTACCTTTCCAACTACGCTGACCTGAATATCGTTGAACGCTTAAAACGTATTGAAGGGATGAGTGATATTACCCTGTTGGGTAAAAAAGACTACTCGATGCGTGTTTGGCTACAACCCAACAAACTGGCGTCGCTAAAGCTGTCGGCATCGGATGTGATTGGAGCAATCAAAACGCAAAACGTACAGGTCGCAGCCGGTAAAATTGGTGGTATGCCTGCTCCAGACGAACAACAACATCAGTATGTTTTACAGGTGAAAGGGCGATTACAAACCGCAGAAGAATTTGAAAACATCGTCGTTAAAGCCAATGCGAATGGTTCATTAATCCGTCTAAAAGACGTGGCGCGCATTGAAGTCGGCGCTCAGGGTTATGAGGCCGATGGTCGAATGAATAACGAGCCAGCTGCTGTTCTTGCACTCTATCAGTTACCGACTGCCAATGCGTTGGAGGTAATGGAACGCATTAAAGAAGCGATGAAACAGTACGAACGTTCATTCCCTGATGACCTCGTGTATGACATTGCCTATGACTCAACCGAGTACGTAGAAACATCGATCGATGAAGTATATGAGACGCTGATTATTGCGGTGTTGCTGGTGACATTGGTGGTCTACGTATTCCTGCAAAACTGGCGTGCAACCATTATCCCAACGCTGGCGATTCCGGTCTCAATCATTGCGACCTTTGCCGTAATGGGCGTTATGGGTATGACCATCAATACCATTTCGTTATTTGGTCTAATTCTCGCCATCGGTATCGTGGTGGATGACGCCATCATCGTGGTCGAAAACGTGGAAAGGGTCATACATGAAGAACACCTAGACCCTATTCCCGCCACTATTCAAGCGATGAAAGAAGTTACGGGGCCTGTACTGGCGACGACTCTGATCCTTCTTGCTGTATTTGTTCCGGTTGCCTTGCTACCGGGGATTTCGGGAAAAATGTTTAACCAGTTCGCCGTAACCATTTGTGTGTCGGTACTGATTTCGGCCGTGAACGCGCTAACTCTGACACCAGCCCTATGTGCTTTGATGCTGAAGTCAGAACATTCTACACCTATCGCTCCGCTGCGTGCATTTAACCGTGGATTTGAAGCGATTACGTCGAAGTACCGAGGACTTGTGGGCTTTCTTGGTCAACGTATGTTGCTGAGCATAGCAATTTACGGCGCTTTAATTGCCACGCTGGCCTTTAGCTTTATGCAGATCCCTTCTGCTTTCGTTCCTAACGAAGACAAAGGCGTATTTATGGTGGAAATGCGCTTGCCTGATGCAGCCGCTTTGCAACGTACAGCGCCATTGATGGAGAAATACGTGAATGAGCTGCGCCAGCTCGACGGCGTAGAAAACGTGGTTTCTGTGGCGGGCTTCTCGGTAATTAACATGGCTGCGATTCCCAACTCAGGTATGTTAATCATCAAGCTGGATAACTGGAGCAAACGTAAAGATCCGGCTTTACATCAACGTGTTCTGATGCAAAAAGTGGGACAGATGCTCAATGCTAACCCAGACGCAGCGTCATTTGTGTTTGCGACTCCTGCGATTAAAGGCATGGGCGCGGTGGATGGCTTCAACTTGATATTGCAGGACAATTTAGGTCGTTCTCCTCAAGAACTGGCAAGCACTACCGCGGATTTCGTAGCAAAAATAAACCAACTGCCAGAAGTGGCAAAAGCATTCTCAATATTCCGCGCCAATATTCCGCAGCGTTTTATTGATGTCGACCGTGATAAAGCCATCTCATTGGGCGTGCCATTGAACGAAATATTCTCCACCTTACAGTCACAACTGGGTGGTGCCTATATTTCTGATTTCAATAAATTTGGTCGTTCATATCAGGTAAAAGTTCAAGCAGAACAACAATATCGCGACAATATTGATGATATCGGTCGTCTCTATGTTCGCAGTGCGACCGGAAATATGGTGCCATTAGGTACGCTGATCAAAATCAAACCGATTTTTGGCCCGGATACGCTTTCAAACTACAACATGTTCAGCGCAGCGACTGTCAATGGTGCACCTGCCGCAGGCTTTAGCTCCGGCGATGTGGTGAAAGCGATTGAAAAGTTGGCTACTGAAGAACTGCCAAGCGGCTATTCGTACGAATGGTCAGGTATGACCTATCAAGAACTGAAAGCAGGCAACATGGCACCGATTGCGTTTGCGCTCTCTTTGATCTTCACCTACCTATTCTTGGTTGCTCAGTATGAGAGTTGGACCATTCCAGCAGCGGTAATGATGGCGGTACCGATTGCGGTATTGGGCGCGGTTGCGGCATTGATCATGGCAGGCCAAGCGTTCGACCTTTATGTACAGATAGGTGTGGTGATACTGATAGGTATGTCCGCCAAGGTAGCGATTTTGATTGTTGAGTTCGCTAAAGTTCTACGCGAAAACAGAGGGCTATCAATCCTTGAGGCGGCGATGGAAGCGGCTCGAATCCGTTTCCGAGCGGTGCAGATGACCGCGTTTGCATTCATTTGGGGGGTATTCCCACTGGTAATCGCTTCCGGTGCTGGTGCGGCATCACGTCACTCACTCGGCTTCGCTGTGTTTGGTGGTATGATCTTATCCACCTTTGTTGGCACGCTACTCACCCCTGTGTTCTTCGTGATGATGCAGACGCTGCGTGAGAAGTTTAAGAAAAAACCTGCCGTTATTGTTGACGACAAACATTAAATAATAAGGGCGTCTTACCTAAGTAAGACGCCCTTATCTTTGCTATATGCCACCTAAATTCGCGATTAAACGCTCTTAATTCAAGACTTTTAACCGTTCGCTAGTCACTGGTATTTAGGCCGCAGCAACGTTCGAATTTGCTAGATACACTTCCCCATCCTCTATGTAAACAGACCATGTTTTTAGCTGGAATTCTGGCTTCTCAACACATTCGCCCGTTTCGAGTTTAAAGTGTTGTTTATACAGCGGTGAGGCAACACAAATCTCTCCTTTCACATCACCGACGATACCGCGACTGATCACATTCGCCTGACCAATCGGATCCCAGTTTTGAACTGCAAACACTTTCTGTTCGGCATGAGGAATCAAGAACAAAGCGACTTGCTCACTCCCAATTAACGCTCCGCAACCTTGCAAAGGCATCAGTTCATCCAGTCTACAAATACGTTCCATCATAATTAAAGCTCCTGAACTACTGGGATACGCTGTTCGCGTATACGTTGATAAGGCAGCGCCATGCTTCCCTCTTGATGGTTAATAAACGGGCGGAATTTACGCAGTTTCTCTTCCGATTCAACCGTACTCTTCCATTCACACTGATAGGAATTAATGACATGTAACATTTGCTGCTCTAACTGTTCACACAACTCTAGGGAGTCTTCAATCACGACTTGTTTCAGATAGTCTAATCCACCTTCTAAACTCTCCAGCCATACTGACGTACGTTGCAGTTTATCTGCGGTGCGCACATAGAACATGAGTACACGATCAATCAGTGCAATCAGCTGCTCTTTTGAAAGGTCAGAAGCCAGTAAATCGGCGTGACGAGGGCGCATACCACCATTACCACAAACGTAAAGGTTCCAGCCGTTTTCAGTGGCAATCACACCAATGTCTTTGCTCTGTGCTTCAGCACATTCACGAGTACAACCCGATACGGCAAATTTGAGTTTGTGTGGAGAACGCAAGCCTTTGTAGCGATTTTCCAGCTCAATCGCCAAGCCCACGGAGTCATCCACACCATAGCGACACCAAGTAGAACCGACGCAAGATTTCACCGTACGCAGAGACTTACCATAAGCATGCCCTGTTTCAAAACCAGCGTTGATCAGTTCACGCCAGATTTCAGGTAACTGCTCCATTTGCGCTCCAAACAGATCAACCCGTTGACCACCAGTTATCTTGGTATAAAGGTCGTATTTCTTAGCGACTTCACCCAGTACAATCAGTTTATCCGGTGTAATTTCTCCGCCCGGAACACGCGGCACAATGGAGTAAGAACCGTCTTTCTGCATGTTTGCCATGAAAGCGTCATTGGTATCCTGCAAACGACTGAGTTGCGGCTCCATAATATGTTCGTTCCACAGGGAAGCGAAAATTGACGCCGCAGTTGGCTTACATAAATCACAACCTAAACCGTGCCCGTGTTTTTCCAGTAGGGTATCGAAATCTTTAATCTCTTCAACCTGACAGATATGGAACAGCTCTTGGCGCGAATATTCAAAGTGTTCACAAACGTGGTTGTTCACTTCCATACCCATCGCCACCAGCTCTGCATCGAGAACCGATTTCACCATGCTTGAACAACCACCACAGCCAGTACCCGCTTTGGTTGCTGCTTTGAGATCATTCAACTCTACCGCACCTGCATGAATGGCTTTAACCAGCGCACCTTTCGTCACGTTATGGCAAGAACAGATCATGGTGTCATCAGAGACTTCACCACTGAGCGAAGAGGTATCAAACAGCAGATAAGCAGGATGTTCCGGCAATACCGTTTTGTTTAAATAAGCTTGCAGCAACGCATCGTAGTCAGAGTTATCACCAACAAGAATGGCACCTAAAAGCTGAGTACCACTTTGATCAACCACCAGCTTTTTATAACTGCCAGTGCAGGTGTCTTGCAAAACAAGCTCTTGAGCGCCTTCCGTTTGCATTTGCGCGTCACCGATAGATGCCACATCCACGCCTAACAGCTTCAACTTGGTACTCATATCTGCGCCGGTGAAATCGCCGCCCTGCCCCATAATTTGACCAGCAACCGCACGAGCCATTGCATACCCCGGAGCAACCAAGCCAAAGATGCGTTGTTGCCATAATGCACACTCACCGATGGCGTAGATGTTTGCATCGCTGGTTTGGCAACTATCATTAATCACAATACCGCCACGTTCACCGATTTCTAATCCACATTGGCGAGCCAGTGCATCTTGCGGGCGAATACCTGCCGAAAAGACAATCACGTCCACTTCCAAAGGTTCTGCATCTTTAAACACCATACGGTGTTTTGCTGTTTCACCATCAATAATTTTTTCTGTCGCAGTGGATGTATGAACGGTTAAGCCGAGCTTTTCGATTTTCTCTTTAAGAATCGTACCCGCACCATCATCCAACTGCACTGGCATTAAGCGAGGCGCGAATTCGATGACATGCGTTTCCACACCCAAAAGACGCAACGCGTTTGCGGCTTCTAAACCCAGCAAACCACCGCCAATCACCGCGCCCGTTTTTGCTTTATCACAAGCGTTGCGAATCGAAGACAGATCATCCAAAGTTCGATAGACAAAAATACCGTCACGCTCATGGCCCGGCACTGGCGGAACAAACGGGTACGAACCTGTTGCTAGCACAAGCGAGTCGTAACCCAGAACATCATCACCATCTAAAATAATGCTCTTTTGAACGCGGTTAATCGCCGTCACTTCACTGCCTAAAATCAGATTGATGCCGTGTTTTTGATACCACTCTTCACTGCTTAGCATTAAGTCTTCATGGGACTTACCTGAAAACAGAGAAGAGAGTTGTACACGGTCATAGGCGATAAACCGCTCTTCACCAATCACTGTAATACGTTTTTCTAAATGAGCTTGCTGCTCAACCAATTTCGCAACAAGGTGATGCCCAACCATTCCGTTGCCGACAATAACGATATGTTCCATCATGAGACTCTTCCTTAAGCCGTTTTTGCCATAGGAGCAGCGACTTTTTGAGCTGCTTCTGTTTTGGTTTGCTTTTCATACAAAAAGCGCAATACCGATTGACGATATTTTTGATACGTCGGGTTGTCTGCCAACGCGACTCGGTCACGTGGTCTTGGTAGATCAATCTCAAGAACTTCGCCCACCGTGGCCGCGGGGCCATTGGTCATCATGACGATTTTGTCTGACAGCAATACGGCTTCATCCACATCGTGAGTAATCATGATGACGGTGTTATTCAGCTCTGCCTGAATCTTCATTGTTGCGTCTTGTAAACGTGCACGAGTCAATGCATCCAGTGCACCAAACGGCTCATCCATCAACAACACTTTCGGTTGCAACGCCAGTGCACGAGCAATACCAACGCGCTGCTTCATACCACCTGAAATTTCATCCGGCTTTTTATCTGCCGCATGATCCATTTGAATCAAATTCAGGTAGTGTTCCACCTGCTCTTTAATCCAACTTTTCGATTTACCTTTGGCGATTTGTTTCACCGCTAGCTCAACGTTTTGATACACGGTCAACCAAGGCAATAAAGAATGGTTCTGGAATACAACGGCACGCTCAGGTCCCGGCCCATCAACCTCACGACCGTCCAGAATTACACCTCCATCGGTTGGGTTATGCAGCCCAGCGACAAGGTTTAACACGGTTGACTTACCACAGCCTGAGTGACCGATAAGTGAAATAAACTCGCCTTTTTGGATTTGCAGATTGACGTTTTTCAGTGCCACAAATTCACCTTGTGGCGTCGGGAAACGCATGCCGAGTTGTGTTAGATCTAAAAATGCTTTTGACATGAAATTTCTCCTTTAGCGAAGTTCTTGTTGTTTGTTCCAAGACAGGCGTTTTTGCAGTTTGAGCATGCCTCGATCCAATAACAGACCGATAAAGCCGATAACAAACACCGCGACCATAATTCTGCCCAGTGATGCTGAGCTACCGTTTTGGAATTCGTCCCAAACGAATTTCCCTAAGCCTGGGTTTTGCGCCAGCATTTCAGCCGCAATCAGAACCATCCACGCAATACCCAGTGATAAACGTAATCCGGTAAAAATCATTGGAATCGCAGAAGGCAAAACAATGGTTCGAATGTGTGCCCACCAAGAGAGGCGCAATACTTTGCTCACGTTGAGCAGGTCTTTGTCCACACTGGTCACACCCACCGCAGTATTGATAAGCGTTGGCCACAAGCTACAAAGTGCAACGGTAAAGAGTGAGTTGACGAACGATTTAGCAAACATTGGGTCATCACTGACATAAGTCGCACTCACCACCATGGTGACAATAGGTAACCATGCAAGCGGTGATACGGGTTTGAGCAACTGAATAATCGGGTTAAACGCCTGATACATGCCTTGATTTAGCCCCAACACAATGCCAAGCGGAATGGCGATAACAGAAGCCAGCAAAAAGCCTGCGGAAACCGTGACTAAACTGGTACCAATTTGGTCAAAAAAGGTCGGTTTGCCTGTGTATGGACGAATCTTCACTTCTGCGTCTGGATTCTTAGCCAGTTTGGTTTGATTGCGTTTTTCTTGCCTCTCAATAAATGCCACTTCTTTCTCTCGTTCCTTAAAGTGCTCATCAACCAAATTGCTGAACTGTGTAAAGGTTTGAACTGGGCCCGGCAAGGTGCCTAATGAGGTCTCTACCTGTTTGGCAGCCAAATGCCAGAACATAAGAAAAAAGCAGATTCCGAGCATTGGCCACAAGATCATCTTGCTTTGGCTCACGACTTGAGTGCGACTTGGAATCAGTGAAATAACATTGCTCGACATAGCAAACTCCTTGGCTATCTGTCTTTTAGGGTCTGTAGCCCTAGAACTTCCGTGTACATCTGTTTGCTTGGAGACTCTCAGAGCCTCCAAGCGTTAGGCTTAAACTTTGTCTTTGCCTTTTAAACCAATAGAGAACTTCTCCAGATAAGCATTCGGCTGACGGCCGTCATATACGATGTCGTCAATGAAGTGTTTCTGCGGAGCGCGGAATCCATCCATCTGTTTGAAATCTGGGAAATCCTTCGCGGATAACGTGCCATCTTCAATCAAAGACTGCGCCGCTTGTTGATAGATGTCTGGGCGATACACTTCTTTGGCGATGCTCATGTACCAATCATCAGACTGCTGCTCTGGAATTTGCCCCCAGCGGCGCATCTGAGTGAGATACCAAATCGCATCGCTGTAGTACGGATAAGTGGCGTTATGACGGAAGAAAACGTTGAAATCAGGTACATCGCGCTTGTCTCCTTTTTCGTACTCAAATGTACCTGTCATAGAGTTGGCAATGACTTCTGCATCAGCACCCACGTACTGACTTTTCGCCAAAAGTTTTACCGCTTCTTGTCGGTTAGCATTGTTGCCTTCATCTAACCAATACGCTGCACGAATCAAAGCTCGCACCACTCGCAGATGGGTGTTTGGGTATTTATCTGCCCATGCTTTAGACACACCGAAAACTTTCTCTGGGTTGTTTTTCCAAATCTCGTAGTCCGTCACCACAGGAACGCCGATACCTTTGAACACCGCCTGCTGGTTCCATGGTTCGCCAACGCAATAGCCCTGAATTGTGCCCGCTTCCATAGTGGATGGCATTTGTGGAGGAGGAGTGACACTTAACAGCACATCGGCTTTTAGCTGACCGCTGTTATCACCTGTCGTTGGAGCGTAATAACCCGGATTGATACCACCCGCAGCTAACCAATAACGCAGTTCGTAGTTATGAGTGGAGACAGGAAATACCATCCCCATGTTGAACGACTTACCTTCGTCACGATACTTAGAGATAACAGGCTTCAAAGCGTCTGCTTTAATCGGGTGAGCAATTTTCCCGTCACTTTCTTTGGCAAGGAATGGCTTCATTTGCTCCCAAGTGTTATTGGAGACAGTAATCGCATTACCGTTCAAATCCATGCTAAATGCCGTCACCACTTCTGCTTTGGTGCCAATGCCAATGGTTGCGCCGAGAGGCTGGCCAGCCAGCATATGTGCACCATCCAGTTCACCGTCTATCACGCGGTCTAACAGAACTTTCCAGTTCGCTTGCGCTTCTAACGTGACGTATAAACCTTCGTCTTCAAAATAACCTTGCTCGTAGGCAACCGCGAGGGGTGCCATATCAGTCAGCTTAATAAACCCAAATTTAAGATCTTCAATTTCCGGCTCACCAATCTCTGCAGAAGCAGTGGCACTGAGCAGTGAAGCTGAAGTTGCAAGTGAAGCGCCGAGCACTAAAGTGCGCATCCATGGCTTGATATATTGCATCGCAATACTCCCTTTCCTTATAACGAATCCCAAAACACAAAAAGGCGCTACTGCCCGATTGAGCAGTAGCGCCTTTGCTATTTCTTTCATCACCGCCGTTGATGATGTCCGAAGTTATACTTTAAATTTATTTACAAATAGTAATCCAATTTGTATGCCATCTTTTATATTTATTATTTTTCAATCACTTAAATTAAAACATTTCAATTTATAGTGATTACACTGCATTTCTAAGTGCAACCTGCACCAAATCAACAATTTCTCCCTACCCCCAAAGTATTATTTACCATTGATACTATCGAAGGTATGAATCACGTTCTTCGCAACTTGCGCCATAGATAAACTAGATTGCATCGCAGAACTTCTTAATACGCGATAAGCATTCTCTTCATCGATAGTATGCATCCTCATCAGCAATCCTTTGGCTTTTTCAATCCACTTTCTCTCTTCCAGTTTTGCCGTCAACTGCTGTATTTCTTGTTGCAACGCAACGCTTTGATCACGAACCTGAATTGAATAATCAACCCAAGGTTTGAGATCAAATGAAGAATCAAAAGGAAGAATAACGAAATCATTAGACTGAGGTAGTCTATTGATATCATTCGAATTTAGCTGTTTAAGAATAACAAGAAGCGGGATTTTTTTGCTCTTGCAAAACTCAACTATCAGGCGTAACTCCGCCGTTGGCTGACGCCAGGAGACCACCACAATTGAGCTGCTTTCACGCCCAACCATCTTCTCTAACTGTACAAGCTGACAAGCTAATATATGGTCGTAATGCAGCGCCAATTTGGCGCTGATATCTGCTTGGTCACTAATACTGTCACTACATACAATGACTGGCTGAGATGCTGTTGAAGGTGACATAACCATTCCCTGTTTAATCGAACCCTACAATCAATTAAGCAAGGAATGCACCAATCTAATAAATTTAAATTTAATTAAATAAAAAACAAATAGTTATAATTGATTGCTTTAAATTATTACTACTTTATAGGTATATTTAAACAAGCAAAACACAGATTAATGATTAAGCACGTGCGCTTTCCAGAACATATAAGCGGTTTCATACGCCTTTTCTCTGTCATGGCACTGCGCAAACAGTACGGCTGCCATGGTCGACACCACGGTATTTGCCATCATCTGCAGGTCTTCTTGTGGCGTATTCATAGGGCAGTTCGCCACCGTTTCAATTTCTGAAACGTACTGTTCTGGCCAATAGAAGGACTCTACGCCTGAAGGCTGGCTCAGCCAAACTGTCTGACTCACTTTAGGGTTGTATTCAGATTCCCCAGAAACCCCTTTAAACGAGATAACCGCGTGTGACGTTTTACCAATGACATGTTCGACTTCTGCATGCAACTGTTGGAAACCGGGATGAAAACTACCGCGAATCCCGATTTTGCCTCCACCGGGATTGAGTGCTCGAACCACGGTATTAATGGGGGTTCTTAACCCATATCGGTTTTTCCAACTGATCATTAACTCTGCTTGTGGCGCGAAAGCATTCAGAGGCAAATAAGCAATGCTCCCTGTCTGCAATAGCAGTTGTGCGTGTTCCGTGTTTGACGCCATAGGAATGCCGAGTGCAGGCAGATAGTCTTCAGCATGTTCACGTGAAGCGGGCTTATCGTTATAACCATGAAGCAGCACTTTAAAACCGTTATCGGCGAGGATTTTTGCCGCCAGCAGATGCCAGGGTTTACCAGCGGTTGCACGTTTTCCCGCATAGCATGGCCAGTCGATATCAGCGCCAAGATTAGGAACACGCGATTGGAATGCTTTTACAAAACCAGCGATTTCGTCATTGGTTTCATTTTGGACTCGAATCAGCATTAAAAGCATCGCCATTTGATCATCATCGCACTCGCCATTGAGGTACTCATCCATCACCTGAAATGCTTGATCAAATGTGAGCGGTTTTCGTCCTCGCTCCCCTCGTCCTACTGTTCGAATACACTCTTTTATTATGCTCATGACAACCTCATCGCTTACAAATAAAGCTTATAGATGCGCAGACTCCGCTTCAAAACGTGTCGCTTGTGCGGTTTGAATTAACTGTTCTCTAAGCTTGACCACATCGCCCATAATAATCAATGCTGGACTTAGTCCTTTTAGATCATTTGCTGTTTGTGTGAGCTGATGAAGCTCAAGGGTAACAACCGTTTGATTGACTGAGCAGCCTTGTCCAACCACAGCAACAGGAGTGTCCACCGATAGACCATGCTGAATTAATCCTTCTTGTATCGAACTCGCATTCTCCAGTCCCATATAAAAAACCAGCGTTTGACCGCTAGCCACCAGACCCGCCCATGCAGGAAGAGCTCCGGTGACCACTTGACCTGTAATCAGTGTAACACTGCGAGAGACTTGTCTATGAGTCAAAGGGATCAGAGCGCTTGAAGAGCAACCGATAGCAGCAGTAATCCCCGGAATCACTTGATAAGCGATATTGTGCTTAACCAATTCCAGTGCTTCTTCCCCCCCACGGCCGAAAATGAACGGATCACCGCCCTTTAAACGCACAACTTGCAGTCCTTTCTGTGCAAATTCCACCAGCAAGTGGTTGGTTTCCTCCTGTTTAAGGCTTGGCAATCCACACCGTTTACCCACGTAGACCATTTCTGCATCGGGATTAACAAGGTCGAGTATCTCGCGTCCAACTAAGCGGTCATACACCACAACATCAGCGGTTTGAATGACTTTTAATGCTTTCACCGTTAATAAATCAGGGTCGTTTGGTCCTGCACCAACCAGATAGACAAAACCTTGTTTTCCATTCGAAGGACTGCGGCGCGACAAATTAGGTGTATCACAATAATGGCGCTCATGAACAGTAAAGCTTTCTCGTGCTTGAGCAGTCGTATTTGATCTCATTTTCATAGCAAATTCCTTATGCCTTGCTTACAGCAATCGTCTGATAGCTTTTAAGAATTTTGTTGACTTCCGGCAGGCATGAACCGCAATTCGAGCCACATTTCAGTTTGGATTGGAGTTGATTTAACGATACACACTCGTCCTCTTCTATGGCGGTTTGAATCTGCTTATCGGTCACTCTAAAACAGCTGCATACCAGCTGACTTTGCGCCTTTTCTCCCGCAATCGAGATAATAGAGCTCAAGCTTAATGGCTTGCCGATTAAGGCTGTGATTGCCGTGTAATCTTGCTCCAGTGGTTGTGGAGAGATGAGCAATACACCCGTAACTGTCATCTGCTGTTGATTACCAGTTTGACGGCCTATCACCATCATCCAGCCTTGTGGCAGATCCCAACGGAAAACCTTTTCTCCTTGGCCAACAGAAAACATCGATTTATCCAATTTAGTGAGGTTGGCAAAACGTGTTACAGCAGCATTGTCATCCAGTTGATAGCTACTGTGATCGCAGCTAGGTAAATCTCTCTCCTGCCCAACATAGATGCCATAGCTTTGCATTTGCACAGCAGCAATATGCACGTTTGAAGATTTGAAAGCAGGCTGACCCGAAATAGGATCGACCACGCTTGAAACCGTTCGGTTAACTTGAGACTGTCCACCATAACGCCCCGCCCAATGCATCGACATAAATAGCTGTTTACCGCTAAGCCCGTCATCAAATCTCACCTTGGCAAAAATACACGAATCGGATTCATCCGAGATACCCCGTATCGCAGCGCAATAACCTTCTTGCAGTCCTATCGTTTCTGCACTGAGTTTGTTGACGTAAATCGTTGGCTCAACTTCTCCCGCAGCGAGTTTTGCTATATGACCTGTTCGCGTCATGGTATGCCACTGATCACGCAATCTACCGGTGTTGAGCCACCAGCCATTCATCACCGTCGAAGGTGCGGTTACCGCAACAAATTGAGCTTTACCCGAAGGGGTAGAAAACACGCCATCACGGTAAGGCGATTCTTTTTCTAACGGCCACTGCGTCGGTTGCCAGTTCGCATATTCTTCATCGCTTATAGAAGCGAATTTAGAGAGATCGAACAGATAATTTGAATTAGTGTTGATGGCGCTGAGACCCGCGAACTCACGAAAAACAGCCGTTTCACTGTCGAACTCAAATCCAGATTCACAGTTCAACTTTGAGCACAGTTTTTTCCCTACTTGAGTCACCGCCCACCAATCAGGTTTTGCTTCTCCCGGTGCGGGTAGAAACGCGCGCTGACGAGACATACGACGCTCAGAGTTCGTCACCATCCCCTGTTTTTCTCCCCAACCTGCGGCTGGTAATACGAGGTCAGCGTACTCTGCCACGTCACTGTGTTCAGTAATGTCAGACACCACCACAAAGTCACAACCTTTCAATGCTCGGCGAACTTGGTCGCTATTCGGTAACGAAACAACGGGGTTGGTTGCCATAATCCACAGCACCTTGATTTTCCCCGCTTCGACAGCTTCAAACAGATCAACAGCCTTGAGGCCGGGTTTGGCGGCAATCGATGGTGATTGCCAATATTCTTTGACTAAACGTACCGATTCAGTGTCAAAACCACGATGCACCGCGAGCTGGTTTGCTAGCCCACCGACTTCTCTACCGCCCATCGCATTAGGTTGTCCGGTAAGGGAGAATGGCCCACATCCTTGTTTGCCGATTTTTCCGCTGGCAAGGTGTGCATTGATAATCGCGTTACCTTTATCGACACCAGATTCAGACTGATTGATACCCTGACAAAACAGAGTCAGTACTTTTGATTTATGGCTAAACCAGCGATAGAAAGTCGTCACTTCATTAAGAGTTAAGTTTAAAGCGCGAGCCACATTTTCTAACCGGTATTGCTCCGACTTCACTTCTTCTACCTGCTCAGAAAAGCCTTCTGTTGAAGCATCAATGAAACCTTCATCCAACGCATTCTGGTCTATCAGAAAACGGAGCAAACCGTTGTACAGCAAGACATCACCATCATTTTCGATTGCAAGGTGCAAGTCTGCCTGTTCAGCGGTAACCGTATTTCTTGGGTCAATGACCACCAGTTTCAAATCAGGATTGTTTTCACGAGCTTGTTGAATTCGCCTAAACAGTACTGGGTGAGTCCATGCGGTATTGGCACCAATCAAAACAAGTAAATCAGCATGGGCAATGTCGTCGTAATTTACCGGGACGACGTCTTCTCCAAAAGCGCGCACATGTGCCGCCACAGCAGAGGACATGCAAAGACGAGAGTTTGTATCTATGTTTGCGCTACCGACATAGCCCTTTATTAACTTGTTCGCCACGTAGTAATCTTCAGTCAGTATTTGCCCTGAAACATACATAGCCACAGAGTCTGGACCGTGCATCTCTATTGCTTGATGGATTCTTTGCGCTATCTCATCACTCGCCTGATCCCAAGAAATCTCTTTTCCTTGCATCTTGGGATAAAGGAGACGGGATGGCATTGCTAAGCTCTCTTTTAATGCTGAGCCTTTGACACATAGAGCGCCCTGATTGGCAGGATGTTGCTTGTCACCCTCAATTGAATCTTTATTCGCCACCACACCACAGCCGACACCGCAGTATGGGCATGTCGTTTGAATTTTGTTTACTGCCATCATCACTTCCTTATGACAAATAAAAAGACGCCTTACTTCTCAGGGAAGTAAGGCGTCTTTGCCTATAACGGTTAACTTGGGCAAGTTAACTTTAATCAGATTTGCTTAGACTTGTTATAGCAATACGAATGCCAACACAAATATCGCTATAAATCATAATGTTAACTAATTGAAGTTCGCTGATTACGCACTAACAGTGTGCAAGCCTGCGCCAAACAGTAACGAACACACTACCCCCAAAGAAGTATCCACCTTGTTGTTGCTTACGACTTATTCCAAAATTAACTGCGGGCCTTTATAGCCAAATTCTTTAGTCGCAAAACTGACATAGTCATCAAAGTAATCTTGCGTTAAGTCAATGAGCTCAAACACTAGGTTATCATTCTGATCTGGTTGAATGGCACGAATCAAATCTGTCACATCGATATCAATCCATTGCCCTTGTGCCTCTTTACCTAAATAAGTCGGGGGAGACTCTTTGATCATCGTCACTTGAGGGAATGTACTATAGGTTGTGTTGTGCTCATTCCAATCGGCTGTGTTGACTAATCTTGCGACGATTGAGCGCTTGAGTGCTCCATCACTTCTGATGCCCCGAACAAACAATCTTAGGGTTGCTTTACTTACTAGTTGGTTGTTAACTCTTGATAAATCATACCGAATTAGACTTTGGCGCTTATGATCCGCTGTACCATTTTTCAGTTGCATGTAACCAAGTAAGCCGTATTGGGTTGTTGCGTTAGCACCACCTTGAACAAACACGTCCTCAACTGGTAAGTAAGTCGTATACGCCTTAGACGCTTTAGGATCATCTATTGCGTAGTAATCCTGAATTGATTCAAACTCAAATGAAACACTACTGCCCGCTTGTTCACCACCCGGTGTTACAATCCGTTGAGTTTTCGCCACACCGTTGGCCGTAATTGTAATGTTGATACCTCTATAGGCTATAGCCGGAGTGGACACTGTTACCTTCGTATTAATACCACTTCTATCCAGCATCACAATACATGGAGAATCGACCTTCAGTTTAAATTCTGGAGATACTTCTAACTCACTAGCAACGAAGAATACTGCACTAATAATGTTTTTTCCCGTATCTTCAACAGCATGAATTCCCCTTGTGTTGGACAGTACTTTGACCGGTATATTCTGTTGGTACTCAGACGTTTTCTGGACATCTATGTTCGGCAAAATAATATATTGATACGACTTGTCCTTAGGTTCAGAACCATGCGGGATAGTTAAAGTAAAGACATCTTTGCTTATTGAAGTACCATCAACATTAGTAGCGTTCCGTTTTTTAATCACCGCATATCGATCTAAGTTATCCCAGAAAACATAACCTACGCCGTCATGGTGTATCCAAGGATAAGCAGAGACATTGTGATTATCCATGACTAAGTTGTCTCTGTTGCTTAACGTTACTGGTCCTTTCAATGCTGTTTGGTTGATGGTTGTAAATACAGGTTCTAAATGTGTTGAACTAATGCCAGACCCAAGTACAACAATCTGTTCACCAAAACTGAACCAAGACTTATTGGCGTATAAATAATCCCGAACAGTCGTTGATGGAGTCCAAACATACTGCTGAGTTGGACCGCTACCCACGACACGGTATGCACTCATATTTATAGATGCGGTTGTAACACCTACTTTGCCGTTTGTAGCTCCTCCATAAAATTCCATATTACGCAAAGTATCTGAATCATATGTTGGTGCCTGAGGATATTCCGGTGTAGTAACACCAGGGATTTTAGTAAAATCGAGAACAGAATTAAGACTCTCATATTCCTTACCCGTTTGAATTAACGACGTACCGCCAAGTCCTAACCAAAATTTCAAATACGCTTCGTTATTGGTGTCAGCTTCTGGTAAGGCACGCATTGAGTCCATTTTAATGCCAAACATGAAATTATCTGTCGCAGTCACCGTTGAATCAGCAAGCAAGAACTGTTTAAAGCCATTCAATCCGGTATTTTGGTTGTTATATACTTGGCCCTTGTAGGCTATCGCCTCGTCGTAACGAGTGGGGAAAAGTGCTGCGACCATATCCATACTAGTAGGTAAGTTGCTGATACTTGCTCCAGACTGAGTCGTTTCAATTTGCTGACTAATTTCGCCACTGAGTACATCTGAGCCGAACTGTTCAAAGCTCTGCATCCAACGTATACCGTCAAGCAGAATGCTCGCTAAAATTTGAGCACTGTACTCACTGAACTTCCAAGGAAGGTCTTTTACGTTGTACGCCCAACGCAAGATGGAATAAAAAGTCTCTTCACCAGTTTTTCCACTATGCAATTGTTGACTCAAAAATGCCGACCAATCAGGTGATTCACTATCCATCGCCGTATCTAGTATTATCTGAGCTAACTCTTCAAAACCAGTACTCAAGAGAGATTCTTGCTGACTCAACAGACCGTAATATATGCTAGTAACCGCTTCATCAACTCGATTTAAGCCCTGTTGGTGCTTGCTACGTGCATTAGCGAGGAGACTGATAACTTGTTGCTTTAAGTCTACCTGTAAACCATCACTCAATAAGAAGGCAACCTTTGCCAGTGAGTGGAACTCTCCGTAATCACTCCACCATCCTGTCATAACCGGTTTGGTGATTAACCATAAGTTTAAAGCCTTGTTTGCAACCAGCTTATATTGTTGATTGTTAGTTTTACGAAACGCAGCGGCGATTGTTTCCAACCTTTTTAAATGCTGCTCTGCTGGCCATCGATAGTTATTTGTTCGCTCATAATCTATATCCAACCAACGACCATCCGCTTGTAAGCCGAAAATAAGCTCCGATGCCAAAGCGTCTAAACTCTTAGATTGAGCTTGCGCACTTCCTTCTTCTGCTGAAACAAGATCCTTCGAGATTCTAGTAAGCAGTGTGCCTAAATCTGTAACGGCCTGAGTTTCAAGAGTCTGCACATCAGCGTTATTGGGAGGAGAATTTTGTGTTGTCGCTTCTGCACCCGTTCCTGTTGTTACTGGTTCTACTGTTGGTGGAGTTTCATTTGGGAGGCTGTTTCCCGTTGTTTCTGTTTCAGTCACAACACCAGATGAAGTACCGTCCTGAGATCCTTGTGCGGTACTTAAAGGTTGGTCTAGCGCAGAGAGATTACTCTCTGGAAGCGGTGTCGTGACTTGAGTATCTATTCCCGATGTCACGACCTCTGAGGTCTGCAGAGCTTCATTTGGGAGGCTGTTTCCCGTTGTTTCTGTCTCAGTCACAACACCAGATGAAGTGCTGTCCTGAGGTCCTTGTTCGGTACTTAAAGGTTGGTCTAGCGCAGGGGGATTACTCACTGGAAGCTGCATCGTACCTGGAGTATCTGTTCCCGTTATCACGACCTCTGAGGTCTGCAGAGTCTCGTTTGGAAGGCTATTTCCCGTTGTTTCTGTCTCAGTCACAACACCAGATGAAGTGCTGTCCTGAGGTCCTTGTTCGGTACTTAAAGGTTGGTCTAGCGCAGGGGGATTACTCACTGGAAGCTGCATCGTACCTTGAGTATCTGTTCCCGTTGTCACGACCTCTGAGATCTGCAGAGTCTCATTTGGGAGCTGATTTTCCGCTATTGGCGTCTCACTTGCCACTTCTAAAGTTGGCATTATCGCGTTTACGGGTGCTGATTCTTGAGGCTGATTCGAATTGCTAATATCAATTTCGGTGATTGACGGCGAACCTAGAATGCTAGGCACCTGTAATCCTACTTCGGGAGTCTGTTTGTTGTTACTTGGTTCACTTGCATTAGGATCTACCGTTTCATCTGACACTGCAGATATAGGATTTTCTCCACTAACAAGTCCGAGATCTGCTTCTAGCGTTTTAACAGCGCTCTGGTTAAAAGCATCAACCGCCCTTTCCAAAACCGGATGAGATTGAACAAGTTGCTGATGTGTAAATGGGGTTTCAGCTTCGGGCATGACGCTAGCTAAGCTATGAGACAGAGCTTGAAGCTTTTTATTTTCTTGCTTGTTGAGGAAATTTAACAGCTCCTGCTCGCTAACCTCACCAATGATTGCCGCAATCGTCGCAGTCGCTTGTTCAAAAGCTAAACCTTCCGCTTCTTGCTTGGAGTAGAGTAGATGTGAAACTGGTGAGATCCTTTGAATCCCTGCAGGCGCTACCATCAAATAAGATTTGCTGACTTTCTCACCTGTTGTTTTGTTTATTGTGCGATTTTTTATTGCTGATGCAATTAGTGAATACGCTTGAGGTACATTATCGAGCGCAGCTACATCTAATAATGCGTTACCAGTAGAATCTGTGTATGAGTTAGGTTCTCCAACATCTAATTGATAGTTGTTATTCAAATCCAACCAAACAAGTGCATCTTGAAGATGTTCATCGGCCACTTCAGCCTGATAAACAGTGGCTTCGGTTTTGTTATCCGTTCCAGAAGAATCTTCACCACCGCAGCCAACAATGGCTCCAATAGACATGGCGAGAATAGATAGTCTAAGTGATTTCACAATAGCTCCTTATCAAAACACAATCAGTGCAACTTTTTGCACTAAGATCACATTCCGAAGAGGGTATTGAGTCGCCTAGCATGCGTAAACTTATGAACTAATTTGCATCGGCGCAGTTCTAGTTATTTAAGTTTAATTGTTTAAAAACAGGAACCTATTCGCAAATACTTTAAAATCAGTCTCGATGAAAAGTCATAAAAAAACACCGAACTCTTTCGAATTCGATGTTTAGTGGTAATTGCCTGATCAGCGAATCAGTATTAACCGATATGAGTCGCGCCACCCATGTACTTCTGAAGTACTGTAGGAATTTCGATGCGACCATCTGCAAGTTGGTTATTCTCAAGAATTGCAACCATTGTACGACCAACCGCTAGACCAGAACCGTTTAGTGTGTGTACAAGCTCAGGTTTCTTCTCGCCCTTACGACGGAAACGCGCTTGCATACGACGAGCTTGGAAATCCCACATGTTTGAACATGAAGAGATCTCACGGTAAGTCTGTTGTGCTGGAACCCAAACTTCCAAATCGTAAGTTTTACGAGAACCGAAGCCCATGTCACCTGTACATAGCACGACTTTACGATATGGAAGCTCAAGAAGCTGTAATACTTTCTCAGCGTGACCCGTTAATTCTTCTAGCGCTGCCATAGAATCTTCAGGCTTAGTAATTTGTACTAGCTCAACTTTGTCGAACTGGTGCATACGAATCAAACCACGAGTATCACGACCATATGAACCAGCTTCAGAACGGAAACATGGTGTGTGAGCTGTCATCTTCAACGGAAGATCAGCTTCATCAGTGATGGTGTCACGCACTAGGTTTGTTACAGGCACTTCCGCAGTTGGAATCAATGAAAGCTTACGAGGCTCTTCATCGTTCACTTTTTCAGTTAGCGGCTCAGTGTGGAACAAGTCTTGACCGAACTTAGGAAGCTGACCAGTACCAAATAGGCTGTCCGCATTCACTAGGTAAGGAACGTACATTTCAGTGTAACCGTGCTGTTCTGTATGCAGATCTAGCATGAACTGCGCAATTGCGCGATGTAGGCGCGCAAACTGGCCTTTCATTACGATGAAACGTGCGCCAGTGATTTTAGTTGCGCTCGCAAAATCTAAACCATCACCCATTTCGCCAAGGTCTACGTGATCTTTTAATTCAAAGTCGTAAGTCTTTGGCTCGCCCCAACGTGCAACTTCTACGTTGTCGTTTTCATCTTTACCGTCTGGCACAGAATCATCTGGGATATTTGGTAGCGTTTGTGTAATCGCATCTAGCTGAGCTTGGACTTGGTCCAATTCAACTTTTTTAGCATCAAGGTCGTCACCCAATGTACCGATCTGCTTTTTGATCTCTTCAGCGCCTTCTTTGTCGCCTTTAGACATCAATTGACCGATTTGCTTAGAGATCGAGTTACGCGAGGATTGTAAATTTTCAACTTCTACTTGAATGGACTTACGTTGTTCTTCAAGTGTACGAATTGTATCGACGTCGAGTTTAAAACCGCGACGTGCCAGTTTTGCAGCTGTTTCATCCAGCTCTGTACGAAGTAATTTAGAATCCAGCATTGTTAATCCTATGCTTTTGAGTATCGAAAAGACGTAAGTGCTTGCTTTTTAAGCAAGCCATACGTATTGAATTTTTAACTTGTCAAAGATAACGAAAAGACACTATTTTTCATAGCGCTTTTGTGGGCTTTTTGCGTCTAAATCCGCCAGATAATCTAACTTTTCACCAATCTTAGTCTCTAAGCCTCGATTTGTTGGCTGATAATAGCGGGTTCCTGTCATTTCAGGTGGCAAATATTGTTCTCCGGCAGCGTACGCACCGGGTTCATCGTGAGCATAGCGATATTCAGCACCATAGCCTAAATCTTTCATCAAACTGGTTGGCGCATTTCGCAAATGATGAGGCACTTCATATTCAGGCAAGTTATGTACATCAGACAATGCTTGTTTCCATGCTGAATACACCGCATTGCTTTTTGGCGCGCAGGCTAAATAGACAATCGCTTGCGCTATGGCTCGCTCGCCCTCGGCTGGCCCGACGCGGGTGAAACAATCCCAAGCAGACAAAGCCACTTGCATTGCTCGCGGGTCAGCATTACCGATATCTTCAGACGCAATCGCTAATAAACGTCGAGCAATATATAACGGGTCACAACCTGCAGATATCATACGTGCAGCCCAATACAAGGCTCCATCGGGGTTTGAACCTCGAATGGACTTGTGAACCGCCGAGATTAAGTCGTACCAAATATCACCTTTGTTATCAAAGCGGGAAACTTTCTCTCCTGCGACTTCAGCCAGAAGACTTAAAGTAATGAGCTTATTCCCATCACCATCTTCTTCCGCCATATCATAAAGTAGCTCAAGGTAGTTGAGCGACATTCGCGCATCACCATTCACCAACTCTGATAATCGCTCTAAAACGTTATCTTTAAATACGGCTTTGGTTTTGCCTAAGCCTCGCTCTGAATCATTAACCGCTTGTTCCAGAGCCTGAAGAATCTCCTCTTTACTTAAAGACGTCAGTTTATAAACGCGTGCTCGCGATAACAGAGCGTTGTTAAGTTCAAACGAAGGGTTTTCAGTAGTCGCGCCGATAAAGGTCACTGTGCCGTCTTCAATATGTGGCAGAAAAGCATCCTGCTGCGATTTATTAAATCGGTGCACCTCGTCGACAAACAAGATGGTGCGGCGGCCAGTCAGCTTATTCTCTCGAGCTTTTTCAATCGCAAGACGTATCTCTTTAACACCAGAGGTTACCGCCGAAACACGCTCCACTTCTGCATTGGCATAATTTGCCGCCACTTCAGCCAGCGTTGTTTTACCGGTACCCGGAGGCCCCCACAAAATCATTGAGTGGATTTGTCCTGCTTCCAGAACCTTACGCAAAGGCTTACCGACACTCAATATATGTTGTTGACCAATATATTGTTCTACGGTTTGCGGACGCATACGTGCAGCAAGGGGACGAAAATCTTCGTCCCCAGAAAAATCTAAAGAGTAGTTACTCACTGTGCCAATTACCTAGATCCATCGTTAGTTACGTTGGTCATCAACTTCCACGCCTTCAGGAACATCAAATGTGAATCGATTCATTGCGGGCTTCTGCTGTTTTACATCATTAAAACTAAACAGGCTTTTCTGACCATCTTGTTCTAATACATTAAAACCTTTTACCACACCTTTTTCATCAATCGTAATTTGAAATTGCCCCTGATTTGATTCAACAGCCGTTGGCGTCAAGGTAAACACATCATTATCTTGTTCAACTTTGTAGGCATCCCAATCACTGGTGCGGTTGCGAGTAAGCAATACAAATGGTGTCTGCTCCATCGCTTGTTCTTGGTTATAGATGGTAACTTGTTCGATAAATGGGCTGTAATACCAGAGAGATTCGCCATCAGAAACCAGTAAGTTTTCGTCAGGATCAAGTGTTTCCCAACGGAAAAGACTTGGACGTGCGATATCCACTAAACCACTACCATCCATTACTATTTCGCCATCTGGGCTGATAACTTGTTGTTCAAACTTGGCGCTAAACCCATCCGTCAGTGCAAGACGCTCACTTAAATTCTCTTTAGGTGTCGCCAATACAGAGAAACTACAGAATAAAAGAGCTAACCATTTTTTCATTGCTATTCGGCTCCTAGCCAATTCATGTAAGGAAGTTATATCTAAGATTCTTCCTTGTTATGTCAACCTTGTGTGGAAAAAGTTCGAATCTCGCCACTTTTAACGAAAGTTAGCGCTGCTGTAAAACCTGAAAAAGAGGCTTAGTTTCCGCAACAGTGCTTAAACTTCTTTCCACTTCCGCATGGGCAAATTTCATTGCGACCGATGTCTTTATATGGGTTTACGTTCTGCGCTTTTGCACCAATCATGGCTTCATCAGCGGCCAAAGCAACTTCGTGAATCATCAGATCCAATTGCTTCACCATATTTTCGATTTTTGGCAGGTCAGTGAAACCCGCTTGTTTCATTTGCTCGTGAGTCTGTTCTTCGTCAATAGCAAGCATTAGCGTTGTCAGCAGAGCTTGTAGCATTCGAATCGAGCCATCTGATGTTGCCACTTCTTGCCACGAAGGCTCAATGGTTGGCCACAATGTCATAAAGCCTTCAGAAAAGTCCGCTAACGCTTCGTCAAAACCAGAGTCTTGTTGATCGAGCATAGAGAGCAAACCATATTCGTTGAGCTTAAGCTCGTGATATTGAGCATTGATTTGATCGGTAATCAGAGTCTTTAAAGTTTCAGCTTGGTCGCCAAATACTGAACTTAACCATGTTTCAGGATCTAAAGGCTTTGTTGCTAAGTTTGCAGCCAGAACAACACCTTCGATAAAAGCAGGCGATTCGCTGCGCTCTACTGAACTTAAATTCACAAATTGATAACTCATTTAAACTCTTCTAGCTTTTGATAATTTTGATTGTTGCAGCATTATAACCTGAACTTTCCAATAAGTTCTCGTACGTATCACCCGAACTTTCTACGGATTATCTTCATCAACTCACATTTAGTTGCCTTACGCGTATCTCGCAGACTTATCTAACAACGGTCTTAAGCGGATTTCGTGACTTTTCACCGCCATACCTCTACAATCTCGCCTCCATTTTAGACGGTAGTAATAAGATCTTAGTATGCGAGTTGTTTTAGGCCCGATGGAGGGCGTATTAGATAGCCTGATGCGTGAAATGCTGACAGAAATCAATGACTATGATTTCTGCGTCACTGAGTTTGTACGTGTCATCGATCAAACGCTTCCAGATCATATGTTCTATCGTCTCTGTCCGGAGCTAAAGCAAGGTTCTACGACTAAATCTGGTGTACCTGTCAAAGTTCAGTTGCTTGGACAAGAGCCTGTTTGGATGGCAGAAAATGCCGTGCGCGCCGCAAGCCTAGGTGCATGCGGTATCGACCTTAACTTTGGATGCCCAGCGAAAACCGTCAATAAAAGCAAAGGCGGGGCTGCTCTATTGCAACAGCCAGAACTTATCTATCAAGTTGTCAAAGCATGTAGAGAGGCTGTTCCAGCACACATCCCAGTTTCAGCTAAAATCCGTCTTGGCTGGGAAAACCCTGATGACTGCTACGAGATCGTTGATGCAGTGTCCCAAGCCAAAGCCGATGAACTAACCATTCATGCTCGAACCAAAATGGGCGGCTATAAAGCAAGTGAAATCAAGTGGGAATACATTGATAAAATCCGTCAGAAAACCTCTGTACCGCTTATAGCGAATGGCGAAGTATGGAGCTATCAAGACGGTCAGGATTGTATCAAAACAACAGGTGTGGACTCCCTGATGGTATGCCGTGGTGCGCTGAACATTCCAAACTTAGGGAATATGGTGAAACATAATCACGAGCCGATGTCTTGGAATGACGTCGTGGAACTGCTGATTAAATACTCTGAATACGAAGTGAAGGGTGATAAAGCCAAATACTATCCAAACCGAGTGAAACAGTGGTTTTCCTATCTGCGTCAGGCTTATCCTGACGCAGCAGATCTGTTCAGAGAAATTCGTGTCAAAAATGACGTTGATGCGATGGTTGATCACTTAAAGCGCTACAGAGACGCGCTTTACGCCTAACCCCGCCAATTAAAATACCAGTTTGTCTTTGCCCGTTGTTTTGGCTTGATATAGCTTCTCGTCTGCGATTTTGAACAGCTTATCGAAATCGCAGCCTTTGTCACTTTGTATAATCTCTACACCACCCGAAACAGTAAACCCATTCTCGACCACTTTAGAAGACTGACTAGTAATTGCATCTTTCACACGCAGCATAATCTTTTTCAGAACGTCGCTATCATCACCCGTTAAATAAACCACGAATTCTTCTCCACCGAAACGCGCTACCGCATCAGTATTACGGATACTTTTTTCTATTTGCTCACCAAGATAGCAAATAACATCATCCCCGACGTCATGACCATAGGTGTCATTGATCGATTTAAAATTATCGATATCCAGTATAGCTATGGACAAATACTGCTGGTGATATTTCCCGCGCAGGAACTCTTCCATTCCCCTTCTGTTGAGAACACCTGTCATAGGGTCATGCGATGCTAAATCAGCGTAATAGCTCTTTTCAACTCGAGTACCAAGATGTAAGACGCCAATAACAGTCACTAAGTAGGAAAGCAAAACTACCGCCAAACTCATACTCATATCATCCACAAACTGCGTGATTTCGGCACGCCAATCCCAGTGGTAGTAGAGATAATGATCCATGTTGGTGTAGCTGACTTCCAACTTGTGTGGCAAATACGCTGAACCATCGGTCGGCAGCGATTCTGTGCGTACTAACCTGATCTTCCCTGCCACGGGAGATAAATCTCCGATAAGCTTATCGACGCTGACATCGAGTACAACCACACCTTTAAAGACCGCGTTCTCAAAAACGGGCATTGCTAATGTCATGTTATTTCTTTGCATCAGCACTTCACTAAACGCACTCGGTCCTATTACAGAAATAACGTCCGGATTTTGTGATGCTTCTTGCCAGAAATTGCGTAGCCTGACGGTTTTTAGTTGCTCTTGGGTGATACCTTGAATGGCTTCTTTAGGTGAAGAGATGATAAAGCCATGTTCATCAAGATAATGAACGCCGATAACATAATCATCGAGGTCATGAAGGAATGAAATGATGGGTGCCAGAGTGACTTTCCTTAAGGCTAATTCAGTCACATCACTAGAAGCGTTACAGTACTTTTCATCGCCTATCATCATGTAACTGATGTTAATCGGCGGAGAGGAATGGGCAAGATTCTTAGTAATCATCAGCGACTCTTTAGGGGAGAGTTGGCAAACGCCATTGACCACTTCAATATTAAAATCTGTTGCCTCTGTTAATGTGGACTCATAGTAACTACTAAAACCGTAATCCAGTGCGACTAGTATTTTCCCCGCTCGTTGCAGCATGGCATTCACATTTCTATATTCACTGGTGATCTGCTGGTTCAACACCATTAAATACGAGTAAACCATCATCGACAAAATAGCGAAAACCAAAATCAGTGGTCCAAAAATAACGATTTTTTTGTAGTTTTTCTTCGGCTGCATATATTTTCTTCACACCAATACCAAGTAGGGAAATCTTTTCAATCAACAGATTAGTACACTTAACACTTTTTTTATATGCATATTGTATCGTTATTCCAAGCCGCTACGCCTCTTTTAGATGTATCTCAATATTGCAGCAGCGGCTTAGTGTCGGGAAAAGCCGAAATTAAGTAACTGATTCATTTTTATAAGCAAACAATCAAGGCTTCGAGCTCATTCCCATAAGATAAGCCTTACTGCCAACTTCCACCGACAGGTTACCCGAAACGACTTCCATTTCATTGCCGGATTTAGAACAAATGACCTTGCCGCTCTCAATCCCCAACTTCCAGATTGGAACAGACATAGACTGAGGAACATCAGAGGCGTTTATTACAATCAAGATAGCCTCTTCGCCATAGACTCGGGCATAAGCAATACAGCTATCTTGAGCATACAAAATCTGCAAAGCACCTTGTTGTAATGCCAAGTGATTTCTTCTCATTGCTACTAGCTTTTTGAATCGCTCTATTTGTTGAGAGTTCTCAATCTCTTCCCAAGGGAAACAACGACGATTATCAGGGTCTAATCCACCTTGCAGATTCACCTCAGTACCATAGTAAACACATGGTGTACCAACCATGGTCATCAACAACACTAAACCTATTTCAATCAATGCTTCCTCACGATTGACCAAGGTTGCCCAACGCATCGTGTCGTGGCTATCCAGTTGATTAAGCTGTGCCAATTGATTCAGCCAAGGCACTTTCGCCTGAGCTTCAACAATCCACTCAACAAATTCCTGTGCGCTAATGGAAATAGGGTCATAAGCAATATCTTGCCCCGTGAGCCAAGCTCTAACCGGATGCGCAAAACCATAGTAGTTCATCGCTCCGTCTTCTTGGTCTCCCTGTAGCCATTGTGTCGCTTCAAAGAAGTGTTCGCCTAAAACATAAGCTTGCTGATTCTCTTGTTTCACCGAATCGCGGAACTGTTTTACATAGTAGGCATTGTTGATGGCTCCTGAACCCTCACCTAGCATATGAATCACATCAAAACGCCATCCGTCAATCGAGTAAGGTGGGCGCAGCCAGTGTTTGATCACTGAATCCTTGCCCTGATAAATATAATCACGCACTTCTTCGTTTAAGAAGTTCAACACGGGTAAGTTTTCAACACCTTTCCAACAGGCGTAGTGATTATCTTGATCGAACAGGTAATAGTTACGATAAGGCGATTTTTCGGAACAATACGCGCCATTTCCATAATGGTTGAAACGGTCAAACCAAGGATGTTCAGCAGAGGTATGATTGAACACGGCATCAAGCACAACCTTCATTCCACGCTGGTTAATCTCAGCGCATAGCTGAGCAAACTCTTCGTTGGTTCCCAGGTGAGGGTCAACATTGAAGTAATCCGTCGTGTCATATTTATGATTACTCAATGAGGTAAAAATAGGATTCAGATAGACAGTAGTGATACCAAGTTGCTCTAGGTAGTCTAACTTGCTTCTGACACCTGCTAAATCGCCACCATAGAATTCCAAAGAACCATGTGAGTCGTGAGAACTGACGGGCTCGCCCCACTGTTTAGCAATCACATTACGTTTCCCGCCGCGAACAGAATATTCATTTGTCTTAACGCTGATGTCAGGATTACCGTTGCAGAAACGGTCAGGAAATATCTGATAGAAAATTTGCTCATTCACCCACTTTGGAGGCTGATACAAAGCGTCATACTTAAAATGATACTCTCGTGGTGGGATACGGTTATGCACGCCTCTAGCATCAAGCCAATGTTGCGCACTGCCACTCAACATCTTAAACACATAGTGAGTCAGTGATTTATCCGGATTAACAGGGATGGTTGCGCTCCATTGGTTTAAGCGCCCTAACTTTCCACAAGGCTTCATTTCCACCAATGATTCTTCGTTGTCCGGCTCATGTCTGACATACACCTTCTGATACAACTCAGACTCTGTGTTTAGAATAAGTGTCAGTTGACCATCTTGATAAGATAAACCGTCGGATGTTTGGGCATGAAAAGCGAAAGGTAAGGACATGCTGCTCCCCTAATATATGATTCCTGTTGCTTGTTAACTTACCTCTTTGTTTAAAAAGAAAAATCCTCCTTACACAGTTAGCGATTTGCGCATAGTGTAAGGAGGATCACGTTTAGTAGGATGAACTTGAGGGATTAGTTCAGCAGTAAGCTATCGTCAGACAGTTCTTCACCACGAACTTTAGAGAACATCTCAAGCAGATCAGGTACTTGCATATTGGCTCGTTGATCACCGGATACATCCAGAACAATTTCACCTTGGTGCAACATTACCGTTCTGTCACCACACGCTAGTGCGTCTTTCATTGAGTGAGTCACCATCATTACGGTCAAGTTAAACTCTTTAACGATTTTCTTGGTTAAATCGATAATGAAAGCTGCCATGCGAGGATCTAGAGCTGCGGTATGTTCATCAAGTAACAATAACTTACTGTCTGAAAGTGTTGCCATCACAAGACTCACTGCCTGACGCTGACCGCCAGAAAGCAAACCGATGTTATCTCCAAGACGGTCTTCTAAGCCTAAACCAAGAATACTGATTCGCTCTTGAAACAGTTTGCGACGATTGGTTGAAAGAGAATGCTTCCAGCCACGACGTTTACCGCGCATATATGCAAGCGCCATGTTTTCTTCAATAGTTAACGCTCCGCAAGTACCTGCTAGCGGATCTTGGAATACACGAGCACAAAGGCTGGCACGTTGGTCAACACTGCGGCGAGTCACGTCAATATCATCGATATTAACTTTACCACCGACCATAGGTGTTTCACCTGTTACCGCACCAAGCAGTGTTGATTTACCCGCACCATTTGAGCCAATAACGGTAAGAAATTGGTGTTCTGGCACTTTCAGATCCACACCTCTTAACGCTCGGTTCTCAAGGATAGTGCCAGGATTAAATGTAACTTGAATATCTTCTAAATGGATCATAATGCTTCTCCTGACGCCTTAACCTGCTTAGATACTTCTGATTTCTTAGCAGGCCCACTACCCTTTTTTGGCTTTCGATTCCTTTTCATTCTCGGCATGATTAACGCCAGAGCAACTAGCACTGCAGTAACCAAGTTCAAGTCCGATGCTTGTAAACCAAACATTCCCGAACTTAATGCAAATGCCACAGCTAAACGATAGAGAACCGATCCCACGATAACCGCGACGACGGCTACCCAAATTTTACGGCCTGGAATGAGTGTTTGACCCAAAATAACAGCAGCCAAACCAACTACGATGGTACCTACACCAGAAGTCACGTCCGCAAAGCTGTTGGTTTGTGCAAATAAAGCACCAGCAAAGCCCACAAAGCCGTTTGACAGTGCTAAACAAAAATAGGTGTAAAACGCCGTACTCGCACCTTGCGCAGCAACCATACGAGCATTCACGCCTGTGGCACGAAGCCCCAAGCCAAAATCACTGTTCAGTAGACGAACAACAAACAGAGCAGATATAAGTACCAGTACCGCTACAACCAAAGGACGAATGAGCATAGGGTCGCCCATCGTTTCAAATGGTGTCAGGATCGTATCTTCACCGAGCAGAGCTAAGTTAGGACGTCCCATAATGCGGATATTAATTGAGAACGCAGCAATCATAGTTAGGATTGATGCTAATAGATGAAGAATTCCACAACGAACCGTCAAAAACGCCGTTACCCATCCGGTTGCCGCACCAGCAATAATAGCTAAACCGGTAGCGATCCATGGGTCAATGCCAGAAACAATTGCGGTTGCAGCTACAGCAGCACCCATAGGGAAACTACCATCAACGCTCAAATCTGGGAAATCAAGAACTCGGAAAGTCAGGTAAACACCAAGTGCCACCAGACCGTAGATAAGGCCAACCTCTAAGGCGCCAAAAAAGGCAAAAGCAGACATACAAACTCCCTTCTCTGCTTAATCAAGTTGGCGCACTACTACGCCAACTCTTTTAACAATGGTTCTATTTAACGCTTGTTGCGCGATCCATAACGGACTTAGGAATTTCCAGACCTAGCTTTTCAGCCACAGTCTTGTTAATCACTAAATCAGAACCTTTCGCAACTTTAACATCCAAAGAACCAGGAGCAGCACCTTCTAGAATAGCAGCTACATAATCCGCAGTTTGAACGCCAATTTGGTAGTAGTCGAAACCAAGACTAGCAACTGCACCACGCTCTACATATGATGTAGCAGCGCCAAACACAGGTGTCTTAGCTTGGTTTGCAGCGACAATCATACCTTCAATTGCGCTGGCAACAGTATTGTCAATCAGAGCATAAATAACATCTGATTTTGCAGAGATTGCTTGTGTCGCTGACTGTACATCTGCACTTTTCAGAGCAGTTGCTTCAACCAGAGTAATTCCGTGCTTTTTAGTGGATGCTTTTAGTAGCTCCATCAAGCTTACAGCGTTTGCTTCACCTGGGTTGTAAACCACACCAATTGATTTCACGTTTGGCATGATTTCTTTAATCAACTCTACGTGTTGTTCAACCGGAGAAAGGTCTGAAAGACCCGTTACGTTTTTACCAGGTTGCTCCATTGTCGCAACCAATTTTGCGCCTACTGGGTCTGTCACCGCTGTAAATACAACTGGAATGTTTTTAGTCGCTGACACTAGAGCTTGTGCGGTAGGTGTTGCAATACCGACTAACACATCTGGATTTTCACCCACAAATTGACGCGCAATTTGTACAGCAATAGCAGGGTTACCTTGTGCTGTTTTGAAATCAAACTCTAGGTTTTTGCCTTCTTCATAGCCTTTTGCTTTCAGACCATCAAGAAGACCTTGACGTGTTGCATCGAGTGCAGGGTGTTCTACGATCTGTGAAACCGCAACTTTAGCGGTTTTAGCCATAATGCTGTGGGAAGAAAGTAATGCAGCTCCGGCTAGAACGGCGGTAGCAATGACCTTGCTTGCTTTCATCTTAACTCCTTGATTTAAAGCATATAGTAATGTGATGTTGTGTAATGTTTTTTAGTTATTGTGCAATTAGCATGCACTTACGGACATTATTACCAGTAACTATGCGGAAAGGGAAGAAACATTTAACAGCGAAATAACAAAAAGAGAGGAAGAAACAATATCTTGAATTTGGTGACTAAAAGAAGGCAAATAACGACTATTTTTTGCTCAGAAAAAAGCCTCTACAACAGCAATGAGCTTGGCTTCATATCGGAAAACAAAAAAAGGCTCTAATGGATAGATTAGAGCCTTAACAATTCGTTTAATTAAAACCAGCGTTCTAAAGCGGTTTTATCAAGCTGACGGAATGCACGATTAAGTACCATTGCCAGCTCTTTGTATCGAGGCTTTGATTTTATCGGTTCAAGAGCAGAACCTGTTTCAACAATTTTTGCATGAATTTCGCGATACCAACCTGCAAGTGCAGGCGGTAACTGAGTATTCGCTCTGTTACCTAACCACCACATACCTTGCAGAGGTAAGCTGATGGCAAACAAAGCAACAACAACCGCTTGTGGCATAGCTTGAACATTTTGAAAACTCATTTGAGTTAACACGCTAATAGCGGCGACCGCTGGCATAACTTTGATACCAAAACGCGTCGCTTTAATAATTCGCGATTCAGGAAAAAGCAGATTCAACTCTTTCCGCATAGGCCAAACTTGCATGTATTTCTGGCCGTCTTTCAAGCTGTGGATGATTCCGACACGATTACTCATACCACTTCCTCACTCTCAGTTATCGCCTCTTGCGGGCGAATTCGCTAAAAAATAGTTGAATAGTTCAACGAATAACGTAAAAATTTGATAAAAGCTAATATTGTTTCAAATTTTTTTTGTTATATTACCCCATTATCGCTATCCTTTGCGGACTCTCAATCTCATTGTTGCCCTTATTTACAATTTAGGCAACTTTAAGACTAATCTGCAAGGAAAGCAGCAGACGATTTCAATGACGAAGTCACGTCTCTAGATAAGGAAGTTAAAGCTTTATTGATTAAGATTAGTACCAATTGCTTATGCATCTACTATTCTTGTCATTGATTTTGTCCTAACCGATTATTACAGGTAGTCACACATGTCTAAGCTAGTTTTAGTTTTAAACTGCGGTAGTTCTTCACTTAAATTCGCTGTTGTCGATGCACAAAACGGCGACGAACATCTTTCTGGTCTTGCAGAATGTTTACACCTTCCAGAAGCACGTATCAAGTGGAAACTTGATGGTAAGCACGAAGCACAACTAGGTGAAGGCGCTGCTCACGATGAAGCTCTATCTTTCATCGTAGAAACTATTCTTGCTTCTAAGCCAGAACTTGCGGCACAAATTAAAGCTATCGGTCACCGTGTTGTACACGGCGGCGAGAAGTTCACTAAATCTGCTCTAATCGACGATGCTGTTCTTCAAGGTATTCAAGACTGTGCAACTCTAGCACCGTTACACAACCCAGCACACATCATCGGTATTAAAGCAGCTCAGAAAGCTTTCCCAGCACTGAAAAACGTTGCTGTATTCGATACTGCTTTCCACCAAACTATGCCTGAAGAAGCGTTCCTATACGCACTTCCATACAAACTATACAAAGAACACGGTGTACGTCGTTACGGCATGCACGGTACTTCTCACCTATTCATCGCTCGTGAAGCAGCTGAACGTCTAGGTAAACCAGCAAACGAACTTAACATCATCAACTGTCACCTAGGTAACGGTGCATCAGTTTGTGCAATTAAGAACGGTGAATCAGTTGATACTTCAATGGGTATGACTCCTCTTGAAGGTCTAGTAATGGGTACTCGTTGTGGTGATATCGATCCTGCGATCATTTTCCACCTACACGACGCTCTAGGTTACTCAGTTGAGCAAATCAACAACATGCTGACTAAAGAGTCTGGCCTTCTAGGTCTAACTGAAGTGACTTCTGACTGTCGTTTCGTTGAAGACAACTACGGCGCTAAAGAAGAAGCAACTCGTGCGATGGACGTATTCTGTCACCGCCTAGCTAAATACGTAGCTGGTTACACTGCAAGCCTAGATGGTCGTCTAGACGCTATCGTGTTCACTGGTGGTATCGGTGAAAACTCTGCTCCAATCCGTGAAATGGTTCTTAACCGTCTAGCAATCTTCGGTATCGAAGTAGACAGCGATGCAAACCTAAAAGCACGTTTCGGCGGCGAAGGTGTTATCACTACAGCAGACAGCCGCGTGCCAGCGATGGTTATTTCAACCAACGAAGAGTTGGTGATTGCTGAAGACACCGCAACTCTAGCAGGTCTTTAAGTTTCTAACTGGCTAACCTAACGGTTAGCCAGATTTCTATAGGGGCTTAGCTTTTATTCTCACTTGAATCATTAACTAGGCTTTATTTCAATCCAATCTATCTCTTAGATTGCATCCAATAGTTTGAGGTACCTTACAGATGTCCCGTACTATTATGCTTATCCCTATCAGTGCTGGCGTGGGTCTAACCAGCGTGAGCATGGGTATTTTACGCGCTATGGAGCGTAAAGGCGTAAACGTTTCTTTCTACAAGCCTATTGCTCAGCCACGTAGTGGTGAAGATCAACCAGATCTGACTTCAACGATTATCGGCCGTAACAGCGATATCAACATTGCTGAACCTTTGCCTATGTCTACGGCTGAAACGCTAATCGGCTCAGAGAAAATGGATGAGCTGCTAGAAACTATCGTTGAACGTTACAACCAGATCAATAAAGACTCAGAAGTGACGTTGATTGAAGGTTTGGTTCCAACTCGTAAACATCCATTCGCTAACCAAGTGAACGCTGAAATTGCAGCAACACTTGGCGCTGAAATCGTGTTCGTTGCAACTCCTGGTACTAACAACCCAACACAGCTGAAAGAGCGTATTGAAATCGCCTGTTCAAACTTTGGCGGTACTAAGAATAAGAACATTAAAGGTGTCATCATCAACAAGCTTAACGCTCCTGTTGATGAAGCTGGCCGTACTCGTCCAGACCTATCTGAAATGTTCGATGACGCAGACAGTGCGATTCAAACAAATCTTGAAGTGATGCAGATCTTCAATACTAGCCCTATCCGTGTTCTAGGTTGCGTGCCATGGAACATCGAATTGATCGCGACTCGCGCAGTAGATATGGCTAAGCACCTAAACGCTGAAATCATTAGCGCTGGTGAAATCAATACTCGCCGTATTAAGAGCATCACGTTCTGTGCACGTTCAATCCCTCACATGATTGAACACTTCAAACCAGGTTCTTTACTTGTGACTTCTGCAGACCGTCCAGACGTTATCGTTGCAGCGTCTCTAGCAGCAATGAACGGCGTTGAAATTGGTGCTGTACTGCTTACTGGTGGTTACGATATTCCAACGGAAATCGTTGACCTATGTAAACCTGCATTTGACTCTGGCTTGCCAATTTTCAAAGCGCAAGGTAACACTTGGCAGACTTCTTTGAACCTACAAAGCTTCAGCTTAGAAGTACCTGCAGACGATAAAGAGCGTATCGAGTTCATCAGCGAACACGTTGCGAGCCACATTGATGGCCCTTGGATTGATTCTCTATCTGAAGGCACTCAAGGTATCCGTCGTCTGAGCCCACCAGCATTCCGTTACCAGCTAACAGAATTTGCTCGTCGCGCGGGTAAACGCATCGTTCTTCCTGAAGGTGACGAACCACGTACAGTGAAAGCTGCGGCTATTTGTGCTGAACGCGGTATCGCAACATGTGTGCTTTTAGGTAACCCAGACGAAATCCGTCGAGTTGCAGCACAACAAGGTGTTGAGCTAGGCGCTGGCGTTGAAATCATTGATGCGGACTCCGTTCGTGAAAACTACGTAGCTCGTTTAGTTGAACTACGTGGCGCGAAAGGTATGACTGAAGTTGTTGCTCGTGAGAAATTGGAAGATTCTGTTTTCCTAGGCACAATGATGCTTGAAGCAAACGAAGTTGACGGCCTAGTGTCTGGTGCTGTTCACACAACTGCGAACACTATCGTTCCTCCGTTCCAAATCATCAAGACAGCACCAAATGCGTCAATCGTATCTTCAATCTTCTTCATGCTTCTGCCTGATCAAGTATTGGTATACGGTGACTGTGCAATCAACCCAGATCCAACGGCTGAACAGCTAGCAGAAATCGCTATCCAATCGGCTGATTCTGCAGCTGCATTTGGTATCGACCCACGTGTTGCAATGATCTCGTACTCTACTGGTGAATCTGGTAAAGGTGCAGACGTTGATAAAGTACGTGAAGCAACTCGTATTGCTCAAGAGAAACGTCCAGATCTTATTATTGACGGCCCTCTACAATACGATGCAGCAATCATGGAAAACGTGGCAGCGTCTAAAGCTCCTAATTCTCCAGTTGCAGGTAAAGCGACAGTATTCGTATTCCCAGACCTAAACACAGGTAATACGACGTACAAAGCAGTACAACGTTCAGCAGACCTAGTATCAATCGGTCCGATGCTACAAGGTATGCGTAAGCCAGTTAACGACCTTTCTCGTGGTGCGTTGGTTGACGATATCGTGTACACAATTGCTCTTACCGCTATCCAAGCAGACCAGGAAGCAAAATAGTCTTCACTTAGATCTCCAGATATTATTAGCAAAAGCCGCAACCTAGTTGCGGCTTTTTTATTCTGAATAAAGTTTAATCCCTTCCAACAAGCGTTTGTCGAAAATTCCTACATATCTACCAAACCCCACTCAATAGAATACTACAGCTACTAACTTTCAATTTTATAAGTCTAATAACATGAATCTACTAAAAAAATCCCTCGTCGCTAGCGCAGTTCTAGCGAGTACTTCTGCATACTCTGCAGGTGTATATTTGCACGAAATCGGCAACAATGACCTCGGTTTAGCCGCTGCGGGCAAGGCTGCACGCGCTCAAGACGCCTCAGTTCTGGCTGCAAACCCTGCGGGCTTATCTAATGTCGAAGAGCAATCGTTTACTGGCGGTATGATGACGCTTTATGGCGATACCGAATACCAAATGCAAAGTTCTAGTGCAGGAAACATTGTTGGTTTTGTTCCCCTCGGTTCTGCATTCTACAGCCAGAAAATGAATGACAAGTTAACACTTGGCATCGGTGTTTACGGTAATTATGGAATGGGTCTAGAGTACGAAAACTTCCCTATCAAAACTGCAGTAACACAAGCTCTCACCATTCAGCCAACCGCTTCTTACCAGATCAACGATCAATGGTCAGTTGGGGCTGGTTTAGGTATCCAATATGGTATGTTTGATGTAGAAGCTGGCGGCGCTCAGATTGACGATACTGACATTACCTATAACGCCAAACTTGGTGTCCTTTTCTCACCAAATGAAAACACCCGATTCGGTATCGGTTACTCTTCTGAAACAGAACTCAAATTTGATGTCAATGTATTAGGTCAAACCGTTGATCCAGCTGTAATGCCACAAACACTGACTTTCAGTGCATTCCATCAGTTAAACGATAAGCTCGCTGTAATGGGTAACTTAGGTTGGGAAGACTGGAGTGAATACGAAACTTTCACTAAAACTCCAACTCAGGATACCTACCATATTGCTGTAGGTTCACGCTACCAATTAAACAAGAAACTAATATGGAATGCAGGTTTGGCGTTTGATAGCAGCCTATACGAAAATCAATCTTCGGGTGACTTTACTATCCCAACAGGTGATGCATGGCGTATTGGTACGGGTATGGAATACGATCTAGGTGAAGGCCGTACAATGGGCCTAGCCTTTGAAGTCGTATTACTTGAAGACTCCAAGACACAGGCAGGCCAGTTAAGTGGTGGTTTTGAAGATCCTACCTTATATTTCCTAACCGCTACCTACAGCTGGTCAGGTCAATAACACTTAGATAATAAAACTTAGCTAATAAAAAACGCATCGTAAAAGATGCGTTTTTTATTTATACCAAATCTCTGTTATGTGGAGATTCTAGATCCAACTCAGGCCCAACAGGCACTACTTGCGTTGGATTGATGCTGGTATGACTGAAGTAGTAGTGTCGTTTGATATGGTAAAAGTCCGTGGTCTCTTTTACTCCCGGAACTTGGTATAGCTCTTTCAAATAACCATTCAAATTTGGATAATCTGCAATTCTTTTTTTGTTGCACTTAAAATGGCCAACATATACCGAATCGAACCGAATAAGCGTAGTAAATAGACGCCAGTCTGCCTCTGTGATACTAGAACCGGCCAGATATCGATTATGAGCCAGATGTGCATCCACTTTGTCTAATGCTTCAAATAAAGACTCATACGCTTCTTCATAGGCTTCCTGCGTCGTTGCAAAGCCACAACGATAAACACCATTGTTGATGTTTGGATAGATATAATCATTCCACTCGTCGATAACATTGCGCAGTGCATCAGGATAGTAATCGACGTGATTATCAGTTAACTCATTAAACGCACGGTTAAACATACGAATTATTTCAGACGATTCGTTACTTACGATGGTTTGAAGTTTCTTATCCCACAACACAGGTACAGTAACGCGGCCAGAATAATCAGGTTTCGCTTGAGTATAGATTTGGTGAAGCTTGGTGTGTCCGAACAGAGGTTCTGGAATGCCGAATTTCCAACCATCGTGGAGCATATCCGGACAGACAATCGTGACATCGATAATGTCTTGTAATTGCTTAAGTTCACGGAAAATTAATGTACGGTGCGCCCATGGACAAGCCAAAGAGACATATAAATGATAGCGACCAGCTTCAGGAGAAAATTTGGCGTCAGAACGGCTGTCTATCCAATCGCGAAATCCTGCATCTTCTCGAATGAACTTTCCGTCACTGCTCTTTGTGTCATACCAAACATCATGCCAGACACCTTCAACTAATTTTCCCATTACTCACCCCATTACTAATGCTTAATTCTGGAGTTATTATAGTTGAACGAGATGAATACTCACCCGAAGGGTTTTGGCTTAGTCATTCGAATTTTTTGAAGGTTTTCTTGGGCACAAAAAAAGCGCGACTCAAAAAGAAGCCGCGCTTATGCCCGTCACAGGCTGAATTTACATCTCAACATGTAAGCACGAAACTGCATGGGTATCAGACCCTTGAATTTGTGGCTTAGTTTGAGCACAGATCTCTGTCGCTTGAGGACAACGAGTTCTGAAAACACATCCCGATGGCGGGTTAATTGGTGAAGGCAGGTCGCCTTCAAGCATTTGAATCGTTTTTGCACGTTCCAGCTTTGGATCTGGAATCGGCACAGCAGACATCAATGCTTTGGTGTATGGGTGTTTAGGATTAGCAAACAGCGCTTCAGATTCACCGAGTTCTACTGCATTACCTAAATACATTACCAATACACGGTCAGAAATATGTTTCACTACTGACAAGTCGTGCGCGATGAACACTAGGCTTAACCCTAGCTCACGTTGCAGTTCTTGCAGCAGGTTTACCACCTGAGCCTGAATTGAAACGTCGAGCGCTGATACTGGTTCATCACAGATAATCATCTTTGGATTAAGAATCAAAGCACGAGCAATACCAATACGTTGACACTGTCCACCAGAGAACTCGTGTGGATAGCGGTTGATCACGTTTGGTAACAGACCCACTTTTGCCATCATCTCTTTAACACGGTCTTTCACTTCTTGCTTAGAAAGCTCTGGATAGAAAGTCTGTAGCGGCTCAGCGATGATGTCCCCTACTGTCATACGCGGGTTCAAAGACGCCAGAGGATCTTGGAAAATCATCTGAATATCTTTACGAGTTTCGCGACGTTTCACTTCCTGCATACGAGTCAAATCTTGACCTAACCAGACCACTTCACCGTCAGTTGCCTGTACAAGGCCGATAATTGCGCGAGCAAAAGTAGACTTGCCACAACCAGATTCACCCACAACGCCTAGAGTTTCACCTTCGTAAAGGCGAACGTTCACACCATCTACAGCTTTAAGCTTCGCTGGTTTTGACCAAGGCCATGCTGATTTAGAAGCGATGTCAAAGTGTACTTTTAGCTCTTTAACATCTAACAGTAATTTCTTATCTACACTCATTTCGTCCAAGTCTCCCAGTCAGAAAAACATGCGCGTTGACGATCATTGCCAAATGGAGTCAGGATCGGCGCTTCACGTTTACAACGGTCCATTACACGATGACAGCGGTCTTGATATGGACAACCCGGTGGCAGACGAAGTAAGTTTGGCGGATTACCCGGAATGGTTGGTAATACATCACCTTCAGTATCCAAACGAGGGATTGCTTTCAACAAGCCTTCCGCATATGGATGGCTCGGTTGATAGAAGATCTCGTCAACCGTGCCGTATTCCATTGTGCGACCTGCGTACATTACAAGCACTTTGTCGCAAGAACCCGCAACCACACCCAAATCGTGAGTGATCATGATGATTGCTGTGTTGAATTCAGATTTCAGTTCGTTAAGCAGATCCATGATTTGAGCCTGAACCGTTACGTCTAATGCGGTTGTCGGTTCATCAGCGATCAACAGTTTCGGACGACATAGCAGAGCCATTGCAATCATTACACGCTGACGCATACCGCCAGAGAACTCATGCGGATACATAGTAATACGTTTGCGAGCTTCCGGAATTTTTACCGCTTCCAGCATGCGCACAGACTCTTCAAACGCTTCTGCTTTGCTCATGCCTTTGTGCAGCATTAACACTTCCATCAACTGGTCGCTAACCTTCATATAAGGGTTAAGCGACGTCATTGGGTCTTGGAAGATCATTGCAATTTGTTCTGCGCGAACTTTATTTAACTCTTTTTCAGGCAGGTTTAGAATTTCCTTACCTTCAAATTTTGCGCTACCAGAAATGATACCGTTCTTAGCCAACAGGCCCATGATAGAGAATACAGTTTGAGATTTACCCGAACCAGATTCACCAACGATACCTAGTGTCTCACCTTGATTTAGTGAGAAGTTCAAATCGTTTACTGCGGTAACAATACCATCTTGGGTAGTGAACTCTACACGCAGGTCTTTGACATCTAATAAAGCCATTACTACTTCCTCTATTCTTATCTGTCTTTTGGATCCAGCGCGTCACGGAGACCGTCACCCACATAGTTAAAGCAGAACAGTGTGACCACCATGAATGCCGCAGGGAAGCCAAGCTGCCAAATTGCGATTTCCATTGTGTTTGCACCTTCTTGCAATAGTGCTCCCCAGCTTGTCATAGGCTCTTGAACACCTAAACCAAGGAAAGATAAGAATGACTCAGTCAGAATCATGCTAGGAATAAGCAGCGTCGAATAAACAGCGACGATACCTAATACGTTTGGAACGATATGACGAGTAATGATCTTCCAGTTACTCACACCACATACGTGTGCCGCTTCAATAAACTCTTTGCTGCGTAGGCTCAGCGTTTGACCACGAACAATACGAGCCATATCAAGCCATGCAATAGCACCGATAGCCACGAAGATCAGAACGATATTACGTCCAAAGAAGGTCACCAATACGATAACCAAGAACATGAATGGCACTGCGTACAGAATTTCGAGGATACGCATCATGATACGGTCAACACGGCCACCGATGAAGCCAGATGCCGCACCGTAAAGTGTACCGATGAGTACTGCAACCAGTGCGCCCATCACACCGACCATCAGAGAGATACGTCCACCAACTAAAGTACGAACGTAAATATCACGGCCTAAACTGTCTGTACCGAACCAATGCTCTGCATTTGGAGCAACGTGCATTGCGTACCAGTCCGTATCGTCATAAGTAAAGGGCGCAATCATTGGTAAAAAAACAACCGCCAACGTCATAAGCGTGAGAATAAATAGACTCACCATCGCGGCTTTATTGCGCATAAAGCGAATACGAGCGTCCTGCCACAGGCTGCGACCCTCGATTTCAAGATTTTCGGAAAACTTTTCAATCGCTTCCAGATTTTCTTTTTTCGTCAACATAGTAATACTTCCTTAGTAACGAATTTTCGGGTCAATCGCTGCCAACAAGATATCTACAATTGCGTTGAACAGGATAAATAAGAAACCAATAAGAATGGTTACACCCATTACCAGAGAGTAGTCACGGTTAAATGCCGCGTTTACGAACAACTTACCAATACCCGGAAGGCCAAAGATGGTTTCGATAACAACCGAACCAGTAATGATACCTACGAATGCAGGCCCCATATAAGAAACTACTGGTAATAACGCAGGTTTCAACGCGTGCTTAACGACGATGTATGGATAGCTCAACCCTTTTGCTCGCGCAGTTCGAATGAAGTTACTGTTTAGAGTTTCAATCATTGAACCACGAGTAATACGTGCAAATGTTGCTACGTATAACAGAGACATACCAAGAACTGGCAGAGCCATATATTTGAACGACCCGTCTAACCAGCCCCCAGCAGGGAACCAACCTAGGTTAATAGAGAAAATGTAAATCAATACCGGCGCGAGAACGAATGAAGGCATTACGACACCAATCATAGCAGTAGCCATAATTGAATAGTCCAACCAAGTATTTTGCCTCAAAGCGGCAAGTGTCCCGACAGTTACACCCATAATTACTGTGAAGATAAAAGCGGCAAAACCGACTTTCGCTGACACAGGAAGGGCTGCAAAAATCAGCTCATTTACCGAGTAATCAAGGTACTTGAATGAAGGACCGAAATCGCCTTGTAAAACGTTGGTCAGATAGGTGGTGTACTGCTCTAATACAGGCTTATCAAGTCCATATTTCGCTTCGATATTTGCCATTACTTCTGGCGGTAGAGCACGCTCGCTTGAGAAAGGGTTTCCTGGTGCGAAACGCATGAGAAAAAACGAAACTGTAATCAAAACCAACATGGTTGGAATTGCTTCCAGAACTCGTCTAATAATGAATTTAAACATAAACTCACTCTTCCAGTCTGTGACTATTTAAAACAAAAAATACTGCATGTACCATCCGCGAACCTCAAGCACATGCAGAATATTACTTAATTATAGTTTTATAGCTTTGCTAATTTATTCAGCTTTGATGTACAGATCTTTTGAGTAGATCTTTTCTTCTGCGTTGTTCGCAGGGAAACCACCTACTTTTGGAGAAAGCAGACGAGTCTTAACATACTGATAAATTGGAGCGATAGGCATATCTTTCGCCATTAGAGCTTCCGCATCTGCGTAAAGTTTTTGACGTTCTTCTTCGGAAGTAGAAGTCAGTGCTTTATCGATGATTGCATCGTACTCTTTGTTGCCCCAGTGTTGACCACCAGTGGTGTTATTACTTGTCATCAAAGTTAGGAATGAAGACGCTTCGTTGTAGTCACCACACCAACCGGCACGAGCAACTTCGAAGTCACCTTGGTCTTTAGAAGATAGGTAAGTTTTCCACTCTTGGTTTTCTAGAGTGACATCTAGACCCAAAGTTTTCTTCCACATAGAACCAATCGCTACTGCAACCTTCTTGTGGTTTTCTGAAGTGTTGTACAGAAGAGTAAACTTAAGTGGGTTGTCTTTACCGTAACCAGCTTCAGCAAGTAGACGAGCGGCTTCTTCGTTACGCTGTTTCTGAGTCATTTTGCCGTAAGCAGGCATTACTGGGTTGAAACCAGAAGTGATCTCAGGCGTTAAGAAGTATGCAGGTTTCTGACCTTGACCCATGATTGCATCGCTCACGATGTTACGGTCAATCGCGTAAGAAATTGCTTTACGTACACGTACGTCATCAAATGGTTTTTTCTTGGTGTTGAAAGAGTAGTAGTAAGAACATAGGTTACCCACTACAGAAACCAATTCTGGATGATCTTTCTTCAGACGACGGAAATGCTCTACTGGAACTTCATAGCTGATATCGATTTCGCCCGCTAGGAAGCGGTTCATTTCAGCAACTTGGTTTTCAATCGGAAGGAAAGTTACTTTGTTGATAACTGTGTGCTCGTTATCCCAGTACTGTTCATTGCGCTTAAGTACTAAACGCTCATTCACAACCCAGTTTTCAACTACATAAGCACCGTTACCAACGAAGTTTTCAGGTTTGGTCCATTGATCACCAAACTTTTCTACTGTCGCTTTATTAACTGGCTTCATTGTTGTGTGACCAGTCATCATAACGAAATATGGAACTGCTGAGTCTAACTCAACAACAAGAGTGTTCGCGTCTTTAGCGTATACGCCTAACTCACTCTTGTCTTTCTTCCCTGCGATAATGTCAGCTGCATTCTTCAGCTGGGTCATTTCCATGTACCAAGAGTATGGAGAAGCAGTCGCTGGATCAACGGCGCGTTGCCAGCTGTATACGAAATCTTGTGCAGTTACAGGTTCGCCGTTAGACCACTTAGCGCCTTCACGAATATGGAAAGTGAACGTTGTATTGTCTGATGTTTCCCAGCGGTCTGCGACACCAGGAATAACCTTACCGTCAGCGTCTTGGTTTACCAAGCCTTCTAGCAGGTCACGAATAACGTGTGATTCTGGAACACCTTGAGATTTATGCGGGTCGATAGTAGCGACTTCAGTACCATTACCACGAACGATCTCTTGCACTGGAGCTAGCTTAGTGCCTGCTGGCACGTTTGCAGCAAAAGCTGTAAGAGAAGTTGTAGCCACCGCAAGGCCAGCACCTAGTAAAAGTGCTTGTGTGATTTTGTTCTTATACATCTGTATAAACTCCAAGTTTTATTTTTGCATCCATGACTTCTTTGCATGTCGGCTAGAACGGCTAACCTAAAAGATGTGGGAAGTGACAAAAGCATGTCAATTCCTTACAAAGAATGCGGCAAACATTATCAAGCATTGAAGCAATTTGCCATAAAATTAGAATAAAAAGAGATTATATTCTTATCCATAATGAATAATTAGATGCAACCACTAACCAAAGACTAGCTTGCAGCACAACAAAGGAAAGTAATCCTTTACATCAGATTTAAATCTCGATTTATCTAACTAACGCCGTATTCTCAGCATCTTGCACTAGAAAATAACAATACATTTAACATTTTGTGCACAAATTTAGGGAGATTGTGTGATTTTTATCTCATCAGACAAGAGGGAAATGTGAGCGTTATCACTCAGCTGCACTATGATAGATCTCTATGCCCAATAAAAGAGCATTAGAGACCATAGACTAAGTAATTAAATAGTTATGCAGTTTGGAGACTGCAACTACTTGCGCTCTTTTGCTGAGTATTTAGGAACTTCGGATAAGCTCGGCCAAACTGGTTAAGCGGCGTTTCGAGTCCTTCACATAAGGATTATTGGTATCCCATGCGTAACCAGCCAATATTGAGCAAATCATCTGTTTGATTCTTGAGTTTGGATTTTCATAGTAGATAACATCTTGAAGTGTACCGTCATACCACCCTTCAACATAGGTTCTAAAGGCATTCACACCAATCATCAGCGGTATTTCGTAGTCGTTTTGCCAATCAACACTTTCGCCTTTTATTTGGCGAACAACACACTCAACAGCCAATTGTGCTGATTTCATCGCTATCGTGACACCCGAAGAAAACACAGGGTCAAGAAACTCACCAGCATTTCCCAACAGAGCGTAATGTTGAGTCGCCAAATGTTTAACGTTGGCGGAATAGCCTTTCAGCTCACCTGCTGCATTCGGAAACTCTGCATTCTCAAGTAGCAGTGCCAGATGTGGCTCTTCGCCAGCTAGTTGCTTTATCGCTTCGATTTTGTCTTCAGGATAACCTTCAAAAAACTCGGGTGTTGCAACCACACCAATGGAACAAACACCATTTGAGAATGGAATGAGCCAATACCAAACATCAGCATGTTTAGGATGAACCGAAATAAGAATTTTATTTCTGTCATAGAGATGTTTATCTGCATCTATATGATCAATGGTGTGGGTAAAAATGGCTTTGCGTGCGGGTAGACAAGAAGGTTCTTCAAGATTTAAAAGTCTCGGCAACACTCGGCCGAATCCGCTGGCGTCTAACACGTAAGAGGTTTGAAGTTGATAACTATTTCCTAGCTCATCCTCTACCGTAAGCAGAGAATTCGACCCATAAAACTCTATGCTTTTCACTTCATGCTGGTAGCGAATTTCAACACCTTGGCTTTGAGCACTATCAGCAAGAACTTTATCGAAGCTTGCTCTTTGGACCTGAAAGGTAGTACCTGGCCCCGGCGTAAACTTATTGCAAAAGTCAAACTCGGTATAGACACCATTTTTCCTAAAAGCCGCACCGTTTTTAAACTGAAACCCGGCTTCTTCCACAGCCTGCAGCATACCAGCGGCCTGAACGGTCTCCATGCACGCTGGCAGTAGGCTCTCTCCTATGGAGAAACGAGGAAACTGCATTTTCTCTAGCACTAAAACATCGATACCTTGCTTGTTAAGCAAAGCTGCGGCCGTCGAACCTGACGGCCCCGCGCCAATAATAACGACTTGACGTTGCTGTATATCCATTACAATTATTCTCTGAATATTATTTTTACTTGGCTTTTAGTTCTAATAGCGTATGCCCCAGACCAATGTGGTCTGTACGCTCCACTACTTCTAAACCAGCCGCGTCAATGATCTCTAGGAAATCATCACTGCGATAAAAACGGCTGTTACCATTTGCCAGACAGGTAAAATAAAGCGAGGTGGCGTTCAAGCTATAAGAAGCCGCATCATATTTCTGGGCGTCCCAGAATAGCTCCAAAATATACACTTTTGAATCTGGTTTTAGCTGCTGTTTGACTCTTTGCAGAATACTTAGAATTTCCATTGGTGAGAAACAGTCTAAAAACTGGCTCATCCACCATACATCAGCCTGCTCTGGCAAAGCTTGGCTCTTATCCAACATGTTGGCGGGATAACCCTTTATACGCTTCGAAAAACCATTTTCTTCGGCATTTTTCAGTGCCATTTCGAGCTGCTGAGGAAGGTCAACGATCGTTACTTCAACATCTTTGTCATAGTGACAGCATTGCATTGCCCATTTACCCGTGTTGCCACCAATATCAACCAGAGTTTTAGGCTTCGAAGCAAATACATGTTCAAGAAGAATAGGAAATGAGCGATCTGAGTAAAAATGGTCGAACTGGAACCAGCTCTGTTTTGCTTTTTCTGGCAAACGAGAAAGCCCTTGGTAAATGGTTTCCCATTCGCCCAGCTCTTTAAGACCAGCGGGTTTACCTTCAGTAATCGACTCGGTTAAATGCATCATAGCGGCGTAACAAACATCCGCAGTGAAATCCATATTTGCTTGAGTCATTCCGTCATGAAGGATGAAATGCCCAAGATTCGCCAATATGTAATTTGGCTTTTCCCACAACACAATGTGGGCGCTAATTGCCATATCAAGAAGGACTTTGACACCGTACTCAGATACACCCGTCGCTTTGGAAAGAGATTCAGCGCTCGCGCCTTGCGAACCCGCTTTATCCAATTCCGTCAAAATACCTAAATCACGTAATGTACGTGCGGTTTGAAAAATAATCGGCGCAAAAGATAACTTTTGCGCCTCAGTTTTCGCTTCTAGAGCGTTATAAGGGTCTTGTTTTTGTACAAACACGAAAAAGCCTAATTATATTATTTTGAAACTATTTTACTGACGCTCTAGCCAATTGTTTCTGAATATCAACGTTCAGATTATTAACCCAGCGATTGTAATTACGGTGAATATTACCGCCACCCGCTTTCAAATTCACAGAACCGACATAGATGATGGAATAATATTTTTCACTATAAGGAATACGAACTTCCGCGCTATGATCTCGAGACATAAGTTTGGCAGTTAATTCAGTTGGAGTGCTGTTTGAAATTATCCAACCTCTATTGGTTGCAGCAACAACAATGGCAGCTTTCACTTCGTCACTTTGAAGATTATAAGCAACAGGAGTATTCTCTACGTTCATGATTGGTTGAACTCGCCCGCAGCCTGCTAAAAGAACAACTAATAGAATCGAAATCGTGTATTTTATTGCTTTCATTGCATTTCCTTGCTTTGATTGGGGAATATTAATAAACGAGCATAGTATTTAATGTGCTCAACAACAAATCAATACGTTATGTCAAATCAGTTGCATTTAATCTCATTTAATATCGATACTTGGTCAGCAAACAGTCTGGGTATCAATGGCCTGCCAGATTGGCAGCAGTGGTCCCAAACTCATCAATGGCCAGAAGATGAAACCATCGAATCTGGTCTAATCCCCCCAATGATGCGACGCCGCATGAGCCCGTTAAGTAAACTAGCGGTGCAAACGGCTATCCATCTTCTGCAAGAAGAATCTATCGATTACTTGGTATTTTCAAGTCGTCATGGTGAACTACGTCGCAGTGCTGAAATAATTAAGAATATTCTTGCTGGTGAAGAAGCTTCTCCCATGAATTTTTCTCAGTCGGTACACAACACAGCGGCAGGTTTATCAACCATTGCAACAAAACAAGCTATTCCAGTGACTTCTATAGCTGCTGGTGACAACACTTTTCACAGTGCATTAATCGAAGCTTGGATCTATCTCAAGCAATATCCCAACGCCAAGGTATTGCTGGTCGATTTTGATGAACCCCTACCTGACGATTATTCTGAATACGAAGATAAGCAGTTCAAAGGATATGCATTGGGCTTGATTTTGTCCGCTGGTAATACGTGGCAAGTTGCACAATGTGAAAAAATGGATACTATCAGCACCCTACCTCAAGCGCTTAGCTTTTTGACACACTATTTATGCAAACAACCTCACTGGATAATTGAAGGTGAAAGAACTTCATGGGAATGGCAGCAAGCATGAATGCTGTAAATAAATATTGGCGAATTTTTGCTACTGGACTCTGTTTCGCAATTTTTGGTTTAGGCGGTTTAACACTCAGTTTTATCATTATTCCTTTAATTCGACTGACAACACCAAATACGATTCAGCGTGAATATCGAGTACAAAACGTCATTCGCATTACGTTTAATTTTTTCTGTCGCTTAATGAAGTTCACTGGAGCCATTGATTACCGAATCGATGGGGCCGAGATCTTAGCCAACGATAAGAACTGTCTTGTTGTCGCTAACCATCCAAGCCTGATTGATTATGTATTAGTCGCTTCACAACTCAAGCAGTGTGACTGCTTAGTAAAAGCGGCCATTTGGTCAAATCCATTTATGAAGCATATTGTCAAAGCGGCGGGTTATATTCCAAACCAAACGCCGGATGATCTACTCGATCTGTGTGAAGAGCGATTTGAACGTGAGAACGTTCTACTCGTTTTCCCAGAAGGAACCCGTACTACACCGGGGGTCGCGTCAAAACTTCAGCGTGGAGCGGCTCAAATAGCCATTCGCACACAAAGAGACTTGCGCATAATACATATTTCCGTTTCTCCTAGCTTTCTCACAAAAGAAAAAAAATGGTATCAAGTTCCGGATACCAAGCCTTTTTTCCATGTAGAAGTTAAGGATAAAGTTGAGGTAATGCCCTTTATAGAGCAAACTAACAACCCAACTTCAGCAGCAAGAAGGCTGAACAGCTATCTTGCTGAAGCTATTTTTCCATCTATCAATAATAAATAAGTAGGTTCCCGTGGAAGTACTACACAAAGAAATTAAGCAGTTGATTATCGACGCATTAAACCTTGAAGACATCTCAATTGATGAAATTGAAACAGAGGCGCCATTATTCGGGGATGGGCTAGGACTAGACTCTATTGATGCTCTTGAGCTTGGCTTGGCAATTAAAAAGAAATATAACATCGTAATCGATGCTGATGATTCAAATACGCGCCAACATTTCGCATCTGTGGCTAACCTAGCAGCGTATATTTCATCTCAAACTAGCAACTAATTTGTAGAAAACGATTATGACAGATTTAAACAAGCAACAGGTTTTTGACCAAGTAAAAGATGCTCTGGTTGAACTTTTCGAAATCGATGAAGCCGACATTCAACCTGAAGCTCATCTATATCAAGATCTTGATTTAGATAGTATTGACGCTGTTGACCTCGTGGTTCACCTGCAAAACGTGACTGGCAAAAAAATCAAGCCAGAAGAGTTTAAAATGGTACGTACTGTCGATGACGTGGTTGAATCAGTAGTAGAACTGCTTAAGGAAGCCTGATGCGTCACTTGCTGACAGGTTTGTCTGCAATTGTTCTGCTCGCGTATCCATTTGCAATTTACTACGGCATAGATAAGTTCGGTCTGAGTATTTTAGGGGCAACGCTCGCTGTATTCTTTGTATTACGCATTTTCACAGCAAGTCGAACCAAACTTAAAGAATTCAAACAGTTAGCAATTATAAGTGGTCTTATCGGGATCACTTTAATTGTTTTGGGTATTCTATTCCGTAGTAAAGGCTGGCTGCTGTTTTATCCCGTCGCTGTAAATGCTTGCATGTTGATGGTTTTCGCAAGCAGTTTAAAGCAACCACAAACCATTATAGAAAGACTTGCCAGATTACAGGAGCCTGAACTCCCGCAAAGTGGTGTTAATTACACGCGGAAGGTCACTCAAGTTTGGTGTCTGTTTTTCTTGTTCAACGGAATTACAGCGTTATACACCTGTTTCTTACCGATTGAAGTTTGGACCTTATATAACGGTCTGATTAGCTACCTCCTGATTGGTCTATTGTTTGCCATCGAGTGGGTGGTACGCCAATTTCTTCGCAAGGATTAGCATTTAATGACATATCGCGGTACTGCATTTAGTTCTCTCTCCCATCTGTTACTAGAAAAACGTGAAAATACCGTCGTAGCGTTTGGTTCTGAGGGTGATATTACATGGGCACAATTTGTCGCCGATGTGAGTCATTACACTCAATTGCTTCATCAAACACCACAACAAAACGTCGCACTTTGTGCTCGCGATAGTTATTTGTTTACGGTCGGGTTGCTTGCACTATTCCATGCTGGGAAAACCATCATTTTGCCGGGTAATTATCAACCGGGAGCTCTGGAAGAGCTGAGTTCACAGTTTGATCTATTATTGTGCGATGACGCTATAACACCATTACGCAATACCGTGACACAGCTTATAACTACAGGCCACAATAGTAGCCCGTTCGTTTTTGCTGCTCTTTCTCCAGAAAGCATTCGACTCATTTTGTTTACTTCTGGTTCAAGCGGCACACCTAAAGCCATTCATAAGACCCTAGATCAGCTTAGTGTTGAAGTTGAAATCCTACAATCACTGTGGGGAGAGCAGATCCCTCACAGCCGAATCGAAAGTACGGTTTCTCATCAACATATCTATGGTTTGTTATTCCGAGTTCTGTGGCCATTGTGCGCAGGTAATCCATTCGCCCGACACAGTTTAGAGTTTCCCGAACAAATCACTCATCATGCGAATCAGGATACCGTTTTAGTCAGCAGCCCCGCACTGCTAAAACGCCTGACCGAAGAACACAAACCGACAAAGCTGAGATGCATTTTTTCATCGGGTGGGCCGCTGCCTTTTGCCGCAGCAAACCATGCAGAGGAATTGTTTAGCTATAGGCCAATAGAAGTATTCGGCAGTACAGAAACTGGTGGTATTGCTTATCGCCAGCAAATGACAGAACAAACCCCTTGGTCACTGTTTCCCAAAGTGGAAGTAGAGTTAAATCATGAGAATTGCTTACGCTTACGTTCTGCACATATTGATCCAACTGGCTGGTACCAAACTGCTGATGAATGTGAGTTCGTATCTGAAAACCAGTTTGTTTTGAAAGGTCGCACGGATCGGATAATCAAAGTTGAAGAGAAGCGAGTGTCACTGGTAGAAGTAGAAAAACGCGTTGACCAGTTAGACTACGTTCAAGAGTGTGCTGTTATTCCGATGCAGCAGGCTGAGCGATTGATTTTAGCCACAGCAATAGTGCTGACTGAGAGTGGTAAAACAAAGCTTGCTGAACTTGGAAAGGGCAAGTTTTGGTTGCTGCTACGCAATGAACTGAGACGTTGGCTTGAACCAATTGCTGTACCACGCAGTTTTAGAGTGGTAAAAGAGATCCCATTAAACAGTCAAGGTAAGCGCCAAGTCGCCGAGCTTGAAAAATTATTCCAATAAAAACGAAGAAAACGCCGATTATATGATGGCTAAAAGAAAACCAACGTTACTGGCTTACGAGCAAACAGAACACCATGTGCTGCTGACTATTAAAGTAGACCAAGATATCGAAGATTTTAAGGGGCATTTCAATCACTTTCCCCTACTGCCCGGTGTCACCCAAATTGATTGGGCGATCTTTTACGCGCGTCAATATTTAAACACGCCTATGCATTTTAAAGGCATGGAAGTGATTAAGTTCCAAGAACCCATCTTGCCCAATGCAGAAGTATCCCTGAGCTTAACTTGGGATGAGAGCAAACAAAAACTGGCGTTCAGTTACCAATCTCATAGAGATGGTGACGTGGTGACACATTCATCAGGCAAAATGAAACTGGGAGATGCCAGTGAGTAAGCTTGATTACCGCCCGTGCTTTTTGATTCCCTGTTACAACCACGGTGGAACCGTAGCTGGTGTTCTAGACTCAATAGCTGGTTTCGATCTTCCCGTATTCCTGGTGGACGATGGCAGCAATAAAGAGACCAAATTTGCTCTCTCCGAAGCCGCCAAACGAGCTAATGTTTCGTTAATTACCTTACCTAAAAACCAAGGTAAAGGTGGTGCTGTCGTGGCGGGTATACGCCATGCACATTGGCTCGGCTACAGTCATGTAATTCAGATTGACGCTGACGGTCAGCATGATATCAGTGCATTGCCGAATCTTATCGAAACCTCGAAGAATAACCCTCATCACTTGATTTCGGGACAACCTGTTTACGATAAAAGTGTACCTAAAGCTCGACTATACGGCCGATATGTCACACACATCTGGGTTTGGATTGAAACACTCTCGCTGGAAATTAAAGACAGCATGTGTGGTTTTCGGGCGTATCCAGTCAAAGAAAGTATTGACGTCATTAATCATCACGACATCGGCAGTCGCATGGATTTCGATACAGAAATCTTTGTCCGTATGTTCTGGAATGGCGTGCAGTTCAAATTCGTCAACACCCGTGTAATTTATCCAGAAGATGGTATTTCCCACTTCGATTCACTTTGGGATAACGTCAAAATCAGTTGGATGCATACACGACTGTTTTTCGGTATGTTGCCGCGCATTCCTAAGTTACTGATGCGCAGAAAAACGCAAGGAACTGAAACACACTGGTCAAAACGCCAAGAGCGCGGAACCGTACTGGGTATTAAAGTGCTGATGGCGATCTACAAGCTATTGGGTAGAAAGGTTTTTCGCGCCATTTTAAAGTTGGTGATGGGCTATTACCACCTCACCGGTAAACAGGCGAAGACATCATCAGAGCAGTTTATTACTCAGGTAAAAAACTTTGCCGAACAACAACAGTTGCCTGTAGCCAAAAACCTAACCAGCTATAACCATTTGTTGTCGTTCGGTGAAACTATGCTCGACAAACTGGCGGCATGGCGAGGCGATTTCAATGTCAACAATCTAACCATCCATGGTCAAGAGCAACTCACATCACTGGTTGAGCGAAAACACGGCCTGCTACTGTTAGGCTCTCATTTAGGCAATATCGAACTGTGTCGCGCGCTAAGCCGACGTCACACTCATCTTAAGATCAATGCTTTGGTGTTCACAGAGCATGCCGAACGTTTTAACACCGTTATGAAAACGGTCAACCCGAATTCAGAACTCAACCTGATACAAGTCAGCAAAATTGGGCCTGATACTGCGATTATGCTTCAGCAAATGATAGAGCGTGGCGAGTGGGTGGTAATCGTGGGAGACCGAACTTCCACCAGCGTAGAAAGCCGAGTTGTTTGGGCGGATTTTCTTGGCAAGCCTGCACCGTTTCCTCAAGGGCCATTTATGCTGGCCTCTGTCTTAGAGGCTCCTGTATACCTTATTTTTGGACTGCGCGACGACCAAAGTAAACATCCACATTTTGACGTCTACTTCGAGCATTTTAGTGACGGTATCAAACTGCCTCGCGCAACAAGGCAGGAATCTTTGCGCCAAGTGGTTCAACAATACGCAGATCGCTTGCAACACTACACAATGAAAGCACCATTACAGTGGTACAACTTCTTCAACTTCTGGGAATTAAGTAAAAACAATGACGAAGACAAACGACAATAATATTTTATTCGGCGCTGAGCGTCTGACCATTGAGGACGTTGTTTCAATCGCACAAGGCGCTTCAGCCTCTATTAACTCTTCAGCTGAATTTACCGCGAAGATTGACCGAGGCGTAGCCTTTTTAGAACGCCTACTTAAAGAAGAAGGTGTCATTTACGGCGTAACCACTGGTTATGGTGATTCTTGTACTGTCGCCATTCCACCTAATTTGGTTGAGGAACTGCCTCTGCACCTGACCCGTTTTCATGGCTGCGGTTTGGGCGAAGTACTTACTCACCAACAATCACGCGCTGTATTAGCAACTCGCTTATGCTCACTCTCACAGGGTGTATCAGGCGTGTCTCACGATGTGCTCAATCAAATTATCAACCTGATTAATCACGATATTGCCCCACGTATTCCGCAAGAAGGTTCTGTGGGCGCAAGTGGTGACTTAACCCCTCTTTCATACGTAGCCGCGACCTTGATTGGCGAACGCGAAGTGCTCTACAAAGGTGAAATTCGTTCCACTCAAGAGGTGTTCGCAGAACTTGGCTTGACGCCAATTAAACTAAAGCCAAAAGAAGGCTTAGCTTTAATGAATGGCACTTCAGTGATGACTGCCCTAGCCTGTTTGGCTTATCAGCGTGCTGAGTATCTGGCTCAGTTATGCACTAAAATTACGGCTCTTGTTTCAATTGGTATGCAAGGAAACGACTTCCATTTTGATGAAGCGCTATTTGCGGTGAAGCCTCACCCAGGTCAGCAACAAATTGCGGCTTGGTTAAGAGCCGATCTACAAGCAGAGCGTCCACCTCGTAATAGTGACCGCTTACAAGATCGCTACTCACTGCGCTGTGCTCCGCATGTCATTGGTACAGTACAAGACGCCTTACCTTGGTTGCGCCAGCTTATCGAAAATGAACTAAACAGCGCGAATGACAACCCGATCATTGATGGTGACAACGAGCGCGTACTGCACGGTGGCCACTTCTATGGCGGTCACATTGCAATGGCGATGGACACACTCAAAACCTGTGTTGCAAACCTAGCTGACTTGCTGGATCGTCAAATGGCACAGTTGATGGATTACAAGTTCAACAACGGTCTGCCGTTTAACTTAACTGGCGCAGAAGGCGAACGTAAACCGATCAACCACGGCTTCAAAGCGGTACAAATTGGCATTTCAGCTTGGACAGCAGAAGCATTGAAACACACCATGCCTGCAAGCGTATTCTCGCGCTCAACGGAGTGTCACAACCAAGATAAAGTCAGCATGGGTACAATCGCCGCTCGCGACTGCTTACGCGTATTGCAATTGACTGAACAAGTGGCGGCGGCTTCTCTACTTGCCTCCGTTCAAGCCATTGAGCTGCGCAAGCGCCATAATGAGATCGATGAGCGTCATATGAGTGCCAGCGTGAATCAAATCGTTGCTAATGTTCAGCAGGACTTTAAGTTTGTGGTAGAAGATCGCCCGTTAGAAGCAGAGCTACGTTTGTGTATTGAACGCATTCAAACCCAGCACTGGAAGCTGTACTAGGAGTGTTAATGGAGAACATTAATTTCCCATTAGAAACCGAAGTGACAGTCACCACTTCGTTTCAAGATGCCGATCCTATGGGCGTAATTTATCACGGTAACTACTTCCGCTATTTCGAAGAAGCACGACGTGTATTACTAGATAAAATCGCTTACGGTTACATAGCGATGAGTGAATCAGGCCACATGTGGCCTGTTATTGATACTCGCGTAAAATATGTCAAAGCGATTCCGTTTAACCATGAAATCCGCATCAACGCCAAGCTGACCGAATGGGAAAACCGTCTGCGCATTGATTACGTAATTTTTGATGCACAGACAGGTCAAAGAATGTGTAAGGCACATACCACTCAAGTTGCGGTCAGCATCGCTGAGCAAGAAATGTGTTTTGTCTCACCAAAACTGTTCTTAGATAAAGTTGAACATTGGCACCAAACCGGAGAATGCTTGCAATGATTAAGGTGTTTAAAAACATCACTATGTCTGTTTGTTTAAGCTTAATTGCTACTACTGGTGTTTTAGCTCAAGTAACGGATTTAGCCTCCTTGCAAGCTCAGCTTCAACAATCTCCGATTATTCGTGGTGATTTTACTCAAAGCCGCACCTTAGCCATGTTTGAACAGCCTTTGGTATCGGAAGGCTCATTTCTGCTTGAAAAACAACACGGCTTACTGTGGCAGCAACACACACCGTTTCCTGTCAACTTGGTGCTGACACAGGACAAACTACGCCAAACTTTCGCCAATCAGCCTGCACAGGTGATTAACGCCAAAGAAAACCCGATGGCGTTTTACTTCAGCAAAATCTTTTTGTCCGTATTCCATGGCGACACAGAACAACTTCAGAGTCAGTTTGATCTGCAGTTTGCTCCTCAAAGTGAACACTGGCAGTTAGTACTGACACCAAAAGAAGCGCCACTGAATGCGGTGTTCAAATCGATCGTTTTGCAAGGCAATCAAAATATTGATTCGTTGGTTCTGCAAGAAGTAAGAGGCGACAAAACTGAAATCACCTTCACCAATCAAACTCACCAACCTGAGAATTTAACGGATGCTGAACAAGCTCAGTTCCAGTTTTAGTCATTCCAAGCTGGCGATAATCTGGCTTGTTTTGGTGGTACTAAGCTGCGCCCTACTGTTGAAACAGTGGGGCTTTAGCTCATCGGTACCCATTGAAACGGACATCATGAAGCTGCTTCCTCAAAGCCGACAAGATCCGTTAGCTCAAGTGGCGTTTGATAGAGTCACCAGTAGTGTTAGTGACAAGGTGGTGTTTGTCCTCAAAGGCAATAACGATCAGCAATTGTTCGGCGCTGCTGAGAGTTTGCAAAATTCACTCTCAAGCCTGAACGCATTTTCCCAAGTTACCGGCAAAATTGACCAACAAAAACAAAATGCTTGGAGCCGTTACTACTTCTCCCATCGTTTTCAGTTTTTAACCGACGAACAGCGTTCTCGTCTTGAACTCGCTCCAGAACAGCAAGTTCAGAAAGTGATTCAAACCATTTATAACCCTTTTTCCGGCGTTACCGGTTCAGAACTAAGCAATGATCCGTTTTTGCTGTTTCGTGATTACTTAAGTCACTTAAACCAGCTGACAACGCAATTTCAGATTCAACAAGGTTTCCTCACGACGCAATTTCAAAACGATACTTATGTGCTGATAACAGCAACGTTGGCGGATTCACCTTACAGTATGTCTGCACAGCAAGTTGTGCCTAAATTGAAGAGCTTAGAGCAGACGCTAAAAGCACAATACGATGTGGATAGCGCACACACTGGTGTGTTGTTTTATGCCGACTTTGGTACTCAAAGTGCGAAATCGGAAATCAGCACCATTGGTTTGTTCTCCCTACTCGGCGTTGTCGTCATTGTCCTGTTTGTCTTTCGCAGTGCCGCGCCGCTGTTATTAGCACTGCTCTCTATCAGCGTTGGGCTTTTAGTTGCACTTGTTGCGACCACCGCCATCTTCGGCAAAGTGCATCTGTTCAGTTTGGTATTTGGCGCGAGCTTGATCGGTGTTTCTATCGACTACGCGTTTCACTATCTGACTGACCGCCTAGCAGCACAAGACAAATGGGATAGCATCCAAGGGCTTAAACATATCTTCACTGCGATTACTCTTGGTTTGATTACCAGCTTAATTGGCTACTTAGGTTTATTAATTGCTCCATTTCCCGGTTTGCAGCAACTGGCGCTATTCTCAGCCATCGGTTTAATCGCGGCCTACGCTACTGTTGTCGCTTGGTATCCTATCCTTGCACGCAAAGCGACAGCAAATCGTCCCTTACCCGGCGAGATGTTATGGCGTTGGTGGTTAGCACAATGGCAAAAACGCAGTGTCAGAACGTCTCTACCTCTGGCGTTAATGATTTTCAGTGCAGTTCAATTAACGCAAGTGAACTACGACGATGACATTCGTCAGCTTCAAGCCATGCCTAAAGAACTAAAGCAGCAGGAAGAGCTGATTAATCAAGTCTCTGGTGTGAAATCTTCACAGCAGATGCTGGTTGTGCGTGCAGAGGGCGATGAACAACTACTTATAAAACTTGAACAGCTAGACCGCACACTTGCTCAATGGAAGCGGCAGCAAACAATCAGCGGCTATCAAAGTCTCAATCAGTATTTGCCATCAATTGCGAGACAAAAATCCGACTATCAACTGGTTAGCAAGCTCTATCAGAATTATGGTCCCTCACTCTCTGAGTCTTTAAAGTTGTCGGCTCAGCCAACGCTCACTGAGCCCATGATTCCGGTCAGTTTAGCGGACTACCTCAATCAAAACGTTTCAGAACCGGTTCAGTTCCTTTATCTAGGTAAAATTGGAGAAAGCGTTGCGTCTGTCATCATGCTAAGAGATGTGAGTAACTCAGATGAAATCACCGCTTTTACCAGCCAACGGGCTGATATCAGTTACTTGGATAAAGCAGGAGAAATCTCAGCCTTGTTTGGAGAATACCGAACTAAAGTGATGGAGCTGTTAGCGGCAGCTTTGATCGGCATATCTTTGCTGCTGGTTAAACGTTATGGTGCTGCCCATACAATACGAATTGTCTTCCCATGTATGGTTGCCTGCTTAGTCGGCATTGCGGTTACCACATTAACCGGTTCAACACTTAACTTGTTTAACTTGTTGGCGTTGGTGCTTGTCGTCGGTATTGGTATTGACTACACCTTGTTTTTTGCCGAACAGGCACAGAGTCGGAGCACTTTACTGGCGATTACTCTGTCAGCTATGACCACCCTACTTTCATTTGGCTTGCTGTCACTAAGTGAAACCCACGCGATTCACAGTTTCGGCTTAACGACATTAAGCGGCATTTTTGTCGCTTGGCTGCTTTCTCCACTTGCAATAAAAAGGCAAAAAATCCAATGAAATGGTTAACAACACTCTTTGCTTGCTTGTGGCTCAGTGGCTGTAGTTTGCAACCTCACACCTCTTCGACACAAGTGGAAATCGGTCAGGATATATGGGTAGAACTTCCCTTACCCAGTGAGCTGGGACAGTCTCTTAACGCCACTCAGTTGATCTCAGCACAGTGGCAAGATGAACAAGGCAATACGCAAACTCAACAGTTACCAGTGCAGTTACAAATCGATGACCAGCATATCGTGCTAGCGGGATTTTCTTCATGGGGAACTCGATTGCTGTCATTGGATTACAATGGTGAAAATATTTCCACCCAAGTGTTAAGCGGCCTAGAAAATACCCTTCCGAAACCGGAACAAGTACTATTTAATCTGATGATCACCCTATGGCCTCGAAGTGCTTGGGAAGCACCGTTAAATAAGGTAAGGTGGTCAATCATTGATGCCCCACATCAACGCATTATAAAAAACGAAGCTGGAGAACCCGTACTGATCATTAGCTATGCTGGAAAAACACCACTCGATGGTGATATTCAGTTTTTAAATAAGCCATTGGACTATTCGATCACGATCCAGACATTAAGTCATCAAGCTAAATTAACAACTTCAGAACAGTAGAAAAACCTAGATGAATTCTTCAACTTCATTTCCAGTGTTTATTCATGATTGTGGTTTTCACTCTGCGCTAGGGAGTGAAACGGTCGCTATTCATCAAGCACTACAATCCGGGCAGTCAAAAGGCATGCTCATAGACAATGAGATTCTCAACACCCATACGCCCACGGTGATTGGGCGAGTTACTGAGGCGCTACCAAAAATTCCTCAGCCTTTGTCAAAATATGCGACACGTAATAATCAGCTCGCTTTATCTGCTCTCTTGCAAATCAAATCCAGCGTTGAAAATGCTATTCAGCAATACGGTGCTGACCGTATTGCCGTCATTGTCGGTACCAGTACCTCTGGCATTTCTGATGGTGAAATCGCCTATGGGCAAAAAATCGCTCAAGGAGCATTCCCAGAAAACTATCACTACACCAAGCAAGAGTTAGGTGACAGTGCTCATTTTGTTGCGGATTACTTCAAGATCACCGGTCCTAGTTACTCGATTTCAACCGCTTGCTCTTCCAGTGGCCGCGTTTTTATCAGCGCAAAACGTCTGCTACAGGCAGGCATTGTTGACGCTGTATTGGTTGGTGGTGTCGATTCCATCTGTAAACTGACACTGAATGGATTTAATGGCTTAGAAGCTCTGTCGAATCAGCTTTGCCAACCATTTAGCGCAGACCGTTCAGGCATTAATATTGGTGAATCGGCGGCATTTATGTTGTTGGGCACAGAACCAAGTGATGTCGCATTGTTGGGTGCAGGTGACAGCTCTGATGCACACCACATTTCTGCGCCTCATCCAGAAGGTAACGGTGCAGAACAAGCCATGCAAAAAGCGCTTGAAGATGCCAGTCTTACACCAGAAGATATCGGTTACATCAACGCCCATGGCACAGCGACCCCACTGAATGACAGCATGGAAAGCAAAGCCATTTACCGTGTCTTTGGTAACAACGTACCCGTCAGTTCAACCAAGTCTTTAACCGGTCACACCCTTGGTGCTGCAAGTGCGACTGAAGCCGCTATCGCTTGGCACATTTTGCGTCATCATCTACCACTGCCTATGCAGCGCTGTGCAAACAAAGCAGACGATATTGAAATTTTACTGGTAGAAAGCGAGCAATTTTTGGGTGGCAAAGCCATTCTCAGTAACTCTTTTGCTTTTGGTGGCAACAACATCAGCTTAATTTTTGGATATCCCCATGACTGAACTACCTGCAATCGCAACACTGTTGCCTCATGATAATCCAATGATTTTGGTTGACCGCGCTTTGTCTATCGGGGCGACATCCATCCATAGTCAGGTGGATATTGATAAACATCTTATGTTCTTCAATCCCGAAACCAATACAGTACCAGCTTATGTTGGCATTGAATTTATGGCGCAATCCATCGCGGCTTGGTCTGGCTATCAAGCATTACAAAAAGGGCAAGAGCCTCCTATCGGATTTTTATTAGGCAGCCGCCGCTACGCCACAGAGTGTGACCAATTCACCCTAGGTCAGACTCTGGATATCTTCGCAGACCAAGTGATGGAAGATAACGGAATGGCTGTTTTCTCTGGCCGTATAGAATACCAAGGGAATACAATTGCTCAGTGCCAACTGAACGTTTATGTTCCTACACAAGAAAAATTACAAGAAATGAAAATTAGGAGTCATGTATGACCCGACAAGTTCTCGTCACTGGTGCCAGTAAGGGAATAGGCAAAGCAATTGCTATTCAGCTAGGTAAAGATGGCTTCAACGTCGTCGTTCATTACATGGGAGACCAGAATGGTGCCCAAGCAACACTTGATACGATTGTCGAAAATGGCGGTTCTGGCCGATTGATCAGATTTGATATTAGTAACCGTGCTGAATGTAGAAGCCAGATTGAAGCGGATATTGAACAACACGGCGCTTACTACGGTGTTGTTAACAATGCGGGTATCACTCGTGATACTGCTTTCCCTGCAATGACAGAAGAAGAGTGGGACGGCGTTATCCATACCAACCTCGACAGCTTCTACAATGTGCTGCACCCTTGTGTGATGCCGATGGTTCAACTGCGTAAAGGTGGACGAATTGTCACTTTAGCGTCAGTGTCCGGCATTGCGGGTAACCGTGGCCAAACCAACTACAGTGCAGCAAAAGCGGGCGTGATTGGCGCAACGAAGTCACTGGCTTTAGAGCTGGCAAAACGCAAAATCACGGTGAACTGTGTTGCTCCGGGTTTAATTGATACTGGCATGGTCGATGAGCATGTGAAAGAACATGCACTGCCGCTTGTTCCGTTGCGTCGTATGGGTGAACCAGAAGAAGTGGCAGGTCTGGTTAGTTATTTAATGTCTGATATCGCTGGGTATGTCACTCGCCAAGTTATTTCTGTAAACGGAGGTCTCGTATGAACCGCAGAGTTGTTGTAACCGGTATGTCCGGTGTTACTGCGTTTGGTAACGACTGGGAAAGTATCGAACCTCGTTTACGCGCTTGCGAAAACGCCACCCAATACATGCCCTCGTATGAACAATATGACGGACTGAATACAAAACTGGCTGCACCGGTCACTGATTTTGAATTACCGAAACACTATAAGCGAAAGCAAGTACGAGGTATGGGACGCGTTTCTATGCTCGCAACAGTCGCGACAGAGAATGCACTGATTCAAGCTGGCTTAATCGGTAATGAAGTACTTACTAACGGCCAGACAGGTATCGCTTACGGATCTTCAACAGGTAGTACAGACGCTGTTGGTGCATTCGGCGTGATGCTGAATGAAAAGACCACCAGAGCGATTACCGCAACGACTTATGTGCAAATGATGCCGCACACCACAGCAGTCAACGTAGGTCTGTTTTTCGGCCTTCGTGGTCGTGTAATTCCGACTAGCAGTGCTTGTACTTCAGGAAGCCAAGCGATTGGTTATGCCTATGAAGCGATCAAACATGGATATCAGACCATAATGGTCGCTGGCGGCGGTGAAGAGCTTTGCCCTACAGAGTCAGCGGTATTCGATACCTTGTTTGCAACCAGCCTGAAAAACGATGCACCAAAAACCACGCCTAGCCCATACGATAAAGATCGTGATGGTCTGGTGATTGGTGAAGGTGCTGGCACACTGGTTTTAGAAGAGTATGAACATGCCAAAGCTCGTGGTGCCAAAATCTATGCAGAAATCGTTGGTTTTGCCAGTAACTGCGATGCGGCGCACGTTACACAGCCTCAAATGGAAACCATGCAGATTTGTATGGAGCAGGCGCTGAAAAACGCGAATCTCTCTCCGGATAAAATTGGTTATGTGTCCGCCCATGGTACGGCGACGGATCGTGGAGACATTGCCGAAAGCAATGCTACAGAAAAAGCCGTAGGCAGAGTGCCAATCAGTTCCCTAAAGAGCTACTTTGGTCATACTTTAGGTGCATGTGGTGCGGTGGAAGCTTGGCTGGGCTTAGAGATGATGCATACAGGTTGGTTTAACCCTACCCTTAACCTTAATAACCTTGACCCAGAGTGTGGCGATCTTGATTACATCACTGGCTCTGGTCGTGAAATGCAAATCGATTACCTGATGAGCAACAACTTCGCTTTCGGCGGTATTAACACCTCGATTATCTTCAAACGAATTGCTGATTAAGCGTTAGCAATCCGTTTAAGCTTCAACAACGATTTTTTAAGCCGCCCTTATTGGTAAGATAAGGGCGGCTTTTTTATCTCCACCTCTATACTTCAATAAAAATTGTTAACGGGATTGGATAATTAAATCAATTTCGGGAACGTTACCGAAAACTGAATTATACTAGCCGCATTTGAAAGTAAGATTCGATGGAGAGACACAATGAATACTGTGTGGGTAACAGGCGACGCTGTCGTTGATTTAATTCCTGATGGGGAAAACCATTATCTCAAATGCCCAGGCGGAGCTCCGGCAAACGTAGCAGTGGCGATAGCGCGTCTTGGCGGTCAAAGTGCGTTCTTTGGCAGAGTGGGAAATGACCCGCTGGGAAGATTTATGAACCAGACGCTTTCACAAGAACAAGTGGATAGCCGCTATCTTATCTTGGATAACGACCAGCGCACGTCTACAGTGGTGGTCGATCTGGATGACAGTGGCGAACGCAGCTTCACTTTCATGGTGAAACCGAGCGCGGACCAATTTCTGCAAACCAGTGATATTCCAAACTTCAAACAGGGTGACTGGCTGCATGTATGCTCAATTGCTCTGGCAAATGAGCCTAGCCGAAGCAGTACTTTCGAAGCAATTGAACGAATCAAAAAGGCTGGCGGAAGCTTTAGCTTTGACCCTAACCTTCGTCCAGAAGTCTGGCAGAAACCACAAGAGATGGTTGCAACAGTGATGCGTGCAGTAGCGAACGCTGATGTGGTTAAGTTTTCAGAAGAAGAACTTACCCTGCTCACAGAGACCGACTCCATCGAACAAGGTTTGAATGCCATTAAAGCGTTGGAGATTCCTCTGGTAATCATCACTCAAGGCGCTAAAGGTGCACTTGTCGTGACTAAGGAAAGCCAGACATTAATCAGCGGGAAAGTAGTGAAACCCGTTGATACCACGGGTGCTGGTGATGCCTTTGTCGGTGGATTGTTGTACCAGCTTTCTCAAACGCCAGACTGGCAAAAAGCAGAGAACATTGCTCTTGCTGTCGAATGTGCTCACGGCTGTGGTGCCTTAGCAACCACACAGAAGGGCGCAATGACGGCTTTACCAAATCAACAAGCGTTGAAAGCGTTCCTTGAGTAAGCATTTAAAATAAGCGTTTTTAAATACAACAAAGCCACCTATTACTAGGTGGCTTTCGTTTATCGGGCTTTAGTTTCTCTTTATCTACTCTCAGCTAGACAGCAGGAGCAAATGTCGATTCCACGACCGATTTCAAAGGTGCAAACTCAGCACTGACGTTCGCTCCTTCTAAAATAATTTGTGTTGCTGACTCTGGCGTAAAGACCCTGCCCGTCATCACATGTTCACCATGGTTGATAAACACTTCCAACGATGAGTTATCGGCCAGTATCTGCAAATGTACCGCTTTGTCACTATCTAACGGCAGCTCACGAATGACATCACCTTCTCGAATTTGAGTTTGGCTTCGGTCGAAACGAAGTACACGTTTATCTGTATCAAGCTGCAACTTCACACCATAATTGTCGTCAGACATCAGTGTAAGAGCACTTCCCCAAGGCAGTTCAACGTTAAGCTCAAAGCTTTTGGTTTGTGCATCGACAGGACTGATTCCCAGCTCCAAACTTGATACTGACTCTCTAAGCTCCGCAAGCTCGCGAATTGGAGTTTGGACAATCTTGCCATTCTCCCATTTTAGCTCTCTTAATGCGGTGAGTTGGTGTATCCAGCCATGGTCACAACTTGGCTGGTTAACTTCATCGGGTAACCCCATCCAACCGACCATAACTCTTCTTCCGTCTTCTGTTTCCATGCTTTGAGGCGCATAGAAATCAAAACCCGCATCCAGTTGCCAACCTTCAAGGAAATGAATTTTTCCTTCACCATCCTGCTCAACATGATAAATGCGATTTTGGTGCTCAATAGTATGATTCGGATTCTCGGATTTAATCCCTTGTGGCCCAAACACAAAAAACAGATCACCGTTCAGCTCAAACATATCTGGGCATTCCCACATGTAGCCAAAAGGTTCAAGTTCATCACCATAGAGGGAATCAAAATCCCAGTTCATTAAGTCATTTGAATGATATACAGCTAAACGACCTTGCAGATCGGTAGTTTGCGCGCCTAGCAGCATATGCCACTTATTTTGGCGATAGAGTATTTTGGGGTCGCGGAAGTGTTCAGTAACACCAGCAGGTAAGGTGCGAATCACAGGCCCCAGTTTCTCCGCCGTATTGTCTTCGTTTAAGCGTGCGACACATTGCATCGTTTGTCTCTGACGATCATGGCCTAAACGTGTGTTACCAGTATAGAAAAGCAATAACTCACCTTCATGGCTTACTGCATGACCCGAGAACACACCATGGCTATCAAACCAGTCTGAAGGTGTGAGAGCAATGGATTGCCAATTCCAATTCACCAAATCGCGGCTTTTTAAAAGAACCCAGTATTTGTCTTTATGCTCACAAGCATAGGGATACCACTGATAGAACAGATAGTATTCACCATTGTGGTAAACAAAACCGTTAGGATCATTTAACAGACCTTGTGGTGGGGAGATGTGCCATTGTGGGCGATAACTGCAGGTCGTAGGTTGCAGATGTTCTTTTGCTGATGCTATTTGCTTCTCGGCAATCAAACGACCTAAGGAAGCCAAATCCTCATCACTAACGGCGCTGCTTCTAGGCATAGATAACTGCCATTCGCCTAACACCGACTCTGCTTGCACAGAATCTGGACAGGGCAATGCTTTTTGAGCATCTTTAACGGCAACAACCACCCGTCCTTCGGGAGCCAAAATACGTACGATGTTATCAACACCACCAGCGAGTTCGATAAGGAATTGTAGAGACATAGTCTTACCTAATTAAATTCTAGCGAAAACGAAAATAAGAGTTTTCTGTAAATTATTTCGGGAACGTTCTCAAAATATAAAACAACCGCTCAATTAGCAAGTATTTAAGCGGATAGATAAAAAAAGAGTCTGGTTAGTGTGAAGCTGGGCACAAAGCCCAGCCATTATTGAGGAAGGAATCTAGCAGGTTTCGCGGTCTATATTTTGGAAAGTGAGTACGACTTTACTCATCTCCAATCCTTTGCCTGCAATACGCTCTAACAGCATTTTCGCAGCATTTTCTCCCGCTTTATCAAAGGCATAATTAAAGGTTGATAAGCTGGGTGTACTGACAGAAGAAAGCTCATCGTTACCCACACCGAGTACTTTAATTTGTTTGCCCACTTCAACACCTTGCTCTAGCAAAGCTCGAATAGCTCCGAGAGCGATCCTGTCGGTGGCACAAAACAGCCCGTCCATATCCGGAAATGCTTTTAGCTGTTGCTTAGCTAGTCTATAACCAGATTCAATAGAAAAATCCCCGTGAGCATGGAACAACAGAGACAACTGGTTAAAACTTAAAGCTTGCTCCAAGCCTTGCGAGCGCTGGATATCAACAGCAATGTCGTCTGTTTGCACGCCTATAAAACCGATGCGTTTGCATCCTGCCGCGACTAAACGATTTCCCGCTTCAAAACCAACCCGCGTATCGTCATGGACCACGCTTGGAATGTTATAAAGAGAGCCGTCTTGACCGATGAGTACTACAGGTACATTGGAATTCTGGATCGCTTTAACCAATGGCGCATCTAAATGTGTCGCGTAGAAAATAATTCCTTCCACACGTTTCTGGTTAAATATTTGAATATATTCAAGTTCTTTTTCGTGAACCTGATGAGTATTGGCCAACAAGACGTGTTTTCCCGCTTGTTCAAAAATGGCCGTTAAACCGTCAACACCTTGTGCTGTGGCGTGTGAGCTTACACGGGGAACAATCACACCCACCAAATTAGTCTTCTGTGATTTTAAGTCTTTTGCGACCTGATTGACTACGTAACCGCACTCTTTGACAGCCTGTAACACCTTGATTTTCGTTGATTCTTTAACGCCATACTCGTTGTTAATAACACGAGATACCGTAGATTTCGATACACCAGATAATCTAGCGACGTCGTGCAAACTTGCCATAAAGTACCCTACTAAGAACAAATTGGGATTGATTGCAAACTTATCTGCATTCTTCGATTTATATATCGTGATTCTACCCTTGTTTTTGTCATTCTTGCCTACCCTTTTGGCGATCATCTTCACAATATTCACCGTTTGCTTTTGACCATGAGCAATTTTTTAACAAGAATCAATATTGCAAACGTTCCCAAAATAACAATTAAGAACCAATTTTTAACCTACCCAGTCAATCGGGCTTGCAGAAAGACTAGCGAAAGCTGGTGATGAAAATGCAACTTCAAGTGAGACGGGTATCTATACTGACTATTAACATGAAACGGGGTGAGTTATGGACTATCCAGTCATAGCAAAACAGCTTCTCGACCATTTGGGTGGTAAAGCCAATATCCAAGCTTTAGCACATTGTGCGACACGCTTACGCTTAGCGCTAAAAGACGATGCACTTATCGATGAAGCTGCGATTGAATCGCTTGAAGGCGTTAAAGGACAATTTAAGGTTGCTGGTCAATACCAGATTATCTTTGGTTCTGGCATCGTTAACCAAGTATACGCAGAGATGGCAAAACTAACCGGTATGACAGAAATGTCGACCAGTGATGTGGCAAGTGCTGGCGCAGATAAACAAAACATTGTGCAACGTGCAGTGAAAGGACTTTCGGATATCTTTGTTCCGATTATCCCTGCTATCGTGGCTGGCGGTCTGTTAATGGGTCTATTCAACGTATTAACAGCGCAAGGTCTGTTTATAGACGGACAATCGCTGATTGACGCAAACCCAGGTTTGGCTGATCTCGCTAGCATGATTAACACTTTTGCTAACGCCCCTTTTGTATACCTTCCGGTATTGCTAGCATTCTCAGCTTCTCGTAAGTTTGGCGGTAACCCTTTCCTTGGCGCAGCCCTTGGTATGTTGATGGTTCACCCAGATCTTCTCAATGGCTGGGGATTCGGTAGTGCATCGGTTTCGGGAACTGTACCGACTTGGAACATTCTTGGTCTAGAAATTCAAAAAGTAGGTTACCAAGGTTCAGTTCTACCTGTACTGGTGTCAGCGTTTATCCTTGCCAAAGTTGAAAATGGCCTGCGTAAGTTTATTCCATCTGTGTTGGATAACCTTCTTACACCTATGTTGGCAATTTTCATCACCGGTTTCCTAACTTTCACTTTGGTAGGCCCTATCACTCGTGATGTTGGTTTCATGCTTGGTGATGGTCTGAACTGGCTATACGATTCTGCAGGTTTTGTTGGTGGCGCACTGTTTGGCTTCATCTATGCACCATTCGTAATTACCGGTATGCACCACAGCTTTATCGCAATCGAAACTCAGCTTCTTGCAGATATTGCGGTAACTGGCGGTACGTTCATCTTCCCTATCGCGGCAATGTCTAACGTAGCACAAGGTGCAGCGGCTTTGGCGGTTGGTTTCAGCACTAAAGATATCAAGCTAAAAGGCATAGCAGTTCCTTCCGGCATTACGGCTCTACTTGGTATTACTGAACCAGCGATGTTTGGTGTGAACCTTAAACTACGCTATCCGTTTATTGCAGCCATCACTGGCGCAGCAGTATCGAGCGCATTTATCACATTGTTCAATGTAAAAGCTCAAGCACTAGGTGCAGCGGGTTTACCGGGTATTATCTCAATCTCACCAGATAAGATTAGCTACTACGTTGTAGGCATGGCGATTTCATTTGCAGTGGCATTCGGTATGACCATCCTTCTAGGTTTGCGTGCTAAAGCAAAACAAAATACCCAAGCGTTAGCGTAATCCCCCTCAATTATTACGCTTTACATTGCCCACTACGTTTGTAGTGGGCATTTTTATTTGTCCAGACTGGCTGAATAACTATGAAAGGGCTGCGATGATTTGTGGACGGAAGATAAAAAACACTGCGCCTAACAAGCAAAGCCCTGCCCACACAAAATCCATTCTGAAGGGTTCTTTCATGTAGATAAGCGCAAAAGGAACAAACACAGTTAGCGTGATCACTTCCTGCAATATTTTCAACTGCCCAAGATTTAATACAGTGTAGCCAATACGGTTGGCCGGTACCTGAAAAAGATACTCAAATAGCGCAATTTCCCAGCTTAGCAAGGCTGCAATAATCCACGGCTTGTGACTCAATTCGCGCAGATGGGCATACCAAGCGAACGTCATGAAGACATTGCTGATGAGCAATAAGCCAATAGTGATTAACATAGGAGGGATAGCAAACATTCAATGAAACTCCACGCAACAACAGCGATATTAATTGCGCGGAGTTTGCTACTAACAAACGCTTTTAGCAATAGGGATCACGCTGTTACTTGGTTGAAAAATTGATTCGAACATCGCGGCCATCAGTGAACTCTTCAATCGTAAAATCCCATTGATAATGACTTACGATTCTATTCGTTAATTCAAGGCCTAAACCAAACCCAAGTTGGTTTTGAGTATCACCACAACTTTCGTCTCGGTTCATGATAATGACTTGTGAACCAGCCTGCTCTATCACCACTCTGCCACGCAAGGTATGTTGATAAGCATTTCGAATCAGGTTGCTGAGTACGATACGGCTCATGGTGACTGGTAATTCAAATACGCCGCCGGACAGGCTTACCTCAACGTTTACGTCTTTATCGCGAATCAGATAGTTCAAATCTTGGCACAACTGCTTTATCAATTCACCGAGGTTGACTTGCGTCAGCTGCAACTCGTTGTGTCGCCCTCTGTTGAGCCACAGCAAGGTATCGCAGAGATCGGTCATAGTGACACCCGCTCTCAATATGCGTTCCAGCACTTCTTTTTGCTTTTCAATCGAATTGGGTTTATCGACCAGTTTCGCCATTAGCTCGGTATTACTGCGAACCACGGCAATCGGCGTTCTCAGTTCATGGCTAGCATGAGCAAGAAACTTGTGTTCACGGTGTAATGTTTCTTCAACCGAAGATAAGCTATTTTTCACAATCAATGCCAAACGATTGAGCTCGTTATATTGGAAATCGGGCAAGGGTCGATTAAGTTGGCAAGGCGTCAACGTTTTTGCCCATTTCGCTAAGCGTTCTATAGGGTTGGCAACCAATTGTCCGATAAAATACATACACACAGCGAAGAGAGTTAAAGCTATCGCTGCGTAAACAAGAATCTGACACAAATGAGGGAGCTTATCTTTGTTGAGACGGGAGCTCAGATCCGCCGCTTCAACTTCATCAATAATGCGTGAGATATAGAGAACTTCATTCTCACCTCGTTCGTATCGAAGCAAAAACAAGGCTCTATTCGGTTCAGAATACCAATTATCTCGATAAACTCGTTTACTAAAATCCAAATGCTTAGTTGGCTGAGTAAACACTTGTCGGATTTCGGGTGTGACATCTTCCCATTGGCGAACAACTTGAAAACCCAGAATGGTTTTCGGCGCGTCAACAGAGGAAAAGCGGCCAATTTCCTGCATGTTAATTCGCAGTCCGCTGTCTAACCCTTTCTCAAAGTAACTCGCAGTTAGCGTAGAGAAACCGACAACCGTGATGGTAGCCATCCCCATAATAGTACAGACAATGAATATTTTTAGACTACGGCGAATTTTCATGACGCATCCTGAGAACTGATAGCAAAGCCAAACCCCGGAATCGTTTGAATTAAAGGAGCCCAATCATTCTGGTCTACTTGCTTTCTCAAGTTGAAAATGTGCACTTTTAAACTGTTGCTGTCCGGTTGTTCGTCACCCCAAACCGTATGAATGATTTTTTCTCTTGAGACTCCTGAGGGGTACTCCCTCATCAATATTTCAAGAATTTTCAAAGCAATAGGAGAAAGTTTAAGAAGCGTTCCGGCTCTGGTTGCCTGACGATGGCTGAGATCCAGTTCAAGATCGTCAATCGTCAGTTTAGAAATTTGCCCACTGCGACGTTTGGCTAGCACCTGCATACGAACCAGCAGTTCTTCCATTGCAAACGGCTTCACCAGATAGTCATCCGCACCGCGACTGAATCCTTCCAGTTTGTCGTCAAGAGTATCTCGCGCAGTCAGCATCAAAACAGGCGTTTCAATACCATTGTTGCGAATGCGTTCGCAGACCACTAAACCTTCAACTTTAGGCAGGTTAAGGTCGAGAATAATAACGTCATAGCGATTAGACATAATCAGGTTGTAGCCAACCTGACCATCGGAAGCGTAGTCACAATCGATATCTTCCAATGACATATAGTCAATTAATGCCGTAGCAAGATCCAAATCATCTTCTACTAATAATGCCTTTAACATTTGCCGAACCTAACCTTCCTAACGCAACTTTACCGTTCGATGCCGAAACAAAAACGCCAAGGATACTATTTTAGCTACCCATCGTATAACGGTTCGGCGCATCTAATTTACAAATAACATTTTAACTGATGGCAGACTAAATCATCCGTAGTTAAGGAAAGGTTAAAACATAAACGCCCGACATTCGTCGAGCGTTTAGTAAAAAAATGAATTAATTCCTTCGGTTAAAACTCATAGTTGACCTTTAATTCAATCGTACGCTCAGCACCATACCAGCAATTCGCGCTGTCGTAGCAAGTGTAATACTCTTCATCAAACAAGTTACTGCTGATAAGTTCTGCTTTTGCGCCAGTAAGAGAATCACTAAGTTGTGCTAAGTCATAGCCAATCGACATGTCAGCCACTATGTAGCTTGGCACTTTGCCTTGAGTATTGGTTGCGTCCATATTCATCTGCCCGACATAACGACCGCCAGCACTGATTCTCAAACCATTCAACGTCCCTTGTTCTACGTTGTAGGTCGACCATAAGCTCGCACTGTGTGTTGGCACATAAATAGGCGTCGTACCCTGTAGGCCATTTGCGCTGTCTTCAGTCACTTCAACATCCGCGTAAGTATAGTTGGCTGCCACATCCCAGTTTGGCATCAACCACCAGCGACCTTCGACTTCAAACCCTTGTGAACGCACTTCACCCACTTGCAGTTCATCTTGATAGGTTGCAGATGAAGGGTCTGTAACCACCATATTGCTTTTGACAATACGATACAGCGATGCTGTCAATTGTTGACTCATATCAGCAGAAAGATACTTAACACCTAGCTCAACCTGCTCACCAACCTCGGGTTCGAACGGCTTACCAAACTTGGAATCGACTCCAGCAACAGGGGAGAAACTGGTGGCAAAGTTGGCAAACGGCGAAATGCCTGACTCAAATTCGTATAAAGCGCCTACACGGTAAGAGAACTCGTTATGGTCTGCTTGGGTATTGCTTCCTGAAAAGTTATTGATACCTTTATAGTTGTCAAAGCGACCACCAGCGATAAATACCCATTGGTTCCAGCGCAGTTGATCTTGAAAATACGCACCTAGCTGATCGACTGACACTTGATCGTTACCAGCATAAACTTCACTGACATTAGAACGATTCAGCAAACTGTTATTGGTATTGTAGATATTGAATTGATAAAAACCGCTGTCACTGGTTGAGTACTCTTTATAAGCGGAATCACCACTCAGTGTTTGATAATCCAAACCAAATAGCAGGTTATGTTCCACACTTCCCCAACGGACAACCCCAGATAGCTGGTTATCCACCACTAAGCCTTGATAATCTTCATCTGTGGTATAGATATTACGGCTTAAGGTTCCGGTCGTTTGATTAAACCCAGAAGCGGAGTGGTAAGTGTTTTCCTGAGAGAGTGAAGCATCCGTATAACGTAAATTTTGTAGAAAGCCCCAATCATCATTGAATCGATGCTGAATTTTGTAGCCAAGCATCATGATTTCTCGTTCGAAATGGCTCCAATTATTGTCCCCAGCATAGGTGGAAGGCGATGTTGAGCCATTCGTTATCGCCGCCAAAGGAAGTGAGGAGTTCATCCCCATCGCCGGATCCTTCTGATAATACATATTAAGATTAATCAGCGTATTTTCCGTTGCTTGCCAATCAATCGAAGGGGCTACCAAGTAACGCTCTTCCTCGGTGCCGTCCACCTGACCATCTTGCTTGCGAGCTTTTGCAATCAAACGATAAGAGACGCTGCTGTCGCCAAACTGCCCTGTGGTATCTAAAGCCGCTTGTGTTAGGTTACGCGAACCTGTGGAAGCAGATACCTCTGTGTGTTTCTGGCTTTGCGGTGACTTTGCAATGGTATTGATCATGCCGCCCGGCGGCATAGAGCCATAAAGTACGGATGTTGGCCCTTTGAACACTTCCACTCTTTGAATCGCAATCGGGTCGATTTGTGGCTGCAAGTTCCAGCCTTTCAGATATTGGAGGACCAAACCATCGTAATAGGTTTGATCGATACGAAAACCACGAATGTAGAAGTTATCGTACATGGTGACCGCGCCGCCTTTGGTTTCGGTCACAACACCTGACGAGTAACGCAGCGCCTGACCTAAAGAAGTTACACCACGCTGTTCGAGTTCTTCGCTTTCAATAACTGAAATAGCTTGCGGCGTTTCTTCCGCCTCTAATGCGGTTTTGGTCGCTGTATTTCGATAAGTCTGACCGAGAACGGTAACAGTTTCGACAGATTCTGAACTCTGATCTTGAGCAAAACTCAACGGAGAACAAAAAGCCGCTAATAAAGCCAAAGCTATCGGCGAAAAATGGATTTGTTTTTGTCTGTACATAATGTTTCAAATACCCTGCTTTCTTTATAAGAATAAATATCATTTGCATCTTACTCATCACAGCAGGGAAAAAGTTAACAATTTGGAGCATCTTATGAGGGCTGAACTGGAGATTTTGTCGCTCATAAACCAGTTACTGGCGAAACAGGCAACCAGTATTCCATCTCTGCATCATGGTCTTGGCAGTCATAACCTTGTGGGTAACGTTCAAGTTCAAATCCGTCTTCACCTCGATAATCAGACTGAGGTAACCAATGAAAAATAAACCACTCCAAGGTTTGAGCGAGGCCCGAAATCGGGCCTTTGTGTTTAATCACAGCGTAAGTTTGAGTGGGTATTATTAATTTCTCGATAAGGATCTCTGAACTAGGCAGCCTTTCAGTCACACCCGCTAAATAACGAAGGCGATGACCATTGGAGCTTGCTCCGGTAACGTCAACCACACCGGTGAGGGGATATTGTTTAACATCAGGAAAGCTCTCGTATAAACGAGCCCAAAGCTTAGGAACTTGCTGCGAAAAGTTGGGTTCCGGCGAGAATAGGCCGCGAATCTCCCCCATCACACCATAGCAATCAAAGTCGCTGGTTGTTTCGACTCTCACTTCAATCAGCTGTAGTGCAGTTTCTGTTTCTAGCAGGTTTTCCGTTGGCAGGGAGATTGGCGTCAACAAAGGTTTTCTCAACCCATATCGCTTACCTTGTTTTCGATATGAACGAGGACTTACACCAAAATGCTGTTTAAATGCACGGCTAAAACTCATTTCTGAATTGAAACCAAGCCCAATCGCGATATCTATAACGCGTTCAGAACCAGCTAATAACGATTCTGCGGCTGCACTCAGCTTAATTTCTCGAACATAGTGAGCAACGGATAATCCCGTTTCACTTTGAAACACTCGTTGCAACTGCCAGCGAGACCAACAACTTTGCTGCGCTAACTCTTCCAGACTGAATGCTCGCTCCATATTGGAGTGAATGTAGTTAAGCAGTTTGCAAACACGTTGAAAAGAGGCGCTGGAACGATTCATGACTTGCTACAAATGAGAAAACAGAGTGGCGCTATTGTCGCACAAAAATATCACCAATGATAATAATTATCATTTAATGATTATAAAAAAGGGCGTCAGCAAAAAAGAGTTCCATCTCTTCGCTTTAGCCCGTGGATTAAAGGTCAAATCTTTAAGTATTAATGTGCAGCGCTTGGATCAACCGCGTGCTTTGGTTTAGGGGCAAACCAGATAATGCATGCTGCGACAGCAAAAATAACAGCGATGACCATAAACAACTGATTGGTTGCCACCATGACACTTTGCTTTTGCAGTAGCCAGTCCATCGAAGAACGAACCTGCCCTATTCCCATGCCTGAACTTTGCATCGCTTGAGTCGCCACACCTGCTCTGTCGGTTAAACCTGCCAGCTCCGCATGGACATACCGAGTCTGACGTTCCCATGAGGTATTGATCATCGAAGTCGCAAATGCACCTGACAAAGTACGAATGAAGTTCATTAAACCAGCAGCTGATTCCATCTCACTGGGTTTTACACATCCCAGAGCAATAGCAGTCAGTGGAACAAAGAACAACGGCATACCAATACCTTGCAGGAACATGGGATAACTAACTTGTTCAAAAGTCATATCTAAGCTGCCAAAACTGCGTAAGAAGGTCCAAAGCCCTAACCACATTACCCCGGCAAACACGAACGGTCTTGGATCAAATTTAGACGACAAGTTCGCGATAATTGGCGCAAGGAATACGGCCAGAACACCCATAGTTGCGGTGGCGTAACCGGATATGGTTGCGGTATACCCCATATAGATTTGTAGCCACAAGGGTGTAATAACCGAGATACTGAAGAACGCGCCAAAAGCAAGAGATAGCGTCAGCATACTCATACTGTATCCACGATGGCGGAACACCTTCAGGTCAACGACAGGGTCACGCTCTGTCAGTTCCCAAATTAAGAAGGCGACAAAACCAATGGCAGCGATGACCGCCAAAATGACAATACGGCTTGATTCAAACCAATCGTGGTCTTTACCTTCATCCAGCATAATTTGCAGAGCGGCTACCCATACCACCAACAGTGCCAAACCCACTTTGTCGATTTTCGAACGTACTGTTTTGGTTTCAAACTGCTTGAGCAATTTCCAGCAAAGTATTGCGGCAACAATAGCGAAAGGAGTTTTGACAAAGAAGATGTAAGGCCAGCTAAATTGATCACACAAGACACCGCCCAAAATCGGTCCCATGATTGGTGCAACAAGTGTGGTCATACTCCATATGCCGATAGCAGCATGGCTCTTATTTTTGGGGAAGATCCGCATCATCAACGTTTGCGATAAAGGCATCAGCGGCCCACCCACTAAACCCGAAAATACGCGGAAAGTGACCAGCATCGTCATACTGGTTGCTAAGCCACAAAACACTGAGAACACACCAAACAGAGCGAAACAGGTTACAAATACGCGAATTGAACCAAAACGTCTTGATAGCCATCCGGTCAAGGGAACTGAAATCGCCTCTGCCACCGCATAAGAGGTAATCACATACGTACCTTGACTGGTTGAAGTGCCTAAACTGCCCGCAATACTTGAAACAGAGACATTCGCAATGGTGGTATCCAGAATGGCAAGAAAGTTCGCCATTGCCAGACACAGAGCGCCGATGAACAGCGCTCCACCAGTCAAAGGCTTGATGTCATTGTCTGATGAATGACTCATGATTCACCTTAACCTTGTTCAGAGAGCTTAGATGCACGGTATTGAGCGATGGTTTGCTTGTTCACATCCGCTTTAGTATCAATCGTGACTTGCATTGATAGACCAACTTGCAGCGGGTGAGCTTGCAAATCTTCCGGATCTAATTCAATACGAACAGGAAGACGTTGAACCACTTTAATCCAGTTACCTGTTGCGTTTTGCGCTGGAATCATTGAAAACGCTGAACCCGTTCCACCAGAAACACCCGCAACCACACCATGATAAGTGACTTCATCACCGTAAAGATCAGCGGTAATTGATACTGGTAAACCAATTTTCACTTCACTTAGTTCAACTTCTTTAAAATTGGCATCCACATAAATGTTCTGCACCGGAACGACTGTCATTAAAGGCGTACCCATTTGCACCTGACGACCAACCTGAACTTGACGTTTTGCAACAATGCCGCTGATAGGAGCACGAATAACAGTACGTTCTAGATTGATTTGTGCCTGATGAAGACGCGCTTTTGCTGCCAGTACTTCTGGGTTGTTTTCAACGGTAGTGTTGTCTGTCATTGCTGCGTTCGCCTTTTGCGCACCAATGGTGGATAAGCGATTTGCCTGAGCCTGAGCTAAAAACGCTTTAGCTGCGTTTAAGTTTGCCTGAGATTGCTCAAATGCCGTTCTTGCATTTGATAGTTCTTCACCAGACACAGAGCCTGAACGAACCAAGTCTTCACGACGCGTTAAATCAATTTTTGCTCGTTCAAAGTCAGCTTTTGCTGCGTTTAGCTGAGCTTTAGCACGCGCTTCATTGGATTTTTGCGCAGCAACCTGAGCATTAAGACCTTCGTCATTAGCCAGATAACTACGTACTCGGCGCTCTGCTAAAGCCAAGTTTGCTTGCGCTTGGTCTACTGCAATTTGCGCGTCTGTATCTTCGATTTGTACCAGTACTTCACCTTTGTTGACGTACTGTGTGTCCACTACGTTCACGCTGGCAATAATGCCGCCAATAGCAGGAGTCACTTCGGCTATTTCCGCTGCGGTGTATGCGTTATCGGTAGAAATATAACGCGAACCCACTAAGTACCAGTAAGCACCATAGCTGCCCCCTGCAAATATGATCGCCGCAGCTAACGCTAAGAACCCTTTTTTACGTGATTTGTTTGCACCAGACGCATCGAATTCTACAGCGTCGTTTTGTGATGGATTTGAACTCATGAATAGAAACCTTTTAAAAATTAAGACTCTGTGGTTTGAAGGCTATCGTCTTTAAAACCTCCGCCTAAAGCGTGGATAAGAGCAAGATCAAGACTGAATGCGCGAGACTGTAAGTTCACCAACGCTCGTTGGTTATTGAGTAGCGACTCTTCAGCAACAAGTACATCTAGGTAAGTTGCCAAACCACCCTGATAGCGGTTCGAAGCGATCTTCAATGCTTGTTCTGCTGCATCCACCGCTTCTTGCGTTTTCGCAATACGAGCATCAAGTGCTTGAGTGCTGGTCACGACGTCCGCTACTTCATGCAGAGCCTGAGTAAGAGTCGCGTTGTAGCCACTTACGGCTTCTTCATAACGCGCTTCTGCTGAGGTGAGTTGCCCATCAAGGCGACCCCCCGTAAACAACGGCAAATACAGAGCTGGACCTATGCTGCCGGCATCATTTCCGCTCTCAAATAAATCATTGAGACCAAAAGCCTGATAACCGATAAATGCCGAAATACTGAGATCTGGGTAGTACATCGCTTCCGCAATACCGACTCGTTGTGCTGCAGCCTCAGCGCGCCAGCGAGCGGCTGTAATGTCTGCTCGATGCCCAAGCAAGCCAACACCAGCTTCTTGCGGTAAACCGTATCGAGCATCCAACTGAATGCTTGGTTCAGAAATGGTCAAAGCTTTGTCCGGACCTTGCCCAACCAATGCCGCAAGCGCATTCTTCTGCAATGCTATAGATTCGTTAATACCCAACATCTCAGCTTCAACGTTCGCGGCAATCGCTTTTGCTTGATTGACTGACCCCAGCGTTTCTAAGCCGTTTTCATAACGCTTAGTCAATAGTTCTAGAGTTTTATGGCGAATGTCCAACGCGGTTTCTACCGTATGCTTATTCGCATACAAACGAGACAATTCCGCATAGGCATTTGAGACCGCTGTCGCTAACATCAAACGTGCAGATACAGCTTCGGCTTCAGCTGCTGCGAGTTCAGAAGTTGCCGCCGCAACCGATGCACGATTCTTACCCCAAAAATCAAAATCGTATTGAAAGTTAAGAGTCAATGTTCCGTAGTCATTCCAACCGTGAGGCGGCGTTGCTGTCTGATATCGGTAGCTCACTTTTGTTTCAGAAGCGCTAGCGGCTAATCCCACATTAACCGAGCGACTTGCGCCTGCTTGCTGTGCAATACCCTGTGCATTTTTCAGTCTGGCTTCAGCCATTTTCAAACTTGGCGCACCTTTAAAAGCGTCATTGATAAGTTGGTTTAACTGAGGATCTTGATAGCGATACCACCAGTCCTGAGTCGGCCACGCCATATTTTCTGTCACAGGCAGACTTTGCTGAAACGCATACTCATTGGCTTGCGAAATTTCAGGCAAGTTTTCATTTTTCGAGACCGAGCAGCCCGCCAATAGCGCGGCGCTGATCAAAGTTAGGGCAAAAAAAGGAACACTCTTATTTATGTGTTTGTTCCTTTGAATAGATTTTTTCACATTAGACAACCTTATAACTAAACCGTACGGTACAGTTATACTCTTGACAGAAAGATTTCGTCAAGCGAAACTTATCGACAATTTTCACTGGGGCTATAAAGAAACCATGCGAGTAAAAAGCGACGAAAAACGACAGGCCATCATAGATATTGCTAAGGAATGTTTTTCACAACAAGGCGTTAGCGGAACTTCCATGTCTCAACTAGCGAAACAGTTGGGCGGTTCTAAAGCCACTCTTTACAACTATTTCAGTTCGAAAGAAGAAATTTTCGCGGCGGTTATGCAATCTTCAGCGACAGAGCAAATTTCGAATTCCTTCCTTTCTTTGGATATAAATCGTGATGTTCGAACGTCGCTTTTGGAATTTGGTTACAATTTTCTGGACTCGATTTTAACCCCTGACGCTATCTCTATTTATCGCATGGCGGTAACAGAAGCCGATCGCTCAGATATAGGCCGTCATTTTTACAACAATGGCCCTAAAAAAGGCTGGAAACACTTGAGTGACTATATCGAACAACAGATTTCGAAAGGCGAGTTAAGCCAATGCAATGCTTGGGTTGCTGCTATGCAGTTTAAAGCGTTGTTGTCGGCAGAATATGTTGAACAATATGCGTTTGCCGCAATTGAAAAACCCAGTCAAAAACAAATCGAAGCAACAGTGGAACAAGCCGTCAATGCATTCATGAAGCTTTACGGCAAGTCATAACGCTTGCACTCTTTCCTACTCAAACCGTCACGTTGCCCTCATTCTAAATTTTCGAATAAGGGCAACGAATTCAACGGCTGTAATCGTAGCGCTTAAAACTCTAAGATCTCTTTCATAAATTGGTATTCCTGCTAATGACCCTGTTGTTCATTTGAGAGCGAGCCAAGTAAGGAGAACACTATGATTGAAATTAGAAAAGCATCACAACGCGGCCGCGCGAATTTTGGCTGGTTAGACAGCAAGCACACATTTTCTTTTGGGAGCTACTTTGATCCTAAACACATGGGATTTTCTGAGCTTCGTGTGATTAATGATGACAGCGTTGCCCCAAGTGCGGGCTTTGAAACTCATAGCCACCGCGACATGGAAATCATCAGCTACGTTTTAGAAGGCACCATCGCGCACAAAGACAGCGAAGGTAACATCGAGAAACTTCCTGCAGGTGAGTTTCAGTTGATGTCTGCTGGCCGTGGTATTTCTCACAGTGAGTTCAACGCGTCCGGCACTGAAACATTGAAGTTTTTACAAATCTGGATTCAGCCAAATAGCTATGGCGGAAAACCGGGGTACCAACAGAAAGATTTTGGTCAAGAAGCTGGCTTAACGACCATTGCAACACCAACAGGTGAAAACGGTACATTGCAGATCAAACAGGATGCGAAGCTGCACCAACTCATTCTGGAGCCTCTTACTGAGGTTAGCTATGAAGTTGAGAAAGGCCGTCGAGTTTATGTTCATCAAATCAACAGCGATCTGTTTGTTAATGATACTCAACTGACACCGGGAGACGGCGCAAAAATCGTTGCTGAGCAATATTTGAGCTTCTATAACAACAGCGATACACGCGCTACAGCGTTAGTGTTTGACCTACCATAATATTCTTATAGATTTTCATTCCTTCCCTTTTCGCCACGAGCAAATCACTCGTGGCTGTTTTCGATGTTTCGATAATTTGTTACCAGCCAGTCGTCTCTGTTTGGATGGATTCCAAATAGTAGACTTATGAAAAATCATTTTGTAACCGGTTTCATTTTGCTTTTTTCTGGATTAGAATGCCTATAACTCACCTATTCTATTTAGGCTCATTCACTTTATTTGAGAAGGTATCACTATGTCACAACAAGGTTTTCCAAAGGATTTTCTCTGGGGCGGAGCAGTGGCGGCGCACCAAGTTGAAGGCGCTTGGAACAAAGATGGTAAAGGCCCTAGCGTGGTTGATGTTCTCACCAAAGGTGCACATGGTGTACCTCGCGTCATCACCGAAACTGTTGAAGCCGATAAATTTTACCCAAACCACGAAGCGGTTGATTTTTACGGTCACTTCAAAGGTGATGTGGCTCTATTTGCAGAGATGGGTTTTAAGTGTTTCCGCACATCGATAGCTTGGACACGTATCTTCCCAAATGGCGATGAAGAGACACCAAACGAAGCGGGTCTCCAGTACTACGATGATCTTTTTGATGAACTGTTGAAATACAGCATTGAACCTGTAATCACCTTATCTCACTTCGAAATGCCGAACCATTTAGTAAAAGAGTACGGCAGTTGGAAGAACCGTCGGGTAATGGATTTGTTTGTAAAGTTCAGCTTAACCGTGATGGAACGTTACAAAAACAAAGTGAAATACTGGATCACTTTTAACGAAATCAATAACCAACGTAACTGGAAGCAGCCAATATGGGGATACTGCAACTCCGGTATGATTTATACCGATTATGAAAACCCAGAGCAGATGCTTTATCAGGTTCTTCACCACCAGTTCCTTGCTAGTGCACTCGTAGTGAAACAAGGTCATGCAATTAACCCAGATTTCAAAATCGGTAGCATGATTCATATGATGCCGCTTTACCCTGCCTCATGCCGTCCTGAAGATGTGCTGCTTGCACAGGAAATGATGCGTGAGAAATACCAATTCAGTGATGTGCAAGTTCGTGGTTACTACCCAAGTTACCTACTCAAAGAGTGGCAACGTAAAGGGATTACCGTTGACATGCTACCGGGTGACGATGAGATCCTGCGTCAAGGTTGTGCTGATTACTTAGCAATCAGCTATTACATGACCAACATCGTTTCTGTGAAAAAAGACTCGGAAACCGATACGCCGTCACTGTTCGAAGGCAGCCGCTTAAACCCTTACCTGCCCGCTTCCGACTGGGAATGGCAAATTGACCCAGATGGCTTACGCTTTGCGCTTTCTGAGCTTTACGAGCGCTACCAAAAACCTATCTTCATCGTTGAAAATGGCCTTGGTGCAATAGACCAATTAGAACAAGACGGTTCAATCAATGATGACTACCGCATTGACTACCTTGGTTCACACATCAAAGCGGTGAAACAAGCCATTAGTTATGACGGCGTTGATGTTATGGGTTACACGCCTTGGGGTTGTATTGATTGTGTGTCGTTTACCACTGGTGAATACAGAAAACGTTATGGTTTTATCTATGTAGATAAACACGATGATGGAAGCGGTACAATGGCGCGTTCGAAGAAGAAAAGCTTCCACTGGTACAAGAAAGTTATCGAAACCAACGGCGAAGTTATCTAGCCGCCGCACATCCGATAAATAACCCTTTCAAAACTCAATTGAAATTGGCTAAACTTGTCTCCCTCTCGACATGCCTACCATGTTTAGGTATGTCGAGTCGGATAGATAAGGAATTGTATGGCAACCATAAATGATGTGTGCAAAGCTGCTGGCGTTTCAAAAGCGACGGTGTCACGAGTACTGAACAACAGCCCTCAGGTCAAAGAAGTCACCAGAAATGCGGTTCTTTCTGTAATGAAAGAGTTGGGATATCAACCCAATACACTTGCACAGGCTTTGGCAACCAATACTTCCAACTCTATCGGCCTCGTTCTTCCTGAATTTAGAAGCAACTATTTTGGCAGCGTCCTCCATCATGCTGGGCAAGCCGCTCTTCAGGCAGGCAAAAAGCTGTTGGTTATTCGCAGCAAAAATAGCGCAGAGGGTGAACGCGAATCGGTTGAAACCATTGCTAACCAACGCTGTGATGCCATTCTGCTTTATAGTCGTCATCTATCCGAATTTGAACTGGTTGAACTGCAACAAAAAATCGCCCAACCACTAGTGATATTAAACCGCCAACTTAAAGCGGAATCGCTATCGAGCTTTGGTTTGAAACAAACTCAATTAGCCACATTAGCGATGGATCACCTTATTCAGTTGGGTCATAAAAACATCGCTTGTATTACTTCTCCGATTAATAGTGAAACTGGACGGTTACGTTTAGAAGCATACAAGAACCAGCTTAGTGTGGCCGGAATATCAGAAAAGAAAGACTGGATTGTAGAAGGCGATAACACTTTAGAAGGTGGTTATAAAGGCGCGCAAATCCTGCTGCAAACTGGCGAAAAATTCACTGCTATTTTTGCTTGTAACGATGATATGGCGATTGGTGCAATCCGTGCTCTGCACGACCACGGTCTAAGAGTTCCGCAAGATGTGTCGGTTATCGGTATTGATAACGAACCGGCTGCCGCCTATGCAATACCAAGCCTTTCAACGGTATCACTGCCGATTATCCGATTAACCCAAGATGCCACAGCCCTTGCCTTAACGCTGGCGAATAAGCAAGGCAACCTTACCAGCCATCAAGCCTACGACGGTGAATTGGTCGCGCGTGAATCCACGCAAGCTATTGCGGGTTGCATCATAGACGAGTGAGATTCCATTACTTGAAGAAAGCAAAGCCGCAGAACTCTCAATCCCTTTAAATACAGATAGGTTGAGGTTTGTATGGCTTTATTTCATTGCCTTTAATCATCTCCTCTAGAACCGGAACAAAAGCTGTTATATCTAAATCGACTTCTAGATTTTTCTGTCCGATGAAATCTCTAAAATCATATTTCCACCATTCGAGTTCGAGAAGTTTCTGTCTGATACTTTCAGAAAACCTATACTTCAATATTTTTGCTGGAACGCCACCAACGACGGCATAAGGTGGAACGTCTTTAGTTACAACAGAGTTCGCGGCGACCACTGCTCCATCACCTATAGTCACACCTTTTTTAAACAAGACGTCATTACCGATCCAAACATCATTACCTATAGTGATCCCTTCAGGTTCCTCAAACGGTGAAAACCTATAAGTTGAGTGCTTTAAATATCTAGGATGACAATAACTAATATTGGATGTTGTGAATCGATCCAGAGGATGTCCAATAGACATAAGTCTGACATTCGAAGCAATGCTCGTGTACCTGCCTACTGTCGCATGCAGATCAAGAGCTGAGTTCGAATATGAGAACGACCCCATACTGCATAAGTTTCTTCCACTGCAGAACCTAGAGTAAGGTTCAATTTTAATCGTGTCGGAAGACAGATTAAACGCGGAGAAAAAGCTCTTTTTAGGCAAGATAATATGAGATTTTTTTAACTTACTTCTCAATATCGGTGATATGAAGATTTTTCGATTGCTCATTGCGATTAGTAAATGCCATTAATGATTAATAAAATTATATCAATCAATTAGTTACAACTTACCTTTCACACCCCTCAATCCGTTTTATCCTACGTTATGTTCATAATTTTCCACATAACTGCATGTCAGAATTGAAGAATTTTGACTAGTTAGCAGCACTTTAATTCTAAACAAGAGGGACACCGACTAGAGGTGAACTAGCCGGTTTTTCAAATCAAAAAACTATCGAATTGCGGTATATCGCTTCATCAGGAACAAAATCCAGAGCAGTGATAGCAAGGCGAAAATCGCACTCACGTATCCGATGCCTTCAAGAGACATATAAAGAATCACTTTACCGCCGATCAGTGCACCTGCACCGATACCTAAGTTAATGATGCCCGAGAACATAGACATGATCATATCTGATGCGTTGGCGTCGATATTGAGCACTTTTACTTGCATAACCAGACAGACAATCATCAATGCTGCACTCCAAATCACCAGCAATATACTGATAGACCACAAGTGCGGTACTGCGAAATATAGCATCGCGGTACAAACCATCACTGTCGCAGTACAGCCGACCAATATCGGTGTATTCGGACGTTCGCCTAAGTTACCAAAAATCACACTACCTATGATTCCCGCAGAACCAAATAGCAGCAGAAGGAAGGTGGTAAAGTTTTCAGAGAGCAGCCCAATCGTCTTAAGGAAAGGTTCGATATAGCTGTAAGCCGAGTAATGCGCGGTAAAAATCATGAAGATAAATAGGTATAAACCCATCAAGGCTGGATTTTTCAATAACTCTGGCAGCTTCTTCATGGAACCGGTAAACAAGCTCGGCATTACCGGCAATAAGCGATAAAGGCTGAACATTATGACTAAAGCGGTTATACCGATAACACCAAAGGTGACTCGCCAACCAAGCCATTGACCTATGATTCGACCGAGTGGAACCCCTAATACCATCGCAAGTGAGGTTCCCGTTGCCAGAATACTGAGAGCAAAGGTCTTCTTACCCGGAGGAGCAACTCGTATTGCGATAGAGGCAGTGATGGACCAGAACACCGCATGAGCAAATGCAATACCAATGCGGCTGGCGATCAGAACTTCAAAGTTCCAAGCAAACACCGATAGACCGTGACTGACAATAAACAACGCAAACAACGCGAGCAGTAATTTTTTACGCTCAATTCGACTGGTGAGCATCATCATTGGTAATGACATTAATGCGACTATCCAAGCATAGATAGTCAGCATCCAGCCGACAGAAGCTGTCGATATCGAGAAATCATTCGCGATATCAGAAAGCAGTCCAACTGGCACAAATTCAGTGGTGTTAAAAATGAAGCCGCTGAAACCTAAAGCAAAAACGCGTAAGTATTGTGAACGACGAGAATTATCATTGGTTGCGGACATGGTTTGCGTCATATAACCGTGTAAAATAAGATGAAAAAATGTGCGCATATTGTGATTTAATTCACAATTAAAGCAATATGTTTATACAACTTTTTTAATAGTAGCGAGAGGATTTTATGTTTTATTAACAGGCAAAATCCTCGATATCTACTTCCTCTTTTCCACGGCTATTTTTTTCAATTTTCTCGAAGGCTGCTTTTGTTTAAAGCAGCGCTTCCGCTATCAAACTCACTGGGTGAATACACTCTAGCTGAGTGTTTTCCTCAATTTGCCACTTACAGGTTTCGCAATCTGTAATGGCGTAATCAGCGTTTGAACGTCTAATCTTGCTAAACAGGTCATCCCCTATCTTCATAGAGACTTCGTAGTTTTCCTCTTTAAAACCATAAGTACCTGCAAGACCACAACATTCACTATCAAGCACAACCACTTCTAAACCTGGAATCATCTTCAGTACTTCAATGGTAAAAACGGCTCCCCCACTCCTTTCAAGGTGACAAGGCGTGTGATAAACAATTTTCTTATTGAGCGGTTTCATTTTTGGCAAGTTGCCACTCATAAACTCTTTCAACAAAAAGCGGCTCACATAGTGGATCTTGTTCACTACATTTTCGTTTTCAACGCCGAGCACGTGAGGATATTCCTCCTGCAAGGTGAAAGAACAGGTTGATGAGGTGGACAATACGGCAATACTGTCTTGTTCGATGGCTTTGCCGACATGCTCAATATTAAACTCTGCGTTCTTTCTCGCTTTATCGTGAAAGCCGTTTGCTATCATCGCTACGCCACAGCATTTTTCTTTTTCCAGTAAACGCACACCTATGTTCATGGCGTTCATCACTCGGATAAAGTCTTTCCCCAGTTGAGGATGGTTATAGTTGACATAGCAGCCGTGGTAATAGCTAACCGCTCTCGGGTAAATTGACTGCTCGGTGACGTTTTTCTTAAACCAATTTCTAAACGTGCCATGCGAATACTTAGGCAAAGATTTATGTTCATGCACACCTATCGTCTTGTGCATGATCTTCTTCACCAGAGGCAATTGCGTCGCCGCATTCACGAGTGGTGCAAATGGCGTGGCGAGTGAACCAAACAGATCGGTATGGCTCAAGACAAAATCACGCACCAGCTTTGGATTCATCGGGCGCTTGCCGAATTTGCCTCTTGCTACCGCAATAATATCGCCAATACGCACACCTGACGGGCACGCCGTTTCACAGCGTTTGCAGTTGGTGCAGTGTTTCAACATGTCATCATAAAACTCTGGACTCTTGATGCGTAGTCGCTCACCGTCTGGTCCGCATTGTTTTGGTCCCGGAAAATCTGGGTTCGCCTTTGCTACCGGACAGTACACAGTACAAACGGTGCATTTAATGCATTGGTCAAAGGTGGTATCTCTGCTTGCCACTGTCATGCACTCACCTCCTTCATTAATAATTCGCTTCGTAAACCCGCAACAATTTGCTCGACAACCCAATAAGCGGTGCTGACTGCCACACCTCCGCCACAGCCGTGGGTAATAGGATTGTAGCCACTTAAAATCGCACCAATACAATGCAAGTTATTCACCTTTTGCCCTTGGATAAACGGGGTAAAGTTCTTGTCAGTCACAACGCCAAAGGACAAGAATGGATGCGGTTTTGAGCTGAAGAAATCATGCTGATGCCACTCATGTCTTTCACCCGTCACTTCCGTATCCAAATTAAAGATTGGCTCTTTGATTGAGTTCTGGTTCGCTATCAAACCCTTACTGAAGAAGCTACCGGACGCGAGTATGTAGTGTTTCGCCGTCAGATTCATTTCACCCATTTTTTTGGTTTGGATAGACGCCAAATTCATGCTGTCGCCTTGATCCTCAAACTGGCCGCCAAGCACTTCATCACCTTTGTGCAGCACACCGCCTTTTTTGATGAAGGTGTGCATCATGACATCCTCAATACGAATACCGAGCAGTGAGGGCGGCATGGTTGGTACTTCATGCAAATGGAGGCCCGTATAACGGCTGAGTTTATGCATCAGCTCTAGACCATCACCATTACCCATAATCGACGGCATCATCAGTAAATCTTCAGGTGTGGCGACTTTCAGCAATTGATTGGCAAATTCGGTGAATTGAGCTTCATCTCTTAAGATCCTAGAAATATCTATCGACCTAAGATCGTACGGATTACGATTCAGTTGCCCAAACGCCGTTAAACTGACTTTGGCGGTTTTGATGGTTATATCTTTAAATGCTGGGTGTTGCTGCAAATTGCCTAGTGCAATATGTGGCTGAAAATCTCTGAAGCCATCGACAGCAATCATCACAATACGTTTAAACTGCGCCAGATTTGAAAAATCCTGTTCTATTTTTTCAACATAGGGCTGAGAGAGCCAAGTCGATTTCAAGGTACCTAGCGTGGTAATTCGAAAATGGTTGTGTGACGAAGGCAAAGTGCTCATGGCAAGTCCATTTGCCGCAAGCATTTGTTGATACCAGTTCATGGCTGAACGAACATTTTTACCGCCGACTTTCGCATAAGGGTGCTGTGGAAGCGCAGTTGGTAAAGCGTCAATTTCAGCCCAAGGATCATCAATTAACTTATGCGTTAACGGGGAATGTGAAAGCAAATCAATAGAGCCGGATGAAAAATGTAAAGCACTCTGCCCGCTGCTCACCACCGCCGTTTTTAACCCGTGTTCTAAACATTTAATGGCAGCCGAATAGCCTGCAATTCCACTACCAATCACTATGACATCGTAATTCATCATTGCTGTTCTTGCTCCTGCGTTGACGGTGTAATGGTAGGTTTATCGATACTCGCTGGCTCAATGTCTCCACAGCCAAACAACCCTTCATAGATCCAGTAGCTAAACTCAGCCTCTCGTAAGGCATCACCCCAAAATATCGGTTTAATTCCCTTCCATCGCTCTTCCAAAAATTCTTTGAGCAGCAGTGCCGATTCATGGCCGCCAATGTCACCATATTCTTGGAATAAACTCGCAGCACGATAAGCACACAGTTCTCCCTGACACGGACCCATTCCCAACCGAGTGCGTCGACGTAAATCCACGAGGTTTTTTACGTCCAGTTTTTTAATTGCATACTCAATTTCACCTGCGGTGACCATTTCACATTCACACACAATCGCCTGACTGCGAGGTTGTTCAGAGAGAAAAGCTTCTGCCCTTTCCCCATGACGGTAGATGGCTGATTCATAAACTGGCTTAGCGATACTGGCACTTTTGCGAAGCGCTTTAGGAGATTCGACAGACCCAGGCAACGGCTTGGTATGAGTAATACAAGGCGCAGTATTGCCAAGCTTACGAGCAACAAGATCCGTTGCCTGTTCCGCCATCAAACGGTAAGTCATTAACTTGCCGCCAGTAATTGTCGTGAGACCTTTAAGACCATCGCGTTCCTGATGGTCGAGCAGGACAATTCCGCGACTAATGTTTCTGCCAGAACTGTCGCCACTGAGTGAAACCAAAGGCCTAACGCCTGCATAAGCTCTTAGCACTCGGGTATTTTTCATGATCGGCGCTAACTTGATACCTTCTTCCAGTAGCAAATCCACTTCTGCGGCAGTCACATGCAGGTCGTCTATCATGTCGTAATCGATATGCTCTGAGGTAGTGCCTATCAAAGAGATGGTATCGCCCGGCACTAAAATGTCTGCATCCGATGGTTTACGACAGCGGTTTATCACCAGATTATTGATTCGATAATCAAGGATCAGCAACGAGCCTTTTGCAGGGAACATTTTGATATCCAGCTCTGCGTATTCACAGATACCCTGCCCCCAAATACCCGCCGCGTTAATCACTTGCTGGGCAATCACTTCAAAAGGTTGGTTGGTTTGGGTATTGACACATTTCACGCCCAGTACGGTGTCGCCTTCACGGATCAGAGAAACGACGCGTGAATGGTTAAACAAACGTGCGCCGTGCTCTTTTGCATCAAGTACGTTAGACGAACAAAGGCGAAATGGGTCGAGCGTGCCATCTGGCACTTTGACGGCACCAATCAATTCAGGGTTAGTATTCGGTTCTAAACGAAGAGCATCTTTTGGCGAAAGAGTTTCCACATCGATATCAGCGGCTTTGCATTGCTCGATAAAGGTCTTTTGAAAGCCCAAATCATCTTCAGGCAAAGTGATGAACAAACCGCCTGTGTCTTCAATACAGTGTCGAGCGATTTTCTTCAGTATGCGGTTTTCTTGGATACATTCTTTTGCGGAATGTTGATCGGTGACGGCATAACGCGCACCAGAGTGTAATAAACCGTGATTTCGCCCTGTGGTACCTGACGCCAAATCGTCTTTTTCTAGCAAAATGCACTTTATGCCCCTCAGAGCACAATCACGCATAATCCCTGTACCTGTCGCACCACCACCAATGATGACAACGTCGGTTTCAAATCGAACTGTAGAATTCATTGTCGCCCCACCCTTAATTAACGCGTTTTTAGTGTGACATCAAAAAGATCAAATGTGCGAAAATTTAACTAAAAATGTTCGTTCGAGCACAAATTATGTTTATTTTAGCTAATGAATGGGGATAAATGATAAAAAATAGAGTGAATTTCATAAAAATGACATAAAAAAGACCTAAAAAAACCAGTCAAAACGATGACTGGTTTTTAAAACGAACATTATCAAACAATATCGAGCTGAATCTCATGCTCGCGGATAATGGCACAGATGCTCTCTGGCGGCATTTGATCGGTAATCACCAGATCAACCTCTTCGATTCCACCCAGTTTTACCATGGCATTACGCCCAAACTTAGTATGGTCAACGCCCAAATAGACACTGCGGCTATTCTCGATAATGGCTTTTTTAACTCTAACTTCATGGTAATCAAAGTCTAAGAGTGAACCATCGAAATCAATCCCACTGATCCCCAGAATGCCGAAGTCAAGACGAAACTGAGAAATAAAATCCATGGTCGCCTCACCAGTTACACCGCCATCTCGGTTGCGAACTTCACCACCAGCCAGTATCACTTTGAAATCAGGCTTGGTCATGAGTAATGACGCAACATTAATATTGTTGGTCACTATCCGTAGGTTCTGATGGTTTTGCAGCAACGCTCTTGCTACTGCTTCTGGTGTGGTACCAATATCGATAAACAAAGTGGCGCCATCTGGAATATGTTGAGCCAGCTTCAATGCAATACGTTGTTTTTCTTCTTGATGAGAGACTTTGCGCGTTTGATAAGAAGAGTTTTCGGAACTGGTGACTATGGTCGCGCCACCATGGTTTCGTTTGATTTGGTTAAGGTCTGCAAGCTCATTGAGATCTCTTCGAATGGTTTGAGGGCTAACATTGAATCGCTCAACAAGATCTTCGGTGCTGACATATCCCTGAGCTTTGACTAACTCGATGATTTCTTGATGACGTTTAATGGCTTTCAAAGTAGATCCTGATTGACTGTTTCCAATATCTAGCAGTGTACTTCTTCATGTTCATATTTGAAATATATAGATAAATACACTGTTGAATAAGTCACTTAATCTTCGCCGTTCTGCTCAATCCTGTTCTCTATCATCACACTGCCTTATTGAACTAATTTGATACAAAACTGTGCATTGCTTAACATTTGCGAACATAAAGTGAACATTTAATTGTTCGTTTGCTCATTTTGAGAGCGCCATATAGTTTCATGCGAATCCTTTTGATTAACATAATGCCCACATTATCTGCATGGGATAATGCCAAATCAACGTCCAAGGAAATAAATTATGGCTAATAAAAAACAACATACTCTCATTGGTGAGTGTATTGCCGAGTTCATAGGTACGGGTTTGCTCATATTTTTTGGTGTCGGATGTGTAGCCGCACTCGTATTGACCAATGCTCAGTTTGGGCAATGGGAAATCTCTATCGTTTGGGGCCTTGCAGTTGCCATCGCTGTCTACTGCACTGCTGGTGTCTCAGGCGCACACATTAATCCCGCCGTGACCATAGCGCTTGCCGCTTTTCATGGCTTCGAAAAATCTAAAGTTATTCCTTACATCGCTTCTCAAGTTGCCGGAGCATTTTGTGCTGCTGCTCTTGTTTATGGTCTTTACAGCAATTTATTTACCGCATGGGAAGTGACAAACGGTATTGCTCGTAATACACCTGAAGCACTTGCTACCGCTGGCATTTTTTCAACATACCCTAACGCTGCTTTATCTTTTTCTGGTGCATTTGCTGTAGAATTTGCCATTACAGCAGTACTGATGTTCGCAATTTTGGCTTTAGGTGATGAAAATAATGGTGCAGCACGTGGAGCGCTAAACCCACTTCTAATCGGTATCGTGGTTGCCACTATTGGTGGTTCGTTAGGTCCACTGACCGGTTTTGCGATGAATCCTGCTCGTGACTTTGGACCAAAATTATTTGCATACCTAGCAGGATGGGATTACGCATTAAGTGGCGCGAAAGATATTCCCTACTTTATCATTCCGATAGTTGCAACCGTTGCTGGCGCTTGTTTTGGTGGTTGGGCTTATCCTAAATTTATCGGTGCGTACGTACCGACTGTGGGCACAGGCTGTACCATTCCAAATCAGTGCGAAGAGTGTGAAATCGCAGATGACTCAAAAGCTCAGGTTTGAGCAATAAAAAGAATAAATCCAATAAAGTGAAAAGGATCCCTACCTATGAATAATAAATATATTGTTGCTCTTGACCAAGGCACGACGAGCTCACGAGCAGTAGTGCTCGATCATGACGCAAACATCGTGAGTGTTGCACAACGCGAGTTTACCCAAATCTACCCTGAATCAGGTTGGGTGGAACACGACCCTCTCGAAATTTACGCGACACAAAGTTCTACATTGGTTGAAGCATTAGGCCAAAAAGGCATTCGTTCAGACCAAGTAGCTGCGATTGGTATTACTAACCAACGTGAAACCACCATTGTTTGGAACAAAGAAACGGGCGAGCCTGTTTACAATGCGATTGTATGGCAATGCCGCCGAACAGCTGATATCTGTGCAGAGCTGAAGAAAATTGACGGCTTTGAAGAGTACGTACGCGAAAATACAGGTTTGCTGCTAGACCCATATTTCTCAGGCACAAAAGTGAAATGGGTGCTTGAGAACGTGGCTGGTGCACGTGAACTTGCACAGGAAGGCAAACTACTGTTTGGTACGGTTGATACTTGGCTGGTATGGAAAATGACTCAAGGTCGTGTCCATGTCACTGACTATACCAATGCTTCTCGTACCTTGCTGTTTAACATCAACACCCTTCAATGGGATGAAAAAATCCTTAAAGAACTGGATATTCCGCTATCAATGATGCCAGAAGTAAGAGCATCCTCTGAAGTCTATGGCGAAACTAACATCGGTGGTAAAGGCGGTACTCGTATTCCAATCGCAGGCATTGCAGGCGACCAACAAGCTGCGCTATTTGGTCAAATGTGTGTTAAACCGGGTCAAGCTAAGAACACCTATGGTACCGGCTGTTTCTTGTTAATGAACACTGGTAAAGAGAAAGTGACGTCGAAAAACGGCTTGTTAACAACGCTAGCTTGTGACCCAGAAGGTAAAGTCTCTTACGCGTTAGAAGGTTCAGTCTTTATTGGCGGCGCTGCTATTCAATGGCTTCGTGATGAAATGAAACTCATCACTGATGCAAAAGATTCTGAATATTTTGCAACTAAAGTGGATTCTTCAAATGGTGTTTATGTGGTTCCAGCCTTTACAGGGCTTGGCGCTCCATACTGGGATGCATATGCTCGCGGTACTATCGTAGGTATGAGTCGCGGCACAGGTATCAACCACATTATTCGCGCAACATTGGAAAGTATTGCCTATCAAAGCCGTGACGTAATTGATGCAATGCAAGCGGATTCGGGTATCAAACTGGCCACACTGCGTGTTGATGGTGGCGCGGTAGCGAACAACTTCCTAATGCAGTTCCAATCAGACATTCTGAACACGGATGTGCAACGTCCTAAGGTTACAGAAGTGACGGCTCTTGGAGCGGCATACTTAGCTGGCCTTGCTGTCGGATACTGGGGATCTTTGGATGAAGTTGCTGATAAAGCTGAAATCGACCGAGTCTTTGAACCAGCACAAGATGAAGCAAAACGAGCTCAACGTTACAACGGCTGGAAACGAGCAGTTAGAGGCGTATTGGCTGTTTCTCACTTTGCTGACGAATAACACTCTTACAACGTCAGGTTGGCGCTAGATCAAAAAGTATAAAGGGACGCTTAGCGTCCCTTTTTGTTTCACCGAGCAAAGTCTGCAATACCTACCAATAGTTTTTACCAATCAATTCAATAAGAACAAGCAATTTTTCTTAGCCATCTCTTCATGTGAATATACATCTCGAAGGCAAGAGACAGAAATTGCCAAACCAAAAAACTCTTAGGAAGGTAAAAACATGATTAACACTACTATCAAACCATTTAACGCAACGGCATTCAAAGACGGCAAATTCGTAGACATTTCTGAGAAAGACGTACTAGGTAAATGGGCTGTATTCTTCTTCTACCCAGCTGACTTCACATTCGTATGTCCAACTGAGCTAGGCGACCTAGCTGACCACTACGAAGAGCTTCAATCTCGTGGAGTAGAAGTGTTCTCAGTATCAACTGACACTCACTTCACTCACAAAGCATGGCACGATAGCTCAGACACAATCGGCAAAATCAACTACTACATGGTAGGCGACCAAACTGGCAACATCACTAACAACTTCGGTGTGATGCGTGAAGGCCAAGGTCTAGCAGACCGCGCTACTTTCGTTATCGACCCACAAGGTGTTATCCAAGCAGTTGAAATTACAGCTGAAGGCATCGGTCGTGACGCAGAAGACCTACTACGTAAGATCAAAGCTGCACAATACGTTGCTTCTCACCCAGGTGAAGTATGTCCAGCTAAATGGAAAGAAGGCGAAGAAACACTAGCTCCTTCTCTAGACCTAGTAGGCAAAATCTAAGCATAAAGCTTAAGACCTAATCCATTTGAAGCCGTTCGGCGGCTTCATATTGGAAGGTAGCTGAATTAGAGAGCTGGTCAGGCAATGTACCTAACGACCTACGAGCTTGACTGGCTCTCCCCCTCAGCAAATAAAGAATTGAATTTATCCAGAGTGACCGCTCTCTTTAATAGAATTACGAATAGGTATAACAAAAAATGTTAGATCAGGCGATTAAACAACAATTAAAACAATATCTTAGCAACCTTAAAGAAGAAGTTCAGTTAGTGGTCAGCCTAGATGAAAGCAAGGCATCTAATGATATTCAATCACTAGCGAACGAAATTGCAGAGCTAAGCGATTTAGTGACTGTGACTCGCGATGACGCAGCAAGCACTCGTCGTCCAGTAATGACAGTGACAAACCCTAAGAAAGGCACTCAGCTACGTTTTGCTGGTCTTCCAATGGGACACGAGTTTACCTCTCTGGTATTGGCTCTACTTCACTCAGGTGGTCATCCAATTAAGCTAGAGGCAGAAACGATTGAACAAATCGCTAAATTGGACAAAAAGCTCGATGTAGAAATCTTTATTTCTCTATCTTGCCAAAACTGTCCTGACGTAGTGCAAGCGTTCAATATGATGTCGGCGATTAACCCAGACATTCGTACAACCATGATTGACGGCGCACTGTTCCAAGATGAAGTGAAATCTCGCGACATCATGGCGGTACCAAGCGTATTCGTAAATGGCGAACTGTTCGGTCAAGGCCGTATGTCTCTGACTGAAATCCTGAACAAAATTGATGACGGCGCGGCAGACAAAGCAGCAGCAAGTCTAAACGAAAAAGAACCATACGATGTTCTTGTGATCGGTGGTGGCCCTGGTGGTAGTGCGGCTGCGGTATACGCTGCTCGTAAAGGCATCCGTACAGGTGTTGTAGCTAAACGCTTGGGTGGCCAAGTCATGGATACAATGGCAATCGAAAACTTTATTTCGGTTAAACATACTGAAGGTCCAAAACTTGCGCACGATTTAGGTGAACACCTAAAAGAATACGGTGTAGACATCATCACTGAGCAACAAGCTGATAAGCTAATGGGTGCTACTTACACAGAAGATGGCTACATCCACGTCAGCCTTGAAAGCGGTGCGACGCTGAAGAGTAAGAGTGTCATCCTTAGCCCAGGTGCACGTTGGAGAGAAATGAACGTTCCTGGTGAACAGGAATACCGTAACAAAGGCGTGGCTTACTGCCCACACTGTGACGGCCCACTATTCAAAGGCAAGAGAACAGCGGTAATCGGTGGTGGTAACTCAGGTATCGAAGCGGCAATTGACCTAGCAGGTATCGTTGAACATGTTACTGTTCTTGAGTTCGCAGACACGCTACGTGCTGACCAAGTGTTGATTAACAAGGCAAACTCTCTGCCAAACGTTGAAATCATCACAATGGCGCAAACGACTGAAGTAGTCGGTGACGGTAAACGCGTAACAAGTTTGAAATACAAAGATCGCAATACAGACGAAATCAAAGAGATTGAACTGTCAGGTATCTTCGTACAAATTGGCCTTGTACCAAACACTGAGTGGTTAAAGGATTCTGATGTCGAGTTGTCTGCTCGTGGTGAAATCGAAGTAGGCAGCCGCGGCGAAACTAGCATGGAAGGTGTCTTTGCTGCTGGTGACGCAACCACTGTACCTTACAAGCAAATCATTATTGCTATGGGCGAAGGTGCAAAAGCGAGTCTAGGTGCGTTTGATTACCTGATTCGAAAACAAGCTTAAATCATACATTTTATCTCCTATTAACGACAAAGGGCTCTACTTCGGTAGAGCCCTTTTTTTAGGTTTTAACAGCAACAAAGACGAGTGTCATCGTTGTATTTATTACTTCACAACTGCCGAAGGAAACGCATCGCTACCTAGCGTGTATCCATTTACAGATTTGCCGTAGAACCCATCATGAGCATGGTACTTTTTACGATTCTCTTCGAGACTGCCCTTGTATCTTGGGTCTTGTGGCCGCTCTTGGCTATTCACATAAGCGGATACATCCCAAGCTTCTTGTACAGTTAACTGAACGCTTTTACCCAATGGCATATTTTCATAAATGAAGTAAGCCGCAGTATTAATACGGTGCATGCCCGCGCCCCAGTTATACGCATTTTTGCCCCACAGAGGCGGAATATAAGAATGCCCCTCACTATCCGAGACGCCTTGTCCATCTTTCATATGACAAGCCGCGCAATTGTCTGCATACACCTGCATTCCGCGCTCAAGTGAAGGTTCCAGTTCAGGATTTGCTATCTTTGGATAACCTCGCCCTGCCAAACTGCCACGCTTATCAACCGGAAGAGCCTGAGCGATAACGTCTGGCATGGGAAACGACTCAGCCTTACCACCAATTTGCAACTGCTTATCGTCTAAAGCTGGCACTGGTTCATTTTCCAGACCATGTTGATCCATCAAACCGCCCATGGCTAACCAATAAGCATAAGCACTCAACGCAACCAATTCCGGAGAATCATAGGCTGGCGGTTTACCGTTCATTGAATAAGTAAAACATCCTTGGATTCGATCAGCGTAGCTGTTCACGCGATCATTCTTTTTACGGTATGCAGGATAAGCCATATACGCAGCCCACAAAGGCGCTGAGTTTGCCTTGCGACCCGCTTCCATATGACAGTTCACACAGTTCTGGTCATTGCCAACGTACTTACCACGCATCTGCTGTGAATTGACGAACAATGAGTAACCGAGTTTAACCTTCTCTCCAAATTCATCATTGGTGATAGTGGTTAAATCTCTTGGGACAAGATATTCGGCTTGACTGTTTTTCTTTGCCGCAGGTAATTCAGCCTGACGGTCAGGCAACTCAGTATTTGCTTTTGCCGATACAGAAAGCATGCTGAACGCCAACAATGAATAAATGACTTTCATAGCAAACTCCTAGTATCGAAATGACGCAAAGTAGAACGACAAATTTTCTATTTCATCGTCTGTTAGCTTTTGGGCAATGGTAGACATCATATTGAGTGGGTCGCCACTACGAACACCCTTCTTCCAATCATGAAGTTGCTTCTTCAGATAATAAGCATGCTGACTTGCTAAGCGAGGGAATTGCACCACACCCATCCCACTGGCGGCATGACAAGTGGCGCACGCGGGAATATTTCTGTCCCAATCCCCTTGATAAACCAGTTTTCGATAAGGGTTGCTGATATCGGCTTGAGAACCGCGCTGTTCGAGATTAGTAAACTCATAGCTAGGCAATGACGCATAGTACTCGGTCACTTCTTTGCGAATTTGAGGCTCACTCAGCTCTTTTGCCATCGGGCTCATCAGGGGATCTTTACGTTCACCGGATAAGAACAGCTGAATTTGGCTATCCAGATATTCCGCGCTTAACCCTGCAAGCATCGGTGCAATATTTGGCTGACCTTTCCCATCCTGCCCATGGCAACTGGTACAGACGCCAGCTTTGACTGGCATTTCCGCCGCCTGAATACTGACTGAGGCAACCAGCATGGGCAAAGCAGCCCATAGTTGTAAATTTGACATGCTGACTCACTATTACTACTTCTATTATTACTCCTACTATTGTCAGTATTATTAGTAAGTCGACTATTGTGGATTTCCACATAACGACATAAAACACCGCCTCTATCACTACGACTAAAGGCGATGTTGCAAGTCACTAAGTGCTTTGTTTTATGCTTTATAAATCCGAGCTGGCAGTGATTGACGTGCAGCAGCTCCCACCACCCAGTCGAGCAATACGCCTTTGCCTTCTCGGGTTGGATCAATCATGCCAATATCGTTGATGTTGACACCATCGCTAGTCTTCATTTTTACAGGCTGTTGTTTGTCGCCAATCCAGTGAGCACGTTCGCCCAATTCGGTATGACCAAAGCCGTGCTCGAAACCCAATGTCCCCGGTTGAATACCATCAAGCACCATAGCTGTCGCCTTAATTTGAGCGCTCGGCGTTTCCACAACAAAAAGGTCTCCAGTTTCAATACCCGCATATTGTGCATCTTTCGGATGGATATAGACCGGATTGGTTCCTTTTATTGAATGCAGACGTGGTGACAAGTTCGAAACCGCACTGTGAATGTTCGATTTAAAATTGGTGAGTGACATTGGCCATTCGCTCTTAGGATATCTCTCCTCTATTGGCGTACCGTCACTGAGTTTTTGCGGATGCCAGCTCGGGCAGCCAGTGTACAATTCGCCGGTCATGGTATTACGCGAAGTACCCACCTTTTCATTCCAAATCGCCACCGGACGGCTCCACTTATACTTCATCTCTTCGCCTTTATAGGCTTCCGTTGCGTTCTCAAACCTTCCTCCACGGGCAAAAATAAACGCAACTCTCTTCATCTCTTCAGGTGTTAACACTCTCTGCATCGCTGGCAGCAGTCTTTCCAATCCAGACCAAGCAATATCTTCCGCAGAAACCTCAGGCACGCCGCCTTTGACATAAGCTAAGTTGGCCGCCGAACGTAAGTAAAAATCTTCGGCGCTATGAATGGCATGCCACTGCCCTTGTGTATCTTTAACTGCGTTTTCACCAAACCCGCCCAGCTGCATTTTCTTCGCTACATCGATCAAGAAATTTTCCAGACAAATTGGACGACCATCCGCTGTTTTCTCAGTACGAGGCTCAACAATTGGCCAACGTGCAGTGACCGCTTTTACGGGTACGCCATGCCACGGACCGGCCATCCCCCAGCTTTCATACGTCACAGTATCTGGAACCAGATAGTCAGACAGCGATGTGGTTTCGTTGATAAAGGCATCCACAGACACAATCAAACCCAAGTGTTTCGGATCTTTTAGCTTATCTTCCAATAAGGTTTTTAGCCCCGGAACACCATAAAGTGGGTTCGCTATATGGTTTATCCACGCTTTTATGCGATAAGGGTAACCATCCACAGCGGCGGATAAATGTTCTGTCAAAAGCGGAGCGGATATTGGATACCAAGGAGCTCGTGTTGGATATGGCAATTGCCCTGCGGCCACTCTTCGCTTGTATTCGCTGGTTTTCTGATAAGGGAACTTGCTACGTGATAGGAAAATACCTTTCGGGCCGACTTTACCTTCAAACTTGGTGAAATCGTAGCGAGGTCCATCCTCAGAAGTCGGATAACCACCCGCTTTTGCCATCGCGCCACCTTTGAGGTTGATGTTCCCCACCAGCGCATTCAACATCAAAATAGTGAACGAATTATAGAAACCATTGCTGTGCATATTTCCGCCGTGAGTATCGACAACTGCTTTGGTGCCATAGCTGGTAAAACGCTTAGCCAATGCAATAATGTCTTCTTTAGCAATCCCGCATTGTTGGCTGTAAAAGTCCAAATCATATTTGAACGCCTCCTCTTTTAAACGTTGTAAAGAGGACTTCACCTTAACGAATACGCTTCCAAGCTTGACCTCTGTTTCAACAAACAAAGCCGCAGTGTCACTCTGAGTATGTAAAGCGAACTCACCACTTGTTGCGTTCACAACCACATAAGGGTCAGTGTCTGAACGAGGCTCGCCCGTAAACGGTAAACCCATATCCGAAGCGCGAAGAAAGCTGCCGTTTCTAGGATGAGTTTCGTCACTGATGACTAAGTGAGTCGCGTTGCACCAGTGAGCGTTACCCGCCTTTTTCATTGCCTCAACCCCCGGCTGGGCAAGAAAGTTCTGGTTATAACGTTGGTTTTCAATGATCCACTGAATCATCCCCAGTACTAAAGCTGAGTCAGTGCCCGGATTGATCGGTAGCCAGTTATTTCTGTCTGCGGCAGCAAGACTGGATGAACCGGCAGGCAAGCTCGGCGTCACTATGGTGTATTCCAACTTGCCGCTGGTTCTGGCTTGCGCTAACTGACGCGCCTGACGTTTAAACGGATTACCTGCCTGAGCTGGCGACATTCCAATAAAAATCACATATTCCGCATTATCAAAGTCAGGTTTTAAATGGGCATATTTGTCTAAATCATTGAGCAGAGCACCACTTCCGGCACGAAACGCGTAACCACAGTACGAACCATGATGACCAAAGTTACGAGTGCCGAAACTGTTGAAGGCAAAGCGCTTGATGATATCGTCACGCCCTTCATTCGAGGCATTAGTAACCAGCAATTGGTTGGCTTTAGGACCGTATTCAGGATTCTCTGGATCAAGCGGTGTTTTTACATCACGTATCGCTCGCAAACCATCCACATGTCCCTCACCGAAGAGGTCACCGCCTTCGATAATCTCTTCCAACAATTGTTCGTAACTGATAGGAATCCAACGACCTTCGCCGCGCTTACCCACTCGTTTTAATGGCTGAGTAATACGATATGGGCTATTGCGAACCTCCAACATACCATTGCCACGAGCACACGCTGTGGAGCGCCCTTCCAAGCCCGCTTCACCAGCCAAACTCAAATAAGCGTCTTTAACCGGTGTCTCAAATGGAATCGCTTTTTGGTGCGACAACGGGTGATACGGATTACCACTGATACGTAAAATCTCGTCAGTTTTATTATCGATACGTACCCGCAAACCGCACAAAGTCCAACAACCAAAACACATTGAAGGCGCGACTCGCTGATTTGGATTGGGAATCAAATTCCCCTTTGCGTTGACCGTATACTCAGCTTCCAGTGAATTACCATGATGAATATCCTTAGTTGGGCTGCCAGCTTTACCTTCAACCACGCCTTCGACCATATGTTTGGTTGTGGTCGCATAACCTGCTGCAAACGCACCTGCACCACCAACGGCGAGGCCAGACTTCAAAAACTGACGACGTTTATTGTCCATAGAACTGTTCCTCTAATTATTGATGAGTAGATGTGAATGTTTGTCACTGGATGAAACTAACTCGCTAGCCAGCAGAGCAAGAGCCAGCCATAGACCGAACATCCCTACAATACCCAGTAAGCCATCAGATCCTAATGAGAGCTGATACGGAATCGGTCCAATATCGTATTTGGCAATGGTCTGAACCTGCATCATGGTGACCCAACGTACAACCCATGCAGCACCAAGAGCCAACAACCCCATCATTAGCAAACCTGTTTTTCTGTAATGCTCTCGCAGACAAAACATGCCCCAGACAACGCTGAGTAGCATCAAAACTGAAATCATTGCCAGCTGATGTACCCACTCATTGCTGAGATATAGCGAAAATGTCTGATTATTCGACGCCCAAATCGGTACAAGCACCAATGAAAGAACGCTGCTCAATGAGACCACTTTTTTCAGCAGATTGAGATCAAAGGACGTCAGTGAATCTTGCTTACTTTTGTTTGGGAAAAGCAGCCAGACAAACAGCGTAAAACCCACGGCACCTAAGAAGGCAGAAACAAACCAAAACAGTGGCGATGCAGGCTGATTCCATAAAGGACGGGAATGTACCGCCATAATCTCAGCGCCGGTATACACCGCAATGGTTAAGCCAGAAAGAGCGGTGAACAGAGACACTACTAACATGTGTTTATGAGAAATCTGCCATTGACCCAGCGTCAGTTTGGAAATCCATCTGAACACTTTTCCTTGGCTATCACTTAATTTCATCAAGTCATTACGCAAGTACAACCAAGTCGTGATTATCGCCAAGCCGGAAAACACAGGTAACAACAGAGAACCTAACGACATCCATGACCATGGTGTGAAATATACGTAAAAATGCCATGCTCTACCCGGCTGATGAAGATCGCCAGTCAGTGCAAGCGGGCCGACTACAGCGCCAATCGCCATAGTGAGTACCAACGCAGCACGCAGACGATGGCTACTTTGCTGATCAAATTTTAACGCAATCACAAACAGTATCGCTGCTGCATAGGCCGAACCGATGTAGAAGAAATACTGAACGGCCCATGGCAGCCAAGCAACAGCCTGTGGTTGAACGAGAACTTCGGTAATGTTCATGCTGGTTCTCCTTGCGGTTCAAAAATCACAGATTGCCCTTGCAATGGATGAACAAACCTTTCGTTCATACCGATGTAGAACACATGCGGACGAGTATTTTCATTCGGTTTTAAAACCTTGAGATCATCACCATACTCTGCGATTAACTGACTGACGTGACTGTTCGGATCATTGATATCGCCAATCACCCTTGCACCACCTACACAGGTTTCCACGCAAGCAGGCAACAACCCTTTTTCAAGACGATGAGCACAGAAGGTGCATTTATCGGCGGTCAACGTGTCATGGTTGATGACGCGTGCATCATAAGGACAAGCTTGAACACAGTAAGCACAGGCAACACAACGACTGTTATCAACCATCACAATGCCATCGTCACGCTGAAAGGTGGCTTGTACCGGACAAACTGCAACACAAGGTGGGTTGTCACAGTGATTACACAAACGGGGTAAGGTAAACGCTTTTACGTTTTGCTTTGCAGATGAGCCATCTTCCAGAGTCACTTCGTATTGTTTGACTGTGGTTCTGAACTGACCAATCGGTATTTGGTTTTCCACACTGCAAGCAACCGTACACGCCTGACAACCAACGCACTTACGTAAGTCAATCACCATGGCGTAACGCTTACCAGTTTGTCCTTTTCGGTCTGGCGACTGGTTATTTCGTATCACGGTACTTGCTGTTGCTGTTCCAACACCCGTGATTGGAATCAAAGCAGCACCAGCAGTAACGGCACTCATGAAGCGTCTTTTGCTCGTATCCATCACTCACCTGCTAAATTTATAAGGGTTCTGTGTTTATTGTCAGAAAAGCCCCTACTTGCCGATATAGTGGATTTCCACATACCCAGATCAAAGTTGATCTAAAACAAATGTAGCTAGCAGTAAGATGCTGTTATCCTTAGCCATATAAGGATTTCAAACGGACAATTCAGGCGATGATGAGAACGGGTATACAGCACATTGCAGCTCTGCTTTTGGCAAGTATCTCTCTGCTGTGTTCTGCGTTCAGCTTTGGACAATCAACAGAGAAAAACTCTGTTGATATTGGTGTGTTAGCCATACGAGGCAACTTGTACGCACAGCAGCGTTGGCAACCGACAATGGATTGGCTGAGCCAACAAATTCCTGATAGCGACTTTATCCTTCATCCTCTGGATCTTGAGAGTATGGCAACCGCCGTGCAGAATCAGAGCATGGATTTCATCCTGACCAATCCCGGCCAAGCGGTGCGTTTGGGCAGACAGTTTGAACTGTCGTGGTTAGCCACCCTCAACAGCGGCCTAGCCAGTCACTTTAATCACACCATTGGCTCAGCCGTGGTGGTGCAAAAAGACGCTCCATATTTCAAAATCGAAGAGTTAGCAGGAAAACCGATGGCTGCGGTTTCAGAACGCGCGTTCGGGGGGTATCTGACGCTGCGCTATCAAGTGTTAGAAATGGGAATCAACCCGAATGACTTCTTTGCCAATGTTCGTTTTCTGGGCTTTCCGATCGACGCCAATCTCTACCAACTGCGAGACAAGATTGTCGACGCAGCAATAGTTCCAGTTTGCCTACTCGAAACCATGCAACATGAAGGATTATTGGAAGCCAATGCTTATCGAGTGATTAATGCGCAGACACCGAATGATTTCCCTTGTCAGGTATCGACTCGCCTTTATCCAAACTGGTCGTTTGCAAAAACTGAGCGTGCATCTTCTCAACTGGCAAAACAGGTCACTCGCGCCTTACTGGCAATGCCATCGGACAGCCAAGCGGCTATTGCTGCCGGAGCCTCTGGCTGGACATCTCCCGCCAGCCTTTTGTCCATTGATAAACTTTATCAGGCGTTAGACCTCCACCCATTTCAAGAACCTTGGTGGAAAGAAGCCTTTCGTTGGCTGCGATTTCATCAGGAATGGGCATGGGCAGTATTTGTATTTGTCATCGTTTTGAACGCTTATCACTTTTGGCTTGAATACCGTTTCAGCAAAAGTAAGCAGGCTCTGGAACAGACACAATCTCGACTTAAAGAAAAAAGTGAACAGCTTGAACACTCTCAGCGCGTAGCCATTGTCGATGAGCTGGGAAGCAGCCTTGCACATGAAATCAACCAACCTCTCGCTGCAATACGAAATTACAGTGAAGGTGGCTTATTGAGACTTTCTAAGCAAAGACCGAATGAAGATATCGTGCCGGTCTTTCATAAAATTCAAAAAGAGGTGGATAGAGCAGATGCCATTATTCATCGTTTACGCAATCTCATTAAAAAACGCAGCATCGAAAAGCAACCGAACAATGTAGAAGATCTGATAACCGACACCCTAGAGTTAATGCATTACCGGTTGCAGAAACACTCGGTATTACTGATGCGCGAAACGGAAGGTGACGTCATTGCCGCTGACATTGATTCCGTGGGCATGCAGCAAGTGTTAGTAAACTTATTAAATAACGCCATTGATGCCTGTATCAGCTTCCAACAACACCATAAAACTGAAGACTATCAAGCAACCATTACTGTAGAGGCTGAATATCATCAGGACAGCCTGCTGGTTAAGATTACAGACAATGGCACGGGGTTAGCGGGAATTGAAATAAACGACGCCTTCTTTACAACCAAAGAGAACGGACTTGGCTTAGGGTTAGCCATATGCCGAGATGTTATGGAAACCCACCATGGTCAGATTAAGTTGGAGTCTATAAAACCTCACGGCTGTATGGTCACGCTTTCGCTGCCCTATTTTTAATGGATCACCAGGAATATCACTTATGAACCACATCAATGCACAACTTCCTGTTTATGTCGTCGACGATGACGAGTCCGTTCGTGATTCGCTCGCCTTTATGCTTGAAGAACACGATTTTAAAGTGACTACATTTGAAGACGGCCAACTGTTTCTGGATTCTGTCGACATCACCAAACCAGGCTGTGTGATATTGGACAGCCGAATGCCACAACTTCGAGGTCAGCAGGTTCATCAAATTCTTAACGAAGCCAACAGTCCTTTAGCGATCATTTACCTCACTGGCCATGGTGATATCCCAATGGCTGTCGACGCTCTGCAAGAAGGCGCAATTCACTTTTTTCAAAAGCCGGTAAAAGGTGACGAACTGGTCCAAGCCATCATTGATGGACAAGCCCAATCTGCGGCCAAACTCGACTGGGTTGACGCCAAGGCTTGCTATGACTCGCTAACCAAACGTGAAAAAGACATACTCAGACTGATTATTTCAGGCAAACGCAACATCCGTATTGCTGACGAACTTTGTATTGCCATGCGTACTGTTGAAGTTCACAGAGCAAGTCTGTTAAAGAAATTCTCGGCTCATACTGTTGCGGAACTCGCCTATATCTATGGAAAGCTGACAAACAGTATTAAATAGTAATCCACGTGTCCGCCGACTTCGTCTAGCAACCTCATTCACTCCACTTGGTTGTTTTTATTTTGTTAATGGATTGAAAAAGTTCCTTACAACCTCAACATAAGAAATCATAAGCATAATTGCCTTCTTTGTAAGATAAGGAACGTCTTTTGTCAGAAATAGATTTAAACGATCTCAGGTTTTCCGCTCACCACTTCTATTCTGGTGTTCGGAAATTCTTACCTATCTCACTCTTTGTTGCCATATTTGGTGCGGCTTTTGGGTTAGCAGCTTCTCAAACCGGATTAGATGATCTTTCAACTGTGTTGATGAGTGCTGCTGTTTTCGCTGGCGCATCTCAGTTCGGTAGTCTGAATTTATGGGGTACTGAGGTACCTATTCTTCCGCTGGTCGTCACTGTTTTTGCTATCAACGCCAGACACCTTTTGATGGGCGCCTCTCTTTACCCTTGGTTAAAACATCTCAATCCATTAAAGCGATACGGCGTAATGATGGTCGCATCTGATGCCAACTGGGCGATGTCTTTGCAGGCGTTTAATCGCAGGGAATATGGCAAAGCTTTGGGCATATTGCTTGGTGGCGGGTTAACCATGTGGGTTTTCTGGATCGCAGGCACTTGGCTTGGTCTCTATTTCGGTAGTTCTATCAGTGACCCAAAAGCCTTTGGTCTCGATATGGTGATGTCGTGCTTTTTGCTCACCATGGTTCTGGAAGGTAAGAAAGATCAACGCACCTTGATCATTTGGGGTGGCGCTGCCGTGGCGTCGGTTTTGGCATATCTGTACTTACCTGAAAACAGTCACGTTTTTGCCGGTGCATTAGTCGGCGGTTTATTAGGCATTATTTTGAAGGAAGAATCACATGAGCATTGAAACCGCAGGAACTGGTGCACTTTTCGTTATTCTGATTATGGCGCTGGTCACACTGGTCACTCGCTGGGGCGGCGTGTTTGTCATGAGTTTTGTGCCGATTAATCAAAAAGTACAACAGTTCATTGCGGCAATGTCGGGTTCAGTGTTAGTTGCGATTATTGCACCTCTGTTAATCCAAGGTGATATGGGAGCAAAACTCGCACTTGCGATGACAGCGATATTCGCTTTAACAACCAAAAGACCGTTAACCGCAATAGCCTTAGGCATTGCAATGGCAGCGGTAACAAGGCAAATGGATATTTATTAAGTTTGATATCCAAGAGCAATAATGAGCAATTTTGTTCAAGTTTTCGATTCAGCGAGTAACTATACTGGGAACTATAGGAATCACACGTTAAGGGAATCGTTTTGAGTGCCAAACAAGAAAATCGCTTTCAGTTCAGCAGTAGTCAAAAGCAGCTAGTCACCGCACTAGAAGCAACGATGAGCGATTTTTCTTATGCCAAACATGCGCATGAGGAGTATTCCCTTGGCGTTACTCTGAAAGGTCGCCAAGATTTTTTCTGCCAAAACGCTTTCCATAAAAGCCCAGCAGGCGGAGTACTGCTCTTCAATCCTGAAGATGTGCACGACGGTCATTCCGGTGTTAGTGAAAGCCTCGAATATGTCATGCTCTATATTCATCCCAATGAATTGAAGCCGCTTTTTCAAGCGTTAGGTTACGGAAAAGAGGCGACATTAAGAGTAGACCGTCCGTTACTCAATGATCCCGTGCTAAGACACCAAATTCTAGCAATGCACCAACTCGTCAGTGAGTCAAACCACTCGACTATCGAGTTTGAAAGCGGGCTATTTCATATTGCGCATTCTTTAGTACGCAAAGCCGGAAAACTCAATCATGATTTCCATACACCTCTGTCGAAAAAAGATAGCCTGTTAACCAGAGCAAAAGATTTCATCATCGATCATATTGACCAAGATATTTCCATCGATGACGTCGCTCAAGCCGCTGCTATGTCCAAGTATCATTTTATTCGCTTATTTCATCGTCAGTTCGGTATTACCCCTCATCAATACGTGCTGAACTGCCGCATTAATGCTGCGCGTAAATATTTAGAAACTGGCTTACCTTCCAGCCATGTTGCACAACTATCAGGCTTTGCCGATAACAGTCATCTCAATCGTCATTTTAAAAGAACGTTTGGCATGACGCCTAAACAATACCAGCTACAACTCTGTTCTTAATTCCATACATTTGGAGCTTTCAATGTTAGAAATTCTCGCTTATGCCATTGGTGTAATGTACACCCCTGGCCCAATTAACCTATTAGGTCTACACAGTGGATTAAATGGTAAAACTCGTGAACATATTGGCTTTTTCGCCGGCGTGGGATGTGCCATGTTGATTCTGTTTATATTTCTCGGTTTCCTTGGGCTTAAATTTATTAACCCTTCTCTACTGCCATACATCAGTCTAATTGGTTGTATTTACATAGTTTATATTGCGTGGAAAGTGTTTCGTGCAAATATCAATATCTCAGACAATAAAGCTAACGTATCTATATTAAGTTTCAACAACGGGTTATTTATGCAACTGCTTAACCCGAAAGCACTGGTCGCTACTATGCCAATTTCAACCATTCAGTTTCCTGCCGCGGGTATTAGTGGCAGTGCGATTGTCGTTTGGTCTGTAGGCTTAGCCTTTCTGGCTTTTGGCGCACCAAGCAGTTATTCCTTAGCAGGAATGGTCATGGGGAAACGGATTGAGAACCCAATCTATTTCAAAACCTTCAATTTGTTGATGTCCGCATTATTGATTTTCGTTGCCACAAGTATTGGTTATGAGCATGTTTATCGTGCGCTTCTAGCATCACATTATTAAAAAATTATTATCACTCGTTGGCTTTTTCCAATCTTGCTGATTTCTATTTGAGTTCAATATACACAACTGTATAAGCCCCTTATTTCATATATGGTTAGCTCTGAAATTGACCCAAAATATGTTTTAGGAAAACTCTATAAATTTTGCCTACCGAATTAATGACAAAAAATATATAGTCGGCACAAATAGATTATCCATACGTAATGTATATATTTAAAGATTGCAAATTGCCAAATGAGGGAATCATGAATAGATTCAAACTACAGACTATCGGCACATTGAGTCTGCTCATAGCCGCTATTGTGATACTAATAGCAGCGTTAGATTACCGAGCTTTTAGAAATGAAAGCATTCATCAACATAAAGAATTATTGCGGGAACACAACGCAACAATTGAAGCCACACTCAATGCCAAGTTTGAAAGTTACCGCAGTGAGCTTGCAGCGCTTAGTACGTTTGAAGGTGATACAGAAGGAGGCAGCTTAGCCTCTCATGTCATCCGCCAGCTAAAAACCTTGCAGCGAGTTCAACAAGATGTCAGTGAATCCGTGTCAATTTTGACCAGTGATGGCAGCTTATTCAGTTCTGATGGTGAAAAACTGCCTTTCAACGCTAAAGAGATGAACCGCTCTTACTACAATGCCGTGTTTAACCAAGGCAAAGAGTTCTACGTCTCTGAACCGTTTAAATCTGTCGTGACGGGCCACCTAGTTATTGCAGTTACTTATAAACTCAATAGCGAAACCGCAATCACAGCAAACGTCAAAGCAAGTGCCGTTTTAGGTGCTTTTGCAGATAAAAAAGACATGTTCCTTTATGCTCACGATGGTTCAATTTTGCACTCTCCTTACCCTGAGCTTATTGGTAAAAATATCTTTGATGAGCGTCCACGATATAAAGAATTCAGTGAGTCAAATCCTGAGCTAGGCTACACCGCAGTAGTGAGAGGAAAGGATGTTGATTTTACTGCTTTCTGGACTCACCTTGAAATAAGCGGCTGGAACTTTGTTACCTTCACACCGAACAGTGAAATTGAACAAGGGGCCAACGACCAGCTTATTTACGCTGCAATAACCGGATTAATCTGTATCGTTTTGGCCAGCGGTGTATTGATGATGATCATCAATAAGTTAGTGTTAAGACCCGTCGGTGGAGCTCCAGATGAAATCGCAGCGCTAATGGAAGAGATGGCCACGGGTAACCTTTCGCACAACTTTACTAAAACTGGTAAAGAAACGGGTATTTACCTCTCTCTTATAAACCTATCAGCTCAGTTGTCCACATTGATCAAAAACTCGTTGAGCATTTCAGAAAATGTCTCTTCGGCAGCGCAAGAACTGAACGTTGTGATGAATGAAACGCAAAACAACGCTCAAGACGAATTGCAGCAAATGGAGCAGGTGTCGACTGCGATTAATGAGCTGTCTTCTACGTCTCAAGAAGTGAGCAACAAAGCCGTCATGGCAGAAGACGAAGCTAGAAAAACTCAAGACAGCGTTATAAGCGGTAAACAAACGCTCGAACAAAACATCGTCTTGACCGATAAGATCAGCCAATCGGTGACCAACACAGCAAGCATTGTCAGTGAGCTCAGCCAGTTGGTTTTGGAAATCGGCAGTGTTACTGAAGTTATCAATAACATCTCTGAACAGACTAACTTGCTCGCCTTAAATGCGGCAATTGAAGCTGCACGTGCTGGTGAACAAGGTCGCGGCTTCTCAGTTGTAGCTGATGAAGTCAGGGTTCTTGCTACTCGTACTCAAGAATCAACGGTCAGCATTCAGAAGATAATTGAAAGATTGCGTGGGCAGTCTGAAAAAGCCAACAAGAACATGATGGAAAACGTTGATTTAATCGAAGACTCCGTCGCTCTGGCAGATCAAATCAAAGCAGCATTTGAAGAAATCGCAGCGGCTTCACAGTCGATTTCTGATATCAACACTTTGGTTGCCACCGCATCCCAACAACAGTTTGCGGTAACCGAAGAAATTTCTCAGTCCATCACCAACACTTTTGATTTGGTGAACCGAAATGTTTCCGCTATCCATCAAACTCTGCAAGCTTCAACAGAACTTGCACAGTTAGCTGAAGCTCAAACGAATGAACTGGAATATTTCAAAGTCTAGTTAAACACCCGCTCCTCTTTCTGATCACTCGGAAAGAGGAGTGTTAACTCACTCTAATACGCAGATTCTTTTTACTGACGCAAAACACTCAGTATCTATCAGTTTAAAACCTCTATTTTTTCCTAGTGTAACGATTACACTTCCAACGCTTGGTAGGAATATCGATTACGTCCATCGTGTTTGGATTGATATAAAGCTTTGTCTGCGGCGCTGACAATATCAAGAGGGGTGACAGAACTAAAATCACACTGCATAGGATCTAACGTCGAATAGCCAACAGACACAGTTACGATTGGGTAGATAGCTTCCGGTGCGTGCTTAATCGCTAAATCAGCAATTGTAGACATTAAGCTACCGATGAGAACTTCGGCTCCTTTTTTATCCGTGTTTGGCAAGATTAGAGTAAACTCTTCGCCGCCAAAACGTGCAGCAAAATCCGCAGGACGTTTGGTAATTTTGTTCAATCCCCGTCCAATCGCTTTTATACAGTCATCCCCTTCCACGTGGCCGAAATAGTCGTTGTATTTCTTAAATTCATCGATATCTATCATCACAATAGATAGAGGTTCTTGTTGCCTGCGCGCACGCCTAAACTCGATATCTAATTGTTCATCAAATGCCAGCCTGTTAGCTAACCCTGACAAACTGTCTGTATGTGCCAGCTTGTTCAGTTGCACAAGGGCTTTATGATAAGCAAGGTGCGTTTGCACTCTAGCAGCGACGACGCGCGGTTTTAGTGGCTTAGTGATAAAGTCGGAAGCACCTGCATCAAATACTTTCTCCTCAAAACCTGCTTCTATCTTACTGGTAATAAAAAGCACCGGAATACTCGCGGTCGCCATATCTTCTTTAAGCATTATGCAGAGCTTAAGACCATTGATGTCTGGAAGCTCTACATCCAACAAAATTAAGTCTGGGCGAGTTTCACTGACCATCTCCAAAGCTTGAGAAGCCGTCGAGGCAAAACGAATTCGACCAACGTCTTGCAACACTTTATGTAATGCGATAACGACGGAACTGTCGTCGTCCACAATAAGGATCTCTGGAATGTTTTCTTCCGACAGCTTATCCATTATCTTTCCTTGAACTGAGTACAAAAGGCTCTAAGACCTCTTTAGCCTGTGTGAAATTCAAACGCTTTGTTGAATCCAGTAACGAATTGAACTTATCGCGTCCTAACAGATTGAATAAATGTTCTTTTTCTTCTTCAACCAATGTTAATGCATTTAAGTCTTGTTCGTTAAACATTTTCAATAATTCTATGGCGGCATCTAGTGAGGCTTCATTGTCAATCGTTGAAGGAACGATCGAGATTTCCTGACTTTGCTTCCATTGCATGATTGCCGCTTTAGAAGCCGCATTTAGCTCTTTAAGTTCTGATACCAGCTCCTGCATGATATTTTCTGCGTTTGTGTCTGGCTCCCTTAAGGTATTTTCAGCGGATGAAGCAAGCGTATGGAGCCGCTGCGCACCAACCATACCGGCTGAACTACGTAATTTGTGCGCTTGTGCGGCCAAACTCTCGCGAGTCTCGGGATTATCTAGACTATCGGCACCGATAGCTTTATCCGACAATAAGTTTTCATTGTCTTCCAGCAGATGCTGAAGCGTATTAAAAAACAGTTCTTTATTGTTCATTAACAGCTGTTTAGCTTCTGCTAAATTTAACCCCTTAATCGCTGGCCAGCTGTCTTCCGATTGTAAAGGCATATCAATAGAATCTGCTTCAATACTCGTTCCAAGCGGTTTCGATATATGAGTTCTCAACACACTGATTAACTGTGCCGGACTAATAGGTTTGGTTAAGAAATCGTTCATTCCGGCCTCGAAAGCACGTTTGCGTTCTTCAACCAAAGCTCCTGCCGTTAACGCTATGATAGGAAGTTCCGTCATACCAAGAGATTGACGGATGTGTTTCGTAGCAGAAAGTCCATCCATAACCGGCATTTGTACATCCATTAAAACAGCATCGTAATTTGACGAATCAGCTTCCAACTTATTAATGGCTGTGTCGGCACTATTCGCGGTCTCTACATCTGCTCCCGCTTGAGTCAGAAGATACTTCGCCACTTCCAAGTTTGTTTCACTATCGTCAACCACCAAAATGCGCGAGTTGCTCAGCCATTTTGCTTTTATTTGAGCTGTCGTCGTAGCGCTCAAAACACGCTCAATATCACCCGTAAAACGACAAACCGTATCATTCACCGCATCAAATAGGGTCGATGCAGACACTGGCTTTTGCAGTGTATAGGCGATCAAAGGATTATCATCAAACTGGCCTAATTGCTGTTTTTCAATGTCTGAAACCATGAGTACGGCTGGCAGTGTATCTTTTTCGATTTGATGAGCTAACTTCTCTAGTGTTTGAACACCATCAAGATCGGGCATTTTCCAATCAACAACTAAAGCATCCGGTAGACGCAAACCATGCTCTTGCCTTTCAATAAAGAGTTCGACAAGCGCGTTCCCGTCATTCACTAGATCTGCTCGCCATCCTAGTGAGCGAGTAAGTGACATAATCTGCTTAGCATCTTGTTCATCATTTTCAGCCACGATGAGATACAACATTTGCTGATTTTGTAATCCGGCTAACTCAATTTCATCAGCAGAAATCACCGAGAAAGGAATATCAACCCAAAATGTAGAACCTTTACCCTCCTCGCTTTTTACGGCAATTTCCCCTTCCATAAGTCCAACAAGCTGACTTACGATAGATAGCCCCAATCCAGTTCCGCCATATCGTCTTGTGGTACTTGCATCCGCTTGTGAAAAAGGTTTAAAAAGTCGTGATATGTTTTCTTGTGATATCCCCACACCAGAATCAGTAACAGAAAAACGCACAATGGCTTGAGGTTTATCATCAATAACTTTCGTATCTTTCAGTTCAACGTTAAAGCTGATCTTTCCGATATCAGTAAACTTGAGGGCGTTACTCAGTAAATTATTCAAGATTTGCTTCAACCGTAACGGGTCAGCTTCTATCCAATCGGGCAAATCACGTGATAGTACTAAAGCAAATTCAATCTTTTTCTGTTCTGCTTGAATAGTAAACACGCCGCTGATTTCGTCAGAAAAATCGCGAAGATTAACCGGCAGTAACTCTAAAGACATCTCATCCGCTTCAATTTTGGACAAGTCCAACACGTCATTGACTATTCCTAATAGTGACTTGCCCGAAAGGCTTATTTTATCTATCAGTAGACGCTGTGTTTCTGTCAGTGATTCGTCGGCAAACATATGAGTTAACCCGATGATCGCGTTAAGAGGTGTCCTTATCTCATGGCTAGTATTCGCCAGAAAAGCGCTTTTAGCACGTGTTGCATTCTCTGCTTCTTGTAGCGCCACCTTCAGTTCTTTTTCTATTCTGAGTCTTTCAGTGATATCTCGAAGCGAAACGGAAACAAGCAAATCATCTTCCATAGGAACCGCACTTAAACTAATTTCCACAGGAAACTTTTCACCAGTGCCTTTTAATGCAAATAGCTGTCGAGAGGGAGCCATACGACGATTTTCAGGGTTATTCATGTATGCATTTAAATACATACTGTGCGCTCCCCTAAATTCTAGTGGGATGAGTTGATCAATCGAATTATTCTCAAGTTGACTCCTCGACAAACCAAACACTTTCTCAGCTTCCGCGTTTACCATTTTGACGATGCCAGTTTGATCCACAATCAAGGTGGCTTCAGGGGAGGACTCCAATAGTGCTTTAAATCTTGATAATTCTTTGGTTTGTTGACGTTGTAACTGGTGATTCCATTTCTCGCGCTGTGACACCAAAGCGCTCATCCAAAGCCAATATTGAATCACAACGCTCACAAAAACGAATATTAGAATGGCAAAAAATAACACTATAAATTGCCAGGAAATACGAATGATAAATGGCAGTTTAGTGCTCGTTGTATAGATATTGAGATGTCTGGGCGACGTGGTAGTGTCTAAATTGAACATTGAATCAACAGCCCAAATATCGCCACTATTGCCTGCATATTCATTGGCTCCGGTGATCGCCAATATTGTCGGCTCTACAGGGAGAAATTCATTACTCCACTTGACCGGATTACCGTTCTCAAACGCAAAGGATTGGCTCGGTTCAGGATGTACAATAAAACTCCCGTCACTGTTCGTAATGTAAGATTGGAGATGAGCGATATTCCCCAAAGTAATCTCATCTAAAATTGCAGTGGCGTTCAGGTTAATAATGATGAGACCAAATGGTTTCCCATCTTTAAAATACAAAGGTGTTGAAAACCGCCAGACAGGACGATGAGGGGTTTCAATGACTCCATATTCTCTATTGAGATTGATATCAGACACATAAACCTTACTGCCTCCCACACTCAACGTTTGTGATATATAAGGCTCTGAACTTTTATCCTGTAAATCAGCGTCATTAAAGACAATAAGACTGCTGCCTTCTCTTTGTACTTTTACCTGTTCTTTCCAATTATTTTCTTCGGTGATAAGTCTTACTTGAAATACTTCTTGAGATGTCTGCATGTAAGCTTTGAATATCTCTGTCATACGCTCTCGCCACAGCTCTTTCAACGCACGCCCAACCAATGGCATATCCTGACTTTCCATTTGTAGCATTGCTATAACTGGCGGAGTATTGGCTAAAAAGAGCGTGTCACGACTATATTGTGCGGCTATTTCTTCAAGGTTTGACTTCACTTCATGATTATTACGAGAAAGTTCATTTGCTAAGTCTGATTTTTGCCTCTCCAACATTTGCCAGCTGATTAATAAAAACACCGCTAACATAGTGACGATTGCTGACGGCCAAGTTTTTCTTACGTTCGAACTACGCAAGAAGTGCAAGACGCTTTGAACACCACGATATGCTTCACGGTTTTCATCAAAATCGTCCCCTGCATTTGTGCGCAAAAAATTAACGCTCAGAACTAACAGCAAGGTCAGCCCCATACCAATGATAATAACCCAGTGAATGTCCCAGCGATTGGCCATGTAAGCCTCATCATTCGGAACAATTTCTAATTTCCACTCCTGCCCCATAACGTTGATTACACGTACCATTTTGTCTTCTAAATGGTAGTTCGAACCATGACCATCACTAATATAAAACGGTGTTGATTCATTTTGGTTACTCAGTTGGACTTGTGCATGGTCTATAACCAAAGATAAACCGGCCAATACGTCATCAATGATCAAAGGAGCATACGACCAACCGACTACATTTTGCTCCCTAGCCTCTGGGGTTTGCATGGTGAAATCGTTTGGAAAGATAGGCAGCATAATTAACACACCGCGTCGGGCTTTTTTGTCAGCCTGTACCAGCGTAATGGGCTCACTCAAATACGCTCGGTTTTCTCTTGCAGAAGCTAGTGCTGCATTTCGGCGGTTTGTTTCAGAGCCAATATCAAGCCCTATGGCTTGTTTGTTCGGAGCAATAGGATAGATGTATTGAATAATGAAACGATCACCATCATGAGGATTCAATGAGCGAACTGAAAAATCCGGCATACCATCCTGCCGAGCCATTTCGAGAAAACGTTGTTCTTCCTTGACCGGCACTCGTCTAATAAAGCCAAATCCAAGTGCACCCGGAAACTCTCTGGTGATATCACGCGTCCCAATATAGCTTTCAAATTGCTTACGAGTGATTTTATCTGGTCCCGCTGTGACAACGGAACCACGAGCGCCCCTCAATCCATATTCGTACAGAGCAAAACGCTCCTGAATAATTGATTCGGCTTGCGTCATAAGCAACTCTATATGAGCTTTATCATCCTCTTGGTTTTGGGAGTGCAGCAGTATTGCAATTAATGCCGTAAGTAATGTACCCGCACACAAAGGAAGCCAAATAGATAAAAAACGGAAAGTTTTGGTCAGAGAAAATTTCATAAGGAGTAGCCCAATTCAATTTCTTCGGCTGAAACAGACCGAAATAGCGTTCTCTCTGACGTGGAATCACGCCAATGGCTTTGAACTGACCTTTCAAGTGGCGTGGTGTGAAAATCGACTTCGCCATCAAGCAAACAAAAGAGTCGTTGTTCAATTGAATCATCAACCAATAATATTCTAGGTAAAGACTTACCGACTGAGAACATGCTCTCTCCTTCTGCTAGGCACGCGCAAACCAATGAAAACGCATCACTCAACATGCCATATGTTAAAAGTGTAGTTTAGAAAAACTGTATAGCCTGAATTCGGTTAGCTAAGCCAATTCGATCAGATAAATAACAACGCCGTTTTGCAATGCGTTATTAGATAGATGGCAGAACCAACATTAACAAATGTTCAAAAGCTGACAAAGAAAGATTAACCGTTAAACGGTCTACTTACACACCTCTGAAACATTTGTACAACATTTAAAACTCACCTTTACAACAAGTGGCACATCGATTGCTCAGATAGATAGCGCGCAATATATTTTTAAGGCTTATGCAAAGGCGCAGCTCTTTTTCCTACTCCTGTTAGTAAATTGGTTAACGATTTAAGTCTCTTTAGATAAGTGGTTTATATGGCTAACTAAATACGGTATCTCTCACAACGCCTTAACTATTAAGCAGTTGCGCTTGAGAGGAACTCATTATGTTGTTCACATTAACGGGGTATATATGTTTGGTAGAAAAACAAAATTAGCATTGCAAAATGCAAATGAAGAAATTGCAAAACGCGATTCGCTTTTATCTTCAATTCAAAATAGTGTGGCTGTAATCGAGTTTACTCCAAGTGGAAAAATCATTTCAGCTAACTCTCTATTTCTTGATGTGGTTGGCTATCAACTCAGCGAAATTGCAGACAAGCATCATTCCTTGTTCTGTAGTGAAAACTACAGTAAATCAAAGGAATACTCGCAATTCTGGAAAGATATCGCCAACGGAGTTCCTCAGTCAGGAGCTTTTGAACGCATTAATAAAAATGGCGAGACAATCTGGCTGGAAGCGACATATTTCCCAGTCAAACATTCAGGGAAAGTCGTCAAAGTGATGAAAATCGCTTCAGATATTACAAAACGACGTATTAAAGATGAGGCTCAAACCAACTTAATCAAAGCTTTGAATCGTTCTCAAGCGGTGATTGAGTTTGATCCTTCTGGAAAAATTCTTGATGCAAATGAAAACTTCCTGCAAGTCTTTGGTTACAAGCTAGAACAAATTAAAGGGCAACATCATAGAATGTTGTGTAACGATGATTTTTATATTGAAAATCCACGCTTTTGGGACGACCTAAATAAAGGGAGTTATAAATCTGGGCAATTTCTACGTAAAGATAAATATGGGAATGATATTTGGCTTGAGGCGACCTATAACCCTGTCATTGACCGTTTTGGCAAAGTAACTAAGATCATTAAATTTGCTACAAATATAACCACTCAAGTGAGTAAAAACTTAGCTGTTGCAAAAGCTTCAGAAGTCGCATTGTCCACTTCTGTAGAAACTTCGCAAATCGCTAAAGAAGGAGCTTCACTGTTAAATGATTCGGTAGCACTGTCGACACAAATTGCCGATGATGTTCGAGTTACAGTAGAAAAAGTCCAAATGCTGAATGTTCAATCTCAGAACATTTTTTCAATCGTATCAATCATTAATGGAATAGCGGAACAAACTAATTTACTGGCTCTGAATGCTGCAATAGAAGCAGCTCGTGCCGGAGAACAAGGTCGAGGATTCGCTGTCGTTGCTGACGAAGTTCGCTCATTGGCATCAAGGACCAGTAAGTCTACATCCGAGATTACCCATGTAATCACGGCAAACCAAAAATTGACTGAAGACTTAACTTCTGCAATGGAATCCGTGGTTGACACTTCCAGCAAAGGTAAAGACAAAATCACTGAAGTATCCGCGGTGATGGACGAAATATACCGTGGCGCAGAGAATGTTTCGAAAACGGTGATGCAACTGTCTGAAAGCTAAACATTGCTTCCATCAACCACCATAATTCCAACACCTAAGTTTGGACTTACGATTTCTGAATATCAGACCGTAAGTCCCTGCTAGGTCAATTAAGAATAGTATTTACGCTTCATTCTTAGGGCTACGTTAACTAATGCGATTAGCACAGGAACCTCTACCAAGGGACCAATAACACCGGCAAAAGCTTGATCAGAGTTTAAGCCGAACACTGCGATGGAAACAGCGATAGCAAGTTCGAAGTTATTCCCAGATGAAGTAAAAGCGATTGATGCGTTCTGATCGTAAGGAATACCTAATCGTTTTCCTAAGTAGAAACTCGCAAAAAACATCACCATAAAATAAATGATAAGTGGCACTGCTATTCTGAAAACGTCCATTGGCAACTCAATGATCATCTCGCCCTTTAGACTGAACATCAGCACTATAGTCGCCAAAAGCGCAATAAGTGTAATTGGTGAAATAAGAGGAATAAACACATCGTTGTACCACTGCTCACCTTTTGCAGACACCAACAACTTACGGCTTAAGAAACCAGCTAGGAATGGGATACCTAAGTAAATGAGTACACTCTGAGCAATATCCAGAATCGTCACATCCACAACAAAACTTTCCAGCCCAAAGTAAGGTGGTAAAACAGTTATAAACAACCACGCCATAAAGCTGTAAGTCACAATTTGAAATGCACTATTCAAAGCAACTAACGTCGCTCCATATTCTTTGCTACCGCCGCTGATATCATTCCACACCAAAACCATCGCAATACAGCGAGCGAGGCCAATAAGGATTACCCCTACCATATAGCCCGGTTGATCTCTCAGGAAAATGATGGCAAGGGTAAACATCAAAACCGGTCCGATAACCCAGTTCATAACTAATGAAAGTGTTATTGCTCTCTTGTCGCGAGTCACTTCTCCCAACAGGCTGTAATTCACTTTTGCTAAAGGTGGATACATCATTAAGATAAGGCCAATAGCCAGAGGAATATTCGTTGAACCCACAGACATAGTCTCGTTCCACTCAGCGACTTGAGGGAACAATACTCCAACGCCTACGCCGACAGCCATCGCAAGAAAAATCCACAGCGTTAAATACCGGTCCAGAAAACTCATTTTTTGGGAGGCACTGGCCTCCTCACAACCTACGATGTTACTCATAGAATCCCCTTCAAATTAAACTAATTTGTAAATATGTTTTGTACCGATATTAGCTAACCGAGCCATTTGAACATGACTTACTTTTGATACTGTCCAGCTCTAACTCAATTAGCGATAGATTGTTTTGCAATGTAAGCTCCAACACTTGTTTAACCCAAGGTTCTATATTTGGATTAACTCGGTAATAAACCCACTTTCCTCGACGTTCATCAAGAACGAGGTCATGTTTTCGCAACTCTGCAAGATGTCGTGAGACTTTCGGTTGACTAAGATTAAGCGCTTTCATCAGGTCACATACACACAACTCCCCCAGCTTCTGCATCAAAAGCATAGATTTAAGGCGAGTTTCTTCTGAAAGTGCTTTGTAGAGAGAGATTGGATAAGACATAAAAAGATTTCAGCTTCTATTACATACGAAATATCATATATGTGTTTTTCCATATATGTCAATTTTAAAAGCTAGATAATCTGGTCGCCACAAACAAGTATCCGTAGACTATCGTCCTAAAAAGGCACATAAGGCTTGATTAAAAACCTCTGGCTGATCCATTAAAGGTAAATGCCCAGCGTCTTGTATCCTAATGAGCTCCGCATTAGGTATTGTCTGGTTAGCTCTTTCACCATATGACTCAAAAGCAGAAATGCCTGTCATTTCATTGGCTATAAAGCCATAAGAACCTAGGTAAGAAAGGGAAAGAAGCACAGCCATTAAGGCATTTGTTCTGCGTAGAAGACTGATGCTGGAACAAGAATGAGCTTGTCTAGATCTGAGTTAGCAACACGGGGAATTATGAATGTCTAATTAGCTAAAATAGCAAAGGGGATACAAACTCCCCTCTGCATCAATGGAAGCACTATGGCTTACTGAACCTTACTTAGGTCGACGATTAGCTCATGCACTTGCTGCACTTTTTTACCATTCAGAAGTTTATTCACGTCTTTAACCGCACTATCCACTTCTGCTGAAGAAGACAATACCGTATACGTTAGATCAAAATGTTTGCTTTCTCCTGCATGAATCGTCGGGACTAGGCCCAGAGGACGTTGGAACTTGGTGTTGTAGGCGTAACTGGTACCAGGTTCAATTCCCGTAACATAACCTTGCTGTAAAGTATCTGTGTTTTTCCAAATCGTCAGGACTGGCAATTGGCTGGTATTGTATTGCATTGATACACCAAGGTTGCCCTCCTTGTTATGTAACACAGCTAATGTGTTTCCACTCTTATCTGCGACAGGTTTTAGATTGTAAACCATCTCATCATACCCTTTAGTTGGGCCTAGGTAAGTTTGCCAATCTTTCAAGCCTTTATCTGCGTAGCTATTAAAGGGAGAAATTTCACTGGCAGCGGCATACACTTTTGCACCTTTTTCTAATATTGGGCTGCCAAAGTTAGAGTGATAAATAATTTGGTATTCATCGTCATAATCAGATTTGTTGGTCAAAGTATCATTGAGCGAGAAGCTGTTTTCTCCAGGAGTAATAGAAAACGATGTTTTTGTTACTAGCTCTGCTTTTTTAAACGTTCTTTCCGACACTTCACCTTCAACCGTAATAGTATGCGGAGCCTCATCGTCAATAATGACTTTAATTGTCGAACTTGGCGTATTTTGAACTCGACCATGCAAGCTAAGTAGTTGACCATTGTCATCTACCCCTGGATGCCCCGTCCATTCATAACCACAACGCACCATCATTTCATTGAAGCCATCCAACCAACCGAGCCCGTTACGACTTTCCAAATCAATGTAGGCTGGGTTCACAATTTCTTTTACTGGCGAATCCCAGCCTAACACTCGTTTGCCATCTTTCTTAACGTCAAAAATCCCCATACCTCTGGTTGGTACTAAGGTCACTTCCAGCTCACCATTCTTTATGACAATAATGTCAACGCCTTCTTGCTTACCGCCATGTAAGCGCACTTTTTCTATGCTAAAAGGGATATTTCCAAAACCAAGTTTTTGGTTCGTAATTTCCCAATTTTCAACATAAGTATTCGTTGCGGTATCGGTTAGGGTAAATTCTGCTGCTGTAGCATAAAGCGGTGCAACCAAAGTAAGAGCTGCAACAAGTGGTTTTATTTTCATAGTTTGATCCTTTAAATAATTTTTCTGACATTTAAGCTGAATCGTTTCAGCTATCAAAATTGCAGACAAAAGATTTAGGATCAAAGTGCTGAACAAATAGATGTGATTCAGTTCATCGAACTGGTCACTTTTTAGCCTATTAATGTTTGATGAATCACGTTCAGCACTAACTGATTGATTTATAAATAGTAATATAACGACGTTGAAATGTTATTTTTTAGAATCGAATGTATACCTTGGGTAATAGTCAAAAACTTAGGGTCTATGGCTCTGCAATAGACGTTAGCGTTTTAAATAATGCTGATACGTGTATTTTTCCGGATTTAGGCTTGTTCTCGTATACTCAAAAACCCTTCCATCTTTCAGTTTTCCAACTGAATGGATACGAATCAGAGGTCGATCTGGCGACACATCTAACGCAGCGCAAATATTTTCGTCCGGCATGATCGCTTCAAAATCTTGAATTGCTCCGTCAATTTTAAAACCCAAATCTTGTTCTAAATATTTGTATTTAGAGCCTTCAAGCGAAAGAAGATTGATTTGTGGGAACAAGGCAACAGGCATATAGGAGTCTTCGTAAATCGACGGGATATCATCGATCAACTTAATACGACGGATAAAATACACCTTTTCTGAAGGAGCTATTTTTAAGAAATTGGCTATTTTTTCATCCGGAGACATCAACTGAAACTCCACAACCTTATAAACCAAACGCTTATCCGAATCCGCAAGCATTTCTTTGGTAGTGACCAGGTTCGACATGGAATTGGCCATCGCTTTACTGATCACGCTGGAACCTGAACCTTGGCGTGTTTCGACCAATCCAAGTTTAACAAGCTCATCAATCGCCTTGCGTACCGTACTCCGGCTAACTGAATAGTGTTCAATCAGTTCTTTCTCTGTCGGCAAGGAATCTCCAATTTGTAACTCATCCGAATCAATACGAGCCTTTAGATCCAGCATTACTTTCTTATACAGCATGATTTCCCCTTTGTTTGTTGCCAATAATTATTACATACAAAAGATACAAATCAATAACCAATTTAGTTTTATAAAACCCAAACGTCCTTCTCATCACCACTCAAAAGTTGTCATTAATTTGTATCTATAAAAATAAATTGATCACGATCTCTATTCTGTTAAGATCAATTTGTTATTTATTTGTCATTATGAATAATCACCAAAGCAAACATCATTACTAAACCAAAAAGAAACAAAAATACGGTGGTCATATGAACATAGAGAAGATATCCAGAGACTTGATTCCCTTATTGGGAGGGAAAGAGAACATTAGTAGTGCCGCTCATTGTGCCACTCGATTGAGACTTGTCCTCGTTGATGATAGTCAGTTAAACCAAGCAGAAATCGATAACGTTGAAGGTGTTAAAGGTTGTTTTGTCAACGCCGGACAAATTCAGATCATCTTTGGGACAGGGCTAGTCAACAAAGTGTATGCGGAATTTGTTTCCCAGATCGGTTTAAGTGAAACATCGAAGGCTGAGCTCACTAATATCGCGACACAAAAGTTGAATCCGTTTCAGCGCATAGCCCGACTTCTATCAAACATCTTCGTACCTATTATTCCGGCTATAGCATCAGCAGGTCTGCTAATGGGATTGCTTGGCCTTGTTCGTTCCAATGGCTGGGCAGCACCAGACAGTGCATTATTTATCATGCTCGATATGTGCAGTTCCGCTGCATTCATTATTTTGCCGATCCTGATTGGTTTTACCTCCGCTAAAGAATTTGGCGGTAACCCGTTCCTAGGTGCGGTTTTAGGCGGCATTCTGACTCATCCAGCGTTAACTAATGCCTGGGGAGTGGCTTCCGGCTACAACACCATGGACTTTTTCGGCATTGATGTGGCTATGATTGGCTATCAAGGAACGGTCTTTCCAGTGCTACTCGCCGCTTGGTTTATGAGCAACGTTGAAAAGCAGCTGCGCCGTATTGTTCCTGATTCTATCGAACTTATCGTCACCCCTTTTGTTACGGTCATCTTAACGGGTTTTGTCGCGTTGTTGTTTATAGGTCCTGTCGGCCGAGCTCTCGGTGATGGCATCACTCTCTCACTCAGCTTTATCTATGAACACATTGGCTGGCTTGCTGGATTTTTGTTTGGCGGTACCTATTCAATGATTGTCATTACTGGTATCCACCACAGCTTCCATGCCATTGAAGCGGGCCTGCTAACCAACCCTGAAGTGGGAGTAAACTTCCTGTTACCTATCTGGTCGATGGCTAACGTGGCACAAGGTGGCGCATGTCTTGCGGTAGCATTTAAAGCAAAAGATACCAAAGTTAAGGCCATCGCCGTTCCAGCAGGCATCTCCTGTATGTTGGGCATTACAGAAGCGGCTATCTTCGGTGTGAACTTACGTTATGGAAAGCCATTCGTTGCAGCACTTATTGGCGGTGCTTTGGGCGGTGCATACGTAGTATTAACCAAAGTCGGCATGACAGCGGTAGGAATGACGGGTATTCCGGGCATGGTTATTACGCAACCAGGTAGCTTGGTGAACTATATTATCGGCATGTGCATCGCCTTTGGAGGCGCATTTGTTATTTCTTACCTCATCTCTGCGGTTAACAAAAAATAATCACGACTCATTCGTTTTCACTTTGCAATATAGATATAAGAAGAGATTTGTTTATGTATAAGATTTTTTATCAACCCGAAGGCCACTGGTTTGGCGACTGCATGCCCTATTGCGAAGATGGTGTGTTTTATCTTTACCACCAGCGCGATACTCGTAACCCAGGCCCGATGGGTGAACCTTTTGGCTGGTCACTTTGTACCACATCAGATTTTCGCCACTATCAAGAACATGGCACGGCGATAGAACATGGTTCAAATGATGATCAAGACCAATACATCTATGCGGGCAGCGTGTACCAAACCGCCCAAGACACCTATACCGCTTTCTATACCGGTGCTAATAAAATTTTCAAAAAGAAAGGCATTCCTTCACAAAAGCTCATGCAGGCGACTAGCCATGATTTAATTAACTGGCAAAAGAATGGCAATGCAGAACAGATCGTTCCACAAGAAGGCTACGACGTATTTGCTTGGCGTGACCCGTTTATTGTCTGGAACGATGAGAAAGAAGAGTATTTGCTGGTGCTCGGAGCCAGAGCCCCAGGTGATAACAGAGAACGTACCGGTCGTTTGGTTTCTTTTACCAGTAAAGATATGAACAAGTGGGACTTTCAAGGAGACTTCTGGTATCCAGGATTGTTCACCATGATTGAAATGCCGGAGCTATTTAAAATTGGCGAGTGGTGGTATCTGATTATTTCTGAGTTCAGTGACAAGAACAAAATGATCTATCGAATGAGTCGAAGCCTCGATGGTCCTTGGATTGCACCTCATGACGATGCTTTTGATGGCAGAGCATATTATGCCGGCCGTACAGCGACAAATGGCACCAATCGTATTCTTTTCGGATGGGTTCCAACAAAAGAAAATGATGACGATTTGGGCAATTATGAATGGGGAGGCACTTTCGTTCCTCAAGAAGTTTACCAACGACCAGACTACTCACTGGGCGTAAAACCGGTTAAATCTGTGCTGGATGCATTCTGCGTCAAGACAGCATTGGCAGATGTCCATTTACAAACCATTGATACCCATAAAACACAAGTTCTCACTGAGAACAGTTCAACCTGTTTCACTCTTGAAGCAACGGTGAAAATTGCAGAAGGTACTCGTGGGTTCTCTATTTTCATCTATGGGAATGAACTCGAAGAAGCGTATGAATACCGTTTTTCACTCAACGAAAAACAGCTTACTTTCGACAAAACACCGAACTGGCCTTGGTTCCAGTATATGAATAAGGGATTGGATCGACCAATTAATCTACAAAATAATACCGAATACAAACTGTCTATCATCGTTGATGACGATATCGCAGTTCTGTACATCAACGGCACGGCACTGAGTGTTCGAATGTATCAAAAACCGGGCACAAAACTTAGTTTCGGCGTCACAGACGGTGACATCGAGTTAACTAATATTGTGCTGTCCAAACTGGAACAATAACAACTAACAGTGATGGTCATCTGACAGCCGGATGACCATCTAAATTTAAGTTTGTTTTAATACATTTCAGCAGCTTGACATCAGAATAGAACAGATTGATATGACTCACTTCTGAACTAACTTTCTTCATCCTATCATCGTATACTTAACCGCCATTTTAAAATGACATACTCTTCAACAAAGCATTTTAGTTATTAATGTTATTTTTATTGCGCGAGCCACAAGTAATGTACGTAGAAAGGGTTAATTCTGTATGTTAAGTATTCCATTACCATTTGTTGCTGCCTTTCTACTGTTTCTAGTTATTGTCGTATTGAGGCTGAAAGCACCTAATCATTGGAAAAAACCAATAGGCTTTATTTTTCTCTGTATCATCACCATGACAGTCGTTGGGTTACGTTGGACAATGGATTACCCTTTTCTACGCGCTATTCAACCTATCTTAGGTGCCTGTTTACCTGTTACTGCTTGGCTTTCTTTTTCAAAGGCACACCGGCATTCTTCTAGCTACTTTCTTCATAGCTTAGGGCCGCTTATCGTTGCACTATGCTCACTCAGCTATCCCTATTTGTGGCCCAATATCATTGATTATTTGGTTCCGTTATTGTCCTTATTTTATGGATTAAGCCTTATAAAATCGTCTTTTTCTCCAGCCGAAGAAGTTTCATTAAATCAATTAACGCAGGTTTCAATTGCTGAACGAGCTACCGGACTGCTATTAATTATCTCAGCTTTAACTGACAGCGCTATATCCTATGACTTTTTTGCTTCTTCAGGGGTGCATACACACTTAATACTATCGGTCAGCTATCTTATCCTGATACCTGCTATTGCTAGTATGGTTATTTTTGTCAGCATATGTACCCCGATTCAATCAGGTGAAGTGGCAACTGAACAACAGGAAAGTCAACAAAACAGAAAAGAACAATCTGAAGTAGCTCTGCAAGAAATAACAAGTTTGAATGAAGATGAAACATCGCGCATTTTGAGTCAATTCGAGACACTAATGACCGAGCATGAAGTCTTTAAAGATGCCAACCTGACACTAAGTAAAATAGCCAGAAAGCTAGTTATTCCCGCCAGAAAAATATCAGCATCGGTAAATCATACATACGGTGAGAACATCTCAAAAGTCATTAACAATTACAGAATTAATCACGCTAAAGATTTGTTAGTCAGCAGTGATATGCCGATCACTGATATTTATCTGAGCTCCGGCTTCCAAACTAAGTCTAATTTTAATCGGGAATTTTCAAGAATCACTGGGCAAACGCCCAGTGATTATCGTCAAACCAATTCAGTCAACACAACGGTACCTCAAATTAATCCGGACTAAGTAAGAAAGTTAAAACATCACTAAAGATCTGCTGGTGGAGATCGCTACGTTTAGAGCCCTTTCCATCTTTACATATCACACCGTCGCCAGGTACCTCCTCTTCAAGCAGAGAGACAGCCCCTTGTTTACAAAGTTGGATGAAACTAAAGTGCGTTGCCTGTTCATACACTTTATATCTCCTCAATGATAAAGGTAGATGCTCAGCGAGATAACCAGACTCCAGAGCCTGTGGCAAATCGCCAATATCAATGCCCGCAGCGAGAACTAATACCGGATGATGAACGGCGTTAAGGCTTGAAGGTAAGAAGCTTCTGGCCATACCTAGGTCAAGACTAACAACTCGCTTTATCCGTGAGTCATACAATGTTCCAGATGCTGGCTCATTTTCCTGAGCTTCTTCCAAGCCCAGTTCATTCGCGAGGCCACAAGTTCTAGGCCCGGGATAAAGTGAGCACTGTTGTTTAAATATTTGACGATCAAATACTGCGCCTGCAAGTTGCATAACTGTCCAACCACCAAGCGAATGACCTACTGCAGAGATGTCACTACGATTGATGCCATTTTTCCATTGCTCATTCGATAGCAGATAATCTAAGACATGCGAAATATCTAGAACTCTTAACCACCACTTAGCGGCCTTTGCCGGTGCATGATCAAATGTGGTTGTCCCCGGATGGTCTGGTGCTGCAACAATATATCCCTTGTGTGCAAGAGCTGATGCAAGCCAGTTGAGATTTCTCCAGTTTCCTCGATATCCATGAGAGAGTAGAACAACTGGAGCCGATTTAACGTCAATAGTCGCGTTTTTTATTACCTGAGTGCCGATGAAAGCTGGGTTTTCGCCAGCAGTTACAAGCGGGCCCACTTGGTGAGTTGGATACCAGATTGCAACAGATAGCGGCCGATTCGGTTCTGTAGTAATGATTACTTGCTTAAAACCAATATTTTGTGCAGATGCATTGTTCAAAAATAATAGAAATAGTAAAAATGGCGAAACTACCCACTTTAAGTTCATGACTCACTCCATAATGTTATAGACACATTTCGAAATCAGCATAAGCAAAACTTAGGTGCTCCGAGTCCTAGAACATGATCGAGGACTTCCTCAATCGCGATATTGGACAATTTATCCAATCGAATATCACTTTCGTCTCGTCAATGAAGGAACGAAGGTGAGTCAGTCCATAAGCAGAACAGGAACTCGCCTAAACCTCAGATTTGGTTATCTTTGTACTATTGGCTATCAAAACTGGGAATTATTTAAAATCCATCTCTGCCTTACAATCCCAACGCTTTTGCCAACCAATACAATAACGACAGCCCCAATCAGAACTGGACTAATCAAAAATCCCCAGCTTTGTCCCGACAACATAATTAGCAGTGGATTAGCGCCCGCTGGTGGATGCGTTGTTTTCGTTACCAGCATCAGACTAACCGCTATTCCTGTGGCCAAAGCTAGCCATATAGGCGACACGCCAACAAACTGAACAAAAAACACCCCAACGAAAGCCGTTAGCAAATGTCCTAGAATTACGTTTTTTGGCTGAGCCAATGGGCTATCTGGAACGCCAAACACCAGCACCGTGGTCGCACCAAATGGCGCCATCAATAAAGCGATGTCGTAAAAAGTATGATCAAAATAAGACAATGTACCGATAGCAATACTTGCTCCAACCCCTGCAATAATTGACAAAATAATACTGTTCATATGTAGTTGCACTCCTTTTAGTAGACCACTCTGTCTACATTTATAAAATAGACAGAGTGGTCTACTTATGTCAACATAGTTTTCAAAGGAGCGTGCATATGAGTAAAAAACGTCAGATATTAGTCGATACAGCGTTAGAGCTTTTTTATCGAAACGGAATCAATACCATAGGGATCAATGAAATTCTGAAATCCGCTGGTGTGGCGAAAAGAACGTTGTATACGGATTTTGATAGCAAAGAGGCGCTGATATTAGCGGCTTTACACCAACGTCATAAACGTTTTATTGACTGGCTAGAAAGCAAGCTTTCCGATTCAGACTCTGATGCCCGTGTCATCGAAAACTTATTCAAGTCGTTAGCCAGTTGGTTTGATAATCAAGAACCTGCGTTGGGAGATTTCAGAGGGTGTTTTTTTATAAATACATCCGCAGAATTTAGCGATACTAGTTGTGAAATTTCTCGTTTCTGTAACCAGCACAAACTGCAAGTACGCCAAGTAATTCAAAGGCATCTTCACAGCAAAGATCCGATATTATTAGAATCAATATGTGTGCTAAAAGAAGGAGCCATTACCACGGCATATATGAGTGGTGATAACCACACAGTGATAGCCCATTGCCTTGAGATATTAAAAGTACTTCAAGAACGCTTGAACCAACAAGTTCAAAGTAAATAAGAGATAGGCTTGTATTCTGACGAGTTACGTTAGGATAGATGAATGCTGATTGAGAATGAAAAAAGAGATTTGCGTGTTTTAGATGTGATACGTGCAACATAAGTCAGCATAACCGCGCACGTACGATCAATGAGTTATAGTCAAAATTGCAATATATAACAGCATAAAATTGCAGCATAACTTAGCAAATTTTTACTTTAACCCAAATGCAGCGTAAGAAACTTTCCTACACTACAGGCATGAGTTGCCAAGTTGTCTATGCTGGCTCTATATCCTTCTCTATATAACTTAACAAGTATTAACTTAAGCTCGCTTAGTAACAAAGAGCTTCCGCGGATAATTTGCTGTTTTGATTTGAGGCAGAAGGTGATGGATAAGCTCAATGAAGCTATGCAGTTGGTATGACATATCCAGCAAATAACCCCAACGGTCAAATATCAATCTTTGCTTGCTTATAGCTTGGCTCAATGATGATAAATGGCTTTTTACTCATCACGGTTAGGTTAGCTCTCTCTATCTCTAAATCTACAGTATTTTCTGGTGGAACACTGGGCGGTAACCCATCCGCAGATTCGGGAGCCGTCAACGTCAGTGTCAGTGTAGGCAAATGTACTCAATACAAAATGGATGTGAAAGCGGCGCAGCAGAAAGGTAAGGACGTAGCGAGCATCACCGTTCCTGAAGGCTGTGACGCAATCAAAGAAAAGTAATGCCACCATCAGCAGTAAAAACGACAATGGGGAGCAATCACGCTCCCCACTTTTTTGTCTCAATGCACTGATTTTAAGGTATATGTTTTGTATAAAAACGTGGTATCAACCCAAATCACAGCCTAATACCGCAGGGTTTAACAATATGTTCCCGTGGCTGATACGGTTGGAAATTGCTGTTTTTGGTGGCGAGAAAGGGTTCTGTGGGTGTAATGGGTGGTTCTGGGGAATGGGGAGCCACTCGGGTGAGTGGCGTGATATAAAAAGCATGTCACTACAATAGGTTAAATAAACTTCCGTTAATTAACACCTCAGTAATTCTCTTTATAACGACTATATTTCGCTATCCATCCATCCTCTGTGTACATTTCACCGCTGAGTCCATCACTTATTGTGTGAATGTTCACGGCGTTATTTTCATCATTGCAAGTGAGAGTGATCTGATCACCCGATTGTTCTATCATCCACAGTAGATTATGTAGAACATCGTCAACAGAGCTAACCACGACTTCTCTTACAAGCGATAATTGCTCATCGTCTAGCTTGGATAATTTACTATTCAGATCTTGAGCTGATTTAGACCTAATTTTCCCTTGAGCAATCATCTCATATTTTTCAATCGCTTCATCTCTGACTTCACTCATTAAAAGCTTGCCAAAGCTGTCTAACAAATCTTTATTTGTCACGTTAATTTCCTTTTTTGTACCAAGGTATATTGGTTGGTACTCTTACGCCATTATTTCTAAGTGTATTTAATGATTGAGCTACCAATGATCTAGCCTCTGCCTGTGTAGCTCCTCCCGCAATTAAAGCATCAACAGCAATTTGAGTATGTTCAGTTAAAGTATTAGGTCTACCTGACTCGTGAAGCTCCTTAAACGCTTGTCGTTGATATTTAGTCATCTCTTTATGATCTAGTCCATTTTCTTTCATGAAGTTTTGGCTAATTGAAAACCCATCATTATTATTATATGAAACGTGATCTTTAAATGCTGCTTTTGCATGAACATGGTGACCTTTTACTGCTTTATAAGGACCAGTTCCCTCAGTAATATCAGTATTGTTAGTACTTGCTTCTGGCTTAAGGTTTACCTTAACATTCCCACCAGTACTACCAAGTGTACTCGGTTCTACTTTGACTTCAATTCTACTGACAACCTGTTTGACTTCAACGAGTTTACCTTTGACCTTGCTGTAGAACTTACCGCCATATTCAATAACCTTATCGCCTACCGGTCCCAGTGTTTTTTCTATTTTTCTAACTGCTACCTCTTCTACGACTGTGGTTACTATAGAGCCATTTTTTATTCCTTCTGCCACGGCAAACGCTGTCGCAACTTGGGGCACTTCTTTCAAGTCGTTTGCAGTATCCGCTGCAACGCCATCGGTTATTAAGTTCTCATATACCCGCTCTAGTGTATTTTCTTCGTCATACTCCTTTGCTTTCTTCAAGCTTGAAATAATTCTATCTTTAGCGTCATCTGTTAATGGAGGGTACGTATTGTCTAAAGCATCAGGAATATCTTCGATATCCATGTTGTAAAGGCCAAGCGCAATTTTCTTTTCTCTTTCTAACTTATCTTTCAGGTTTGGATTGCCTTCGACCAAAGACTGATAGTCCTGCTTCACATGAGCAGTTAACGGATTTGCTACACCATCACCATTATTAGCTTTTTCAACACCATCAATCAGCTCATTCGTATTTTTAACTAGTCGGTTTTTATCATCATGACTGAGCTTAGTTGTTGACGTCTTAGGCTTATTCAGCTGTACATTGGTATACGTGCCCGTGGAGAACTCCATACCGTCTGCGGAATACTCACCAAAGGTATCTGCGTACTCTTCTGCCAGCGCCCCTTCACGATACCTTGTTTGTCCTTGATCAATCCGTACGTGAGCCGCTTCATGTCCTATGGTTTCAGCCACATCTGTCGCTCCACCATTATTGTTATAGTCAATCGAGACCCTAGAGTTGGTTGCTTTACCTTTCGCAGCGTTAGAGTAGGTCATCCCTTTGTACTTCTCAGTCGCAACCGCTTTGGCGCTCTCAATAGTCACACCGTAGACACTTGCATAAGTCTTAGCATACTGATCTAACGCTTGGTCATACTCTTCAACACTATAGTTTTGCTTGTTCTCTAAGATATCTACTGACTTGCCATCATCGGCTAGCGCCAGAGATTTCTGTACATCGAAATCTTTTTGCACGTCACCAATATGATCCAAGGTATCCGCAAATGTAATAGAGTCTTTAGTAGCCACATCTCCAACAGCTTGACCTAACCTTTTTGTTCTCTCAACATCTTCCGCTATCGCTTTTCGCCCCTCTTCGGTCAGCAGACGGTGATCAACCGTAACATCAAAATCCCCCTGCTTACGGTCAACTGTGTACAAGTCTTTTTCTGTGTGTTCAATATCGCGATTTAGGGCAGTAAGATCGTGTGAGTTATCTGAACCCGCAATGGTCAAATTGCCTTGACCAATGGTCGCTAGTGTCTTGGACTTGCTGTAACCAGATGTATTTTTATACTGGATAGTTGTCGAGTTGTTGGTTGAATCTATCTCTCCATCATTGACCCCCACACTAGTACTGACACCCATACTACGATTTTGGTTGTAGTCAGTATTAGACAAGTCTGCAAAGGTAAACGTATTCGTGGTCAGGTTTAGCTGTCCGGTATCTTTCCCAGCATCGTTTTGCGTAGCAATGACGGCTCCTTTCAAGTCCGTATTGTTAGCAACATTGATGTCTGCGGTACCACCCGAAGTTAGGCTAGTAACAACGGTTTGCTTAGTTCTTGTTCGTCCATTGGAAGCATTGACTCCACCACTGGCTCCCGTTACCTCTGAAGTCGCGCCATCACTTAGAGATAGGCCTCCACTGATACCCATTCCTTTTTGGCTAGAGCTGTATCTATCTTGTACCGACGAAACATTTAAATCTCCTCCCACATTCATCGTCAGTGACTCATCAGCGTTCACCGTCGCACCTTTAACATTGGTATCTTTCACCGATGTAATAGTGATATTGTCAGCATTCAGTTGGCTGTTGTTATGTGTCAGTGAGGACGATGTGTTCTGGCTACGATCAAAGCTGGCATTGAGGTTAATACCTGAAGATGCACCATAAACGGTTATCGAGGCACCAATTTTACCCGATTGCGTTTCTGACTTACTGTCATAAGTATCTTGCGATGCGATGATATTGACTTCATTTGCGGCAACCTCAAGGTTGTCATTGGCGGCTAAGGTAGAACCACTAATATTGGCTTGATTACCCTCATTGTCTCCCGCTCGAACAATAATGTTTTGACCGCTAAGCTGAGAGCCAACAGAAGTCGTTTGTTGAGCGCTGGCTTTGGTTTTGCTCGCTTCAACGTCTAGATGAAGACCGGCGTTAAAACCGTATGTACCCGTACTTTGCGCAGCCGCTGCTGCTTGCTGTACGAGTAGTGTTGTTTTCGAGACCACTTCTTCCGATGCAAGTGCAACGCCGGCTACATACCACGCCTTATCACTCTTCACTTCCGAAATTAAATCACGGAGCTCTTCAACATCTTCAAATAGGACTCCGGGCTTTTTCGTCTGATATTCTTGCTCAAGTATCGTCAACGTCGACTCTAGAGAATCCAATTGTTTTTGGTACTGCTTGAAGTCCTCTTTAGCTTGCTTGAGTTTTTTTGTCGCCTCTTTCAGTGCAAGCGCAGCTTTTACCACTTCAACCGCTTGATGTTGAACAACAACGCTGACTTCGGCTTTACCATGGACTTCTTCGCGTTGCTCTGTAAGCGTATCAATGGCTTCTTTGATGGTAATGTCGTCATTGGCTGTCAGACGTAAATCGCCTTGATTATCCCCATCAGTGTCAGAGGCTAATGTTGAACCCTCAACCAATATGGATGACTCAGCCTCTATCGAAAGGTCATTCTGTGCGCTAACAACGCTTCCTTTGTGATTCACTGCGTCACTTTGCTGCTTAACTTTATCGTACGTTGCTTTTCCTAAGCTGGCTTTAATCATGCCATCTTCAACCTTCACGACGTCCCGAGTATCACCCATCAACATTTTTGTCGTGGTGCCCAGCCCAATGGAAAGCTTTTCTTCACTTTCAAAATGTTTCGACGTTTCTTTGGCAGCAAGAATTTCAACGTCACCGGTATCTGCGGCAAGTGAAACATTCTCATCAGCAGTCAATTCAGATCCAATAATCTTTATAGCTCCAGCATCAACAGACAGGCTTCTCCCCGATTGAATCAGACTTGACTGTGCAGTCGATGTCTCTTGTCCTTGACGTTTTTTCTCCATCTCAAACAAGTTTCCGCCACTGAGAAACGAGGTCTTCTCGTCCCATTGCTGCGTCTGTCTTAGAACATCTCCGGCAGCAATCAGAACTTCGTCCACCGCATTCAGATTGATGTTTCCACCGCTGCTCACTTCACTGGCAATGACACCAATGTCTTTACCGGCAACAATCGATGTATTACCAGAGTTAATCAGGTAACTGCTATTAAGTAATGTTGCATCGCTGGCACTGCCCGTGTTGCGCCCACTTAAACCGCCAAAGCCTTTTTTCACCGTTTCATGGCGTTCAAACTCTTTGTAGCTTTGCGCTGTGAGAGTGACGTCACCATCCGCAGAAAGCGTCACTTCTCCACCCGCGTTTAGCTTTGAGCCCACGAGATTGATATCACTCTGACCACCCGCTGTTACCGCCGCTTCTAGGTTTTGAGCTTTGATATGGATGTTTTGTCCAGCCTGAATGTCACTGCCTTTCACTTTCTCACGGTAGATTTCATTCGTCGTAGTGGAGCTACGACCAAAGGATTTTTTACTTACCGTTTGGTCAAAGTGATAGCTGCTGTCGTTCACTGCTAGAATATTAACGTCGCCTTTGGCAGACATATCGACAGAATCCGTGGCCGAAACCGCAGTGCCCGATAACGTAATGTCTTTTCCAGACTCGATAACGACGTTGGAGCCTGACAGATTAGAGCCTTGGTGGTTGACACTTCGATTTATCTCTGTGCGATTGGAACTGTAGCTGTGATCTGAGTGTTTGTTTTGGGCTGTTTTTATCGTGATGTCATTGTTCGCTTTGAGTTTTAATTGGCTTTGTGCATCCAATTGACTCGCTGTCACATCGATATTGTTTCCGGCGTCAAAGACTAAGTTACCACCGGCTTTGATGGATGAGCTCACCAGAGAAGTATTGCTCTCACCCACTCGACCTCTTTGGTGTTTAACATCGTAGCCGTTGGTATTCTCTTTGCTATCAACAACAATATCGTTACCTGCACTAACCTGAACATTGTTGTTTGCAACAATAGAAGCAGCACGGTTTTCAACATTTTTTCCTGCTGAAATGGTTAAATCACCCGATGCTTGGATGGACGCTATTCTTCCTATATCGGTCGCCGTTCCAGAATTTCGCCCCAACGTTGCTGAGCGTTGAGTCACTCTGGTTTCATTGACAACACTTCCATTGGTACTTTCAAGCGTGATATTTCCGCCTTGAATGTCACCACTAAAATTAATGATGTCGTTTTGTGCCTTAAGTGCAACGCTTCCTTGAGCTTTTATTGAACCACCGTCATTAGTGATGGTATTGGCGCTATTAACATCTAGTACATTAGTTGCGGTTAATACCCCGGAGTTAAGGACGTCACCAGCGTTAATATCTACGTTTACACCAGCAATCTGCGCACCGTCATTAATGCTCTCTAACGTTGCCCTTGTTAAATACAGTTTAGGGGCTAAGACAATTTGCCCGTTCACTTCCACTTCTTCATACCAGAGAATATCTTGGGTGAGTTGAGCTATTTGACTGGAAGATAGGGCCACTCCACTCGTCAAATTGAGTGCGTTTTTCTGAGCTGCTGCGGCATCAATCAGTTGCTGCATCTGTTCGAGTTGACTACCGACAGACTGATTGAGATATTGCCTCCCTGTCTGTTCGAATACACTCTGGCTTATGATGCGCGAATCATAAAATGCATCCCCCAGAAACTTTATGTCTTTCCTTGGATTAACCCCGACCTTTTCAATGAAATAATCTGAGCCTAAAAACTGCCCCATATTCGTCAACAGCGGGTTGGTTTCGATAAGATATTTACCTAACGGGTTAGGCGAGCGAACAAACAATCCATTTGGTGAGTTAGGGAAAGTAAATGAAGGGAACGGGACGTCATTAGTATTTATATACTGGATATCAGGTCCTGATACCGACACAGTGTCTACGGACTTAGCTTGAGATTGCCCTTTGCTTGGTTTCACGGCGGTAGCATTCGCGCTGAGAGTACCGTTATTCACCTTGTTCGCCACATTGAGAGTTAATTGATTGGTGGCGGTGATTGATGAATTTAGCTTACCTGAAGAGCCTGTGTTTACTTTCCTTGTGCCGACCTTATTAAAAATAAAGTTTCTTTCAGAAGTTCTAGATGAATCAAGTTTATAGTCAACATAAGTCGTGTACTCCGAAAACTCATACCCCTTATTAGTCAATGAATTTGCACTAATACTTAACCTATTTGCCGCTATCTGACTTGCATCATTGACCACTGAGTAAGCGTCAATGAGAACGGTTCCTAGACCAACAATTTGACCCTGCTTACTACTGGCAACCAGTTGAAGCCCTTCTTTCTTTGAAATGGCAGTGAACTCTCTTCCAGATGTAATGACTAGCTCACTCACCCATTCATCACTATGCGGGCTTGAAGCGCTACAACCTCTTACACATCTACTAGTTATATGATGTTCAGGTTCATACTGTGTACCTGTCGCATTAAAGACACTGGTAAACGTTGCGGTTTTATCGATGGAAGAAGTATTTCGAATATCAAGTACTGAACGTTTATTCGTTAGTGTATTAGCATGAATATCAACATTACCACTTAGGGACTCTATGGTTCCTGAACTGTTTGTGATACTTGAACTTCTTTGCTTTTCAGCATTCTTTGCGAGTAAAAGACTTTTGCCAGCGACAATATCAGCCGTGTTGGTTAACGTGTTTGAATAGAGATTGGCATTGTTCCCCGCATACAACAGTCCTTCGTTGGTCATATTGCCGGAGCTAGTCAGCGTTGCATCCCCCAACGCGATAATACCGCCTTGGTTAATTAAAGAGGCAACCGATAAATTGAGCGCATCCAAAGACTGTAATGTACCAGTATTGTTTAACTGAGAAGCCGATACCGATGTAGTGTGGCCCGAAATGATACCTTGGCTCGTGTTGCTCAAGCTCTGACTTGTTGAAACTTGGGTTGATGTTTTAGATGTCAAGGTACCGCTATTACTCAATGATTGAGCGCTGAGAGACAAATCACCTCCCGCATCCAACTTCGCTAAGTTTGTGATAGCGCCAGAAGCAGTCAGGTTCACCTCACCTTGTGCAGCAGTATCTTTTTCAATCTGTATCGTATGTGAGTCTAAACGAATGCTGTCTGCGCTAGACAATATTCCTCGCTGGGTAATGTCTTGAGCATGAATGTTCAACGTATTACCGACTTTCACTTCCCCTTCGTTAAGAAATACAGAGGTCTTGATAACCGCTTGATCATCGACATTCACTTTTGCTTGGGTCGCTGTAACTGCCTTGACTGAGGTATCGATATCCAGTTTTTTGGCGGTGATATTTCCGCCAACAATCGCTTCTTTACCAACAAGACTCAGTTTTTGGTTTGAGGTTATCTCCCCACCCAAATTCATGCTGTCAGCGGTAATGCTTATATCCTGTTTTCCAGCAATAACCCCGTTGTGTGCGAGACTTCTGGCTCTTAGTTCCACCGATTCTTGCGCAGAAATTTGACCATTTTGGTACAAATCATCCGCTTTAAGATTCAGTGTTTGTGTTGATGACAATACAGCATTTGACCCAATGGTAAGGTCATCGGATGCCGTAGCCGTCATGTTGTCGGCAACAAGCGTGGTATCAATGGTTCCGCGGTTAACGTTAACAGAGACATTCTTACTCAGTAACTTTCCAACACCTTTCAACGTCGTGTCTGTACCCGTCACGCTCAGCGAATCCGCTACTTGTATTTCACCTTGGTTGTTGAGTTGCGACAACTGCGACAGTGACGCTTGCTGGGACACAATCGAACTCTCAGAATCGACGTTGATATCTGTAACATCACTTATTAGTTCGCCGTATGACACAGTCTTACTGTTGTTCAGAGACAACCCATCAGCCTGAATATGTAAGGTAGCACTTGCATTCGTTACACCGTTGCTGTGCAATCCGCTAACCAAGTGTGTGTCCGAAGATTCAACGTTTTGTGCCACGATTGAAATATCTTGCCCAGCTACCGTTGTGGATTGCTTTAAGCTGAGAGAGTTTGCATCAAGGGCAACTTGATTGTCCGCAATTTGCTTGCCCGTTAATTCAATGCTGTCTTGACTAGAGATGGCGATATTATTGGCACTGCTTGCGTTGGCTAAGGTAATGCGGCCATCGGAAGTCAACACGATGTCACCCGTATTAGCAACGAGGTTGCCCACGTTCACCCCAACACCGTCTTCCGTGGCAACCAGTGAGATACGCCCAGCATACATTCCTCCTAGCGACGAGGAATCAATGGCTAAGGTGGGTGAAGAACTATCTATACTCGAAGTATTTTTGGAGACTTGATTGGTTTGATAATCGACATGATTCCTGCCTGTTACAATCGAAAGTTCATTGGCATGGATGCTGGCATTAATCTCAGCGGTACGGCTGATAATGTCAAAGTAGGTTTGTTTGGTCGCATCAAGCCCTAATCCTTCAATCGTCACGCTGCCTTCAGCAACATCAAAACCTTTAACTAGCCCATTTTGTATATCTGGAGTCCCTGTCGAGAGGGTTACTCGTGGTGTATTGATAAAGCCACAACCATCACAGGTAATCCCATAGGGGTTAGCAAGGATGACATTCGCTTGTTGACCAAAAACTTCCGTATAGCCTTCTAATTGACTTCGATTCGCCCCAGTCACTTCATTTAAAATGACGCTGGCTGCCTGGCCCTTCAAATTTGGGTTGTTTTGTAATATCCCCCCCAATTGAGATTGGGCAAGTTGCGCGGTTGAGTTATTAAGAATGAGTCCCGAAGGGTCAACGTTAAACTGCTGGTACTGGTTGTGAGACAGCCCTTGGCTATTTGGCGTAGCAATGTTGACGACTTCAACCCCATTGCCTGCTGTGGATTTGCTTGTATTTCCGGCGCTATTATCAATCACCACATTGGCAAATACAGGCTGTAACGTAATGATGCCGCATAAGCCATAAGTGAGGCACACTTTACCTACTGTCAATCGTCTATCCATGTCGCCAACCTGTCTCTATATTTTTACGGTAATTCGATAGTAAATGACGTAATCGTCATGATTGATTCTTGAAGGTGCAGCCAAAGGCACACCGATGCTCAGCGAGCTTGAGGCGTATTGAGATTGAGTAAATAGTCCCAAACTACTGCCCATCATGGAGCCGCGTTCATATTCATCGGAAGAATCTTTAGCAATGCTGCCCGTGTCTAGAGCTAAACGGCTCGTGACGCTCCCCAAATACGGCCACCGCCCTAATTGATACGTTAAATCATTGCGCCAGTAGTACCCTTCATCACCGGAGATTGAGGTGTTTTTGAACCCCCTCACCGAATATTCACCACCAATGCTCACTCTTTCATTGGCATAGAGTGTGTCGTTACTCCATTGCCCGAAGAGCGTCGTTGCAAAAGATAAATTTGAACTCACTGGGTAGGTATAACTGCCAGAGAAAGTGCTTTTCAGAAACTGTGCTTTAGGAAAATTGGGGTTACTTGAAAGATTTTGCTCTCCCCCAAACCAATCGGTTCCGAATGAAACCTTCGGAGATACGGTAAGAAATCCCTTTCCTAAACGGGTACTGTGCTCTAATGCGAATGACAGTGAGGATAAATTTCGAGAACCCGCTTCCAGCAGCGTCCCCAAAATAAAGTTCTTTTCCCGTCGATGACTTACCGTGGTCTTAAGAGCCGACTTACTCACGCCATCACGATAAAACAACCACTTGATGTCGATATCATGACTGTTCGTTTGGCCGGTTGAGTCAAAGGTAAATCCTTGGTTTGAGAACTCCGTTTTATAAGTACTGTAGGAAGTACGATAACCGATGTTCCAGTAGCCATAAGGCACATCAACGCCCAAGTACAAGCTCTCAGAATTTTTTGAATGAGCAAAAGCGGCGCTGTGAGTGGAAGACAACGTCCATTGGTCAAATATGTTGAATAGGTTTTCAGCAGAGGCATCAATAGATACCTGCTCTTCACCCGTTGATTTCTGACCGCCATTATTAACACCGCCCCCAATAGAGCCTAAAGAACCAATGTTGCTTTGAATATCGACTATCGAATAGCCTGCTCTCGTCGATGGCAAAAGCTTGATTTGTGCGTTGTAGCGCGATAAGCGATTTATTTGATCTAACCCTTGCTCAATATCTCTCAAGTTAAGCACATGATCAGAAACATTAGAAAACGCCATAAGTAATGAGTCGACCACGCTACCATTAAGCAGTATTTTTTCTATTTTCCCTTCTAATACTTCTATCTCTAAAGTGCCCGATGATAAGTTTTGAGGTACTAAAAATGCTCTACTCGTAACATACCCAGCCTGCAAATAATGATTCGACGCTCTTCTCAAATACTCATTGATGGTATTAAGACCAATACAACCCGCTCTAAAATCAATCGCTTGGCTAAGTTCGTCATCGGTATAAATCGTATTTCCAGAAAACTGAATATTTCGGACTTCAAAGCATTGAGACTCTGGTGCTTGCTCCGGCTCAGGGATGGTTGGAGAAGGGATGAGAGATTGGACTGACTGTGTGTTTTGTTCCAACAACTGAAGTCGCTCTTGCTGCTCTCTTTCTATCGTTTGTTTTGTTATCGGGCTAGAAGGTAGCTCGGAAGCCCTGCCGCACAAAGAAAACAAAACAAACAAAATGGGCACAACGTTTCTCAAACACATCATTCAATAATTCACTTGATTCCAAAAAACGATACAAACCAACATACTTGGCACACAAAATTGCAAGATTAATTGCATTTGCAATAACGAAAAGTGAAACTCGTAGCATAAATTAAATAAATTGCAAAATAGAATGCATTCACCAGCAGAATAAAAACTTCAATACCAGTGTTGATAAATGCGAACCAGGTGAAGGATAGTCCGGTAGGGGCGTGTATATGGTAACGGTTCCTAAAAGCTATAAAACCATCAAAAAGGTATATCGATAGAAAAAGTTAAAAATGGAATGGAAAGGGAAGCATTCATGCCCCATTCTTATTTGTAACTATACGTTGGTTGCATAACTAAAAATTTTGGGGACAACTGTTGTTTGGTGAAAGTTTTCCAAGATTGAAAACGCACATAACCTGTCCTTTTTCCGTTGTAAAAAACAACCAAAATAGGTTTAGGACACTTTATGGGTTTTATTGGGAAGCTTTATGGTTTCAGCGATTAGTGTCGCTGAAACCATAAGATGTCCTAACGCCCTATAGAAAATCAATCAGTTACCAACACAGTAAAACCATATAGTGTCCTAACATGAAAGCATAAGGTGTCCTATTTTATGCTTATGTAAATCATGGTAACTGTAGTGAAAGAAAACTACTTACAGTCCCAAGCAGTAGCACAGCCCTAAAAACGCACCAACTAAGCACACCGTAACAAGGTTTTGGACATTTCTGAGTTATGAACCATACAGAGCCCTGATTTTTCGGATTACTTCTAGTATTGCAACCATGCGACCAGCCTACATGTGGCAGGCCAAATTCCCTTATTCACTATAGTTGCTGATATCATGCTGAAAAGAATTTGATATCTCTGATTTTAGTGTGTGAAATTTGGTGCGAGTTTCCTGTATTATCTCCATAAAGTATCGAAGAAGAAGTACCTTGGGTGCTCCTAGTACTCAGCGCTCTAGTTTAGAAGCTATTATGACACAAAGCGATTTTAGAAATTTACTGTATAAGATTAAGGCAGATGCTTGCTCCGATTTCTCTGGAGCTGGTGTTATTGTATCTGATTCTCCTGCGAATTTACCAATAGTAAGTCTACGAGATACATCACCAAAGTTATCCGGTTCGGTGGTTGACATTTTGGCAGAGCTTTCTAGCTATAAAAGCAAATATCATGATGGATTTCATATTCTAAATAGAAAAGGAGAGATAACGCATGTCGCTCAGTATTTCTCTCCACCGATTATTAAAGAAGTGAGCATCGATAATGCTCGCCCAGTAGGTGGACGTTTCGTAGCTGCTCTGTTCGGCTCAGCAATTCCTGGTGTAATAATGACAGGGGTTATCAGTGAAAGACATGGTCTTTCTATCTTTGTAGGTGGCAAAGAAGTATTTTTTGAGGAAGCACAATGATTAGCCTTATTCCAATAGGCAGAGTTATTACCCTCATTGCTGTCGCATACGCAGTGGTTAGCTGTCTAATACTCTGGGCTGTGTATGACGAAAGTACATCGTTCTTGTCAGCGGTATCAATAGGAGCTAGCGGTTCAGCTGTTCTAAATGGTCTACTCGCCATACTATTTTATTATGGCTGGGAGAGAATTTGGGGGAAATACCCTAGCCTAAATAGACTATTATTCCCCAACTTAAACGGGACATGGGACATGACGATCCATTGGGAGTGGGAAGGAAAGCAAGGTACATCGCACGGCAGAGCTGTGATTAAACAAAGTTTTCTGAATATCGGTATGGATGTAGAGGCTGAAGATTCTGACTCTCAAACTTTACTGGCTAAGCCTAAAAAAGATGCAGAAACTGGGAGATCGGAACTATATTATGTTTTTTTGACCACCCCAAAACACAAATCACACTCACTACCTCAACAACCATATAAGGGTACAGCTATCCTTAAGCTAGGTCTGGATGATGATGGATTACTTCAAGGGAATTATTTTACTAGTCGAAAAACCGTCGGTTACTATGTGTTAAAACGTGTTAGTCATTCTGATTAAAATTATACCGAAAGTTAACTCTATCTTGCTAATAGTGATAAATAGCATAAAAGCTCGACAACTACCTATCAAAGTAATAGGTCTTTATTTTTCCTCAATAATAATCTCTACTTGAATTGGTTGATGGCCTCGAATAAACAGGTAAGCACTACACTCGAACTGCCAAAACCAACGTAACCTAGAAATAAATAAAAACGCAAAATCTACGTTTTCACCGCCATTAACTATACCTTGCATAGCATTGATGTCATTGATACTAGGATCAACTGAGAAACTTGGGTGTGTGTGCCACTCTCCTAAATAATTGAAGCGTTTGTAATCAGAGCCTGTTACTTCATAAAACCTCTGCAATGCCAAATCGTGTTCATCAGAATCTCTGAAAAAGCTAGAAGTCGTCCCCCTTTTCACATCGACAGAAAAATCAACGATCCGGAAGGCCTGTTCGCCTAAGTCTTCCCCCATAAGCATTCCACCTATTTCACGCTTGCCAGCCTTTAACATATGGAGTCGAAGCTTTTTCAAAACACTATTCGGAAGAACTATTTGCATCTAATTGGTCCTTATGTGGAAGGTAAGCTTGCAATAGTTGGATAATCTCTTCTGAATCAATATGTTCAGCAGTTTCTCCCCAGTGGCCTTCTGGTAGCAGGTCGATAGGGCGAGTATCAAAAGGCTGTTGAAAAAGCCATTCTGACGACATGCCAACGATATACGCAGAATAAGGGAATATACTAGCCTCAGGTCGAGCTAGGATATCGGTTGCGAACTGAGTAGCATGAGCACTCATAATGGAGACTTCAGCATCATTTGCTATTAACGGTGTATCGTCATCCACTTGAGCACTATAGTCATTTGCTTTTGTACTGTGCAAGAACTCTACACCTTGCCCCTCGCACCAATTATATATTTGAGCTCTCGCAGATAGTGGGACAGGATCTAGCTCAGGTCTTGACCTTGCCACAAGACCGCCAATCCCACCACCAAAAACTTCTACCCAGATCATTGGTTTTTTCTTGCGCACTGAAACAGACGCCATCAAGTTGAATGCTAAAGGCTCTGCTGTAGCATCTATAATGAGATCGCAATTACCGAGTGATTCTAACGCCCCAGACATTGAGCTAGAGCTTTCTTGTCCACCTAATGATAATCTAAGAATCTGTGTGTCAACGTGAGGGTTAATGTTTTGTAATCGCTGTTGTAATGCAGGTGCTTTATGAGCTCCAACATAGTTGAGATCTAAGTCATTTCTAACAATGTTGTCAGGGAAAAAAATGTCTTCATCAATGAGCAAAAAATTTCCTACTCCAGATCTACACAAACTTGCGGCAACTTTGGAACCGACAGAACCACACCCAACTAGTCCTACTTTTTTATCGCTCAATGATAAAAATTGATCTGGTAATCTATTTTTGTGCTCCGGTATTTTAATCGTCGTGTAACGTATTATTTTTCGTTCATCAATAGAACCAAAGAGAGTCAATAAAACCCAATTATCTTTATCCCCTATAATCAAGTTTACAATTGAATCTGTTTGTAGAACTTCATGATACAGCTCTAGCATTTCTGATGTTTCAAGTAATTTCTTTAAATCAGAAACTTCTGGTTGATCTGATATTTCTGCACCAGAAAAACGTACTACAAAGGCTTGTTCTTCTCTATTACAGTCAGGTAAGGTGAGATTGCTTGTCCAAATAGGATTCTCTTTGTCTCCCACCTTTAGAAGAGAACTAATGAAGACCCCGCCCACCTTACGCTCTCTGATCCAAGCTCTTTCTGTTTTTCTCTCTGTGAGGGCTTTGAGCGCATTTAGGTCTCCTTCAGTAAGCAAAAAACGACAAGTTTTGATGCGCGTATCACGTCCTAAGGAAGGTATATGTGCTGATTGTGCATGCGCCATATATCCTTCTTCTCCCTGCTCTTCTAAAAGTAGTCGGTAAACACTTTCAATCATATCTGAGCCACTTATTGACGATTGCCAATTATCAGGTCTATGCTCTAAACATAGTTCACCGCTCGCCCCGTACTGATGCAAAGAGACCCTCGTTTTATCTTCTGTATAGATCATTGGTGGTGAATCAGGGAATACGCTCGGGTACACCATCTTAAAGTGAAAAGTTCTATTTAGATGCAATACTTGAAATGTCAAACACATTGCCAGTTCATTATCTGGATCAGCCTGCCACTTACCTACCTCTAACCAGCCTACTTTAGACTCAAGCTCCGCTACAGTCGCTCTTTCTAAAAAAAACCTTTCTTTTTGAAAAATCCACCACATCACGCAAATCCATCCGGCTTCTTAGGTTTTCTTGCAACATCACCAAATGCAATGCTTGGGGTTGCTAAGGTTGATGCTGCCGTCGCAGCGGACAACAAACTAGAGGCTCCAGATTTTGTTAAACTTAATAGATCTTGGTGAACTTGATTCGTTACATTCTGACCGATTCTGCTTTCCAGGATACCCGACATTCGACGGTGTTCAGCTTGTTGTCCTACTGAATAAAAATCTTCTCGAGCCTGACTCAGCCAGGAGAAAAAGGCTTCAGCGCGTTCAGGATGTGTTTCCCATTTATCGGCAAAATTCTCCATGGCATCTGTCGGATTGTTGATTACATACTTATGTCCATCATAATGTATTCCTTCCTCCATCCTGAATAATATGGAGAGCAGCGCCGAACCTATACTATCCTCACCTTGATATGCATGAGCAGATAGCGTTGTAAGAATTATTGATATGGGTTTATCTTTTGAATTGTCTTCAAACATCATGTCACGATGACGTTTAAGTATCATTATCGCTGATTGCAATGGTGTTCTGATGCGATAACTCGGGATGTCTTCAATACTGGCTTGTATACCTTTAGTTTCCATTTCTTTCAGTATTTCACGGCGTTTTCTTTCAAAGTTCTCACCCATTCGAAATTTAAACCATTCAGCATATCCACGAGGGTTCGATCTCGGCCAGTCTGATGTAATTTGATAGTACTGAGGTAGTACTTCATTGTCTGTTATAGCTATTGCTGTCTCAGCAAATTTAGTATCAAAGTTCTTCTGTTCTAGTAAAAGGCGTTGTTGCTCAGCGTTTGGTATACAGGGAACGACATCCATGTGGAATTGCGCGCCGTCAGCATATTCTAGCCTCCAACAGCGCCTCTGCTCAGCGACTGGCTTTTTGATACCCTTGCTTTTGCGATATAACTCTAGTTCACCCCCCATGAGCACTTTTAAATCTTGTTGCGAGAGAGACAACTTATCGAGATAAGTCAAAGAGCACGCGCAATCAATATCGTATTCTTCCTGTGCTGACAAAGGTTTAATAACTAATCCTAGACGAAAAGAGCCTTGTACATACACGTCAGGAGAGTAATCTTTTACCGCTGACTCCTCTCTATGAAGCCATTCCCCTACAGATTTATAGCTTTTCTCGGCCTGTTCATATCTAGACTGTGGGATCTCTAATGCTTTGGCCAAAGCCTCTAGATAAGTATCCGCTTGCTTTGTAACTGATACAGACATACAACCTTCTCCTGCTTTGTAAGAACATTATTCCGTTACTTCAATAATGCAGCTTTTGAACGCTGATGTTGTGTAAATGCCAAAAGTTGCGTACCAAGAATACTCCTCAGTGTCAATCATGTACATTTTTCAACCGCCAATTTGACAACGACATATTTAAAATATGTATTCGTAACGTACGGGAATACATGCTCTGGCTGGAATCTATCTGGTATGCCACAAAAAATAGGCTGTAATTGAAAATCTACACCGTATAAATCGAGGCTGTCCTGAAATTTGTGTAATTGTTACTTTGATATCCTTTATCTGAGACTTATTTGATGTTGCTGATCGGAGTTAGCACCGACTGACCTAACATCATTTCCAGTTATATCTAAAGCGGGGACGAAAATATTTGAACCATCAGGTCTATCGTAGACTCTGCATACTGAATGATTCCCTGCTTGTAACATTTGGCCAAATTTGAAAAGTGTACTGGCTGGGGAGACACCGAAAACATGTATCACCTTAGAGCGCCATGAATCTTGAATTGTCCTTATGGCTTGCCTAGCAAGATTTGAAAAATTATCTAATTGTTCTTTTGAGTTAATGCAGTTGGGGTTGGGGTCAGTATTAGTGATTCTAATCCAACCTATTTTCTTATCTCTAACTGTTCTAGCCAATTCTTCGGGAAGAGCATTGGTGTCTAACTTTGCTGTGAGTTCGAAAGAAAGGATTGCTTCTTCCTGGCAAGAATCGTCATCTACTTCATACGAGATATTAAACTGCGAGGTTAAGATCGGAGACTCCTTTGGCCAGTGCCAAGTTTTTGCGATTCGATCATATTGGAAAATTTCTACATGCCTAGCTTCACCGATAATCCTTCCAGCCAGAACTAGTACAGGAACCAAATGCAGCGGGAAAATTCCTAGAGATTCAGGTGTCATAGATGATTTCTGAGATGGTTTGTTACTTGTGAAGCTAATTAATTCTCGTATATCTGACTCATGCTCATGAAGAAAATGCCCCCAAAACCCAAAACGTCCTCGGTCATCTCGCTGTGTTCTTCGGAGCATGTGTTTGATTTCTGGGAGTGGACCAAGATTTCGGCTAAGTGCAGAACTGCAAAGTTCTGTTTTGGATACATTTGTTGGTACTTGAGCTAAGTCAGCGAGTAGAGTTATGAGTTGTACGGTGGGATACTGCAAACTACCCAATAACAAATTAACTCGGGCAGTATGTACATCGCGCATATGTTGTAAATCGGATGCTGGATGTCCAGCTACATCTATCCTATCTATGAGTCTATGGTGACCGTCACACATAAGCATGATGTTTTCTGGAGAGTCTGATAGTGCATGAGAGCTCTCATCCCCTCTCGGTCCATCTGGATCGGAAGCTACAATGTGAGCCAAATATGCAATCCTTGCATTTTGTGTTGTTAAAGGAGTAGAGCCAAGATCTTGGCCACACCCCCGGTACATACACCTTCCTCCAGCATCATGCCATACCTTAGAAGCCGTAAGGGGTGATATTGCTTTGCCTCGACCTTGGCCAAATAGTTCATCCCTTGCTTTCTTTAGAGCAGTAATATCTTTGACTTTCGCTTCTAGCAGCGTCCAGTCAGATTGTGAGGTCTTACTTTCTACTAATACGTCATAAGGAAGCTCTATACGTTTAAGCATGTTCTTCTTAGACAGCACCTTTAGAACGGATACAGCTTTCGTACCTAAATCGCCTACCATTAACTGCGACGGTTCTTCACTCTGCTCATAAACCTTGAAGATATGTTTGGCATAAGCATAAGCTAATAGTTTTCCATTTGAGAGGCATAAAGAAAGCCATTCTGCCAATTCTGCGTCCGATAAACCTGACGGATGACCTTTAAGTACCTTCAGTTCGTTTTGCACTTGTATTCCTTTTCCATCGTTTAACCACTACTCATTATTAACTGACTCTGACCCAATTTCTTCCTTTCGATTGCAGACAAGTAAGAACGATAATCAACCAAGCACATAATGTGGTATTAGTTAGATTTGGTCAAACAGAGGTAACAAGGAATACTAAGAGTAAAAAATAGTTCCAGTTTATACGCCTTCGTACTGTCAAACCTCGATAGAAATGTCCGCTTTTAGGAGAAAAGAAATGGAGTCAACGTGAGTGGCTGGCGGTGAATTGGTCAGGTTCTAGAAGGAAAAGGCTCGCTAATGCGAGCCTTATATCTATCAATTGATAGGGACGACGAGCTTACCACTTCTTGCTAAAAGCACCTCGTCTTTAACAACAAATGCCTCTACGAAGTGATTCCCTTTATAAGAGGTTGTTTCTTCTTTGATTTTTCCACCGATTTCAAACCCACCTCGTAATTGACCTAATCTACTCGCTTCTTCTCCAGTGTTAGTAATTTGCCAATATACGTCTGAGCCGGGAGGAATATCATCTGTAACCGTGAACTTAAGCGAATAGTTCTTGCCAAAAATAATTTGTTGGACAGCTCTAGCGAACGGATTGACGCTATTTTTATTACGATACTCAACATCTAAGTTGACACTACCAACGTTCTCCACTTCTTCCCATCTGTGGTGCGCGCAGTGAGGACGAATAGGGAAGTTAGGCTGACTTGCTTCGTCCAAAATTTCATCATAGGTAGCTGCTGTGGCTGATTTCTTTGTAATAGAATGAAAACTATCTCCGAACACACGGCGCCATTTTTTAATAGATTCAGTTCGATCTGTTTCATCAAATGCATCTTCTATCCAAGTTCTATAATTGCCGATCTTTGTTTTGAAAATCGTATACTTTTCTTCATTCCAGTGACGAGTAAACGTTTCTTCGGTTCGTACTGGATTGACTATTTCTGGCATTGAATCGTTAAAACTTAAATAATCATCCAAGCGGGTAAAAATTGTCTTTAAGGTGGTAGCAATATCTTTGAAGTGATCACTATTAGATTCGTAGTCTTGAACCATATTACAAATCAGAGTGGTTAAAAGTATTGATTTACATGAAAACGTAGTTTTTATGTCACGAAGATACTTGATAAGGCGAATACATTTAATGAGGTTGTTGTTACCTACCACTGAATTCTTGTCGGCGACCCACTTCTTGTATGATTCAGGGTCAGTAAGTTCAAACTCATTGGTGTGTCTATTCGCAATCAAATATTGTGTATGATTACCGAAAACGGTTTCTGTTACTCGTACAATACATGGAACAACATCGATGTGAAAATCACCTGAATAATCAAGATAAACACAACGCGTGTTATAGTGAACCATATCTTTATAGATACTTGACCCCTTAAAAGCCTGATGAAGTTTTGTTATGTAGTCTTTAGGCTCCCAATTATCATTTTCGTCCATAAAGAAGACTATATCAGCGTCAAACTCTTTGTTTTTAACTGGCTTGATAATCGTCCTATGTCCGTATGACCCCTGAGGCGAGGTGTTCCTAAAAATCCCTTTAAAATCGTCGTGATCTTTTACATACTTCTCAACAGACGCCGAAGTGGTAGTGACTTTGTTAATTCGAGCTTGATTGAGATTGACCACTTCTGTTAGGAATTCAGTAAATATTTTTTGATGTCTCACATGGTTTCCTTACTTAATTAAATAACTAATTTCTTGGTCTTTGTTTATTTGTATTGACCAAGGGTAACCAGCACCATCGAAGTGGTGTACGTTTATCTGTTGACTAAGGTGATTTTGATTAAACTCCGCCCCTATGCGCATGATTAGCGAGGCTTGAGCCATAAGGGTCAAATGAACTTCAGTAACGTAGGGGAACTTCTTAAGAAGGGTGTTATTTATTTCGGTTCTAAGGGAGGCAACAAAGTTTGATTGCTCTACATCTGAGAACATATTTCCAACGTTTCTACTTTCAACTCTATAAGCAATAGCGCGATCTAACTCTAGATTTTCAAAAAAGGTCTTTAAGTCATTATCAAAAGAGACTTCTATCGAAATGCCTAGCTTTGTTACCTGAGAATCTAGGACCTCCGGCTTTTCCATAATTTCTGAGCACTCTAATTTTTGACCTCTACTTCTAGCATCTCGACAGTCTAACCATAGTTCCTTGTGTTGCTTCTTGTTATCACGGTTCCAGCAGTAGTAATTTACCAGACGCTTATTTCCAACCAAGTAACCTAAAGTAAAGCAATGCGGAACATGAGCTATAGCTCCTAAAGCGAGTGGCTTGTTTGGTTCAAAGCCATTTAATTTCTGAAGTGATTCGTCGTAAAACTTCTGAAGTTTGGCGCATGATTCTTTTAACCAGTCCTCAAGAGTCTGCTTTCTAGACTTCCACATGAAAAGGTCATCATGTAACCCAGCTGGTTCGATTGTGGAACTAAAACTGCTGCACAGGGTTGGAGCGGCAGCCCCATCTAAGCTTCTTAAATCGATACTCTTTGCTCTGTTCTTTGAGGCTGACTCACCAAATAGCATTGAGTACACTTCAAAGAAGAATCCTACGACGATCATTACTATTGAGACATAAACACCTACCAACGTCGCAATTTCATATGTTGAGTCAGACGCTGTATCAATGACGAATGAGTATTCACCATTGCTAAACTGAAATGCAAGTGAGCCAATAGCCGTAAGAGTAAAGAGCTTTATGCCTAAGCCCATAAGATAGCGCGAACCTGAAAGTCGGCGCTGAAAAATTACATAACCAAAATCAAGTAGTTGCGCTATCCACTTCAAACTTCAAGTCCTATATATCTAGAAAGTAATTGATTCTAACCTATAAGACACTTATTGCGCATTGATATGTGTGTATATAAATGCATATTTATATTTGGTTATCTATTCGTTTGTACAGACTTTCACCCCGTATTACATCTCGGGGATTAACAGCGAACAGCATGAGAAGAAGGGATAACTTTTAGTATTGCAAAAGCCCATGAACAGGGTGTGAATGAGTAAAAAGTCTAAGCAACTTTGGGGCAAAGACTTGCTAAGAGAACGGTTGGTCTAATGCCCGTTCTCTCTCCCACATCACATCAAGCTTCAGATATATGTTATCTACAAAACGCAAGCTACTGGTTTGACTTATATGATGACAACTCGGAAATAGGGCAGCGATCGCATCACTACCCTATTTCTCATATCAAAACACTTCTAATTAAATATCTTTAACTAAAGATGGTGATTGATAGTGCTTACTTGTTAATCCCAACCATTCTGGCAACGATGTTCCCACTGCAATCGAAGAAAATGTTCCGGTCAGAACACCAATGAACATAGCAATCGAAAATCCTTGCAGAGGTTCTCCGCCCATAATCCACAGCGCTGCAACGGTCAATAACGTGGTACCTGATGTCACCATAGTACGAGAGAACGTCGCCATTACGGCCATATTGTTGACCTCGGCTAAAGGAACATCCGGTTTTCTAATTAACAACTCACGTATTCGGTCAGCGATAATAATCGAGTCATTCAACGAATACCCCAGTATTGCCAAAACAGCAGCAAGTACCGTTAGGTTGAACTCCATTTGCGTCAGTGCAAAAAAGGCAACCACAAACACAACATCGTGAACGAGAGCAAACAGTGCCCCACTGGCTAAGCGCCATTCAAAACGAAACGACAAATAGCCAAGAATGCATAGGATAGCGATAAGCACCGCGAGGCCACCTTGCTCTGCCAGCTCTTGACCAACTTGTGGTCCAACAATACTGGTATTGAGTGTCTCAACATTGGTGTCTAACTGTGCCGATAGTTCAGATAGATTCACATTCTCCTTCGTCGTAACAGGATAACGTAGCACCCAACGCTGAGGCTCACCTGTCGCAATCAAGAAAACTTCACTACCATAATTTTGTTTAAGCGTGGCTCTCAGAACTGGCTCTTCAATACGCTTATCAAGACGTATCTCACTGACAATTCCACCGGTGAAGTCTTGCCCCCAATTCAGACCTTTAAAGGCGATGACACCTATCGATACCACCATAAGCAAAATAGAGATAGCACTACAGGTATAACGCCAGAAACTGGTGAATTTGATTTCCATATTAAACCCTCACATCACGCGATGAATTACGTCCATAAACAAGATTAACAAGGACACGAGAGGCAAAAATGCCGGTGAACATGCTGGTTAGCAAACCGAGCCCAAGCGTTAAAGCGAAACCTTTGATTGGACCATTACCGATGGCATAAAGCACCACAGCGGTGATCATAGTGGTAATATTTGCATCAAAGATTGTTGAAACCGCACTATCAAACCCACGGTCTATAGCATTGGCAAAACTTCTTCCCTCTTTGAGTTTGTCGCGTATTCGTTCAAAAATAAGGACATTAGTATCAACCGCCATACCGACAGTGAGTACTAACCCTGCAATACCGGGTAAGGTTAAAACCGCTCCTGGTATCAATGCTATTAACCCAAACAACAGAACCATATTGGCGAGCAAAGCGATGTTCGCGATCCAACCTAAACGACGATACCAAAGTGCCATAAATAACAATGTGCTCGCCAAGCCAAGCGCCAACGCTGCAAATCCATTTTCAATGTTTTCAGCACCTAAACTTGGACCAATAGTACGTTCTTCAACAATAGTCACCGGTGCCGTCATCGATCCGGCACGGAGCAACAAAGCCAATTGCTGAGCCTGTTGATGCGTACCAACACCCGTGATCCTAAATCGCTCAGACAACACAGATTGAATGGTCGCGACGCTAATCACTTCATTTTTCTGAGTCAGCGTGCCGTTAGGCGTACGACCATATTCACTGAATACCGTCGCCATCGGCTTACCGATATGAGTTTTGGAAAATGTCGTCATCTGCTTTCCGCCCTCACTATCTAAGGTGATATTCACTTCGGCTTGCCCTAGCTCTCCGGCACCGGATCTCGCATCGAGAATATGCGTTCCGGTCAAAACGGGCGTTTTGCCCACCACGACACGCTCCCCTTGCGCATTGTTGATGAACTGAGTATTGGCACCACGAGTTGGAAGTACTTCATAAAAGGCGAGCGTTGCCGTAGAGCCAATCACCTCTTTCGCCACCGCAGGATCTTGTACTCCCGGTAACTCAATACGAATGCGATTTTCGCCCTCTCGTTGAACTAACGCTTCTGTCACCCCTAGCTCTTCAATACGGCTCCTCATAATCTGTAGGTTTTGCTGCACAGTTCTGGTTTGCAAGTCGCTTTTTTCTTTTGCATCAAGCTGAAGTTTTAACTTTTGTCCATCACGAACCATCTGCCATTGCGACAATTGACTGGCAACAAACGTTCTCAGCGCCGGTCTTGCCTCAGTGGGTACAGTAAGTTGCAACTGTTCTTCGTTGATAGAGCTGAGTTGTAGCCCTCTGATGCCTTGGGTACGAGCAAAATCTCGTAGAGCGTTGGCGGCCGCTTCGGCTTGCAGCCTATACACAGGAGTCGTATCAACATCTAACAAAAACTGAACGCCACCACGTAAATCCAATCCAAGCTTTATTGGCGCAAACCCGAGGTTGAGCAACCAATCTGGAGCTGAAGGGCTTAATGACAGAGTCAGCTTTTCAGGCTGTAACGCATGCTTGGCGAGGATATCTTTTGCCTTCGCTTGCAGATTCGCGTCAGCCAAAACCACCTGAGTGGCTTGCTGGTTCGAGTTGATTTTTTTTACCGGTACATTTTCTTGAATGAGCACACGATTAATCGACTCAGCGTCAAGATTTAAGTCTGCAGACACCGGTATTTGAATCGCCGCATCTTCACCATACCAAGTAGGAATAGCGCTCAGCGCCATAATGATGAGAGTAGTGATTAATACTAAGTATTTCCATTTGGCGTTGCGATTGGGCAACGCTGAGGTACGTCGCTTAGTAGACGTATTAAAAATAGAATTGATTGACATATTTGCTCTTTGTCTCGTTGAGCTTACGGCATAGCCGAACAGCAGGTAGCCGAGCCTCACCTACGCATGAGGTGATTCTAGGAATACCCGATACAGAGTTGTTTGCTTAAAAGCGTTGAGACAAAAACGTCAGATATGATGGATGAAGCGGTACTGCAAGTTTGACTCTTTCCAACCGTTTAGGCGACCTCGCCCGGGATGGAATAGAGTCCAAGGGTAATCTGGTAATGCAACGGCATATCCATGACACAGTTCAGGCACATCTGGCAGTAGGATTTCTGTTGCAAGCATGTATTCGGGATAGTCATTTTCAAACGAAGATCCCGACATACTGATGCAACGCTGATTAACGGCAGGTGCATACCATAAGCCATCATTCGATGACCTATCATGTTGAGCTTTATTGGTATTCGTTGCGGAAATAGAAATATGAAAATCGAACTGTTCGACTTGTTGAGTCTTGCTTTCACTCTCTGTATGAGTGTGAGCGAAGGCCTTCCAGGTTGTATTCTCTACAACACCAGAATAAACAGACACTAACAAACCGACAAATAGCAATATCGTCAGATTTCGCATAAGAGAAAATAAGCTCGTTTTCATACTTTATATCATTGGGGCAAATACATCTTTTTCAATGTATTGAATGCAAATGCCCTCCTAGAGTCTTAACGCTTAACCGGAATTTTGTCAGTCCACTTTATATTGAGATCACGCTGTGGAAACGGTATGGATAAGCCAGCCTCTTCAATTCTTGATTTGATCTGCTCTTGAATTGCCCAATAAGTATCCCAGTACTTGTCCGTTGGTGCCCATGCCCGCAATTGTAAATTAACCGAGCTGTCAGCCAGCATATGAACAATCACTTTTGGCTCAGGATCTTTGAGAACAAATTTTACCCGCAGCACAGAATTGGACATAAACGTTTTAGGGATTTTTACTAAATTGGCGAAATACGGATTAGCCTATGTATGGTGAATCTCCAAGTACGTGGCCAAATATTTTCGGCCAATACAATCTAGAATGGAGAATGTCTTAAGTAGGATGCTATGAGTTACAGCTTTGCCTTTTTAAAGTTTGAATCAGGGTGCATCCTAGCGTGCATACCGCGAATTAGCCCGATTGCGGAGCCATTTGAATATGCTAATTTTCTAGCTTTTAGTCTTAGAAAGCTGGCCCATATTGAAGGGGTTGGGTAATGTGCCTCTTGATGAACTATTCCCCTAGGATGGTTTTGAAACTCATCCCTATCAATAACTCTATATACCTCTTGTCCTATATCTGAATCATCAAGGACTAGGTAATTGATTTTAAACTTAGATAAAGGTCTATGCTCGAGAGAAATTTGAAGTAGATTACTTAAGTGCTCCTGCTGAGACGAGCAAGATACGAACAGATTTGCACGACAGTTCAGTATTTGCAATTGATTAAAAAACTTAACATCTTGCTCTTGCCTTGCTCTGACCCATCCTTTACTAGATGTTATTTGGTAAATGTCAGAGTCATAGGCAATAAGTTGGATTTTCGGAGTTAGAGGAAGGGCAACAAGCAGACCTGAACTACTTAAGCCGAAACCTCTACCAGTTTGCCTTAAAGTTAGCATGTTCAGTCTACTTGCTTGTACTGCTGGGTCATCTGAAGTGATAAACTCAATATCTGTCTCATTCCTCACAAGACAGACCTTCAAGTCATCAAGATGCCCTCTAACTTTTAGAAACATAGCGATGGAATCTTGCACTGCTTGTTCCATTTCAATTTTAAACTCTTGAGCAGAAATGTTGGCTGCATCAGCTAATTCTTCAGCCATTTCAACGTAACGCTTTGATGTCGCCTCGGTACGCTGCTGTTGCAAAATCCAATAGTGGAGCAGAAACTGAGAATCTTCATTGGTCAGTTCATACCCATCTCTAGACACTGAATCCAGCACTCTTGCTAAATTATTTTCAATAGGTTGAAGAGCTTTTTCTAAACGTAGGTCTTTTCCATAGAAGTAGTCCTTCGAACATTGGCCTTTTATGGGAGCGTTAGTGACAAACTTTGCTCTATCAATATTCATTAAGTTGATAGATACGCGATTATCAGCGGAAGAGAACCTTCGAAGATAACATTGTGGAACATAATGTTGGTTTTTGTTTGTCGCCATCTAAATTTATCCCTAATGAACAGAGGTATAGGTTATAGCTAGTTAGTTGGTACTGCCTATCTAGCTTTATTAGTGGAGTTAGGTCTTACTACTTTCCACTCATTACTATTTATAAATCAAAGTTACATGGTCATCGATACATAAGCTTTGATGCATAGCTCATTTAGGGGTAGGACGTGTTCTAAAGCCGCAGCCAGCACCATGATGGACAGAAATGTTTTAGAACTGATGCGCTATAGCATTTCTGTGAGATTAGGAAAAATATGTTGAGGCCATAGTCGTTTGTTAGCCGTTGTCGTAGGGGAACACTATATTTTCTGCATCACTCGGTAATGGTTTTGAAAAAAGAAAATCCACATGTGGAATTTCAACCTCTTCCTTACCCATGCAGCATGCTTCAAAATTTTTATCACTTTTGCAAGGACATTTGTCTTCCTTAGAAACGCTGCTAAATCGTGCAATAGGGAATTTCATTTTCGTCCACCGCACATCCCAATCTTCAAATGCATTATCTAAGAAACTAGCTAAACGTTCCAAAAGCGTGAAGTCTAAAGTTGAGTCATCGTGCATCACTGAATATTTTTGGACAGGCTTTGTTACGATAGAAATTTCGAGCATCTCCATATCGTGTGCTTCATGTACACATAACTGGCCATTATATACCTTGCCCTTTTTATGTTCACATCGAGATCTAGGCTTTACTTTGTGACCACAGATACCGCAAGAATAATAGCCAACCTTAAACCCTGGACTACAGAATAAACAATATGGATAAAGAGATTGCCATTTAGAAACCTTGTTCTTGATAAAATCTAATCTTGACGCAACGATATGATCTTTGTAAGAGTTTTCTCTAATATAGTTCTCTTTGATTTCACACTGTTCTAGCTCATTCCAAGCTTGTCTATAATTTTTAAGCTTTATGTTATTGAACGCCTTAATAAACAAGATATTCAAATCCAGAGATTCTAGGTTTAACCAACAGCTATTAGCCTTATCTTCGTCACCATTATCAATAGCAGATTGTTTCTCCGCCTCAAGATATTCTATAATTTTTTTTATTCCATTAGTTTCAGTGTCATCTATAGTTGTTAGCTCAATCTTCATCGCTCAAACTCTTCACTGCATCTATAGCTTTACTTAAATTTTCCACCTTACCATTAAACTCTATAGCAGTGGTTTTTCCTTCTTTGTTTTCCACCATAAATTTCAGTGCAATGTTGTCATCATCTTTAGCTTTTAGTTTGTCGTAGATATATGAAGAAATCACACCACAAAATACTGGAACTACAATGCTCTTAATTATGAATGTACCAAGCCAAAACTCTGCACCGTGTAAACCTAGTTCTTTATATTCTTCATCAGAAGCATATACATCAGTATTGATTCCATTTTCATTTAAGAAGTCCAATGTATCTAATGTTCCCGCGTAAAACACATCGTCATGACCATGTGAAGGGAGAATTACGACACTTTTCTTCTTCAAGCCAGAGGATATCTCAGGAGCTGCTTCATTAACTAATTGTTCAAATGTCAAGTTAGATTCTTCTACACGAAATATCTCTTTTTTATCCAATATGGTCATACCAATTTCCACTTAATTATGTTTAATCTTCCGAAGACGGCTAACAGTATCTTTTAACTAGACACCTTCCATACAAGTGTAAAGATAAATGCCGAATAAAATCACTTATCTCATTGTTTTATTTGATTAAAAATAAATACAAAATTTAAAATGAAGACAGTGTCGGTATAATATCCCATACACAACTTACTACATATTCAATTATTAGAAAAAATAGGTCAAATAATGACAAAAGAAGTGTGTCCTAAATCTGAGGCTAACTGACTTTGGGGCAATTCCAATTTAGCGCACAAAATCTAGGCATCCACAAAAACAAAACCACAGATCTTCACCCGTGGTTTTTTAACTGGCTTAATTTACCGCTAGCCCAGCGGATATGGGTTGCTTACTTCCTGCCCTATTCTTAGCCGCCTACTCGGCGGAACACAGATGGCGAACGTTCAGTCGTTTGTGGCTAACTTTCTTAGCCGCCTACTCGGCGGAACACACACATGAATACGCTCGTGAATGCAAAATGGCTTTCTTAGCCGCCTACTCGGCGGAACACTATAAAGAATAGTCTCTAATCAATTGAAATGCTTAGTTAGAATTCACTTTTGAATCAAATAACCTTCTTTGGTACACATAATCATAACTATATGATTTATAGTAACTAATTCGTTACCATAAAAAACAAGGTTAAATAGCAACCATTGGGACTGTTCCTTGCCATAGCTTATTTGATGCAAAACCATAACCATTAAAGCCCTGCTGTATTTCCTCATCCATAAGGCATTGACGTTGTATATGCAAAACAAACTCATCCCCTGATGATTGACTACTAATAGGTATTTCGTGGAACAACTCAAACTCCCGTTCTTCAACTGATATAGGTGTGAATGTATGTCCAAACTCCTCTGCACGCCTCATAGCTCGTTTAATTCTTCGCTTTTTAGAACCGTTGAAGATCTTTTGAATCGTTTTATTGAACACAAATCGAACTTCCTCTACGTCTTCAGGAACAACATTAATATCTGAGATTTCAAAGAGGTTTTCGTTCATCATTGTAGAGAAGTAGGGTTGGTACGATAGGCCTGTGAGGATACTTTCATTGGTTGAGACAAAAGTGATTACACTGCCAACGGTTTGTTCATTCCATAAAGGGAAACAGATACCGACACTGTTTTTGAATGGCTTATTGCGTTCATGAGAAAGAAAGCCATGCATATTCGAAATACACCGACCTGCTAATAGTTCATTGTCAGCATATTCAGGAATATATCGAATAGAAAAATAATAGCGAGATCCCATTACTCATCCTTCTTGCTTTTCTTGCTTGCACCGCTGAACACTCCACCTTTAGTTAATACTGCCATGATAAAGTGGACATCATCTGGAATCAGATTCGTTTCTAGCATCGTTTCAATGTAGCTTTCTGTTTTTGAAATCAAAGAATAGAAGTCCCGATGTTGTGAACTATGCCGCCTTGCAATTACATATTCTTTGTCTGCACCATATTCGTTAACTCGTAACGGCTTATCGGCATTTTCATCCCACCAGTCATCGATTCGTTGAATCGCGGCTCCAACTTTCTGCGAATGAAAGGCTGCTGATTCTTCTCCGTTCACGACAATCTTAGCTAACTGTTTGGCTGGTTTCCCTACTTCTTTTACATCTAAGAATTCTTGGCTTGGGTATATTTCATCACCCCATCCAACAGACAATCTGGCTTTAATATCCATATTAAAGTAGCCCGAACGATCTGATAACGCTTTAGTTAGATAATCGGTAAGCTCATCTAAGGCTGTTTGCGAAGCAATATCCCAATCTCCATACCAGTCTAGATATCTAACATCAGCAATTTTCCATTTTAGCGCTTCTGTAATGACTTGTACCTCAATGTTCCGGCAATCTCTATTACGCTCCCAAACCCACGTCGCCATCAAAATATTTTTAGCGTAACGCCTTGCAAGCTCATGATATCCAAACAATTTTTTATATATCACAGCAAGACTACAGAGAGTGTCTCGGACCTCATTATCAACACATACTTCTGGTGATAATGAGTTAGCTCGGACTCTTAACGAGAAGGCACAATAGATATCATCTACTCCCGGAGGGACATAACAGTGTTCTAAAAATTGAATATTTGAAAGTGCAAGGTCTTGCGGTGCTACATTTTTCGCTTTTAAGTCGCCAGCATAAGCTTCTGAATAACCACTTTTAGGAGACCGGTGATAAGTCCGGTCTATCTGAAGTGGGCGCATCTTATTATTTTCATCGAGATAATAAAAATATGCTTTGCCAGGTGATAACGAGCGAACATAATTCAACTGACTACAGAGTTCCATAAGCGACTAAATCCTTTTGTTTTTTATAAGGATAGTCTGCTCTTCCACATCCGGCGACCAAAAAACCTGCTCAAAAAAGTGATCTTTTCCGGCAAATCTTACTTCGATAGGATTAACCCGTTTTGCTAAAGCAATGTTGTTTTCCGCATAACAATGCAGTTTCGTCAATGCCCCCTTCCGTTCCTGTGGTGACTCTAGAAAATGAAAGCCGTTTGCTACGGGAATTAACGAACAATCATTAGTTAAACACTCTCGTAACTCAGCCAGATTTTGAGGCTGAAAAGAATCTGGTGACAACCAAGTACCATAGCCCGGTAAACCTTTCACCGCTTGGAACAATTCTGACTTACTTACAAAGGTTCTTAACCAATTAACCCCTGAGTTAATCTCGGGTTGAAACAAAACCCCTCCAGCGAAATTAGTTGGTAATGCAGCTTTAAACTGGCTTTGGTAATCTGAAATTCGCTGTTCACTTTCTATTGTAATTACAATATCGAATATTAAATCCGAGCAATCTTCACGAATGATAGTGGTTCGCTTAACTTGTGAAATACTCCGAGCTTTTGCTATTACACTGGGTTCGGAGAGCTTTGCGCTTGTTTGAACTGACTCATTACGAACGAAAATAGCAAAGTCTTTAAACTCGAATTGCCCTTCTCCATCAGATAGCAAATCTTGTAGCTCTCTCTGGTAACGATGAACAAATCCCCACACCGCCGTTAATGAAGGCGCACCAGATAAGTACGGGCAACTCATTGCAGCAGCATCAAATACTCTCATAGATGAAAGGTAAAGATACTGCACTTTACTATCAGAAACAGTAGGAGGTTCTGGTTCAGGTTGACTTAGCTGAGTTAGCACCCAAATAAGCTCTGTTTTTAACACACGCATCAGTTTGGGATGGTAGGCAAAACGAGAAGCAAAGCGGTTGTTCTGTAAAGCTATATTCAAGCGCTGATTTAAGCTGGTTGTGAGCTCTATAAAATCAAGCTCATTGATGGTCAAGAATCGCTTCGCCAGTTCATCATCTGCTTCATCATAAAAGCCAATTGGATCAGTGATTGAATTATCCCGTAATTCAATAAGCGGGAGTAACCATAAAGCGATTTGTTTACGTATAATTTTCAGTTGATACTGGCGAACATGTTTCTGCGCTTTGCGCATTTGAGGTTGTTCAAAACCTGTCAGATGAGCCAATACACTACAGGTACTTTTTGACGTTAACTGAAAATCATCAAAGTAGCGCTTGGTTCTACTGCGGCTTGCACCGAGTGTTTGATGTCGATTCGCAATTACGTCAATCGGATAATTGAGTACATTTATATATCCACCCAGTGAACCACATAAATTTCCAATACTAGCTGAATTTGGATAGGTCATTGTTTTAAAGCGAAGAGAACATTCACCTTGACGAGACAAAACAGAGAGTTGCTGCTGTATAGCATGGCTAACCACAGGGGTTACTGATAGGTAATCCCCCCTCCAAGGGAAACGGAGCTGTTTGCTATAGCGGTTCACTTCGTCGGGAAAATGAGTCAACGGTAACTGATGTTCAATGAGATCTTTAAGCTGCGTTTGTGCTTTCGGTTTTAATCCCATATCAGCTAAAAGTTCCAACCAAAAATCATCACCAGCACGAATGAGATTCAGCAAATTTTCCACTCTTCCACGCCACCGGAATTCATTTAATAACCAGATAGTATGTTTATAAACAGCGGAATTGTGCGCCCAGCCATAAGCTCTGTTTAATGCCTGACTCGTGAGTGTCGGAGTCTCAGTGTACAGAGGTGTAGCTATAATTCGCTGCTCTGATACTCGACAATCTGGAAACTTGAGATTATGGGTATGAAACCACTGAATTTCTTGTTTAGCCGCCGATAAGTTATCTGAATCGGCGAAATAACCCAAAGCGCGAGGAAAATCGAGCCAGTCTTTCACTTCCGGTTTACTCAATGAAAGATTGAGTAACACAATTAACGCCTGTTTTTCATTCCCATCAACTTCTACTGGTCGTGTATACGGCATGAAGGTTTTTTTGATCTCTGTAAACCGGAGCTTAGAGTCTTCAATATCGATTAAATCTTGCAAAGTTCTCATGGCTTACCACTCTGGCAAATAATGATTTAAACCATCAGTTTCACTACACATACTGGATAACTTGAGCTCGATAATGCTACGAAGAGTGAAAACAGAGTGATGGTTTTCTATTTTACTCTGCAACTTGGGCGTGTGTTGAGCTTTAAGCTGTCCAAACTGGTACAGGCGATATATTTCTTCTGTGGTACATGTAAGCAATGTAGAAGCTTCTAAAGTGCTTAATAATACATCACCTATGTTTGCTGATTTCACTTTAGGATTATTAGCGATTAAAGTTCTGAAATATAGAACTACACTTTGCAGCACCGGATTTTTACTAAGTTCACGACTTGGTAGGCTGCGACACTCTTTCAACAAGTCACCAAACACTTCACTGAAGTAGGTTTTGTTCCAAGTCTGGATTCGCACTATGGCAGCCTTCTGCACAATTGAATCTAAATCTGCATAGAGCTTGTTCGGCCAAGATTTACAACACTCAACAAAGTCATCAAAACTAATATCATCAAGTTCACCATATCGGTTGATATACCAAAGCAGAAATCCAAACCGACTTGATTGAGTGAGATCCTGACTCATTAATCCTGATTCTACGGGCTTCTCCCCTGCTAGCCACTGTGCAACGATTAAAGTAGAGCCACTTTCCTTCTCTGGCTCGCCATTAAATAAGGAAAATCCACATTCACACTGCTCAATTAACTCTGACGATTGGTAGTCCAATAATTTTCCACATTCAGGGCATCGTTGAACGAGTTGACTGTGGTGTTTATGGCAAACTTGGTAGGGAATGAAATGCCACAATTGACGAATATAAGCAGCTTCGTCTAGGCATTTAGGGCAAACAGGTGTGAAGTTTTTTCTAAGAAAGGCTTGAGGATAATCAGCACCATAGCGATTTACCGCTTTATAATCTGGAGAGAAACTTGCCTTCGAATGAGCAAGCGATAGCCGTAGAACGCCAAAGTCGTTAAATTTCAGCCGCTTTTCCAAATCTATAAGTACTCGAACTCGCATTTGGCTCGTTGTTTGAGCTTTATAGATGTTGATTCGACTTAACTCGAAAGGAAATGCGCCGGGAATAGCCTCATGTTGCAATAACGTAGTTTGCCAAATGTCTTCAGCGAAATGAGCAAACCGCTCGTAGCCTTGAAACTTACTTAAGCGTAGTAAAAAGCTTTCGAGAGATTCATCAGAGTAAACTTCGATGTCCGTATCCATTGCAACCCTAAAACTTAGATTATCTAAGTTTTAGTATGAACCCCGACTTCGCAGATTACAAATGTGTCTATTTGAAAAATTGAAAGTATGCCTAAATTATTAATGCCCCATTGTGTGTCAACCTAAGATGTAGGACATACTTCCTCTGTCATGATTTGACCTATTTTTTCTAATGACTAAATATGTAATTAGTTTTGTATGATAAGTAACCCTATTCGGCATTTTTCTCTGCATTTATATGGAATGTGCCTAGTTAAAAGATACTGTTAGTTTCTTCGAGGAAAGATTCTCCAAAATGAAGCAAGATTTTGAATTTATAAGCGAGTTAGCTAACCAGTTTTTTAGCCAAAAGCACATTCGTGATCGGCTAAAACACATTGAATATAATGAAATTACAGGTTGGGAAATTTGGCTTCAAATCGAATTTTCGGTTTTTATTGATAGTCATTTGGAAGTAGCTGAATGGTGGCGAGAGTATCCATACACAATTGATAAAAGATCGGCTCGTCATAGAAAAAACATGATAATTGATTTCGTGCTTCGTAAAAAGTGCACAGCGCTAGATCAATACATAGCCTTGGAAATCAAACAGAATCAAGTTATGTCTTCCTGTATTCGAGGAATGATGGAAGATGTTTGTAAGGTTTGGTTAGTTCGTAACGCTGAGAATGATTTGCGTAGTATGTGGTGCTTAGGCGTTCATGCTTCAGCTTCTGAGGAGGAAACCTATACGCGCGTTGATAAATATGCCGATGAGTTTGGTGTTGAACTATCTGTGAGCGTTAGAATAACTAGTGAGATTAGGGGTACAGGATTGTCCTATACAATATTTTAAGTACAAAACTAACAAACACTATAAGACGGATTAACAACGCGTGGCATTTTTAACATGCGTTAACTTTAGTGATTTGGGTGGTGTGCGGAAACATCGTATTGCGTTGTTCACCACTTAAGCGAGCTAGGTCGGCAAGGTTGAGTTCTATGACTAATTTTATTAAAAGCGTAGATGAGTTAGAGGCTCATTTTTCAAAGTATAAAAAGGGTTACTTATTTCGCGGACAAGTAAAGCATTTTGTGGATTCTAAAGGGTGCACAAGCATTCCTACATCTTTCAGCAGACATGGCTGTATTCCTGATGTTATGTTCAAGTGGACTCATTATGCTAAAGCTATGATTCGTGGCTTCTCTGGTGTCGACTACTTTGATATAGACTTAGAGTTGTCTCAAGCAATACTGCAACATTATGGCTGGAGATCATTCTACGTAGATTTAACTAAGTCTTCTTCAATAGCATGTTGGTTTGCAACAAATGCATATGAAGAATCTAAGTCTATTCATATGAGTGAAGATATACATGAGAACCCTGTATGGCTGGTTCACAATAATGCCAAATATAGTCAGCATGAAGGGAACGGTCATATCTATATAATCGATTGCTTAGCATTAGAAACCTTAGATATAAAGATTCATGATCTCACTTTAATGCAAGGCGATGAAGGAAGGCTTAGATTTGACGCTCAGCAAGCATGTTTGGTTGGGAACTTGAACGGCCGGTTGCCTCCTCAAGTTATTGCGTCACACATCGAAGTTCCGAGCAGTGTCTTGAAAGACTATTGTGAGAAAAATCTAATACACGATGTCTCGGACGTCTTCCCATCGAGCAATGAAGACTTTGTTTTAAAAACACTTTTAAGTTTACCTTGGGAAAAAATTAATATCGACGGCCCGATACCTACGTTTCGAAGAGGCTTAGTAATCCCAGATTATGAAGATAACTTTATAAAGCACCTTCCTCCAAATGTTACTCTATACGAGAATTTCTGGGTTTCTGACAATAGAAATGATTCGGACAATCCATTTAAGGATCTGATTTTTTATAAACTCCCACAATTCGCCTACTACGCCAATACCAATGAAGAATTTGATTTAGTTCTTGTTAGTGAGGCTCTGAAAAGGCATGGTGACTTTGTTGTTGAGATTGATGGCTTGGTGAAAATAGTGGAGGCGCAAGAGGAATATATTTATGAGAAAGGGATACATGTTTCGGTTGATGATGATGGATATATTTCGGTATCTGGGTTAGTCGTTTCTCATCCAAGTAATATTGTTGCTGGTGTGGGCACTAATGTTGGCTGGATCTATAAAAACAATCATAATGTCTGGAAGCGAGTCGACCACCAAGACGAGTGCCCTTGCAATAATTCACTTAGACATCAGTTGCAATTTTCATTACTTAGAATGCTTAATGAAGCGATAAAGAATGAAGAACTTATTGCCGATAATAACTGTTGTTACAGGCATAAAAGTGTCCCATCGGCTTAACAAACGTTTCACATAGGGACTACCAACTCGCGGTATTTTTATAATGCGTCGGTTTTTGTGATTACAGTGTTGTGCGGAAGCTTGGTAGTAGCGTTGGCTGCCCCTTAAGCGGATGTTATAGCGCAGGATAAACGATGATATTAGAGTCAGCAGAAAATTGGGTTAAAAGCTATGAGTCTTTGCTTCATGGAATGGAGTTAAACCCAGAACACAAGAAGGTTGTACCTTTAGCATTGTTGCATTTGGCTCTGGAGCACAATGCAGCAATTGTGAAGCTTGTTAGACTTGGTTTTCATGGTTCTGCGTTCGCATTGCTTCGCCCTCAAAGAGACGCGTTTTTGCGAGGTATTTGGTTATTTAGGTGTGCGTCAGAGTCTCAACTGTCAAAATTCATGGCTGGAAGAGAGCCACCTGGTACCAAAGTGCTATTTGAACAATTGGAACAAACACAAGGCTATCGTCATGCTCATCTTTCCGAGCTAATGGCTGAAATTAAAACTCACCTCCACGATTTTACTCACGGAGGGCTTTATCAGTCAGCTAGCCGTGACAAAGGTAGTCGAATCGCAGGTGGACACTCAGAGCTGCAAATTGAGTGGTTATTGAGACAAACTTTAGTGCTTTCATTTCTAACTGCTTTAGAGGTTTGCCACATCTTTAATGACGCACCAAGATCACATGAACTAACGTCTATTTTTAATAAACTCATAGCAGCGTAGTGCTGGCTGGGAGTCTCGCTATAAAAAACGCTTTAAGGCGGATTTGCAACGCTCGGCGTTATATGCTTTTCCGTTTTTAGATAATTTAGAGGGCGATATGACAATTGACGAATGCCACAAGTAATTTCTTCAAGCCTGATGGAATGGATAAATCCTTGTCATAGCTGGAATTGCTTTTGAAACAGAGAGTGCCAGTGAAACATAAAGATGGCGATAGCAATAACCAACATTTATATGATTCTATTCATTGGATGGATGCATATAAACACCTGACCATTCTTATTGAGGGGCATCGTACAGCAAAACGTCATACATTCACCTTGGTTGTATCGTACTTAGCGCCACTAGTGTCTGGTGGTTTGCTGTTAGCAAGGCTTGGGAATTTAGGACAATTCTGCACGCATATAACGCGACGTTATGTGCTTATCACTGTAGTTGGCTTATGTTTAAAGGAAAATTGATGGAAAACATTCAAAGATCAAACGTTCTTATAGCTTTAGCAGAAGTGGTCCAAGATATTGAAGTGATCGAGAAAATAGAAGAGTCCGCTGGTCGACTTTCAAATGACGAGTTGGCAAAGTTAGAAGGCTTAATTCTCAATAAAGTGATGGCATATCGAACACATGATAAGTGGCCACCGAAAATACAACCTATTACAGAAGTGATGAATTTTGATAGTTAGTGGCGCTTGGTTAGTAACACCTTAAATTACACAAATAACAGGGCATTAAGTGTTTCTGGAGTTTTTAGCATGAAGTACCTATATCGTGGTGTTAGCGTCGAGCTACACGAAACATTACATGGGAAGTTGGTTCCCAAAATGCTCAACAGCAACTTTGCAACCGTAGCTTGTATGGGCGATCCACATGCAATTTGTGGATCAGGAATAATTATGGGCGAATCTGAGCTTAATACAGTGGTTTTGCATCAATGGGAGCAAGCCGGACTTCCCACTTCAGGTGTTTCATTCACTCCTTCTTTTGAACGCGCAAAGTTCTATGCCAGAAATGGAAAAGATAGTGGCAAGGGGTTTATTTACAAAGTAGATATGAATTTACTAGATAGTAATAACGTAAAGTGTTTTAGTGTAAATAAGCTTGTGCCTAATCCGTCAGTCCCTGAGGATGATGAGCATATTCTAGTAGGTTTTGGTGGAGGTGAAATCCCAATGGAAGTAGTTGTTAGTATTTCTGAAATTGCGTAAAACAAACGTTTAAGTTTAAGGTTTCAAGATACTTTTCCTTTAATGTGCCTAAGTCATTTAAGCTAAGAAGCTTTTGTCCAGGGACTTCTTAGCGCGATCCTAGCTAAAAAATTTCTGCCCCAAAACTGCTTAGCCCAACAACATTGACTCGTTACAATTGTCATTAGTTGACCTATTTTTGGTAATGGTTAACTATGTACTCAATTTGCTAACCTATGTAGCTGAATAGGTAAAATTCGTGAATATTTTTACAGCATTTCTTAATGTATTTGAGCAAGTTTGGTATCTAGTGCCTTTATTGCTTATTGTTAGCATTTTTAAAAGTCGCTGGCTAAAAGGTGTATTCGGCGAGTTTCTCGTAAATCGTCTGTTGTCCAAGTTACCAGAATCTGATTACACATTAATAAAAGACGTAACGTTGCCGACTAACGATGGTACAACTCAAGTTGACCATATCGTGGTTTCTAAATACGGTATCTTCGTCATTGAGACTAAAAATATGAAAGGCTGGATATTTGGTTCAGCTCGCCAGAAACAGTGGACACAAAAGATTTACCGTCATTCCTCTAAATTTCAGAATCCACTGCATCAAAACTACAAGCACATTAAAGCGCTGGAAGCCTTGTTAGATTGCACTGAGGATCACTTACATCCAGTTATTGTTTTCACTGGTGACTGTACCTTTAAAACCGAAATGCCTTCAAACGTTACCTATGCTCGTGGAAGTATTCGATACATTCAGCAATTTAACGAGGTAGTGTTCTCTGACAAAGATTGTGCTCGGTTAGCTGAGTCTATAAACCATATTAAGTTAAAGCGCGGACTCTTTACGGATTTAAACCATCGTAAACATGTCAAAGAAGTTGTCGCATCTAAATTTACCTCAAATCATTGCCCCCGTTGTGGCTCTGAAATGGTGTTGCGTGAAACCAAGCGTGGTAAGGATATAGGTAAACAGTTTTGGGGCTGTTCAACTTTTCCCAAGTGTAGAGCTGTGAAACAATTCAACTAACAAACGAGCTTGGCGGGAACTCTAGCTTATAGCTGCCCCATTGTGTTCTTGACCAAGTTCTAGGACATACTTCTTTTATCATTAATTGACCGATTTATTCTAATATCGGACTATGTACTTAGTTTGGTATAGGCTGCTATACAAATTGTGTCTAGTTAAAGGATGCTGTTGACTTCCCAAGGAGAAAAAATGAAATACAAATGCAGGCATTGTGGACAAGTATCGGAAATTCCAGAGGGAATATCGCCTGCTAATTATCGCTGCGGAAAGTGCAGCAATTCGTTCAAAGATGCTGAGAAGGTAACAGGTGAAACATCTGCGGCAGTAGGGTTAATTGGTGGTGCAGCTTTGGGTGCTTCGATTGGTGGGCCTGTAGGTGCAATTGTCGGAGGTGTACTAGGTGCTCTTCTAGGTAAAGAGTCAAAAGGGGTTGGATAATGTCTTTTGATGGTACGGCTTTTGGTATATTGGTTTCTGTCTGTTTTAGTTTCGCTTTTGCCTGTCTAGAGTTCTATAAACGCAGGGATTTTAAAGTAAACAATGTGGCTTTAGTTTTCTTAGCTGTTTATGCAATTTCATCAGGCTGTGAACTCATATTGGCAGCACTTCATGGTGATCCTAATAATTTACCATCAAGTTGGCGCGAGTATATTGGTGTTGCAGGTATGGTTGGCATCGGGTTATCCCTTAATTATGTAATCAACGCGGTGAAGGAAGTATTAACTTCCAGCTCCTCTCGTAGTTCAGAAAATGTTACGAGAGATGAAAGCTAATGAATGGCTTAAGAGGGAATGCCAACGCTTGGTAATTTCAATAGAGATTTTCACTCTAAATGGATATTTGAACGGAATATTAGGGAGTGGCAATGGAACAAAATGAGTACCTAAATGATTTTTTAAAAGCTAGGAATGATCTTGTAAAAGTTTTTGATTGTTCTTACTCACTATTTATTGAAAAAGACACAGAAGACAAAGACCAAATATTCTATATTTTATCTAAGAAATTTATTAATCATATCAATAGTTTTTATTACATATTGTCTGGAACTGATTTTAACGATGTCATACCAGATAGTCATCAAATTGACCACTCTTCAGCTAAAGTAGTACTGCGATCAGCATTTGAGACATATGTCACGATGGCTCATATTTTTTGGAATTATCCAGAGCGAGCACAATTAAGATTCCTTATATACAAGCATAGTGGCTATCGAGAGCGTCAAAAATTTGCTCGAACTAATGCAACTGTTAACAATGAAAAAATATCCAAAAAAATACTTGAGGAAAGTCTTCGAATTAAGGAGTTAGAGAGCGAGATTTCACTTCTGGCAGGGCAACATGGTATTCCAGAAAACTATATTAGTTATAACCTCGAGAAGGGATGGAAAAGTGGAAAAAGTTGGGCTGAGATAGCAAAGGAAACAAATTTGTCTAACACCTATATTGATCTTAGTTATCCTTATTTCTGTGGTTATTCACATTCTGGTTATGAAGCGTGTATGCAATTAATTACTGACGAACTCGAAGGATACGAAACTCGGTTGCAAAGGCATAATTTTACTTACTTCTACGCTACGTATTTAGTTGCTATTTTTTATGAGTCATTCTGCTCATTTCTACTGTCCAATAAGAATTTTCTTTATCAAGAAGAACACTCTATGGGAGATATTATCTTAAAATATGATAAAGCAATTCAATCTATGTGGTAACTTGCGTTAACGGAGAAATCTATCTTTTAAGTAGGTTAAGATTAAATATGAATCCAGATTTAATATAAAGTTATCGGAAGTAAGAATTCTGATTGCCTTCCACTAAGAAACTTTTGCCCCAAAACGAGTTTGTATCGATGGATAGACTAAGCCTTACCTGCATTTTTACGATACATAAACTAATGAAAAAGCAAAACGCAAGTCTATTTATTGTTAATCAATAAAATCAGAAACCATTAAGAGATTTTAGTCACTTTAAGCCATGATGCTTAAAGGATTCTATAGGTAGTGCTTTTCATGTTTTTTATGTATTATTTACTCTAACTTATTGTTTTAACTATATCATGAATAAGTACGTCACTTTTGTAAGCTATTCAATTGATATCGCAGATTGTTCTTTAAATAGGAGACTTTTTACTATGAGTAGTAATGCTGGAGGTGCGGCTACAAATGCTGGTATAGACTTTCAACAACGAATATCTGCATTATTTTTGACACATATGTTTATGGATGTTGTATTTATTGATGATCTAGGTATGGATAAGAACTCGAAGATTGTTGAGTTAAAATTTGAGTCTAATAACGAAATCGATGATCTTGTCATCAAAACAGAACAATCTACGATATTCATTCAAGCTAAGAGATCTATCAGTTGTTCAGAGTCTGAAAGCTCTGAGTTTTATAAGGTCATAAAGCAGTTTGTTTCACAATATTTAACTAATACAAGCATTAACGATAGATTTGTACTTGCAACGACATCGAAATCTTCATCGAAAATCACTGTCGAACTAAAAAAAATACTAGAAAGTATACGGTCTAATGACAAAGGTTTTCTAAATAACCCATTGAACAAATCAGAGCAAGATGTTCTTAGAATAGTTAAGAAAAACATTGCATCTAACTACAAAGATATTACGAATAAACCAGCCTCAGATGAAGTTGTAAATTCTATATTAGAGTTATCACATGTATCTGTTATTGATATTGAAGAGGGAATGCCTCTAGAGAAAGCAATTCTTACTTTAATATCAGGAAAAGTTTCCATATTGCCTGAACTTTTTTGGTCGAACTTAATAAATATTGGACTAACGTTATCAAAAAAACGTTCTTCCATTAATCTAAAAGGACTTGAAGCCAGAATCGGTAAATTTATTGAACAAGAGAAAAAAGAAAACGGGCAAAACAAAATCCTTGATTTTACTCTAAAAGGAGGTATCTCCTCAGGAAGGGAAGTTCTAATAATTGAGTCTTTTTCCGAAGAGTTTGAATTTATGATTGTTGAATTGATTCGCTTTGAAGACGATGGGGAAAATAGACTTTCTTTTTCCAATAACAAAGTTGAATTGAAAAATGGAGATGAATGGAATGTAATTTATCGGGCTTCAACCTTTTCTGGTGTTGAGCGATATATAAAGGAAAATATAGATATATTTGAAACTGGTAAAGTAGCTATTTTGGAAATTAATTCAGACGAAAGTGTTGACGAGATGAACGTTGCTAAAAGCCATTCTGAGTTATGCTTGAAGTTAATAAATGAAAACACAGCTCCTTTCGAATGTATAATTTGTGGTGATGACATTTCTGATGACAGCTCTCCGATAATTGAGATTGATGAGATAGGTTTACCTCATCAAGTAGGATTAGCCCATAGGGGATGTTTATCTCCTTTGCATAGAATTTTAGGTGTAATAGACTCTGATTTATTCAGAAGCAATAAGAACTTAGTCAATTTTAACTATGATAAATGGTATTTGTTGTCTGTTAAAGGGCAGGGATTATTTTCCAGTCTGGCTATGTTACCTAAAAGTGTAAACCCTCTATTATGGAAACCTGATTATAATAGCCTATCTAAAGGGAAGTACTGTATAAAAATAAACTTGGATGACGGCAGCTCTAAATATGTACAAGATAGAGGCCGTATTCAAAGAGAGACGATTAGCTCCGCAAAAGATAAATCTCAGTGGTTTAATGAACGCTTTAAAGCTGCCTCTGATGAAAATAACCCACATTGCTACACTTCAGATAGTGGCATATTTACTACTTACTCACACGCATTACAATGTAAAAAAGACAATGAGAGTATACTTATATGTAAAGATGCTGAGCCAGTATTATTTACTCGAGCGATAGACAAATCACATTCAGTTTTTGAACGTTATTATGCACCACTAATGATTTTCCTTGATAAGGAAAATGGCCTTCCTATACTGATAAATGATGCAATGATATTTTTATCTAATCCTATTAATGTTGATTCTTTTATAAGAAACTGGGAGCTAGCTGGGGTTGCTTTACCTCCTTTCACTGTTTCAATAATTGAAAGTGACGAAGAATTTGACAAATTAGTCATTAACCTAAAAAAAGATGAGGTTACCGTTTTAATTGACCCTGAAATTGACATGAATGGTCAATTAGTTTCAGGATTAATTGTCGAAGATTTTAATGACATGGAAACGTTAATCGACAAATATAGTTAGAGATTATCAATGTTTAACCCCTCTAGCTTTAACATGTTTACACCTAATTAATATATATTCAAAAATTCATTCAATAACTAGTCATATTAGTTAATGCTCTGATTTATATATCAAGCTAGATTTCAATAACCTCCCGATATATGATTTTTTGGTAACCCACTATAAATATATTTATAAAAATTCAAATATTAATGTGGTAAGCTCAGGCAGTTAGTTCCATAAGAGCAGGTTAGTTAATCTAACTTGAATAGGGGCAGGTCTTTCATTTTACTATCTAGTTTAGCCAAACTTCAGCTAATCCGTATTTTTCTAAATTAGCAAAGCCACTGACACGTTTATGTCCAAAAACGATTCAGCTAACCTCTGTTGAATCGTTTCGGACCCGTAGAATACTCAGACTTAGAGAACTGAATGTTGGATTGCGCTAAGTGCACTAGTCAAAGCGTTTATTTTCCCAAGTGTTGTTTCCGAACGTTCCTTAGCCTGAACGTAGATCGGCATTAACAGTTCTTTTTTATCAGGGAAGCGACTCATCAAACGACTGTATTCCTGTTCTTCAGCATACGTGACAGATAATTCACTCTTGTACTGAACTCGTTCTTTTTCTAACGCTTCAATGTATTGCGCCGTTTGAACAATTTGCACATGTTTTTCGTCTTCTGATGAATTGTGCTTATACCTTTTAACGGTTTTCTTGGAAAAAGAACCTAAGTTAAAGGCTTCCGTTTTTATATAGAGCTTTTCTCTGCCTTCGCCCAACGTCTTCAAGTAACCGTTAGATACCAGATGATTGAGCTGCCGATATATATACTTCCTAGCTTCATTATCATCTTCAAACCGATCTGCTGATTGCTGCAGCTCATCCCGTGCCTGTATCACTGTAAAGCGATCCAAGTTTTTATTTATCAGAAGGTTATAAATTGGATGACTGAGCTTTTTGGTTCTTTTCACTGTGACCTCTACACACCACAAAAACTTAGGATTGCTAAGTATACAAAAATAGGTAAAACTTAGACAATCTAAGTTATCTGTAGGTACAAAAAAGAATGTCTAAGTGGAAAACCCAATCCCAGAGAGGCTCAAAGCAGCGCGTAAAAAAGCCAAAATCACCCAAAAAGATCTTGGGGTAAAAATTGGAATGGAAGAAAGCTCTGCAAGTGGTCGAATGAACCATTACGAAAAAGGTCGTCATGTTCCCGATATAGGAACGTTAACACGTATGGCTGAAGAACTGGATATACCGTTGAATTATTTCTTTTGTAAAGATGAAGTTACGGCTGAATTAGCTTGTCTGATTGATAAGTTGAGTGATGAAGATAAAAAAGGTTTACTAGATAAATTATCTACTAAAGCAAATAGTTAACGTAGTAATTCTGTTAATGGTATGTCTTCAAATATCTGATGAGTAAACTTGATATCCCCACTATCTGAGTCCAAAAGATAGCCTTCATACTCAATAATCTGCGGGATTAGTAATTTATCCAGTTCAATCTCAAATGGGTTACTAATATCAGGGCCAAAAATAGATTTAAATGCCTGAATAAATTCGTTTTGAGTAATCTGACGTTTACCTTCGAGTAAAGCCAGTTCAAACGCATAACCTACAAGTTCTTTGATTAAACCGAGCATCCCTTTACTGGCAGCTAATAAACGCATAGCCATATCCATATCAGACAGTTCCGGAGCGACCGAAATAGGTAAGGTCTTTTCAAGCCCCTCAAGTAAGGCAATATAGACATCTAAAGACTCTTCGTTCGTTATTCGGATATATGGTAAGTCTCGCTTCACCATAATTCGTCTGTCCCATTGTGAATCTTCCAAGATAAGTTTGGCGGTAGGAATGCCAATAAAGATGATAGGTAATCGACATTCATCACTGATCATCTTTAGTCGGTCACGTATTTTTTGCCTTTCTTTGGGAGATGCGCACTCAAACAATTCTTGAGCTTCTTCTATAACCAACAGCTTAAGCTTAGATTTCTTAACACTATTGATGAAATAATCTTGTAGGCCAATCTCAGACCGTTTCGACCGACTGTTGTAAGGAACATTCAGCTTTTCAATTGCCCAAACTAATGTTTCAACAAAACTTGGCCTGACTCTTGTGACTAACACTTCTGAAGCGGAAAAATGGTTGTTCAAATAGGTTTCAACCACTGAAGTCTTACCCGCACCGGTCCCGCCTGTAATTAGCATTGAAGGAGCAAACTTACCAAACTGGCTGCGGCGAACAATCCAATCTAAACCTTCAAAAACCTTTTCAACATCAGGATATACGACAAATGACTGGTGGAACTCAGCTAGTAATACATCGACGTCATTATTCGTTGGCAGAAGCGATGTCATTTGCTCGACTTCCTTAATGCCCTGCGCTTATTCCAAAGTGATTGGAGATCATCGACAGGTGTAGATTTCTGAGGTTGTATGGTGTCTATCGGATAATCGGTAGTTATGGATTTAGGACTATCGCTGTTAACACCAGCCAGCTCAGCCATTTTCTTACCGTTTTTAGCCTTTTTAGCACGCTGAGGTAACGACATCTGACGTAAGTTTTCATGTTCCTGCTTAATTCTCTCATGCAAAGCCTGACGTGCTTTAGCTAATGATAATGAATCAACTTGTCCTTTTATAAAATCACGGTGTACTTTTACCGTTCTTAAATGCTCACAAAGGCTAAGTTTTTTGGTGTAACCAAGCGGATCAGAGTTACAAGGTACTTCTATATAACCGCCAATTTCCTCCAGAAAAACGAAGATTCTGGATAAATCGTCCGGATCTATTTTGATAGTTTTTTTACGGCTTTCTTTCGTTTGAGGATACTGCTTTCTGTAATGCTCTAACGCCACATTATCATAAATTAAGTGCTTAAATTTTATCCCCTTACTGGTAACTGTTCCTTTATGAATCTTACCCATTACGACGCTAAAACTCTTTTCATCGTGCTCTTTTAATGCTGGCGGTGGCAACACATTTTCACTCTTCTTCCAGTGATAATTTGGAATTTTGGTGTAACGGCTATTGGGTGATGCATTGTGGACATCTATGATCCAGCGATGCAGTTCTTCAACAAAAACACTAAATCTCATAACCGCATCTTTCTGAGAGTCGTATTCATCTTTCTCCAGAATATTTGAAAACGTTTTTCCTGGCACCCAACCAGCAATACCCTGAATAATCTCTAGAAACTTTCTCTCTACTCTTGGTTTTCCCCACGGCTGCCCAACTTTACAAAACTCTATGTTGATTCCAGCTTCGGTACAGGCATGATCTAAGCTATCTGACCAAAATTCAGCTCCGTTATCGACAACTAGCGTTTCCATTTTCCCATGACATAACCAACTGTTTTGAAACTCAACATCGATATCCTGAATGTAATTCTTTTTCTTAACTGAATGAATAATTGCTTTTGCTACAGAAACATAGCTAGGAGGGTTGAAGCCCAGATGAAACCCAGTAATACACCCACTAAACACATCAACAAGCAATGTTAAATTAGCTCTACCCAGTGGGATTAACAGTTCATCATCTAGTAGTATTAAATCCAAAGGGGTATGGTCTATCTCTACCCGTTCAAGAATCCTAGTCGGCATAATTGATGACTGATAATAGTTAAATAATTTATCAGCATAATGTTTACCATACCTTGATAATGCTACCGCATACGGAGGTAGTTTTTTAACCTTTTCCTTGAACGCTTGATAGCTAATCTTCGGGATCTTCCCCGAGATAATACTGCTATTTTCAATTTCTATTCTGCCGCAATAGAATTCATATGCTTGAGAATAAGTTGGTCTTTTAGCATCTAGAAAACGTTCAACAGCTTCTATGAAAAATGGTTCATCATCTACAATTCTGGGTTGCCGGTTACCCTTTAAGTGATGACTATCAACCAAACTCTTAATATCACCATCGCTTTCACAAAAAGCTTTATACCAGCGCTTTACTGTACGATCACTTGGCTTCGGTATAGAAAGTGTTTCTATATGCTTATCTATCAAGGGGATAAGATTTTTAGGTGTCCAACCACCATTAATCTCCTTAGCAATCAAAGAGATTAATTTGTAACGCTCCAGCGCTTTTAGTTTCTGCTCTTCAGGAAAAGAAGATAGATCTCGCTCAATCACCTTGGTGGTTTCAAGAGGTGAATACTTCAGCCGAGATAGCTTAGCTTCAGGGCTTGCCTCATATTGTTGCTGAACGTCATTTGTTATTGAACCGAACTCATCTTCAAATGGCCCAAAAGACATATTAAGCCACCGAAATTAAAGAATTTTCATCCAGTAAAACATCCAGTTTTGTCTTGGCTTTCCCTAAAGCAATAAGACGCAGCACGGAAGCAAAAACTTCACCAATAGTTAGATTCAGTATTTCAGATAACACCTTAATGCAAATCGATGAGGATTGATTAACGGCTGACCAAACACTTTCCAAATGGCTAGTATTTTCAATGCAACCGCTATAACGATGCACGAGTTTTAAATTATTAAGATGCACATCGTTCCGTATTTGTCTGTCTGTCACAAGTAATAGTGATGTTCCCAGTTCTTTCGCCACAATTTGATTTTGGCGAAACTTATCTTGGAATTCAGAACTAAATGTTTTGGACAGTGGTTTTACTTCGATGAGATAGGACGTTCCATCTTTCTTATAAACTAAAAAGTCAGGAGTGTATGGGTGTTCTTTACTTTGATAAGGGACACGGTAACCTTTCGGCTGTGACTGGTAACGAACAACATCATCCGAATATTCCAAATAGTAGCAGCAGTCATATTCCAAAGAGCTTTCGCACATGATTGTACAGCCATTTTTTGCACTAACAAACTTATAAACGTTTTTGTCTGCTGATGGTTTTCGAAGATTGCGAACGTACATAACCTGTCCCTTTTTCGTTGTAAAAAAACAACCAAAATAAGTTTAGGACACTTTATGGGTTTTATTAGGACATTTTATGGTTTTTTTAGGACGCTTTATGCTTTCAGCGACAATTAGATGGGTGGAAGCCCCAGCCACATCCCGGCACACACGTCATTCGCTGTGGCTGCTTCCTTCCGGACCTGACCAGGTTTACGAACTAGTGTTGCGGGAGGACCAGGGCCCCCATAGAGCATCTTTGGTTTGTGCCAAAGAGTGGGAAGGATTATCAAGCATCGACTTCATCATTGCAAGCCTAAATCCTAGTAATGTCTTTGATTGTGAACCAATTGGACACCAATTAAACAAATCGAGTGCATTGGATTCGTTTATCGATGTCTCATTCGAATCGGTGTTACTACATTTCTTTGATGTTTTGTCACATACATCGCTTGATCGGTTTGGTGCAACACTTCTTGCAGAGACATATAGCTATCTCGATCTGTTGAAACGCCCATAGCCACTGTCACATCAAAACTCACATCACGCTCAACATCAACAAACACGAATCGTTGCAAATAAGCTTGGATTTCTTCCAACTGGTCACGCTTTATATTACCAACCAAAATAAACTCGTCACCACCAATTCGGTAAGCATGCCCTTGCCACACTTGCTGGATTCTATGCGCAAGTTGCTTTAGTACTTTGTCTCCGATTTCGTGTCCGTAATTGTCATTGATTTGTTTGAAATGGTTTAGGTCGAGATAAACAACGGATATTTTACCTGCTAAGCCCCTACTGTATCTGCGATACAGAGCTCGACGATTACGCAGTTTGGTTAAGTTATCGGTATTTGATTGTTTGTGTAGATATAAAGCAACGATAACTAATAAGCCAAATGCGGTCGCAAATAACCATTGGCTATGACGAGTGAAGCGCTTTTCAACCACTAAGGTGGCACGCCAGTCGGGCTGATAATCATACGTTTTTATGATTTTCTGCGTATCCATCATTTTAATAGCGCGGCTAAATAGTGATGCTAAAGATTCACCCAAAGGGGTTTTGGTAAAACCGATAGCGACATCAAACTTATAGAAGCCGCCAATCATTGAATCCTCAACAAAGGGCAACAACTGATCGGATTCACGTAAAAAGAGATTAAAATTGCCTCGGCTCATAACAATGTAGTCAACCTTCTCTGTCATAAGCCCTTCAATCAATTCTTCTTGAGTGAGGAATGTTTCGAGTTCCTTGCGCGGCAGCATTCGATGCAGCAAATCTGCAAAGAAGTCGTCTTTGATTACACCAATACGTTCTGCGATTAGTTCAGACACATTGCTGTATACAAAATCCTTGTAACCTTCTCTTTTGATCATCACGGCTTCGGGATGGTAGTAGCTCTCGCTGAAATTAACGATGCTCTTACGCTGCTCGGTGATAGTCAGTGGGGCAATAATATCAATGTGTTGCTGGCGAATATCGTTGTACATGCTCTCCCATGTTTCGTTCGCTTTACTGGCTAACTCACACTTCAACAGCAAAATGTCGCAGGCACGGAAAACGATATCTGCACTGATACCACTGACTCCACCATCCGGATGATAAATGGCATAAGGGCTGACGTTTTCCAACTTCACTTTCAGCGGTCGCTGAATGCTCAAACCACTGTCTATCACTGCTTGGCGTAAAGCATGCTTACGAATATCAAACTGATATTTTTGGATAGATTCACGAAGCAACTTCTGCACTCGCGCGGAATGAACGTAACGTTCGATTTCAAGCAGTAGTTCTGTGTTTTCACCTTTTGGTGTCACGATAGATACAGGCTGAATAGAGATTCTGTCGTTAAGAAGCTGAGCATCAAACCCCGCTAATAGCATCGGCTTTAGTTGATTTATCGCATCTACCACACCATCAACTTTGTTATTTTTAAGTAGCGATTTCGCTTCCGCTGAACCGTAGTAATCAATCAACTCAATATTGGGATAATTTTGAAGAATTAAGTCTCCATAAATCGTTCCCGCAGGTACCCCTACTTTATTCATATCTTCCAAATGATGATTGGTTTTACTAAATAGATAGGTGTATTCAATGTTGGTCGGGCGAGAAAAATCGAAACGCTCAGCACGCTCAGGGGTATAAGTCACATTCGCTGCGAAGTCACTGATCCCGGCTTCAACAGATTTTAGAATGGCGTCAAAGCTCGAATAATTCACATATTCAATATCGATATTAAAGCGATATGCGACGTCATCAAATATAACGCGCGACACTACATCGTCAGCTTCAGTCGCGACGAAATAGACTTTATGTGAATCATTTGTATTAGCGGCAAGTGCTTGCGAAGAACACAAAAGCACCAACAACCAACTGCAAATGTGCATGGCTCTGGACATAGACGTTGTTATTAATAGTTCTTATTTTTTATATGGAATAATAGTATCGAAACTGACTTTGATTGCATAAAGCTTTTTGCAATCCGTACGGCATATTTTTGCACTAGATTTGATTTTAATCGCTGTCTTTTCGTTCAACCTGCTCATAAGAACAGCGCAAAATAGAATCCGTTAACCAAGTCGTCGCGAACAAGTTTACCTAAGCTACCAATACAAAGTCGGGTACCGCGGTGTTTACATTCACTAACATTGCAGTACTGAACAGAAAAGTTGAAAATAACCCTCCCACTCCTTAAACCGATCCTTGGTAAATTTAGAACTAGGACTGACTCAGTATGGACCAATTTCTATCACATATCTTCACCGTCATTTATCGAATCCCCGAAGGGAAAGTTTCTACCTATGGTGAGATAGCGAAAATGGCGGGTTATCCCGGATACGCACGACATGTTGGTAAAGCGCTCGGTAACCTCCCAGAAGGAAGTAAATTGCCTTGGTTTAGAGTCATTAACAGTAAAGGTGAAATCTCGCTGACTGGACCCGATTGGGAGAGGCAAAGAGAACATTTAGTCGCAGAAGGCATTGCCGTAAGCAGCACCGGAAAAATATCTCTTAAGAAATACAAATGGCAGCCCTAAAGCTGCCATTCTTTTTAATTAACGTGTTTAAAATCGCAGTAGGCTTATTTCGCCCCTACACCGATTAATCGCAAATCAACGTGTGTCGTCGCGTTATCATCGGTAATAACCGCATATTGGGTGTCAGTAATAAAGCGCAGTTTACCGTTCACCTCAATACGGGCAGAAACACTGTAACGGTGGTTTTCCTGAATCTTAGTGCTGTCGTACGCCAAATCAAAAGTCAAAGGAACTTGATGACCGTTGGTAATAAATTGCTGTTTTGCAATCACTACCGCTGCGGTATCCATTTTCGATACGTCTTGCAATACGACGGTAACTTGCGCGTCATCAGGTAATGCAATTCGCTCACGGTAAGCAACCGTGCCAGTAATAGACTGGATTTTTTGTTGTGGCTTTGACGCCTCAGAGCTTTGGCAACCGACCATAAATATAGACCCCACCACCAACGATACTACCAACAGCATTATTTTTTTCATTTTGCCTCTCTTATAAGATCTTTCGACCAAGCTAATTTCATACAAATCAGTATAGATTCAGTGTCCTAGGCTGTCATATTGCTTCAGTTACCACTAATATACTTAGTACTCATTCAATAGCTGTGTTTTTAAATCAACACGTTAAATGAATATTAGCCGAGATGGCCTATGACAGTCACGGAGCTAGGTCAGCTATTGACAAACAATTGACTCAATAAACAGACTAACAGCGTCAGATAAAGATTCATAAGGAAAGGGTAACAAGCTATGAGTAAACCTCTGCAAGAGTTATTGAACTTGCTGCAATTAGAAAAATTAGAAGAAGGCTTATTTCGTGGAGAAAGTGAGAACTTAGGATTACCTCAAGTCTATGGCGGACAAGTAATAGGCCAAGCTCTCTCAGCTGCGCATTACACGGTGGATCCAGATCGTACGGTTCACTCATTCCATAGCTATTTCCTATATCCGGGTGATTCAGAAAAACCGATTATCTATGATGTTGAAAACCTCCGTGATGGCAGAAGCTTCAGTACCCGAAGAGTCAAAGCGATCCAGAACGGACGCCCAATTTTTTACCTCACGGCTTCATATCATGGAGAAGCCGAAGGTTTTGAGCACCAGAACACCATGCCGGATATCCCTGGGCCAGAGAACTTTGCTTCAGAATCCGAACTAGCCGCTCAGATAGCTCACCTGCTTCCTGAAAAGGTTCAAAAAATGCTGTGTGGTGAAAAGCCGATTGAAATTCGCCCTGTTACGGTTATCAATCCTCTCAAACCACAAAAGGCAGAGCCTAAACAATATCTGTGGATGAAAGCCAACGGCCAAATGCCAGACAACCAGCTTATTCATCAATATATCTTGGGTTATGCCTCTGACTGGGGATTTTTAGTCACTGCGTTACACCCGCATCAGGTCACACTGCTTACACCCAAGTTCCAAGTCGCAACCATCGACCACTCTATCTGGTATCACCGCCCATTTAAGATGGATGAATGGCTGTTGTTTGCCATTGAAAGCCCGACTGCAAGCAACACCCGTGGCTTAGTGCGTGGCGAAATCTACAATCAACAAGGCCACTTAGTGGCTACTGCTGTTCAAGAAGGCGTCATGCGCTTTAAGCCCTAATTTTTTCTTTACTCTCCCCTTAGGTTAAGGATTACTCTAATGGCATATCCTTGACCTAATCGGAGGAAATTATGGGCTGTTGTAACCAACCACCGAAAGGTGGCTCGACTGAAATCAAACCACTACTCAAAGCGTTTGGCGTGATGCTGGCCGTCATTCTACTCATTGCTTGGATATTCGGTTAACTACCCTCTGTGTTGGTCAAGATTAATGACCTAACGGTAGCTCAGTGGTGTATTTCAACGATTCCATGGCAAATGTTGAAGTCACGTTGTTAAGACCTGCAACACTGTTGACCAGTTTTTTATAGAACTGGTCATAGTCTTTCATGTCTTTGACCAACACTTTCATCATGTAGTCGTACTCCCCCGCCATACGATAAAACTCCATCACTTCTGGGAATTCCTCCACGGTTGCGACAAACTTCCGATACCACTCATGGGAATGATCGCTGGTCTGAACCAAAACAAACACGGTAAAGCATAGACCCAGTGATTCCGGATTCAGCAAAGCGACGCGCTTAGCAATGATGCCTGACTCTTCCAACTTCTTGAGACGCTTCCAACATGGCGTGGTCGTTAAGTTCACCGCTTCTGCCAAATCATTCAGTGAAACCGTACTGTCCTGCTGCAATATTGCCAATATTTTGCGGTCAACCTTGTCTAAAGCCATACAAACACCCACTTAGAGAGAATTATTTTCTCCAAAATTAAACAAACAGGAAAAAATTAGCAAAGTTTTTCTCCTGATAAATCGCTAGATTATGAATATAAACTTTAGGGAGAAAAAACATGTGTACCGATCATCAATGGATAAACAGCGCAATTCGAAAAATCGAAGCTGACTATCAACGTTCTGCTGACACTCATTTAATCAAACTTGATTTACCGTGTTTGCAGGGCATTGATATATATCTGAAAGATGAAAGTACCCACCCAACTGGCTCCCTAAAGCACCGCCTTGCCCGCTCGCTGTTTCTTTATGCCATTTGTAACGGTTGGATTGGTCCAGAGACACCGATTATCGAATCCTCTTCTGGCAGTACTGCTGTTTCAGAAGCGTACTTTGCTCGTTTGCTCGGTTTGCCTTTTATTGCCGTCATGCCTAAGTGCACAGCGATTAAAAAAATCGAACAAATTGAGTTTTACGGCGGTAAGGCACATTTAGTCGACCGTTCTGATCAGATCTATGCAGAATCACGCCGTTTAGCGGCGGAGCTGAATGGTCATTACATGGATCAATTTACCTATGCTGAAAGAGCAACAGACTGGCGCGGTAACAGCAATATCGCAGATAGCATCTATAGCCAGATGAAAATGGAAGACCACCCAGTACCAGCTTGGATTGTGATGAGCCCGGGAACTGGCGGCACTTCCGCAACTATAGGGCGCTTTATTCGCTATCAACAATACGACACTAAATTGTGCGTTGTAGATCCGCAGAACTCGGTGTTCTTCGATTTCTATAAAACCCGTAACCCAGACATCAAACTTGATTGCGGCAGCAAAATTGAGGGCATAGGTCGCCCACGTGTAGAACCGAGTTTTATTCCCAATGTCGTCGATGAAATGCTTCAAATCCCCGACGCCGCAAGTGTCGCAACCGTTCACTGGTTAGAAGGCATTCTTGGCAGAAAAGCCGGTGCATCGACTGGTACCAACCTCTACGGTGTCTTGCAGCTTGCCTGTGAAATGAAACGCAGAGGTGAGACAGGATCTATTGTAACTTTGCTGTGTGACAGCGGCGAACGTTACCTTGATACCTATTACAACGCGGATTGGGTAGCGAAAAACATTGGCGATCTTTCTCCATACTTAGCAAAACTAGAAATTTTCTCTAGAACCGGTGAACTGGAGTAATAACTTTCTCATAGCGTGAATTAAGAACCGAGAGACAGATTTATTGTCACTTTTCTTTTATAGTCTTGTTGAATAAAGAAAAATCTGGAGAACCACAGTGCAAGTGCGAATTGTTGAATTTACGCCGAGAAAAGTAGCCATTTATACTCATCAAGGAGCCCCTGAGCAGTTGATGAACAGTGTGGAAAATTTCGTAGCATGGCGTAAAGAAACGGGGTTGTCCCCTATCGCAACCAGTGACACCTTCGGTATTCCATACAGTGACCCTAACGAAACGGACAACAAAAATTTTCGTTTTGATATCGCAGGAAGTGTCGAAGAAGACATTCCTGACAATCGTTTCGGTGTGGTTAACGGCATGCTGACAGGTGGCAAATGTGCCGTACTAAGACACTACGGCAGTTTGGATCTGATCAGCCAAACAGTCTATAAGCTGTATAGAAACTGGTTACCCACCAGCGGCGAACAGCCAAGTGGTAAACCTTGTTTTTTCCATTACCTGAATATTGCTCCAGACACCGACAAAAACGCTTTGCAAACCGATGTTTACTTACCACTAAAGTAACCCAATCTGTATTGCTGCAAAGCTGAGAGACAATAAAGCCGCCATTGTATTTGTTCTGTTACTCAAGAATGGACAACACTGGCGGCTTTTTATTTGCTTAAGTTTCTATTTTTTCTGCTTTGCTTCAAACGCAGCGAGTTGCTCTGGTGTTGCTGGCAGTTGGTGATTTGCTTTCCACTCATCATAAGTCATGCCGTACACTCGCTCACGAGCATCATCAATCGACAAGTCTTTCCCTGCACTTTCGGCTTCGGCTTGATACCACTTACAAAAGCAGTTGCGGCAGAAACCAGCAAGTATCATTAAATCAATGTTTTGAACGTCTTTATTTTCATCTAGGTGCGCCAATAGACGACGAAACACTGCCGCATCAAGCTTGTCTTGTTCTTCTTGGCTTAGGTTTTTGTATTTGAATTCAGCCATGATATTTCCCTTTCTTGTTTGACTTTACCACTCAACGTTACGTTGTCTGGTTAGATTGTTGCTTATCATGCCAATAAAAAAACGCCCAAGACAAGCTCGGGCGTTATATAAAAGCAATTTTGTGACTTAATTGATTGATTAAGCTTGAATACCAACAATCAACCAAGGTGCATTTGGCACTGTCAGATCGCGCTCTAGATGCCAGATATCTTCGATATTCTCTTCGATACCTTCTACAGTGTCACGGTAGCGACCGCTAAACTGAAGGCTAAGTTGAGCTTTGTCTGCATCGTAGTCTGCGCGAACAATTTCAGCATCTACATACATTACGTCTGTGTGTTGCTCACCTTCCAGTTTCGCACGCTCTTCTTTCAGATCAGCGAATAGACTTGGTGATACATACTCTTCAATAGTTTCAAGCTGATTGAAGTTCCAAGCGCCTTGAAGAATACGGTAGTGTTCGCGAGAGCCACTGATGAAAGCCGCTTGATCAAAACCCGGTGGGTAGTTGTGCGGTACATCACTTGTTGCTGTCGTACCGAAACCGCCCGCAGCTTGTGGCTGCTCAAAGTTATGTACGTTTGGTTGCTCATGCATGTTGCGGTTAACACCGCCGAAAGCCGGCTGCTGTTGACTCTGGTTCATGCTGCCCTGTTTTGCTGCCAGCATGCTGCGCAAGAACTTAAATGCGAAGTAAGCAATCAAACCCATGATAAGAATATCTAGGAACTGAATACCCTCAAACGCTCCGCCGAAGAACGCAGCTAATAAACCACCTGCTAGCAAACCACCTAACAGACCGCCCATCAGACCTTTTTTGCCTGAAGTTTGCGCAGCTTTAGATGTATCTTTGTTGATGGTACTTGTGTTTTGGCTTTGCTGCTTAGGAGCAGGAGCTGTTTTAAAACTCTTACCAAATGACTTACCGCCACCAAACTTTTTGGCTTCAGCTATCGGTGAGACAGCGACAGAAACCATCAGCAGTGCGATCAGCGAGAACAGACGTTTCATACTTATCCTTCACGTTATATTTGTACGAGGGTGCAATAGTGTTTATACCCAAACTCATTGGAGTGCAGTAAGGCGACTATGTGTAGCAACACCGCTACAGCTTCAATTAATACGGGTTTACCTATATTTGTAACACATCATATCCACTTCACTCAGACAATAAAACGCTTTTACAGTGAGGACTTGTATCAGAATATTGCAAACCTAATGTTTGACGCCCCAGACCATGCTTATTAGAATATCGAACGTTGTTCATTATTCTATTCCGGCTATGGCGAGACGAAACGATCACACACGAGAGGAATTGATCACTCTCACACTCAGTTCCGTAAAGGATTTTTTAACTGAACATTCCTATCACGAACTCAGTTTGCGTAAAGTAGCAAACATGATTGGTTATGTGCCAAGCACATTAGTCAATGTGTTCGGCAGCTATAACTTATTGTTACTTCATGTGGTTGCTCAGACTCTAGATGAACTGGCTCTGGAAGCTAATGAAGTGGTCAGCCAGTGTCACGACTCTGAACAAGCCCTCTACGAACTTGCCTATTGTTACCACGATTTCGCGCAGAGAAACCCTCACCGTTGGCAACTAATTTTCGAACATAAGATGAACGGTGAAGCTCTCCCAGAATGGCAAGCTGAACGCATTGATAACATGACCAGTATGCTGGAAGATTTGCTTACAATATTTGCACCGCAGCGTTCTCCTCGCGAAGTACTACAAGCAAGCCGTGTGCTTTGGGCTGGTGTACATGGTATTACCTTGCTGAGCGTTGACGACAAATTTTTTGCAGACGAACCGATTGATGGCAAGAAGCTGATTCAGAATCTACTCTCTAACTACTTGAGTAAATGGTCACACTAATAAGGACATAGGATGTCACAACATCACACACCGTTGCTCAGCCAGCGACGTTTTCTTCCGTATTTTGTGACGCAGTTTTTTGGCGCTTTCAATGACAACATTTTCAAAAATGTTTTGCTGCTCTTTGTCGCCTTTTCAGGCAGTGCAATTCTACCCATTTCAAGTCATCTGTTTATTAATCTAGCGGCAGGGTTATTTATTCTTCCGTTTTTTCTTTTTTCAGCTTCCGCTGGGGTGCTGGCGGATAAATATGAAAAATCTTGGTTTATCCGTAAGGTCAAACTGATTGAAATCGCCATTATGTGTTTGGGCGCAATCGGCTTTATTACAGAAAGCTACCTTGTGCTGCTATTGATGCTGTTTTTGATGGGTACACAATCTGCGTTCTTTGGCCCTGTAAAATATGCGTTGCTACCTCAACAACTTAAAGCCAACGAACTGGTGTCTGGTAATGCGCTGGTAGAGGCGGGAACCTTCCTTGCCATATTAATCGGTACAATTGGCGCAGGCGTTATCGCCTCGCTTGACCACGCCAAATACATTGCTGCAGGTTGTGTGGTTCTGTTTTCACTTTGTGGTTATCTGGCAAGCCGCTTCATACCACAAGCACCTGCGGGTAACCCGCACATTCATTTTACTTGGCGCCCTATCCGCCAGACTCGCCACACTCTAGCCATTGCCAAAAGCGATCGCACCATATTGCTGTGTATTATGGCAATCAGCTGGTTTTGGTTCCTCGGCGCAACTTATTTAACTCAGTTTCCAAACTTCACTAAGCTCCATCTCAATGGCACTGAGAGTGCGGTTTCTTTCTTGCTTGCCCTATTTTCAGTAGGAATTGCTATCGGTTCATTAAGCTGTGACAAACTGTCAAATCACCGAATTGAAATTGGTATCGTACCTATCGGCAGTTTAGGCATTACCGTGTTCGGCTATTTGATGGCGACTAGCATTCCAGAATCACTGCCTATCTTTCATCAGTTTAGCGAGTTCGTTCTTTATCAGCCTCTCTGGCCTTTGTTCTGCTATTTACTGCTATTAGGCGCTTCTGGTGGTGTATTTATTGTGCCGCTTTATGCATTAATGCAGCAACGCGCTCAAGAAACTCAACGAGCACAAGTTATCGCGGCGCTCAACATCTATAACTCGTTATTTATGGTTGGCAGCGCCATTCTTGGGATTGTGTGCTTGTCTGTATTAGAACTTTCTATAATCCAGCTATTTGTCGTTATCTCGGTGATCAACCTATTAACGTCGGTATTTGTGTTCTTACAAGTTCCTATATTTGCCGTCCGGTTTTTAGTTTGGGCACTGACCCATACTCTCTACCGAGTGAAACACAAAAATCTCAATCACATTCCCGAACACGGCGGTGCGTTGCTCGTCTGTAATCACGTTAGCTATATGGATGCTTTGCTCCTCAGCGCAGCCAGCCCTCGCCTGATTCGTTTTGTGATGGAAGAAGACTATGCAAACCTGCCTGTGTTAAGAGGCTTTTTAAAGCGCGCAGGCGTGATCCCTATCTGCGCTCGCAACAGACGTTCCATACTCCGAGCGTTCAATGATGTCGAACAGGCTTTGAATGAAGGCCATCTGGTGTGTATTTTTCCTGAAGGCCGTTTGACGGCTGACGGCGAAATGAATGAGTTTATGCGAGGGTTAGACATCATCTTAAAACGCAGCCCTGTTCCAGTAATACCCGTAGCGTTGAAAGGACTGTGGGGCAGTTACTTTAGCCGATGTAAAGGTCGTGCCTGTAAAGGCTTGCCAAGTCGTTTCTGGTCACGCCTAGAAATAGAAGCCGGCCCGCCAGTAGCTTCAGATCTTGCGTCCTCAGAGGTAATGTTCAATAAGGTCGCTCAATTGCGCGGAGATTGGCAATAAGCTCTGGGTGTATCAAAAGATATTTTGTTGGAAGGCTTCTTTTAAGAAGCCTTCATTGCATTACCTAACACTGAAAACACCCATTGTTCAGTTTAACTAAACATATGTTCAATACATTAAGATTTCCTGACCAACCACTTCTCGTTACAATGCCCCTCCAAACGGTTCAGAGCTCGCCGTTTAGCAAAATCGTGCTGAAAAGCGGGACTTAAAAACATTGTCTGTGAATGTTGTTGTAAGGTAGTCACTATGAACATCAAACCTATTCACCTTCCATTTTGGCTGGGTGGCGCACTTTGCCTTTCTCCTTGGATTACGTCTCCAAGCGCTTTGGTTATGGGTTTTTTGATTGCTTCCTTAGGCTGGGTTCCCGCGCACATTCCTATCGCAAAGCTCACCAAGAAACTGTTGGCTTACTCTATCGTTGGCTTAGGTTTTGGCATTCCTCTGCAACAAGCGTTAACTGTCACCAGTGACGGTATTGGCCTTATTCTGGCAACCATCTGCGGCACACTCGTTATTGGTACTTTTGTTGCCAAAGCAATGGGACTTGAGAAGAAAACAGGGCATTTAATCGCTTCTGGTACCGCAATTTGTGGCGGAAGTGCGATTGCTGCTGTCGCTCCAGCAATTAATGCCGATGATGACCAAACTGGCTTAGCTTTAGGCACTGTTTTTGTACTGAATTCTATCGCGCTGTTTATCTTTCCGATGATTGGGCACGCGTTATCACTCGACCAACATACGTTTGGTACTTGGGCAGCGATTGCAATTCATGATACTTCTTCTGTTGTTGGTGCCGCTTCAGCCTATGGTGAAGAAGCACTTAAAACAGCAACCACACTTAAATTGGCGCGAGCGCTTTGGATTGTACCTGTGGCATTAGTGAGCGCTTGGTTGTTCAAGAGCCATTCTCGCAAACTGGCTATCCCTTACTTCATCCTTTTCTACTGTCTGGCAATTGGGTTCAGTGACTTATTTCCACAGTGGCAACAAATCTATCAAGGTGTGTTTTCGATTGCTAAACAGGTTCTGGTGATCTGTCTGTTTCTGATTGGTTGCAGTATTTCACCTGCACGTTTGAAGGCTTCTGGGCCTAAGCCGCTGCTGTTTGGTGTGATTCTATGGATTGCGATATCAGTGTCGTCTTTGGGCTGGTTACTTCTGACGGTTTAATGGCTCAGGCTTGGTGGTAAACGGTTTAACCGCAAGGCTGAATAATACAACTAATAAGAACGCACTCAGCTCCGCCACCGAGCGTACCCAGCCGTTTTGTGTAAAAGCAATCAATAGTTGCAGTGCGATGGTGACAATAAAAAGCCCTTTGAACATAACAGCCCCTTGAATATAGACACTATAGTCTTAAATTCTCAAAAATCTGGGTCTATTATGCTCATGAGTTATAAGAAGAGAAATTCTGTTTTGGACTAACTCATAACCGCAGCTTTTAACTTTCGGTTTTAAGTTCACAAACGTTCGGTTATGAGTTCACAGACTCCCGATTTTCAGTTCACAAGTGCAGTTCATAGCGGTATGTATTGGTTCTGATGATCCTTCAGCCAATCTTTAACCGCTTTGCGAGAGACTTTTATTCCTGTTTCTAACAGTTCGTCCGGCATCTGAAAATACGCGACCGGCCATTTGAATTTTTCAAGTTTGCCACTGCACAACATATCGCCTTCCGGTTTTTCGAACTGCTTTTGGCTGCGAATCACCGCCACCGGACGAGCGCCGTACTCTGCATCGGTTACCGGAACAACCATCGCAAGCTGAATATCTGGATGTTGGTTCAGTACGCTTTCAATCTCTTCACAGTGAATGTTTTCTCCACCAGAGATAAATAAGTTATCAGCACGACCGATAATCACCAATTCATCACCAACCCACTGCCCCAAATCTTTACTGTCAAACCACCCTTGTTCATCCACTATCGGTGTCATTGAGCCCTGAAAGAAGTAACCCTGAGCAAGCGTATTTCCGCCGATATAAATACGTTCGCCTTCCAGCTTAACTTTCCTTTGCGAAAGTACCTTGCCAGTCGTAGCCGTTTCATCAACTCGTTTCGCCGTCACTGTCGAGGCGGCTTCCGTCATTCCGTAGCCAAGCCAGGTTTCGATTCCCAATGCCGCTGCCTGCTGGCTAAGCTGATGTGGAATATGGCTTCCTCCAAGCAACACATGGCTAAGAGTGAGTACCTGCTTACTATCCAACAAGCGCTTTAATTGTGTGGGTACTAAAGAAGCGTGAGTGACATCCTGGATATCTTGAACAAGCTCTCCCGTACCGATTTTCAAACAAGCTCCTGAGCTTAGCCAACGATAAACAATCGCTAATCCAGAAACATGGTACATGGGCAGGCTTAGCAACCAAGAATCACCGGCTTGAAAGCGAAATACTTCGAGTAACCCCTGCGCCGAGGCAAGATGCTGACTGTGATTATGGGCAACAGCTTTCGGTTTGCCTGTGGAACCTGACGTAAAAATGATGCTGGCTAAGTTGTCAGCCTTGTATTGAGAGTGAAGAGAAACAGAATTAGGGTTGCAAAGATGATCGTCAAACTCGATGAACGCTATTTTTCTCTCAATGTGTTGAAAGTCTTCCGCTCGACATTGAGCGCTATCCGCTAACCACACATAAGCCGTTTGAGATGGTGTGTAGAGGGTATCTAGTTTGTCAGTCAGCTGAGAAATCGTTTGAGGCATCGCAAAAGCGCACACTACCCCAGATTGTTGGGCAGCCAAAAACCACATAAGCATCTGTATGTGATTCTTTCCCACTAAGGTGAGCACTTCACCCGCTTTGATTCCCTTTGATAGCAGAGACGCTTGGTATTGGTCTACATGATGGCTAAGTTGCTGCCACGTCAACCGCTGCTCTCTACCCTGTGGGTCATAAAAGCAAAGTGCCACCTTATCTGGGTGACACTGTTGATAATGTTGCCAAGGGGTCATGCTGTCTCCGACGACCAGATAAGCTCTTGGTCTTCGAGATTCGCAACCGGAATATTGCAATCCGGCCATGAGGTAACAAGCTGAGCTTTAAACAGCTCTATCGTATCTAGCCCCGGAATTTCTTCCGGCATCAGCCATTTAGACAGACGAGCTAACTGAGTCAGGCCTAAACTTGATTCAATACTTGAACTGACCACTGCCTGAATTTTTAACGCCTTAGCTTTTTCAATCAACGTTTTACAACGTTCGACAGAACCTATCAGCGTTGGCTTGATAACAATGGTTTTCGCCCCTACCAGTTGTTCAAGTTTGAACTCATCACTGCGAACCGCGTGTTGCAGGGTTTCATCCCACGCAATTCCAATACCGGTATCAATAGCAAAAGCCAGACTGTCACTTGGCGACATACACGGCTCTTCAAGGTAAGCAATTCTGCTGCGTCTTGAAGGCGCGATATATTGGGCAAATTTCGCGGCTTTTTCTTTTGTCCAAGCTCGATTGGCATCCAAGCGGAGATAAAGGTCTGGCATAGATTCTAAGAATAGATTCACCAACATGCCGTCACGAATCGGTTCGTACAAACCCACTTTGATTTTCGCCACTTTTCTGCCCGGCATATTGTTCAGCGTTGGAATGAGGTCGTCAGGATCACCAGTACAAAGCGGTGCAGCGTTATACTCACCCTCTTGTGGTAAACCACCAGCTAACTCTAATTCCGCCATCGATAACCCGAAGGCAACTGATGGAAACAGCTCATCGTAGCTCAGCGATTGCCCTTGAACCCAAAGTTCAAGCTGCTCTTTTGCTAACGCACCCGCTTCATCTGGCGTTTCGACACTGAATCCTTTTAAGGGCGCAATTTCCCCGAGCCCTACTTTTCCATCTTCACGAAGTTCAACAACAAAACCTTCGCGTACAGACAGTTTCTCTTCACGAAGAATCACTCCGCTATCCATGGGTAATGCATAGCGGTACAGTTTTGCACTGCGCATATAAAACCTAATTTTTTGACTATGGGTCAGTGTAACGAGACTGCTGACCCTGATTTCGTACAGCTAATAGTTAAAAACTGTCAGCCATTAACCATAAGCGTCTGCAACATTAAGGGTTGCGAGGGAACTTGTTGAAGTCCGGACGACGTTTTTCATTAAACGCATTGCGTCCTTCCTGCCCTTCGTCAGTCATGTAGAACAACATGGTTGCGTTACCCGCCAGCTCTTGAAGACCAGCTTGACCATCACAGTCTGCATTCAGTGCTGCTTTCAGACAACGAAGCGCCATAGGGCTGTGTTGCAGCACTTCACGACACCAACGTACCGTCTCTTTTTCAAGATCAGCCAGTGGAACAACAGTATTGACTAAGCCCATATCCAACGCTTCCTGAGCGTTATAGAAACGGCAAAGGAACCAGATTTCGCGTGCTTTTTTCTGACCCACGATGCGAGCCATATAAGAGGCACCCCAGCCGCCATCGAAAGAACCCACTTTTGGTCCTGTTTGACCGAACTGCGCATTTTCTGCCGCGATAGTAAGATCACACATCATGTGCAGAACGTGACCACCGCCTACCGCCCAGCCCGCAACAGATGCGATCACAGGTTTTGGACAGGTACGAATTTGGCGTTGGAAGTCCAACACGTTTAGGTGGTGAGTGCCGGTGTCGTCTTTGTAACCGCCGTAGTCGCCACGAATCTTCTGGTCGCCACCAGAGCAGAATGCATCTTCACCTAAACCGGTAAGGATGATGACACCCACACCTTCGTCGTAACGAGCATCTGCTAACGCATTGATCATCTCTTTTACCGTTTGAGGGCGGAATGCGTTACGTACTTGAGGACGAGCGATGGTGATTTTCGCGATACCATCTTCAGATTTGTGGTAGTGAATATCTTCAAAACTGCCGCTGCAATCATGCCACGCCACTGGTGCGTAAAGTTCTTCTTCTGAAATGCCTACTGTTTTAGCCATGGTGATCCCCAATATTGTTGCTTCTCACTTCTTTGTGGAGTGAGTCTATAAATCGCTGAATTGTCTTCGCAAAAGCACTTGGCTGTTCTTGATGAACATTGTGTCCTGCGCTTTCAATTTGACTGTAAGTCAGCCCGCTCTGTTCGGCGAGTTGACGAAATTTGTCATCGTTTGCTCCACACACATAAAGCACTGGCAACGAAAGTTGCTGCAATGCAGGTAGTAAGTATGGTTGATTTGCTAACGATGTCGATAACAGCATATTTGCTATCTCGTTCCCAAGATTAGCACTACGCTTTGTGATCAGAGTTTGTCTTTGCTCATCATTTAGTGAACTAAACACCGCTTGCTGATACCAATCGTTCAATACTTGCTCAATCGGTTCCAAGCGAAATCGCTGCGCCCAACAACTATCATTTTCCCAGCGCGCTTTTTTCTCTTGTTCATTCTGTAAACCAAAATTCCCACCTTCGATAACCAATCCAACAAGGTTGAGATTCGAAAACAGTTCAAGCGCAACCCCTAACATGGCGATGCGACCACCCAATGAGTATCCAATCAAAATAATGGGTGTATTAGGTTCTAGCTGGGAAAGGATTGTGTGAGAAATTTGTTGGCAGCACTGAAAAAAATCTGCACAGGCATACTCTTGACTTTGACCATGCCCGGGAAGGTCTATGGTGATCCAATTGCTGTTAGGAAGTTGTTCAATCGAGGATTGCCAGTCTTCGCCACTGCCCAGCAAACCATGCAAAAAGACCAGCACGGGCTCGCCTTCTTTGGTGGTTTGCTTAAAGCAAGAGTGACTATAAAGCATGAATCTGAGCGGTCAGTTGCTTGATTTGTGCTGAAGCTTGTTGAGGTGGCGTGATGACCTCCACCAGGAGACATCCCTCACCCGACTGCAAATGTTCCTGCACTAAAGAGCGATAAGCATGAAGCGTCTCAGGTTGCGCATAGTGCAAACCAAATTGCGCTGCTGCGGCTTTAAAGTTCATGCCATGTGGCATCTGGTAAAGCGCTTCACGCTTTTCAGCAGGTACAGGAAGCAAATCGAATATCGCGCCACCATCGTTATTGCAGACAACGATCACCAGCGGATGTTTACTTGCGCGCACTAACGCCAACGAGTTGAGATCGTAAAGTAGCGAGGTATCACCCAATATCATCAACATAGGTTTATCAATTGCGCGATGTACGCCAGCCGCTGTCGCAACAAGTCCATCAATACCAGACGCTCCGCGATTTGAGTACACGTCACGTTGATCTATCACGCTGAACATATCCGCTAAACGTACAATCAAGCTGTTGCCCAAGAACAACGCTGCGTCCGTATCGCCATCACTCAGCTCAAGTGCGACTGCGATTTCGGTTAAATGCTGTTGAGATAAATGCAACTTCGCCAATTGTGAAATGGCCGTTGAATACGCTATTAGTGAATCCGCCCAGCCAGATTGTAGCGGCGTTAGCGCTGTCCATTGTTCTATGGCAGAAGCGACCCAGTCAGAAATATCTGCCACCCAATGTTGCTGAGGAAGATGCGCAGGATTGTTTCTGTCCGAACTAGGGGAAACATAACCATATCGGCAATTTCTTTGGCTCACTTGTTCCGAAAGCCATTGATTTAAACGCTTGGAGACGATACGAGAGCCAAACTGAATGATTTGCTCACATTGATTAAGCTGAGTTTTTGCTGTGGCATTTTGCAGCCATAAATCAAAGTGTGCCCATTGACTGCTGATACCTGATTGAGGGTCACACAGCAGAGGCCAACCCAGCTTTTGGGCGAACCGCTTAGCCGCCAACGCCTCTTTTAAACTCACCGAGCCAACAATGACGACGCCTTTGTTACTCAATATTTCGTTGGAGATAAGAGAAACCTGCGAAATGCTAAAGTGTCGTTGGCAATAAATTTGTTCGGATTGCGACCATTCACCAATCGTAGCGAGGTAATCCTGATACTGTGAATCGTCACCATTGGAATACAAGGGCTCAGAGAATGGGCAGTTAATATGGATCGCGCTGCCTGCCTGCTCCTGCTGGTAACAAGCATCATCAATAGTAGTCAACAACCAGTTAAGTGAGACGCCAACATCAGGGCTGGGCAGGTAAACCGCTTTTGTCACATGCGAAGAAAAAATGTCATGCTGCACAATTGCTTGGTTCGCGCCACAACCTACCAGTTCAACAGGGCGGTCAGCAGTAAGTACTATCAGTTTTTCACCGGTTAGTTTTGCTTCTGCAATAGCAGGAAGTAAATTCGCTACAGCCGTGCCGGATGTAACGATAACAGCGACAGGCTTGTTGCTTGCTTTCGCTAGACCTAATGCAAGGAAACCAAGCCCGCGTTCATCATAGTGAGTGTGCAGGTTTAACTTTGCGTTTGCGTCAGCTTCAAGTGTTAAAGGTGTAGAACGAGAACCCGGAGCCACGCAAACTTCAGTCACACCAAATCGTGCCAACTCTTCTAAGATAACCTTGCACCAAATTCGGTTCAGTACCGCTTGATCTTGGCTCATGAAGCCACTCCTAAAGGCAGCTTGTCTGAGATTAAACTCAACAGCGTCGACATTTTCTTATCCAGTTCCTGCCACTCATGTTCTGCAACCGAGCCGGGAACAATACCCGCACCGGCAAAAAGCTGAACTTCTTTTTCCAGCACTAATGCGCTGCGAATCGCGACACAAAACTCGGCTTTTTGATGGCTAAAGTAACCCATAGAACCTGCGTACCAACCGCGCGCAAAAGGCTCGTTTTGGGTGATAAAATCCAACGCTTCTTTGCGAGGTAAACCTGCCACGGCGGCTGTCGGCTGCAACGCACTCAACAATTGAATGCCGTTAATACCTTGTTTCAGCTCAGCACGGATAGAACGCTTCAAATGTTGAACTTTGCGTAAGCGAACCAATCGGGCTTCCTCTTCAACAAACACTTGATGAGAATGCGGTTCTAAACGCTCAACAATGTCATCCACAACCAACTGGTTTTCATTCAGATTTTTTGTATCTTTCGTTAACCAATTTGCCAGTTCTAAATCCTGACTGGCATTGTGACCCCGTCCAATTGTGCCAGCCAACGCTTCTGTCTGCAGTTCACTGCCTTGGCGGTAATACAAACGTTCCGGCGTAGAACCCATGAAACTGTGCTTTGTATCAATCGATAGCAGGAAGTGGAAGCTGTGATGATTCTGCGCATAGCTTGCTTTTAAAAGCTGAGCAGCACTTAAGTTGCTGTCTAGCTGCAAGCTTGTTTTTCGTGCCAGAACCACTTTTTTGAACTCTTTCAGCTCAATACCACGCAAGACTTTTTCTACAAGGTGATTCCAACCGTTTTCATCCGGTGTATGTGTTACATGCACAATCTCGCTTTGCAGCGTCCGAATTGGCGTAACGTCCACCAGCAGTTTGTTGAGCGTGGCTAATGTGCGGTGTTTTTCGTGGCTCACATTTGCAGCTAACGACCATTTATCATCGAAACGGATTAACTCAATCTGTGGCAGAAAGAAAAAAGAAGCCATGCAGTAACGGTTCTTCTCCGTCCGCCCATCAAAAGAACGTCCGCCCCATACTCGCTGGCCTTCGCCCAGAATGGCGTAAGCAGGCTCTGGCTCAGTAAAGGTGTATAACTGCCCTAATGCGACTACTTCGTCACGAGTGTCTCGTGATTGCCAGTAAAATTTAGGGAAAATAGGTTGGGCTTCAAGCCAATCTATAAACGCGAATGGTGGCTTGTCTGCCAACTCTTGGACAAAACGAACATCGTTTTCTCTCGCGTTACTTACTTGCTCAATTAACTGAGCAACGGCTTGATAAAATTTAGACAAAACAACCTCGTAGTTAAGGAGATTTGGTATACCTTTGGCTACTCTATTGAGAGAACTTATTTAAATCAAGGTTATGCTCTATCTTTTACATCACTTCAACAAAATGACATTCAACTCACTCACCATAAAGCAGACTTTTTACAGATTTTTATTCTAAAAAACTTCTATTTGAGTTAGTTTAATAAAGAAATTCAACCATTCTCAGGAATAAAAAAATGCAAAATATCGGGATGTCGTCAAAACTCGATAATGTCTGCTACGACATTAGGGGTCCTGTACTCAAACATGCTAAGCGCATGGAGGAAGAGGGGCATAAAATACTGAAGCTAAATATCGGTAACCCGGCCCCATTTGGCTTCGACGCCCCAGACGAAATCCTGGTTGACGTGATCCGTAATATGCCGACTTCGCAAGGCTATTGTGATTCGAAAGGTATTTATTCCGCTCGTAAAGCTGTCGTTCAGCACTATCAGAAAAAAGGTATCCGCAGCCTAGACGTCGAAGACGTTTACTTAGGTAACGGCGTATCTGAACTGATCGTAATGGCGATGCAAGCCCTACTGAATAATGGCGACGAAATGTTAGTGCCAGCGCCTGACTATCCGTTATGGACTGCTGCTGTGTCTCTTTCTGGTGGTACTGCGGTGCATTACATCTGTGATGAACAAGCAGACTGGTACCCAGATCTGGATGACATTAAAAAGAAAATCACACCAAAAACTCGCGGTATTGTTCTGATTAACCCGAACAACCCTACTGGTGCGGTTTACAGTCGCGATTTTCTGTTAGAAGTGATTGAAATTGCACGGCAGCATAAATTGATCATTTTCGCAGATGAAATCTACGACAAAGTACTTTATGACGGTGCAACGCATACTCCAGTAGCAAGTCTGACGGAAGATGTACTGGTTGTGACATTTAACGGCCTGTCTAAAGCTTACCGTGTTTGTGGTTTCCGCAGCGGCTGGATGTTCCTGACTGGTCCTAAGCATTATGCTAAGGGTTATATCGCAGGTCTTGAGATGCTCTCATCAATGCGTTTGTGTGCCAACGTTCCTATGCAACATGCAATCCAAACAGCACTGGGCGGTTATCAAAGTATCAATGAACTCATTCTTCCTGGTGGTCGCCTGTTAGAGCAGCGTGATAAAGCATGGGAAATGATTAACCAGATCCCTGGGGTTTCTTGTGTGAAACCGAAAGGCGCGATGTACTTGTTCCCGAAAATCGACACTAAGATGTACAACATCAAAGATGACCAAAAAATGGTGTTGGATTTCTTAGTTCAGGAAAAAGTACTGTTGGTTCAAGGCACTGGCTTTAACTGGCCGAAGCCTGACCATTTCCGTATCGTAACGCTGCCACACGTTGAAGATCTGGAAATCGCCATCGGACGCTTTGAACGCTTCCTAAGCACTTACAGTCAATAATTTTATATTACAAATATCATATTCGAACCCTTAATCGGCAAGCCAAACGGTAAGAGTATTAGAATTAACGGGCTCTCTTCTGTACACTCAAGAGAGCCCGTTTTTTATGCTGAACAAGTTGGAATGTTATGCAAGAGAGTCATTTTTTCGCCCACCTCGCCCGAATGAAGCTGATTCAACGCTGGCCATTAATGCGTTCAATCTCTAAGGAAAATATCTCAGAGCACAGCCTGCAAGTGGCTTTTGTTGCTCATGCTTTGGCGGTAATCAAAAACAAAAAATTTGGTGGAAAGCTCAATCCTGAGCGCATAGCCATTTTAGCGATGTACCACGATAGCAGCGAAGTATTAACAGGCGATTTGCCAACCCCAATCAAGTACTACAATCCAGATATCGCTAAAGAATACAAAAAGATAGAAGCAGCGGCAGAGAAACGTCTTCTGTCTATGTTGCCTGAAGAGTTCCATGAAGACTTCGCGCCTTTCTTAGTTTCAGAATCTTCACATCCGGATGATGCCGCTATCGTCAAACAAGCAGACTGTATCTGTGCTTATCTGAAATGCTTAGAAGAGCTGAGTGCGGGTAATCACGAATATGCGTTAGCGAAAAAGCGCTTAGACGTAACGTTGAAAGAGCGCTATTCGCAAGAAATGGAGTATTTTCTAAACACTTTCGCCCCAAGTTTTGAATTAACACTGGACGAAATTAGCTAGAACCCGTGTTGATATAAAAAGCATGTTTGAAGGATTCTTTAAACATGCTTATTCAATAGGACACTCCGCTCGAAAAAGCCAAACATCAAATATCGTCTATAATCATACCGTTAATAACGGAGATGCTTTATGTTTGGGTACTTCAAGCGCCTATTGATTTTAACTTCACTGATTCTTTCATGTTTCATCCCGCCGAGTTACGCCAATACGGTCAATTTATCCGCGATGGAGTGGCCTCCCTTCTATGGGAAAAATCTACCCGAAAATGGTTTTTTAGCTGCAATAACCAGAGAAGCTTTTCAGCGCTCGGGATACACACTAGAACTGACGTTTATGCCTTGGAAACGAGCCCTCAGCAGCGCACAGAATGGCCTAGTCGACGGCATTCTAGGGTTGTACTTCGCACAAGAAAGAGAGAAAACGCTTTCTTACTCTTTCAGTATTTATTCTAGTGAACAGGTGTTTATTAAAAAACGAAACCCACTGAATAAAACTGACTCATTCGATGATAATAAAAATCTCCTTATTGCCGTTCAGATAGGCACCCTGCAAGCCGATGACGCTCAAACCGAAGGGCTTAATTTATATCCGGCAAACTCTAATTTGGTTAGTTTGTCTATGCTAGTTAAGGAAAGAGTTGACCTTGCTTTGATGGCTCGGGAATATTTTCGCTTCATGCAAAATTCTGGATTAGAACCGAGCAATTCCTCCGAACATATAGAAATCCTCGATCCGCCATTTCGCACTTACGAAGTCTATAATGCATTTAGTCGCAAGTTATCTCGAAGTGATGAGCTGACTCAAGCATTCAACCAAGGCCTGTCATCTATGAAAGAAGATGGTACTTACAACGCCATACTGACACGGCTTGGTGTTTCAAATCTTCCTAATGAAAATTAAGGCACCAAAGTAATTTCGCGTTATCTCTGGACGAACACCGCTAAGTCACTATAAGTTATACAAACACCTTGTAGGAGTTATGAATGAAACCCTCTTTCGACCTCGCGGAAAACTACGAATGCAATGCTCTATGGCAAGAACGTAAGAACGACGAGCATAAAATTCGCCGTAATGATCACCGCAGCCCTTTCCAGCGAGACAGAGCACGCATACTCCACTCCGCCGCTTTTCGACGCCTGCAAGCAAAAACTCAGGTGCACGGTACCAGTCTCAATGACTTCCACCGCACTCGCCTGACTCACTCTTTGGAAGCCGCGCAAATTGGCACAGGCATCGTCGCCCAACTCAAACTGAAACAACCCGAATTCAGTGAGTTATTGGGCAGCGACACATTAATTGATTCACTTTGTTTAGCACACGATATTGGGCACCCACCTTATGGGCACGGTGGTGAAGTCGCCTTGAATTATATGATGCGTGAACATGGTGGTTTTGAAGGCAACGCTCAGACGTTCAGAATTGTCACCTGCTTAGAACCCTATACTGAACATCACGGAATGAACCTTGCACGACGTACTCTGCTCGGGTTATTGAAATATCCTGCCCTGCTGAGTGCAACCCGTGCAGAAAAAATACCGGAATCCGTTCCTCACCAGCGTCAGTTAAAAGCGAAAGACTGGTCACCAGCGAAAGGGGTTTATAACTGTGACAGCTTTGTTTTTGACTGGGTCTTAGAGCCTCTTGATGCTCATGACAGAGCACTGATTAGCCAAATGCGTGACGGAATACAGTCACCCTACCAACATCAGAAAACTCGCTTCAAGTCGCTCGATTGTTCCATTATGGAACTGGCGGATGACATTGCGTACGGTGTTCACGATTTAGAAGATGCGATTGTACTTGGTATGGTCACTCGTCAGCAGTGGAGTGAAGCGGCTGCCCAGTTGGAGAAATGTGGCGACCCTTGGTTTGGCGAGAATACAGGCAAGCTCAGTGATATGCTTTTTTCTGGCAAACACCATGTGCGCAAAGATGCTATAGGCGGCATAGTCAATGCCCTGCTTACCAGCATCAGCATTCAACCCGTTAATGCACCTTTCCATAGTGAACTGCTCGCTCTAAATGCTTACTTGGAACCTCACATGGCAACCGCTTTGGAAGTGCTTAAGCACTTTGTTAGCCAATATGTCATTCAAATACCTGAAGTGCAGCGTTTTGAGTATAAAGGGCAACAAATCATTATGGATATGTTTGAAGCTTTAGCCGCTGATCCAGAAAGATTGCTTCCATCCGCCACCAAGGAAAAATGGCTTAATGCAGAGCAAACATCAGGCGATGGGTTACGGGTCATTTGCGATTATATTTCTGCAATGACCGATGCTTATGCACAGCGTCTACATCAGCAGCTATTCTCTGCTCACACTCATTATTAGCACGCGCTTAGGAACGATAGTTGCGCTCAAATACGCCAGCAGGCATTTGCTGAATTTGATAATCGATCATGGCTTCAAATGTGTCTAAAAGAGGCGAAAAATCTTTCTCTGGCTGCATCATGCTGAGAACATGAAAACCGGCCTCAACGGTTGACAGCGCATTTTCGCTTGGCGCTTTACGAATACGATAGTTACCTTTCAAATCTTCTGGCAAATGCAAGCAAGGCAGATGGTGAAGCTGAGTATTTAGCTGCCACAGCTTGAATGCTTTTTTCCATGTTCCATCCAGCAAAATGATGCGAATTTTTTTCTCAATTGGTAACGCTACATCCGCTGCCGATAGAGAAACATCACTAGGATATAGAACAAAATGCTCAACATCCGGCTCTGCTAATAGTTGGTTTAGTTCACCATGTTCGCGGAAGTCTTCCCCGACCAACAGGCGACTGTTGACCAGTGACAAACTTAAAATTCGCGCCGTTCCCATAGGACGGTGTTCTTCTGTTGGGTGTTGAAGGATGATAAGCTCGACCTGCGAATCAAGCGCAACAATGTTGTCACAGATACACGCTTTACGAGCCTTTCCACACTGAGAACAATAACGAGACATTTTGTGAATCTTTACCTGCTGTTATCTATAGTCACCGCCGTTTGCTTTGGGCTTCAGTTTGAGCCTTTCAGCCACGTAATGGCTTGGCAAGCCGATGCGATAGAAAATGGTCAATGGTGGCGGATCGTAACAGGAAACTTCACTCATACCAACTTTGCTCATTTGGCGATGAATTTGTTGGGTTTGTGGGTCATTGGCTACCTATTCCAACCCAAACCTCGATACTTTGCTCTGCTCACTTTACTTATCAGCACTTGGATAGGAATCAGCCTGTTATTTACCAACATGGTGAACTACGTGGGTTTATCAGGCACTCTGCATGGCTTATTTGCTTTTTATGCTTTGAATGAAGCATTAGGTGGACGTAAAAGTAGTTGGTTATTAGTGATTGGGGTGATGTTAAAAGTCGCCAGTGAACAGCTCTTTGGCGCCTCCACCAACACAGCTGAAATGATTGGTGCACGAGTCGCAACAGAAGCACATCTGGCTGGTTTACTTGGTGGTTTACTGCTGGCATCAATCGCCGAAATGAAAAAACGTCAATACTTAAAGAAGTAAAAACGTCCTATATTTAAACCTTAATTACATAGATAACCAACTATTTAATGACAGATACCCTTTCTTCTATCCGATCAATAACCTGAATTATTTTATCTTTAGAGCCTTTCATTAATTTTCCCCGGTAAATGATATACCAATCATTCTGCCCACCAAGGTCATTAATTATCTTAAAATTTTTGTAATCAAAAGTTTGCCTATTCGATGGATCATCATTACTTTCAAAATATTCTGGGGGTACATATGTTCCCGTATCTGCCCAATGATCGATGGTCATTTTAATGTATTTTATTTCACCTACCGCCATTTTCTCACCTAATATCACAGACCAACGCTCTGAACTATCAGCATTGCGTTTTATGAAGTGACCTCGATAAAAGTCTGTTCTAACGGTATGTGCTTTCCTAGATTTGGGTTTAGCCGAAGTAAAGATACTCAGAAATGATTTCATCTTATCCATTATTTCTACCTAATGTGAGAGTCAGTGACTACGCTTTCTTAATGAAACGACATTGCCAAACCTGACCATTTTTATCTCGGCATGTTTCTATTTCATCTACCGCACTGTAAACCCTAACATTTTCATTCCACCGATAACTGTGAGCGTATAGAGGTTCTTTGACTTCTGATACATTCCACCAGCCATGTCCATAACGTTAATTTTCGACAGACAATAAAAAAACCTGCCTAAGCAGGTTTTTTTATCAACTAGGTAGTTTTCAGAATGGTCTTCAGACTTATTCAAACAACTACACTATCGGTCGTTGGCCTCGGTTGATCAGTTTTAATAGAACACTGTCAGCCGCTTCTCCGGCAACGCCTGCCAATTTGTCGGTCAATTTTTTCTTCTGTACATAGCGAAGAGCTAATACCGTCTTCTCTTTACACGCTTCAACAATTAAATCGTCCGATGTTTTGATTTCATCTACCAGACCAAGCTCTTTTGCTTGCGTACCAAACCAGTGCTCGCCGGTTGCCACTTTGTCTAGATCTAACTCTGGGCGACGTTCACGGATGAAATCTTTAAACAATACATGCGTTTCTTCCAGCTCTTGCTTGAATTTCTCACGAGCTTTATCCGTATTCTCACCAAACATAGTCAATGTACGTTTGTACTCACCTGCGGTCAGTTGTTCGAATTCAATATTGTGTTTTTTCAGCAGTTTATTGAAGTTAGGCAACTGTGCTACCACACCAATAGAGCCAACAATAGCAAACGGCGCCGAAACAATTTTGTCCGCAATACAGGCCATCATGTAGCCACCGCTTGCTGCCACTTTATCTACCGCAATAGTCAAAGGTAAGCCTGCGGCTTTAATACGATCCAACTGTGAAGACGCTAAGCCATAGCCGTGAACCATACCGCCACCCGTTTCAAGGCGCAGTAACACTTCGTCACCTTGCTGTGCGACAGCCAGAATCGCGGTGACCTCTTGGCGCAGTGAAGACACTTCTTTGGCATCAATACTGCCGTGGAAATCTAAAACAAATAAGTGGGGTTCACGTTCTTCTTTTAACTCGCCCGCTTTTGCTGCTTTCTTAACGGCTTTTTCGCGTTGCTTATGTTTTTCTTTCTCGCTTTTTGCTTCTGCTTTATGGCGAGCTTTCAAAAAAGATTCATCGTGTAAGTGCGCTTCTAAATGTTCAGCGTTTTCTCTGTTCTGCTTAGTTAAGTCGGTCACTTCCAACTCACCTTTAGCTGCACCTTTTCCGCCGACGGATTTAGCAATGACTAACAACACAACGATCGCAATCACAACTGTCGCGATCTTGGCTAAAAATAAGCCATAGTCCAACAAAAATTCCAATGTACTCATCCTCTTCAATGCGAATTGGTGTATTGTAACCACCTTGTCATCATGACTTAAAGTAAATCATAACAATAAGGATACGTAACGTGGATTATTCAGTGTCTGCAAACGCCCTAAAAGATAAAGTAATTTTAGTTACAGGTGCTGGTGACGGCATTGGTAAACAAGCAGCCATCACTTATGCGGCACATGGTGCGACAGTGATTTTGCTTGGGCGCACTGTGAAGAAATTAGAACAAACCTACGATGAAATTGAAGCCGCTGGCTATGCTCAGCCTGCTATTGTTCCTTTAGATATGAAAGGAGCAACAAAACAGAACTATCTGGATATGGTGGATACCATTGAAGGCCAGTTCGGCCGTTTGGATGGTGTTTTGCACAACGCTAGCATTTTGGGCGTACTTAGCCCGTTTGACCAAATCGGTGAAGACTCTTATGACGACGTCATGCAGGTAAACGTCAAAGCACAGTTCCTGATGACTCAAGCTCTGCTGCCTCTACTTCATAAATCTGACGATGCCCGCATCATTTTCACCAGCTCGACGGTAGGCCATTCTGGTCGCGCGTTCTGGGGTACTTATGCGATATCTAAATTTGCGACTGAAGGCATGATGCAAGTGCTTGCCGATGAGCTTAGCGATACTAATATTCGCGTTAATGCTATCAACCCAGGTGGTACTCGTACTGGTATGCGTGCAAAAGCTTTCCCTGCGGAAGATGCTGGCCTACTGAAAACACCACAAGACATTATGCCGTTATACCTGTATTTGATGGCGCCAGAAGGCAAAGCTGTCAATGGTCAGTGCATTGATGCTCAACCGAAAAAATAGTCACTGAGTTTAATCAAACGATTCAAAGCCTTGCTAACTTAGCGAGGCTTTGTTGTTTCTAAACCTTACTTTTTTCTTGAATGTTCTAAACAACAAAATATACTGTACAAATATACAGGTAAATTATTATGTATGAACTGATAGAACACCTCAAGAACAAACACTGGCTATGGCAAGGCTCTGAAACAAAGTATGAGCAAAGCGCCCGCTCTACCGGATTCAATGCACTGGATGACAAACTTGCCGGAGGCTTTCCTCCTCATGGTGTGGTTGAAATTCAGTCTCTGTCGGGTATTGGTGAATTACGCCTTATCTATCCTTATCTGAAACAACATGATAAGCGATTAACGGTATTTATTAATCCACCGGGCATAGTGCAGGCTGAAAGTCTGAAGTGTGAAGGTATAAACCTTGAACACGTATTGGTTTTAACGCCCAAAAACCATAAGGAAGCCTTGTGGGCTGCCGAGCAATGCCTAAAAAGTGGTGCATGCAGTCAAGTATTGCTTTGGCAAGATAAGCTCGAAGTCCATCAGGTTCGTCGCTTAAATGTTGCCTGTGAAACGGGTAGCTGTTTGCAATTTCTTTTCCGTTCGCCGCAAGAAAGCGTATTTTCGCTACCAGTATCACTAAGTTTATCGTTACAAGCTGATCCACAAGGTCTGCAGATTAGTGTCCCAAAACGCAAAGGTGGGTGGCCTTTAAGCGCATTTAAGCTATCTATGTATGAGCGCTGGCCAAACTTGGTGATCCCGCAGGCTTCTTCAAAACCGTCTTCACAAGTTATCGCCTTTCCTCAACGTATGCAGGGCTAACGATGACGCTTTGGATCTATCTTCATTTTCCAGCACTACAACTGGATACCTTATACGCCGAGCATGAATACCCTCTGGTTATCATCGAAGGTCGTGATAACCATGTTGTTCAAGCCAGTGCTTGTGCATTAAAGCAAGGCATAAAAATTGGGATGGGGCTAGGCAGTGCGGCATCTATGTGCAGCGATCTACAAGTACATCCCTATGATGAGAATGTTGAAAATCAAACCATCGAAGAGATAGCACAATGGTTGTATCTGGTAACCTCAGACATCGTGTTGCTTCCACCAAAAGGCATATTGCTAAGAGTCACTAACATGCTGTCTCTGTATTCGGGTCTGGATAACTATTGGCACACATTAAGTGCTCATCTTCGTTTACGTAAAACACGTTACTACTATGGTTCCGGTTTTTCGCCACTTTCGGCTGTTTTGCTTGGAAAAAGCGGTTCAAACATCATCATTGAGGATAAAGACAAGATTCTTGCTGCCATTAACGATTACCCACTCAGTGCCACAGAACTGGATTTTAAACAGGTAGAAAAACTCGCCAGAGTCGGGATTCGAGACATCAAAGCCCTCCTTGCCGTACCAATACAAGATCTGGCAAGACGGTTTGATATCGATTTAGTGAACTATGTAGGCAAGCTCTTGGGGCAATTTAAGCATCCAGTTAGTTTTTACCATCCGCCAGAAGCCTTTTGTAGCCACCTAGAATTGCTGTATGAAATTGAAAATATTCAATGGTTGGAGAAGCCTTTATCTCGTTTGCTAAAACGCTTAGAGCAATTTTTAACACTGCGAAATCAGGTCGCTTTTGAGCTTGAACTGATACTGACTCAGCGAGATAACATCAAAAACAGTCTGCATTTTACTTCAGCACAGGGAGAATATGCTTGTGGAAAATGGGGGAAGCTCTGTCAACTCACTCTAGAGTCAATACAACTGTCCCAACCCGCACTGGCAATGACGTTAAAAGTCATTCGTTCTGGGGAAATGAACCAAAGCGTGACGGACATTTTTGATGGTGAAAAAGGTCAGACGACAGCACTGGAACTGATCACTCTGCTACAAGCCAAGCTTGGTCAGGCACAAGTCAATAAGCCGAATCTGAGTGATGATCCTCGCCCAGAGAAGCGCAGCCAATACATAGCAGCAACAGAACCCACATCCCATACATTACGCAGACCAGAGTTGCGCCCTAGCCTGCTGCTTCCTGAGCCCGAACCTCTGTGTGAAATCGTATCGCTCATCCATGGGCCTGAAAGACTAGTCACTGGATGGTGGGACAACCAGCCCATCACTCGTGACTATTTCATTGCCCACAGCGAACAAGGCCGCTGGCTTTGGGTATTTCGCAACCAAGATAAACACTGGTTTCTGCATGGCCAGTTTAGCTAAAACGCAGGCTTGTTTAGCAAACGTGCCTCTTTGATCAGACGATTTTTATAAGAGTAGTGACATGGCTTACGCTGAACTATTTTGCCAAAGCAATTTCTCATTTCTGACGGGTGCTTCTCATGCTGAAGAACTTATTCAGCACGCGGATTTTCTACGCTATCGTGCTCTCGCGATTACCGACGAGTGTTCAATCGCTGGCGTCGTGAGAGCTCATACCGCCATCAAAGACCGAAAGCTTGGTATCAAACAAATTGTCGGCAGTATGTTTTGGCTCAATGGTGAGTGCCAAGTTGTGCTTTTGTGCCCAAATCGCCAAGCATACGCTGAGCTGTGCCGAATCATTACCAATGCCCGCAGGCGCAGTGAAAAAGGCAGCTATCAGTTATCTGAATGGGATTTAATGTCCGCGAAGCACTGCCTTATTCTCTGGCTTCCAACCGAGGAAGACAACAATGCCTATTGGGGAAAGTGGCTGAAGCAATATCATCAAGGTCGTTTATGGATTGCCGTTCAACGCCATCTTGGCGCGAACGACCATCACTATATTTCGCACTGTCAGGAACTGGCTCAACAACTGAGTTTGCCCATCACTGCATGTGGCGGAGTTCTGATGCATACGGCCACGCGTCTTCCACTGCAACATGTTCTGACGGCCATCAAGCACAACCAAAGTGTCGAACACATTCAGGCTCATCTAATTGGCAACACTGAACGGGCACTGCGCAGTAAAACAAAGCTCGCCAAAATATTCCCAAGTGAATGGTTGGAAGAGAGTGTACGCATTGCTGAACTGTGTCACTTCAAACTGAGTGATCTGAAATACGAATACCCAAGCGAATTGATACCGAACGGTTCAGAACCGATGGAACATCTACGTCTATTAGTTGAAAAAGGAAAACAACTTCGATTTCCAGAAGGTGTTCCTGACGATATTCAGGCGACCATAGATAAAGAACTCTCTCTGATTGATGAACTCAACTATCCATTCTATTTTCTTACCATTCACGACATCGTTATGTTCGCCAAAAGTAGAGGCATTCTATACCAAGGACGAGGGTCTGCCGCGAACTCTATTGTCTGTTACTGCTTAGATATAACCGCGGTCGACCCTCGCCAAGTCGCGGTGTTATTTGAACGATTTATCAGTAAAGAACGTCAAGAGCCGCCAGATATTGATGTGGATTTTGAACACGAGAGACGTGAAGAAGTTATTCAATACCTGTATCAGAAATATGGCAGAGAGCGAGCTGCATTGGCCGCGACAGTAATTACTTATCGCTTAAAAAGCGCTATTCGAGACGTAGGGAAAGCATTGGGGATTAGCGAGACTCAACTCGATTTCTTTATCAAAAATATTAACCGCAGAGACCGCAAACTCGGATGGCAAGCCCAGATCATAGAGCTTGGACTTCAGCCACAATCGCATAAAGGGCAACTGTTTATCGATCTGGTCAACGAAATACAGTCGTTCCCACGCCATCTCTCACAACATGTGGGTGGCTTTGTTATTTCCGCGGGTCCTTTGTATGAGCTGATCGCCGTAGAAAACGCAGCCATGCCGGAACGAACCATTATTCAGTGGGATAAAGACGATTTAGAAAGTCTCGGACTGATGAAAGTCGATGTGCTGGCGTTAGGTATGCTAACGGCTATTCGTAAGTGTTTCACCATGATCGAACTCCACCATCAACGAAAGCTCAGCATTGCAGACATCACACGTTTAAAAGACGACGAAAACGTGTATGGGATGATACAACGCGCAGATACCGTAGGCGTGTTTCAAATAGAGTCTCGTGCGCAAATGAGTATGCTACCACGCTTAAAGCCTCGCACTTATTATGATCTGGTCATACAAATCGCCATCGTTCGCCCCGGTCCAATTCAGGGCGATATGGTGCACCCGTTCCTTAAACGAAGAAATGGTATTGAGGAACCTTCTTTCCCATCCCAAGAGGTGAAAGAAGTTTTAGAGCGGACGATGGGCGTTCCGATCTTTCAAGAGCAAGTGATTAAAATTGCTATGGTTGCAGCTGGTTTCAGTGGAGGCGAAGCAGATCAGCTTCGTCGAGCGATGGCGTCTTGGAAAAAGAGTGGCGAGTTGGCTAAATTCAGACCTAAATTGATAAACGGCATGCTGGCTCGCGGTTATGAAAAAGAGTTTGCCGAACGGATTTACGATCAAATTTGCGGCTTCGGGGAATACGGTTTCCCAGAGAGCCATTCGGCATCATTCGCGGTTTTGGCATATTGTTCGGCATGGCTCAAATACTATTATCCGGAAGCGTTTTACGCCTCGTTGCTCAATAGTTTACCTATGGGTTTTTATAGTCCGTCACAACTGATTCAGGATGCTCAAAGGCACGACATTGTGGTTCTGCCTGTTTGCGTTAATCATTCATCTATTGAGCATCAAGTCGTACGCCACCAGCAAGGTTTTGCTATTCAACTCGGTCTGCGTCTGGTGAAAGGATTAAGCGACTCAGGAAGCGAGCAACTGCTGCGTGCTCGCCCTACTTGCGGATTTCAACATGTTAACCAGCTAAAAAATGCAGGAATTAACCAGAAAGATATGGAATCACTGGCCTCTGCCAATGCCCTGCATCGTTTAACCAATAACCGTTACGACACCCGTTGGGCGATCATGGATTCTCTTTCTGACCTGCCGTTATTTGAGCACTATCAAGAAGATGAACGCCTAATTCAACACTCACCTACAGCGATGGAAGATCTGATAGAAGATTATGCGTCGTTAGGATTGTCCCTCAACCAACATCCGATCACCTTATTAGACAAAGCTGGTCTATTGGGCAAATTCACTCGTCATAAAGACCTGATAAATCTTCCACATAAATCACTCGTGACCGTTGCAGGAGTCGTCACCGGACGACAAGCACCCGGCACTGCCGCTGGCGTAACGTTTTTCACACTAGAAGACGATACCGGAAATATTAATACCGTTGTTTGGCAAGCCACAGCCAGAGCACAGAAAAGCGCTTATATCAGTGCCAAAGTCTTAATGGTAAAAGGTATTGTCGAGAAAGAAGAAAATGTGGTGCATGTGATTGCGGGAAAACTGATTGATATCACCGAACATTTAACGTTGCTTCAAAGTCGCTCTCGAGATTTTCATTAAGCCAGATACTAATAAATACTGTGAGACAGTATTTGAAGATACCAAAAAGCGCTGAATATTCAGCGCTTTTTTACTCTTATAAAACTTCTCGAAGTCGTTCTTGAGCTACTTGCACTAACAAGTCGGGCTGGAACTTAGAAATAAATCGATTACAACCGACTTTCTGAACCATCGCTTCGTTAAAGCTACCACTCAATGACGTGTTCAAAGTAATAAACAGGTCTTTCATACGAGGATCATTACGAACTTCATGAGTTAAGCGATAGCCGTCCATTTCTGGCATTTCAGCATCAGTAATCATCATCAGAAGTTCATCATTAATGTTTTTACCGGCATCACACAAAGATTTGAGGAAATTCAAAGCTTCCAAACCATCTCGGCATTCAATGATGTTAAGACCAAGCTGTGACAAGGTATCTTTAATCTGGTTTCGTGCGGTTGAAGAATCATCCACGATTAAAACATTGCGACCTACCATTTCACCCAAAATATTGTGGTCAAGCAGTTCTTCAGAGATAGAAACATCGTACTCGATGATCTCTGCAAGCACTTTCTCAACATCAATAATTTCAACGATATTGGTTTGATTTTGCTCTTTAATTTGAGTAATGGCAGTCAAGTAGTTTGAACGCCCTGCTGATTTTGGCGGCGGCTCAATTTCTGTCCATGCAGTGTTAACAATGTTGCGGACTTGGCCAACGAGAAAACCCTGAGTAGTACGGTTGTATTCCGTAATAATGAGGTTTTGCTCTGGCTTTTCTAATCGAGATGGAGGGAAACCAATCGCTTGGCGCAAGTCGATAATCGGTACTGGCACACCGCGAAGTGTTGCAACACCAGTAATATTGCGATGTGAGCCTGGCATTTTAGTTAGATGAGGGACTTTAATCACTTCTCTAACTTTAAATACGTTAATAGCAAACAGTTGACGGCTGTTTAAGCTAAAAAGCAATAACTCAAGTCGGTTTTCGCCAACCAAGTTAGTACGTTGATCGACTGAATTTAAAACACCTGACATAGAAAATTCCGCAAACTATTAAAACCCAATAACAGTATAGCTACAAAGGATAAATGTAAATGATAGTACTCAAGGTAATGTGATAATTATCCTTCTACCACCTTCATCAGCAACAAACCATCATACAATGCTTGCTTAACAAGCGCTGCGCCAGGCATCGTCGCCTGTTTGTAAAAACGAGACTCCACCAGCTTCAAATCTTTATGGTAAACAGGAAGGCTTTGTTGTTCGATACAATGCTGAATTGCCGGATACAACACACTTTTTGCTTGATTGATAACGCCACCAATAAGAATTTTTTCTGGATTAAATAGGTTGATTACGATAGCAATCGCCGCACCTAAATAAGCACCAAGCTGCTCAATCACTTCAACCGCAAGAGGATCCCCTTCTGCAGCCGCAGAACAAATATCTTCTATCGTGATTTCTGCAATTTCACTTAAGCTTGAAGCTTCACCATTGGCAATACGTTCTGCGACTTGTTCTCGAATCGCTTGAGAACTGGCAACCGTTTCAAGACAGCCAATATTCCCACAGTGGCAACGCTTACCATTGCGGTCAATTTGGATATGCCCTAATTCACCAATATTGCCGTTACGACCTTGCAGTACTCGACCATCAAGAATGATACCAGCGCCTAAACCATGGTGTATTGAAATCAGAATTGAATTATCAACGTCTTGCGAATGACCAAATAACTTTTCCGCCAAAGCCCAAGCGCGGGTGTCGTTAGCAATAAATACAGGCAGCCCAGTTGCTTTATAGATTTCAGGGCCTAACGCTAGATTATTCACGTTGTAGTGAGGCATCTGTAAAACGATGCCTTTCTCCGAGTTAACTAAACCCGGTAAAGTGATAGCAATGCTCGTGACACGATCGAGTTGGTCAGCATAAGTTTGGAAAAACTCTTCAACTTCAAATAAAAGACGTTGAAGCACATCGTCTTGATCGATTTCATGAATCTCAATTTTAGTATCGATCAGAACTTCGCCACCAAGCTCATGAAGGGCTATGGTTAAATATCCGCGTCCCAGACGCATAGAAAGGAACTGCCAGCCTTCATTGTTGGTCTGTAAACCTACAGCAGGACGACCACGGCTGATAGCTTCTTGAACCGTTGTTTCATGAATTAGGTGCGCATCAATAAGCTCGCGAGTAATTTTAGTAATACTTGCAGGCGCGAGTTCGCTCTCTTTCGATAAATCGATACGAGATATCGGACCTTTTTGGTCAATCAATTTATACACACGACCAGCATTGACCTGCTTAATGTGGTCAATATGGCCAGGTTGAGCCATGTACATAGTACGCTCCAAAAAACAACAACCTGCCAATTTTTTTACTTTGCGAACTAATTGTGAAGGGCTTTGGTAAATACCCGTGACCAGCATCACGTATATACTCGGAACTTTGTGTATTCAGTCAAATTGTCGGGTTTGGGTAGGCTCGATATCTGTGTTTGAAAAACTTATTTTCAGAGCAAAATTATTTTAATTGCATTGAGCATTACGGCCAAATTCCTACAAAAATCTCAGACTTACGTAACAATTTTATAACCTTAATCTCAAGTACTATGGGTGTTGTTTATACTTATAAAATCCTCGATACCTTATCTGCCCGATCACGGTAGGAGATCACCATGAGTTTAGGTCAAAGACGTACCAAAATTGTCACCACACTCGGCCCATCCACAGATAAAGAAAACGTACTAGAGCAAATCATAAAATCAGGGGCAAACGTAGTACGAATGAATTTTTCGCACGGTTCTGCGGAAGACCACAAGCTAAGAGCCCAAAAAGTTCGCGAAATCGCAGCAAAACTCGGAAAAAATGTCGCGATTTTGGGTGATTTACAAGGCCCCAAAATCCGCGTATCCACATTTAAAGATGGACCGATTCTCCTGACTGAAGGTGACCGATATATCCTTGATGCCGAACTGGCGCCCGGAATGGGCGATCAGGACTCAGTCGGTATTGACTACAAAGCCTTGCCAAACGATGTCAAAAGAGACGACATCCTTCTGCTCGATGACGGAAGAGTACAGCTACAAGTATTGTCCGTTGAAAACAATAAAATTTTTACTTCCGTCCTGATTGGTGGTCCTTTATCGAATAACAAAGGCATCAACAAAAAAGGAGGAGGCCTTTCAGCAGACGCACTGACCGAGAAAGACAAACGCGATATCCTTCTTGCTGCTGAAATCAAAGTGGATTACCTCGCCGTTTCATTCCCTCGCAACGGGGCAGATATGAATTATGCTCGCCGTCTTGCTCGAGATGCTGGCTTAGAAGCGGGGTTAGTAGCGAAAGTGGAGCGTGCAGAAACCGTCTCATGCGATGAAAATATTGACGATATCATCATGGCATCTGACGTGATCATGGTGGCTCGTGGCGATCTCGGTGTCGAAATTGGCGACCCAGAACTCGTGGGTGTGCAGAAAAAACTGATCCATCGCGCGAAAGCTCTCAACCGAGTGGTGATTACCGCCACGCAAATGATGGAGTCTATGATCACAAATCCAATGCCAACCCGTGCCGAAGTCATGGACGTGGCGAATGCCGTACTTGATGGCACCGATGCCGTAATGCTGTCAGGAGAAACGGCGGCGGGGAAATATCCTGTTGAAACGGTCAAAGCGATGGCTGAAGTCTGTATTGGTGCAGAGAAAACCATTGAGTCGAATCAACAGAACTATCGTATTGATCGTTCCTTTGCCACTTCAGAAGAAACCATCGCCATGTCTACCATTTATGCAGCTAACCATTTGGAAGGTGTACAGGCGATGGTCACTTTGACGGAGTCGGGACGGACAGCACTAATGACGTCTCGTTTAAATTCCGTCTTTCCTATCTTTGCCATGTCACGCAATGAGCGTGCGCTTAATCGCTGTGCACTATACAGAGGAGTTACTCCATTCTATTTCGACAGTAAGCATGAAGAAGGATTTATTGCGGCACAATCTGCTTTGAAATCTCTCAAAGATAAAAAGCTGCTCGAGTTTGGCGACTTGGTTATCATCACTCAAGGCGATGTGATGGAGGTTGAAGGTTCAACCAACTGTATGCGTATCCTGCCAGTCTTCTAACTGGTATATCCCATAAAGCAATAACTCACTCTACTTGTTCTAGAGTGAGTTATTCGCCGATTTCCAGAGAATTAAAATCTGCACGAATAATGCGTTCCGCTTTTATCTCCCTAGCCTGCAAAAACAAATTGATAAAGCGGTTTCCGGCTTCGACACCTAACTCATAATCGTGTAATAGGTCTTCTTTATCACTCATCAAAGAGGAGGATTTCAGAGGACTGCTTGGCGCAATTTGCACTATAAATACATCATCAGGTGGTGAATTCAGAAACTCTCTAGTTAGGGAGTAAGTCTGGTAATGTACCATCAACATATCCGCCAGCCCTGAATCAAATTTATCTCCAAGCAAATGACTCAATCGATAAATATCGTCCGCACCAAATAACCAACGACCGCCGTTGAGTACTTGTAGGTGTTTATGCTCATTTTTCAACTCTTTGGAGCGCGCAATTTGCTGCTGAAAAAAACGGTTCCAGTCTTGTTTCCATTGGCCTAATCGGTTCTGCCACTGATTTTGAATACTGTTAAAAGAATCTCTGAACCATTTAATTTCTTCTTGCCGAGCTCTTTCATCCTGCATGATTAGCCCTGATTCAGAATCAATTTCTTCCGTTCTGATCACCGTAATAAAACGAGCTTCTCGACGCCACGCCTCCTGAACAGGGATGGAAGCGGAGACTCCGCCATCAATGTAAAACTGATTGTTTAACTCGACTTGTTTGGGATATAAGCGAGGAATCGCGCATGTCGCTCTCATAATATCCTTCCAATTGCCTCCCAGCATCGGAAAGTATTCATCACTCAGGGTCAATGAGGATGTAACAGCCGCCATTGCTTTGCGTGAACCTAATGCCCTACGTCCCATGTCTATATCCATATGAAATGGGAAGTCACAAATTTTTTCCAACGCCCAGTCAAGATCCATATATTGTTTTCTACGGATGTAACCAAAAAGGTGGAAAAACTCGGGTGTAGTGGTGAGTTCTGTAATGAAAGCTTTGCCTAAGCCATGCTGACGGCAGAGAAAAGCGCTGAGATTCAGAGCACCAGCGGAGGTACCATAAAATTCATCGAATGGGTCGAAGTTGGCGAGATTAAAGGCGTCTAATACACCGGCAGTAAATATACCTCTCTGACCGCCACCTTGAGCAACCAGAGCGTTTTTACCGCCGATGAATTTGGATAGTCGAATCACATCGACTTTGTTATCTAAATTAGAAACAGTTCCACTATTAGGCATAAGTAGAACCCTTATCAGTTAGTGTGTTATTGCGATCAATCCAAAACCGACAAGTACCGTAAAGATAACGGCAGTAGCAATTACTGCAAACTTTAGATCATGTTCCATACAGACCTCCTTTTACTTAACAAATTAATAACATCGGTAAAGGAAGCCATCAAGAATTGTCGATTTTTCACCTACAATTATGCAATTGCCCTCACAATAACTCAATCACCATATCCCTTATTAGGCTAATCTGGAGAACAAAAAAACTAACCTCAACGACTCTTTGATTAACAATGTCTGCATTTCCTCTCCTTATTTTAGATAAAGAGCGAAAGGTGGAGGGATTCACTGTCGATTGTATATTTTTCAGTCATACACTCTACTGTTTTTAATAGTGATATCAATTACAAATAAACGAAATAAACATCACTTGAGCCAGTGATAAGTAACTCAGCAATATTTTAAACCACATATTAGCCAATACATCACACAATAAAACTATCTAAACACAAAAAACTAACATTTATGATCTATTGCTATTAACAGAACAAATCTGTAGTCTCGGTACCACGCGTAGCTGATTATTTCAGATTTCGCAAACACACATCAGATAATAAAGAACAAAACTCTGAGTTTTCTTAAGGCAAACAAAATTTAATACTAACTTTTCACCGAATCATGGACGATAGATAAAATATTGAGCAATTCTATAGAATGCTAAAAAATATCGACAGTAGCTATGTTCGCCAGTGATAGCCATAAAGAAGCTTCAGACCTCAGAGTGTCGTAAAGGAGTAAAACATGAAGCGAGAACAATGGGGATCCCGAGTTGGGTTTATCCTAGCTGCAGTGGGCTCTGCAATCGGTCTTGGAAACATTTGGCGTTTCCCTTATATGGCTTATGAAAACGGCGGCGGCGCATTTTTCATTCCTTATATCTTCGCACTACTTACTGCGGGCATCCCATTCATGATCCTTGAGTTCAGTATGGGTCAAAAAAACCGTGGGTCAGCACCTTCTACGCTAGCAAAGATCAATTCTAAATTTGAATGGCTAGGCTGGTTCCAAGTAGGTATTGCTGCGCTTATCGCAGTTTACTATGTGGCAGTTATTGGTTGGGCTATCTCTTACTTTGGTCTGTCATTCACTCAAGGTTGGGGTACAGATACTAACGCATTCTTCTTTAGTGAATACTTGGCGCTAGGCGACAACTCACCAACCAACCTTGGTGACATCCAATGGAATATCGCATTCGCTATGCTCATCGCTTGGGCAATCACCTATGCGGCTATTGTAGGTGGTGTAAAAGCGGGTATTGAACGAGCTTCTAAGATCATGATGCCAATTTTGTTCATCATGGTATTGGGTCTGATTGCACGTATGATTTTCCTTCCTGGTGCGCTTGATGGTGTGAACTATATGTTCGAACCAGATTTCAGCAAAATTTGGGATGTGAAAGTTTGGGCGGCAGCTTATGGTCAGATCTTCTTTACGCTAAGTATCGGCTTTGCAATCATGCTTGCTTACTCAAGCTACCTACCAGAGAAATCAGACATCACAAACAATGCGTTTATGACGGTATTGATCAACTGTGGTTTCTCGATTCTTGCAGGTATTATGATTTTCTCTGTACTGGGCTACATGGCTCAAGAGCAAGGTAAACCTCTAACAGAAGTTGTTTCTGCAGGTGTAGGTCTGGCATTCGTAACACTGCCAGCGGCAATTAACCTTTTACCAATTCCATACATCTTAGGTCCACTATTCTTCCTAGCATTGGTTGTTGCAGGTCTAAGCTCGCACATCTCTATCATGGAAGCTGTTACTTCAGCAGTGATCGATAAGCTAAACTGGAGCCGTAAAAAAGCTGCAAACATCGTTATTGGTTCAGGCGTAGTGATCTCTATGGCATTTGCGACTAACGGTGGCCTACTGTTACTTGACCTAGTTGACCACTTCGCAAACAACGTAGGTATCATGGCAAGCTGTTTCGTGGAAATCGCACTAATGACTTGGTTGCTAAAAGTCTCTGACGTACGTAAATACGTAAACAGTATTTCTGATTTCAGCGTAGGCATTTGGTTTGACATCTGTTTACGCTTTATCACTCCAGTGATGCTAGCGGTTATCATTTCAACAAAACTGATTGCACTGTTCACTGAAGGCTACGGTGGTTACGACCTAACTCTAGGTTGGGCAATTATTGGTGTTCTACTTGTATTTGGTGTCCTTGTTAACCTAACCAGCCGTAAGGAGGCAAACTAATGACGACTAGCGCAATTATTATGATGATCATTGGTCTTGGTATCACTTGGGGTGGTGCTGCTATCTGTATCAAGAAAGCGATGGACAAATAACTCATCCAGTTAAAGAAAAACCGGCATAACGCCGGTTTTTTTATTTGATACGGATAGAAGAATCTCCTACCTCTAGCAATAATTTTTCTCAACTATAGGTCGAATGACTAATTCATCTACGCTAGAAATGCCGTTCTGACTCGCCATAAACAAAATCGCATCCACCACCTGTTCTGGATCTAAATACTCAGGGCGATCAGCGGCTCGGAAAGGGGTATCTACCCCACCGGGATAAATAGCGCATACTTTCACACCATGTTCCCTAACTTCTTTTCGGAAAACCTTTGTTAGGGCCTCTATACCAGCTTTTGAGGCTGTATAAGCACCGATCCCTTCATTGGAAAATCCACACACCGTTGACAGAACGTTGATGACAATGCCCTGCCCCCTAGGCTTCATCGAAGCATTGTAGACTTCCTTCATAAAAACGAATGGAGAGATCATATTCAGTTGAACTAACCCCATGAGGTCATCTACAGATAAGTCTGCGACAGCACTTCTCGATGTATTCGCACCAGCACAATTAACCAATACATCAATGCCACCCAGTTTCTCACTGGCATCAGCAACGAAGTGATTGATCAACCCGAAATTTGTCGCGTCAAAGGCTTGCGAGAACATTTGGCTATGACAAGATGTGACTTCAGAAACTAATTCATTGAGTTTACTTTCCGAACGCCCACAAAAAGCCACATTGGCGCCTAGCTCTAACAATCGCTTTGTCAGCAAACGTCCAATACCGGATGTCGCTCCTGTGACAATAAAATTCTTATTTCTAACATCCAGCATCAGGTATCCACGCTTTTGTTCAAATAGGTTTAAATTCAGCCATGACAAGCACGGCTGATACGATTTACCTATATGATACGTTTAACTACCTAAAAGCGAAAAGGCGAGCAATCACATAACGAACTAAATAGTTTTAAGATTAGAAATGATACGTCAGGCCTAATGCCGCTCCGATTTGCAGTTCAGGGCCGCCATAAAAATTGACTTCAGGGTGTACCTGACCATAAAGGTTAAAACGGTTATTGAACTGCCAATTAATACCTAACGGTAGGCGAGCACCAAAATCATCTTCCCACTCAGCCCACGCACCGCCTCCGACATACCAGTCAAAAGGTACATTTGGGCTGTTGAAGCCTCCCTGAGCAAAAATGTAATCAAACGCTGCGCCATCATTACCTAGAATGAAACGATATTGATCGTCGATTTCAAAAACAACACTGAGCTGCTGGTCAACTGCCATGCCGACTTCAAAGCCTTTGTTCTGCAGTGCATGAACAGCGAATGAAGTGCCAAGTAGTAAGGCGACAATCCCTAATTTCTTCATATGTAATTCCAAATACCATTGCTATACAAAAGTATAGACGGTACCCAAGCGGCCATTGGAATGTGTCATTGTCAGGTAAGGGAATATCAGAAATTTGTAGGAATTCGCGCACAAAAAAAGGAGACCGAAGTCTCCTTTTCTATAGGGGAAGAAATGTCTGAGGATTAACCGTGGTTACGGATCCACTCATCCATATCTGTTTTAAGGTTGTCAGACTTAGTACCGAAGATAGCTTGAACGCCACCAGATACTACAACTACGCCTGCTGCACCAAGTTTTTTCAGTTTGTCTTGATCAACAATTTCAGTATCAGCAACTGATACACGTAGACGAGTGATACATGCGTCTAAGTTAGTGATGTTCTCTTTACCGCCGAATGCAGCAACAAGTTCACCAGCCATTTCAGTACCAGTAGTCGCTGTTGCAGCTTCTGACTCGTCTTCACGGCCTGGAGTTTTAATGTCCATAGCGCGAATAACGAAAGTGAACACTACGTAGTAAAGAACTGCGTAAGCGATACCTAGGCCAACAAGCAGTAACATGTTTTCAGCACGTGGAGATTGAACCACGAAGTCGATGAAACCGTTAGAGAATGTGTGACCGTGAACAACACCTAGAGAGTTCGTTAGCATGTATGCAACGCCAGCTAGTACTGCGTGAATTACGTATAGTACTGGAGCGATGAATAGGAACGAGAACTCGATTGGTTCAGTAATACCAGTTAGGAATGAAGTCAGAGCTGCAGAAGCCATGATACCCATTACTTTTGCACGGTTTTCAGGTTTAGCACTGTGCGCAATTGCAATAGCAGCAGCTGGAAGACCGAACATCTTGAATAGGTAACCACCTGCTAGCTGACCGAAACCGTTACCCGCTGCGCGAGAAGCGTCATCAGCAGTAAGGAAACAAGTCATGATACCGTGAGCAACTTGACCAGCAGCGTTTGTACAAGTACCTGCTTCGTAGAAGAATGGTACGTTCCAAATGTGGTGTAGACCGAATGGAATTAGAGAACGCTCAACAATACCGTAGATACCGAATGCAGTAACAGGGTTTTGGTTTGCAGCCCAATCAGAGAAAGATGCAATCACGCTACCAATTGGTGGCCAAATGATAGAAAGAATCACACCAAGACCAATTGATAGGAAACCAGTGATGATTGGCACTGCGCGTTTACCAGCGAAGAAGCCTAGGTACTCTGGAAGTTGAATTTTGTAGAAACGGTTGAATGCCCAAGCAGCAACACCACCCGCTAAAATACCACCTAAAACACCAGTTTCGATGTGGCCAACACCCATTGCATCGCCCATTACGTTTAGCGTAGCAATCATGATGCCGTAACCAACGATAGCAGATAGACCTGAAACGCCATCGTTGTTAGTGAAACCTAGAGATACACCAACTGCGAAAAGAAGTGCCATTTGGCCGAAAACTGAACCGCCAGCTTGTTCCATTAGGTGTGATACAACTTCTGGTATCCAGCTAAAGTTCGCCGCACCCACACCAAGCAAAATACCTGCAACTGGTAGCACTGATACTGGTAGCATCAGAGACTTACCAACTTTTTGCAGGTTAGCAAAAGCGTTTTTAAACATGTTTATGCTCCTGATTAAGTTATTAGAATTTTAGGGTTCTAACGGCACACCCCCGTAGCCTAAATGTTAGCACCCAATGAAAATGTAACCACAAAATGTATTATATTTTCCGCCTCTAAATATATATTGATGCTCCTCATGGATTCTACTTAGTTACGAAATTAAGTTTCAAAGTATTAGACAGATCACAATCAGATCTGACCTCTGAAAACCATTACACAGAACGTATCTAATTGTTTTTAATGAATTTAAAAGTTAAAACCAATAATTTCACTGCGTAAATAAAATTGGGCATCATGTTATTTTATGTAACAAAATTACATTGGCTTGTTTTTTCCTCTCAAAATCAACAGATTTAGTAAACAACGGGGTTATTTTTATAATCATCTGAAATTTTCAATAAAAAAAGGAGCAGATGCTCCTTTTTAAAGCAAATGTTGATTTCTATCGCAAAAAAAGATTTTGGTAATTTTGGGTTGTTTTTTCAGCGATTTCAGAAAGCGAGCACCCTTTTAACTGAGCAATGTAGGCTGCAACCTCAACAACATAGGCTGGCTGATTCTCTTTTCCACGGTGTGGAACAGGTGCAAGATATGGTGAATCCGTTTCAATCAGCAAGCGTTCTATCGGCAGTGCTTTCACGACTTCCTTCAGTTCTGTTGCTTGTCTGAAAGTAACAATCCCTGAGATAGAAATGTAAAAACCTAAATCCATAGCCGCTTCAGCAAAAGCGAGATCTTCAGTAAAACAGTGGATCACGCCACCACAACGCTCTGCTCCACCTTGTTTTAGCATCTCTAAGGTGTCTTTTCGCGCATTGCGAGTATGAATAATCAGCGGCTTATTAAGTGCAACCGCGGTTTCGATTTGCTGGGAAAAACGTAATTTCTGCAACTCTGCTGTTTCTGGCTGGTAATGATAATCCAAACCAGTTTCACCTATCGCCACCACCTTAGGGTGTTTCGCATATTCGTGAAACTTATCTAATGCGAACTCACTTTCCACATCCAATGGATGAACACCACAAGAGGCATGGACATTTTCGAATGGCGTGATCATTTCAATCATGTCAGGGAAAGAATCAAGCGTAACTCCAACCGACAAAAGCTGTTTTACATTCGCTTGAGCGGCTTTGTTCACGACATCCGATATATCAGTATGCAAATCTTGATAATTCAGTTTATCCAGATGGCAGTGGGAATCTACAAACATGTTTCCTCGTTAAATTTAAATATCCAATCCATAATTAAAAGCTCGCTATTTAGACCAGTAAAATGACGTAGCTTTTCAATTAAAGTGGCAAGTTCTGAACTTTGCTTTTCTAAAACAACATAGCTCAATACTGACGATAAAGTATGACAACCGGGAGTAAAGTTTGGTTGCACAACAGCAAAATGAGCTTTTTGAGCATCAGTAAGTAAGTACCAAAGCCAAGTTAAGCGCACAACTGGTGACTCATTCAGTTTGCTCGCACACTTGAGGGCAGCTTCAGTATTGCCTTGCACCGCAGCAATCAGACTCTCTTCAATAGACTTGTATGTATCTAAATCACCGGACTGAATAAAAGCTTTAGTCTGTACTGGAGCATCACCATTAATATGAGCAACATAAGACGGAACTTGCTCACCCAATTCATTCTGTAGCCATTGAGTGACAACTGAAGATTGCGGGTCAGGAATCGTAACTTGCTGACATCGACTCACAATAGTAGGCAGCAAGGCACTGGCTTTGGAAGCGATGAGAACAAACACGCACTTCTCTGGCGGTTCTTCGAGTGTTTTCAATAATGCGTTAGCAGCAGACTCGTTCATTGCCTCCGCAGGTTCAATCACAAACAGGCGATAGCCTGAGAGCTGAGAGGACTCCTGAGCAATACGATTACACTGGCGTATCTGGTCTACTGTAATCGCCTTCCCTTCCTTCTCCGGCTTTACGACATGGTAATCAGGGTGATTACCCGACTGCATTAAATCGCAGCCATGACAAAAACCACAAGGTTCACTGTTGGAAGTGCTACACATCAATGAACGAGCAAACTGCTCGGCCAACTGAAACGTTTCTAAACCGGGAGAAGATGACAGCAAGGTAGCCGAAGCGAAGCTGTTATTGTCTAGCTGATGTTTCCAGTTGTCCCAACTGCTTTGTAACCAAGAATGGAGTTCTCGCATATTGCTCCCTAGACGCTCTTCAACCATTGTTGTAGCGCAGACTTAATGTCCTGTGCCACTTTGTCTATGGTTTGCTCTGCGTTCACGACAATAACCGAATCGTCTGAACCAGCTATTTCAAGGTACCGTTCTCTTGTGCGCTCAAAAAAACTGATATCCATTTTCTCGATACGATCAAGCTCACCACGTCCGCGAGCGCGCTCAAGACCGACTTTAGGATCAATATCAAGATAAAGAGTTAAATCAGGCTTAAAGTCACCTAGAGTCGTTTGTTTCAAACTTTGCATGGTTTGACGAGAGATTTGACGACCGCCCCCCTGATACGCCTGAGAAGACATATCATGGCGATCTCCAACAACCCAACTTCCTTTCTCTAGAGCTGGCTTTATCACGTTCTCAACCAGCTGAACGCGAGCGGCATACATCAAAAGCAGTTCAGTCATGTCCTGCAGAACTTCACCTTCGTGTTCTTGCTTAACCAATTCACGCATTTTCTCTGCCAGTACAGTGCCACCAGGCTCTCGAGTACGTGTAATTTGGTCGACACCAAACTCATGTAAGGTTTCTACAATCGCTTGAATAGCGGTACTTTTACCAGCCCCTTCTAGGCCTTCTACTACGATAAATTTTGAGTTCATTATTGGTTACGAATCTGTTTTAGATAGGCGCGTACTGCGCGGTTATGCTCTGCGAGTGTCTTAGAAAAAACATGACCACCATTACCACTAGCAACAAAGTACAAATAACTGCTTTGGTCTGGATTTAGAGCTGCATTGATTGAAGCAGGGCCAGCCATTGCAATAGGCGTCGGTGGTAGGCCAGAAATCACATAGGTGTTATAGGGTGTAGGTGCTTTCAAATCTTTCTTGCGAATATTCCCGTCATAATTTTCACCCATACCATAAATCACAGTAGGGTCAGTTTGAAGCCGCATGCGCTTGTTAAGTCGATTAACAAATACCGATGAGATCTGTGTTCTCTCATCTTCGACTGCGGTTTCTTTTTCAATGATTGAGGCCAAAATCAGCGCTTCGTATGACGATTTCAGGGGTAAACCAGTTTGTCGTTTGTCCCACTCAGTAGTCAGAATGTCATTCAGCTTTACATGCGCCCGTTTCAGAATATCTAAGTCACTTGCTCCATGAGTAAAGTGGTAAGTTTCTGCAAGAAACAAGCCTTCCAGTTTGTCGCGTTCAATCCCCAATTTTTGAGCAATCTCTTTTTCTGATACACCATCTAATGTGTGTTTCAGGTAAGGATTGTTTGTAAGGATATCTCTCCATTCAGAGAAACGGCTACCTTCAACGAAGGTGATAGCAAACTGATGTTCTTTACCTGAAATCACTAGATTCAACGCTTGGTTTAACGTCATATCAGGTGTGAGCTGGAAAGTTCCCGCTTTTAGGCCAGCAAGCTCAGGGTGCAAGCGATGGATTAGAGAAGTAAAAGGCGTTGTCTCGATCCAGTTCTTCTCTACTAGCATTGACATCGCGCGATTTAAACTGGTGCCACTTTGAATAGTGACGATTTGCGGCTCTTCTATTTTTAAAGGTTGGGAAAGATAGCTGTTTACTTCACTTTGTACATAAAAATAAGTGCCAGCTACACACAGAAAAAGAACGACCAATAGAAAAGATAACTTTTTAATCACGAATTAAATTTCTCCTGAATTCTTAGCGTCTGTTGTCCAATAGAGTACTTACGCTCCGATATTTGGACCACAGGTGCGATCTCTAACAGTGAGTTAGAGATAAATACTTCTTCGGCATTATCAAGATGATCGAGTTCGAAATCACCTTTCACCACTTTCAAATTAAGTTGCTGGGCGTATTCTAATATAATTCTGCGGGCCACACCTGAAACACCTGCATTTTTTAACGAAGGCGTATACAAAGTAGCACCTTTTACCCAAAAAATATTGGCGGCGGTGGTCTCTACAATATGCCCATGAATATCAAGACATAAACCATCGAGATAGCCAGCCAAATCCATTTCGCTTTTGAGTAGAACCTGCTCGAGTCGGTTGTTGTGTTTGTGTCCTGCAAGCATAGGGTTTAAGCCCATGCGCTTCGAACAAATACCAAGCTGCAAACCTTCGGCTTGCCATTGTGCATAGTGAGAGGGAAAAGAAAAGTTGCTAATCGTAACGTTAGGTTGCATGGTTTGAGCAGGGCTGTAACCTCGCCCACCAGTACCTCGGGTGATATGCAATTTAAGGCCAGATTTCTCATCAGAAAGAAGAGCTTGTTCCAACCATTGTTCGACTTGCTGCCAATCTGGAAACGGAATGTCTAAGACTTTCAAGCACGCTTCCATACGGTCTAGATGATATTGCCAATGTTGAATTCTGCCTTGCTTGACCAACATAGTTGTAAAGCATCCATCACCGTATTGAAATGAGCGATCACTGACTGAAACTAGATCACTCTGCTCACCATTTATCCAAAACATATTTCCGCTCCCTGAAAATAAAGAAACGGCCTAATGCTAAGCATCAAGCCGTTTCAAAACAAGTACAGTTCAATGAACTTTATACGCGTTTAAAGATCAATGATCCGTTTGTGCCACCAAAACCAAACGAGTTACACATTGCGTATTCCATACCTTCCACTTTACGTGCAGTGTTTGGAACAAGATCAACGTCTAAACCTTCTTCTTGGTTTTCAAGGTTAATTGTTGGTGGAACCATTTGATCAACTAGCGACATAACTGTGATGATAGCTTCAACAGAACCCGCTGCACCTAATAGGTGGCCAGTCATTGACTTAGTAGAAGAGATAAGAACTTGTTTCGAACCTTCTTCGCCTAAAGCACGTTTGATGCCTTTCACTTCAGCCACGTCACCAGCAGGAGTCGATGTACCGTGAGCATTCACATAACCGATTTGAACACCAGTTAGGCCAGCATCACGCATTGCCGCTTCCATCGCTAGCGCGCCACCAGAACCGTCTTCGCTTGGTGAAGTCATGTGATAAGCATCACCGGACATACCGAAGCCAACGATTTCTGCATAAATTTTAGCGCCACGAGCCTTAGCATGTTCGTACTCTTCAAGCACCATGATGCCCGCACCGTCGCCTAGTACAAAACCGTCACGGTCTTTGTCCCAAGGGCGAGAAGCTTTTTGTGGTTCATCGTTACGAGTCGACAACGCTTTTGCGGCACCGAAACCAGCCATACCTAGCGGCGTTGATGCTTTTTCTGCACCACCAGCAACCATAGCTTCAGCATCACCGTATGCAATCATACGAGCTGCATGACCAATGTTGTGCAAGCCAGTCGTACATGCTGTTGAAATAGCAATGTTAGGGCCACGTAGACCACGCATAATAGATAAGTTACCAGCAATCATGTTTACGATGGTTGATGGTACAAAGAATGGGCTAACTTTACGTGGGCCTTTATCTAAAAGTGAACGATGGCCACTTTCAATAAGCTCTAGACCACCGATACCTGAACCAATAGCAACACCAACACGTGGAGCATTTTCTTCAGTGATCGATAAACCAGAATCGTCTAATGCTTGAATACCCGCAGCAATACCATATTGGATAAACAAATCCATCTTGCGGGCTTCTTTTTTAGACATGTAATCTTCGCAATTAAAGTCTTTAACTAGACCTGCGAAACGAGTTGAAAAATTGGTTGTATCAAAGTGATCAATATTAACAATACCACTTTGACCAGCTAGCAGGGCTTTCCAAGAAGATTCTACTGTGTTGCCCACTGGTGACAACATACCCATGCCAGTGACAACGACACGACGCTTGGACACGATCATATTCTCCGGGAATTGAAAAATTCTATGAGAGGTAAAGATGATTGAGAAAAACTCAGGCGGTCAGATGACCGCCTGGGAAGAGACATTACTGAGCGCTGTTTACGTAGTCGATCGCAGCTTGAACAGTAGTGATTTTCTCTGCTTCTTCATCAGGAATCTCAGTGTCAAATTCTTCTTCTAGAGCCATAACTAGTTCTACAGTGTCTAGAGAATCCGCACCTAGATCTTCAACGAATGAAGCTTCGTTTTTAACTTCTGCTTCGTCTACACCTAGCTGTTCAACAATGATTTTCTTTACGCGTTCTTCGATGTTGCTCATTTTTTCTTTTCCTTTACAGATTTCGCCTAATGCGATGATTCCGTAGTTTATTCTAACTAGGGAAAGTTGCAAGGGGGTCCTTGCTGGTCAAACCACAAAATTGGCGATTTTAACCGAAATTCACACCATTTTTGACATATATCATGCACAAATGTTGCGCATTTTTATATCAATTAATGTACAAAGTTGCTCACAATTAAAACTCTGTTTCCAACTTAGCACAAAAATGGCATTAAACCATATACATGCCGCCATTTACGTGCAAAGTTTCGCCCGTAATATAAGCGCCTTCTGGTGAAGCCAAAAATGCAACTGCAGAAGCAATTTCACGTGGATCACCTAAACGACCAGCTGGTACTTGTGCAAGTGTAGCAGCACGTTGCTCATCATTCAGTGCTTTGGTCATATCTGTTTCGATAAAACCTGGAGCAACGGTGTTTACTGTCACACCACGAGAAGCAACTTCACGCGCCATTGATTTAGTAAAACCAATCACGCCTGCTTTTGCTGCTGCATAGTTTGCTTGTCCAGCGTTACCCATAGTACCAACTACAGAACCTACGTTGATGATACGGCCATTACGCTTTTTCATCATGCCACGTAGTACAGCTTTCGACATACGGAAGATAGAAGTCAGGTTAGTATCTAAGATATCTGACCATTCATCGTCTTTCATACGCATCAACAAGTTATCACGAGTGATACCTGCGTTGTTCACTAGAATATCGATTGCACCAAACTCATCGTTGATTGCTTTCAATACTGTCTCAATAGATTCTGCATCTGTAACGTTAAGAGCTAAACCCTTACCGTTATCGCCAAGATAAGCGCTGATTGCTTGCGCGCCACTCTCGCTAGTTGCAGTACCAATTACTGTGGCACCACGTTCTACAAATAGTTCAGCGATAGCTTTACCAATACCACGGCTTGCACCAGTAACTAGTGCAACTTTGCCTTCTAAACTCATGAATTGACTCATGTTTGGTTCCTATATTTACTTAGCTGCTTCTAGTGAAGCAATATCGTTCACTGCTGCTGCGTCTAAGGTTTTTACAATACGTTTAGTTAGGCCAGTCAGAACTTTACCTGGACCCATTTCTAGTAATTTCTCAACGCCCTGTTCACTCATTTTCTCTACGCCTTCAGTCCAGCGTACTGGGCTGTATAGCTGACGAACAAGTGCATCTTTAATTTTCGCAGGATCTGTTTCAGCAACAACATCCACATTATTAATTACTGGGATTTGAGGTGCATTGAATTCGATTTCCGCTAATGCTGCAGCTAGACGTTCAGCCGCTGGCTTCATTAATGCGCAATGTGAAGGAACCGAAACAGGTAGAGGCAACGCACGTTTAGCACCAGCTTCTTTACACAGTACACCAGCGCGTTCAACTGCGTCTTTTTGACCAGCAATCACCACTTGGCCTGGCGAGTTGAAGTTTACTGGAGAAACCACTTCACCCTGAGCCGCATCTTCACAAGCTTTAGCAATCGCTTCATCATCAAGACCGATGATCGCATACATTGCACCTGTACCAGCAGGAACGGCATCTTGCATCGCTTTACCACGAAGCTCAACTAAGCTGATCGCTTGCTTGAAGTCGATAACACCTGCACAGACTAATGCTGAATACTCACCCAAGCTGTGACCTGCAAGAACCGATGGCTGTTCCAAGCCAAGTTCTTGCCACACTCGCCAAATTGCAACAGACGCTGCAAGTAATGCAGGCTGTGTACGGAAAGTTTGGTTTAGATCTTCAACAGGGCCGTTTTGAACCAACGCCCACAGATCATATCCCAACGCATCAGATGCTTCTGCAAAAGTTTGGTTAACTACATCATACTGCTGTGCAAGCTCTGCAAGCATACCGATAGCTTGAGAACCTTGACCTGGAAATACGATAGCAAACTTGCTCATTGCTGTTTCCTCAAAAATGATTAAGGCGTTATTTCAACGCCTTAAAGACTAATAGTAACGATTAATTATTACAAAAACCGATTGGCTAAAATCTAACGTTGTTAAAATTTAACCAAAGCTGAGCCCCAGGTGAAACCGCCACCAAAAGCTTCTAATAATAAGTTTTGACCACGTTTGATACGACCGTCACGAACCGCTTCATCAAGCGCTGTTGGAACAGTAGCCGCCGAAGTATTACCGTGTTTATCCAAGGTTAATACTACTTGGTCTAGAGACATAGAGAGTTTTTTCGCTGTCGCAGAAATAATGCGATAGTTCGCTTGATGCGGAACCAGCCAATCCAACTCAGACTTATGCATGTTATTTGCTTCTAACGTATCTTTAACCAGCTTAGACAACTGAGTCACCGCAACTTTAAAGACTTCGTTACCAGCCATGTACAGCCATTTGTCAGCATCACCACCACGCTCAGCGACTGGTAAACTCAATAATTCACCAAATTCACCATCTGAGTAGATGTGGGTTGAAAGAATACCCGGCTCTTTACTTGCACCCAGCACAACCGCGCCTGCTGCATCGCCAAATAAAATAATGGTTGAGCGATCCGTTGGGTCACAGCTTTTTGACAATGCGTCTGCACCAATAACCAGTGCATTTTTACACATGCCTGTTTTAATGTGCTGATCTGCAACCGAAAGCGCGTAAATAAAGCCAGAACACGCCGCTGCTAAGTCAAATGCTGGACAGCCTTTAATGCCTAATTTCCCTTGAACCTGACAAGCAGATGAAGGGAACGTATGGCTGCTGCTTGTGGTCGCGACGATAATGAGATCAATGTCGTGTTTATCAATGCCCGCCATTTCGATCGCATTTTGCGCTGCATAAAACGCCATATCTGCAACTGTTTCATCTTCAGCTGCAATACGACGCTCGCGAATACCGGTACGAGTGACAATCCACTCATCACTTGTATCTACCATTTTCTCTAAATCAGCGTTAGTACGCACCTGAGATGGCAGGTAGCTGCCAGTACCTAAAATTTTGCTATACATGAAGACTAATAATGCCTCTCGAGTAAAACCGCTTCCAAACGATCGCTTATACGGCTGGGTACTTGTCGTTTAACTTCATGCACCGCCTCTGATATCGCATTCACGACAGCGGATACATCAGCACTTCCATGACTTTTTATTACAATGCCGCGCAATCCTAGCAAACTTGCGCCGTTATACTGGTCGGGGTTCAGTGTTTTTAACTCAGTAAATAGTTCAGAAAACAGCTTTTTCGCAATCCAACCTTTTATAGATGAGCCTAAAAACTTATTTTTTAGCCTATCGATAAAAAGTTGTGCCGTTCCTTCACACGCCTTTAAACAAACATTGCCAACGAAACCATCGCATACGACAACATCTGCTGCATCAATTAATAATTGGTTCCCTTCAATGTAGCCGATAAAATTCACAGCGTGTGTTTGACTCAGCATTTCTGCACAACGTTTAACTAAATCATTACCTTTAATCTCTTCCGCACCGATATTCAAAATCGCTACACGAGCAGGTCGACCTAAATGTTGCTCAGCTAATGCTGCACCCATCACTGCAAATTGAAATAAAGAGTCTGCATCACTAGAAACATTTGCGCCTAAATCCAGCATCCATGTTTTACCACCTGACGCGGTGGGCAACGCTGAAACCAAAGCGGGACGATCAATACCTGGCAATAGTTTAAGCCTAAAACGGGATAACGCCATCAATGCACCGGTATTGCCGGCACTGACACACGCATCAGCTTGACCGTCAGCGACAAGATCAATAGCCATACCCATAGAGGTACCAACACTGTGACGCAATGCCAAAGAGGGTTTTTCTGAATTCGAGATGACGCGGTCACTATTTACGACACTCAAGCGAGCGTTCGGTTCGCAACCTAATAAAGAAAGTTGTTGGGCGATCTCAGTTTGATCACCGATGAGAGTCACTTTTAGCTCTGGGAAATGCGACAGTGCCTGCACGGCGGCAGGCACTGTTACGCGAGGACCGAAATCCCCGCCCATTGCATCAAGTGCAACGGTTAAATTTTGCAAAGGTCAACCTTACTTGTTGATAACCTTTTTACCACGGTAGTAACCTTCAGCAGTTACGTTGTGGCGTAGGTGAGTTTCACCTGAAGTCGCGTCTACAGATAGTGCAGCTGCAGTTAGCGCATCGTGTGAACGACGCATACCACGACGTGAACGTGTTTTACGGTTTTGTTGTACGGCCATTGACCCTACTCCTATGTTAATGGTCTCAAAGAATTACTTCTTCAAACTTTTTAAAACATCGAATGGATTCGGTTTATCTTCCAAAATCTCTTCTGGAATCTCACCAAACACCATATTGTCTGATTTAACGCTGCAATCCGCATCTTCATGCATTGCTACTTGAGGCAAACTTAAGATGAACTCGTCTTCAACTAGCTGAATCAGGTTTACTTCACCGTACTCATTAAGATCTACCAAATCGTAATCGTCGGGAATTTCTTCATCACTCTTTTTCCCCGTAATCGGAGAATAAGTGAATTCAATTTCGCACTCGTGTGCGAAAACCTCATTACAGCGCTGACACTCTAAATCAACTTCGATGTTAGCTTTACCAGAGATAACTACGAGTTGTTGTTCATCAAGCCCAAATGACAATGAGACTTGTGCGTCGCGTTTTACGCTAGCGACTGATTCCTCTAAGCGCTTCAAAAGACTCATTTGGATGATGCCATCGTAATCAAGTCGTTTTTGAGCCGCTTTGCCCGGATCAACCGTTCGCGGTATCTTTACCTTTTGCATAGGGCGCGAATATTATCTTCCAAAACAGATTTAGTCAAAGAAAAAGGTTAAAAATACAATTTTTTCCCTTTTCACGGAGAGAATTATGGTCAACAGCATTGAATGCTATATGCTGCACATAAACTTAACGATAATTGTAAAGTAAAATGCAAAATTACCAACTAGTTTTAGCTTCCACTTCACCTTTTCGTCAGCAGTTGCTGAAAAAGCTCGATATCCCTTTCATTACCGCACAGCCCAATTGCGATGAAACACCCCACACAAACGAATCGCCTGAAGCTTTAGTACAAAGACTAGCAGAACAAAAAGCACGCTCTTGTGTCGTTAAAACGCCAAGTTTAGTCGTTGGCTCTGATCAAGTTTGCGTCATTGACGGACAAATTGTTGGTAAGCCACATACCAAGCAAAAAGCGGTTGAGCAGTTGATGAGTCAAAGTGGTAAAGCGATTACCTTTTACACAGGGTTAGCGCTATATAACTCAGAGACGCAAAAAAGTCAGGTTACGCTAGATACGTTCACAGTGCATTTTCGCCAACTCAAGCAACAGATGGTCGAACGTTATGTCGAAAAAGAAATGCCTTTAAACTGCGCAGGCAGTTTTAAAAGTGAAGGGTTAGGAATTACCCTATTCGACAAACTCGAAGGTGACGACCCAAATACATTAGTCGGTCTTCCACTTATTAAGCTTATCCAGTTGCTTGAAAACGAAAGTTTTGCGGTTCTATAAATTTCATCGAACTATCAAACAAATTGAAAAAGGCTTGTTTATCACAAGCCCTTTTTTACTTGGATGAGCGCATTTGAGCGAGCGCATGCTCTAGTTTACTATCCAGAGGGGCGTTAATTTCCATTTGCTCTTCGGTCGCTGGATGAACAAATCGAATGTTTGCAGCGTGTAAGAACAAACGGTCAATACCGAATTGGGCAGTATAGGCATCAAAACGGCGATCACCATATCGGTCATCCCACGCAATTGGGTGTCCCATATACTGAGTATGAACACGTATCTGGTGAGTTCGCCCTGTAATTGGACTCGCTTGAATCAACGTCGCTTGGTCAAACTTTTCAAGGATCTTAAAACGCGTTTCTGACAGCTTACCGTTCGAATTGACACGAACAATGCTATTCACTTCGTTCTTTAGCAGCGGCGCGTTAACGACCTTCCATTTGTTCTCCCACTCCCCCATCACCAGAGCAAAATAGTACTTCTGTACTGTTTTCTCGCGAAACTGAGCTTGTAGATGACGCAATGCCGAGCGCTTTTTTGCAACCAGTAAAATACCCGATGTGTCGCGGTCAATACGATGTACCAGTTCCAGAAAGCGAGCTTGTGGACGTAACGCACGTAAAGCTTCAATCGCACCAAACTTTAGGCCACTACCTCCATGCACCGCTGTTCCTGACGGTTTGTTCAAGATCAGTACATGGTCATCTTCATGGATAATGCAATGTTCAAGTTCCGCAACTTTGTTCAGCTTGGTACTTGGCGCAGTTGCTTCTTCTGCCTTCGCTTCAATCGTTACGGGTGGAACACGAACCACGTCTCCAGCTTCCAATTTATATTCAGCCTTCACTCGCTTTTTGTTTACGCGCACTTCACCCTTTCGCAAGATTCGATAAACCATGCTTTTAGGAATTGATTTTAATTGGTTACGCAAAAAATTATCGATGCGTTGACCAGCCATATCTTCATCTATATCGATGAACTGGACTTGGGTTCTGATTTCGTTCATGGCAACTATTCTAACTGAATCTACGTGAATTCACATTTTCTTCGTGATTAAAAATCGCTTTTCGGATGCTTTTTTTTAATAACTCGTTGAAATAAACATCACATTGCTCATTGCGCCCGAAAATTGGGCGGTTTGTTATTGATAAAATGCAAACTTCTCTTTCATTTTGCTCAGATTTGACACTGACTAGGAAACACTTTTGGACATGGCTTGAAATTTTTAAGCGCTTTCTAATAAAGCACATTGCTGTGACTAGCAGTCACTGCTATAGTTCACACCTGCAATAATTGAACTGGTATGTTTCTATTTTTACCGTTTTATTAAAGCAATAAACGAGTAGTAAACCTATAACTTGGTGCTGCATTGGCGTAAGACATTTCAGGTTAAGGTTTCTTGTTGCTCTACTCTTCGCCTTTCATGATGAGTAAATCCGCCTCTATGCGGATCACAGGCTGCTTATGCTTGTGATGACTGACGTGCCCTCAGAGCATCCCTCCAGCCGGGAGGCTGTAATGAATTAAGCCATGGGATCTGGCACCGTGAAAGCGAACCAAACGCGACAAGAACAATAATCAAAACAAAGAAAAAATTACGAGATTTTTAAATGAAAAGAATGCTAATTAACGCGACTCAGAAAGAAGAGTTGCGTGTCGCTTTGGTTGATGGCCAGCGATTGTTCGATCTTGATATCGAAAGTCCTGGACATGAATCTAAAAAAGCGAACATCTACAAAGGCCGTATTACCCGTATTGAACCAAGTCTAGAAGCTGCTTTCGTTGATTACGGCGCTGAAAGACACGGTTTCCTCCCTCTCAAAGAAATTGCCCGCGAATACTTCCCAGATGGTTATACCTATCAAGGCCGTCCAAGCATTAAAGAAGTGCTTAAAGAAGGTCAGGAAGTTATCGTTCAAATTGAAAAAGAGGAACGCGGTAGCAAAGGTGCAGCTCTAACAACTTTCATCTCTCTTGCTGGTAGCTATTTAGTTCTTATGCCTAACAACCCTCGTGCCGGCGGTATTTCTCGTCGTATCGAAGGTGATGAGCGTACTGAGCTAAAAACAGCATTGAGCTCTTTAGAATTACCACAAGGTATGGGCCTCATCGTTCGTACTGCGGGTGTTGGCAAAAACGGTGAAGAGTTAGAATGGGACTTAAACGTTCTACTTAATCATTGGGCTGCAATCAAACAAGCGTCTGATTCGAATCCTGCGCCATTTCTGATCCACCAAGAAAGTAACGTAATCGTGCGAGCGATTCGTGACTATTTGCGTCGTGATATCGGTGAAATCCTAATTGATAGTAATACTATCTATGAACGTGCTCTAGACCATATAAGTCTAGTTCGTCCTGATTTCGTAAACCGTGTTAAGAAATACGAAGGTGAAGTGCCGCTATTTAGTCACTTCCAGATCGAAAGCCAAATCGAATCTGCATTCCAACGTGAGGTTCGCCTTCCTTCTGGTGGCTCAATCGTTATTGACCCAACAGAAGCACTAACTTCTATCGATATCAACTCAGCTCGCGCAACTAAAGGCGGCGATATCGAAGAGACTGCTCTGAACACTAACCTAGAAGCTGCTGACGAAATTGCACGTCAATTACGCCTACGCGACTTAGGTGGTCTAGTTGTTATCGACTTTATCGATATGACACCAGTTCGTCACCAACGTGAAGTAGAAAACCGCTTGCGTGACGCTGTTCGCCTAGACCGTGCTCGAGTACAAATTGGCCGCATTTCACGCTTTGGCCTGTTAGAAATGTCTCGTCAACGCCTAAGCCCTTCTCTGGCAGAAGCAAGCCATCACATTTGTCCACGTTGTTCGGGCACGGGTGTAGTTCGTGACAACGAGTCTCTTGCGCTATCTGTTCTTCGTCTTATCGAAGAAGAAGCATTGAAAGACAACACAGCACAAGTATTGGCTGTAGTTCCTGTATCGATTGCTTCATATCTACTGAATGAAAAGCGTCGTTCAATTAACCATATTGAACGAATCCAAGAAGTTAGAATTACTATCGTTCCAAACTCAGACATGGAAACACCTCATTTCGAGGTAGTTCGTGTACGTGAAGGTGAAGAGCATGAAATTCTTTCTTACTTGATCCCAAGAAAACTTGAAGCACTAAAAGAAGCTGAAGGCAAAGAGCTTGGAGAACCTGATTTACGTCCAAAACGTATCGAAGAACCTGCTCTGAAAGGTTTTGCGTCACCAGCTCAGTCAGCACCTGCGCCAGTTGCAAAACCAAAAGTAGAAACGCCTAAAGAAACCGTTGTTGTTGAACAAAAACCTGGGCTGGTTAGCCGCTTCTTTAAAGCTTTAGCTGGTATTTTCGCTTCTTCAGAAGAAGAGAAGAAAGAACAGGTAAAAGAAACAAGCGAAGCAGAGAACGAGCGTAAGAAACAGCCTCAACGTCGCGAACGTAACGACCGCCGTCGTAACAACAACTCTCGAGACAGAAATCGTCGTAAGCCAAATGATAAGGCGAACGAAAAAGTTGAGAGTGAACAACCTGTTGTAGCAACTGAAAGCAAACAGCAAGAGCGCAAGCCTAAGCAAGAGCGCCGCAACAAGCGCGACCGCAATGATACGAAGTCGAACAAACTTCAACAAGAAGGCCGCCAGTTAGCAGCTGAAGCACAGCAAGAAGTGGTTGAAAAACCTGCAAGCGAAGCGCAACAAACAAAAGCTGCTGCAGTTAAAGAGCGTCGTCAACGCCGTAAGCTTAACAAGCAAGTTCGCGTGAACAATCAACAATCTGAAGAAGCAGAAATCGTTGAGAATTCATTGAATGCAGATGTTCAAGCACCTGTTACTCAAGAGCCTAAAGTCGAGTTGACTCAAGCGAATGTTGATACTGATAACAATGCAGAGCAACAAGATGAGCAGAAACAGCGTCGTAACCGTCGATCACCTCGTCACCTACGAGCAAGTGGTCAGCGTCGTCGCCGTGGTCGTGATCGTCGCCCTAACCCATTCCGCCTACGCAAAGGTGGTGTAGCTTCTCCAGAGATGGCTATGGGTAAAGTCATGCCACGTTACGACTTAGCTAAACCTGTGGTTAAAGCTCAGCCTCAAGTTGAAGCGGTAGTTGAACAAGCAGTTGTATCAACACCAGTATTAGGTGGCTACGCACTCCCAGAAATGGCAATGGGTAAAGTGATTGTTCGTCGTGACGTAGCTGTTGCTGAAGCGCCAGTTGAGAAAGCTCCAGAACCAGTGGTTGAAACGCCTGTCGTTGAACAGACTGTTGTTACACCAGCTGCTGTTGATCAAACACCAGTTACTCAACCAGAAGTGGAACAAGCCCCAGCAGTTGAAACCATTGAACAACCGACAACAGAAGCGCCTGTAGCTGAAGTTGTTGTGGAAGAAGTGGCAAAACAAGCGGCTGAGATCCCTGTACCCGTAGTTGAACCAGCGAAGAAAGCGAGTGTTACAGCTCCGGCAAAAGGTCATGCTTCATCACCAATGACTAAAGCTTCTGGTTCACAAGAGGTGAAGGAAATTGAAGTTAAGGCTGCACCTTTCCGCACTGAACGATACGCACCTATTGGTGCAGGTAGCCAAGTCGCTCGCAACCAAGCGGGTTCTGCCATGGCGAAACCTCAAGGTTACTAATTAGAAACCATGTAAAAGCCACCTTCGGGTGGCTTTTTTATTATTGCAGCAGACTCATTACTCTTGATTATTGGTTCAATATTGAACTTCATCACACAATTCTGTAGCATCCGCCATTCATCTTTAACTTAACGCGTTCAGCCTATTGAATACTCTTTTTGCCAAACAATATTTATTTGGCACATCCCATTTCGATTCAATGAGCGTTTTAAATAAAGTCGGTTCACAATTAATTATCAGGAAAAACACTCAACTCATGTTTGAATTTCCCCAGTTTTCCAAACACTCTGTAAAAAATGACGTTCTTTCGGGTCTTACTGTTGCTTTAGCACTGGTACCAGAAGCGGTTGCATTCGCATTTGTAGCTGGTGTTGACCCTATGGTTGGTCTGTACGCCGCATTTATTGTTGGTCTTGTGACTTCTATTTTCGGTGGACGCCCGGGCATGATCTCGGGAGCAACAGGCGCAATGGCTGTAGTAATGGTCAGCCTAGTATCAAGCCATGGTGTCCAATACCTGTTTGCCGCCATTTTGTTAACGGGAATACTGCAAATTGCAGCCGGCCTATTTAAACTCGGTAAGTTCATTCGCATGGTGCCTCATCCTGTCATGATTGGTTTCGTGAATGGCTTGGCTATTGTTATCTTCCTAGCACAATTAGGTCAGTTCAAGGCACCCGATATGAATGGCGCGCTTAGTTGGCTTCCAAGCGATCAGTTGTTCCTAATGTTAGGCTTGGTCGCTTTGACGATGGCTATCATCCACTTTCTTCCTAAAATTACCACTGCAGTTCCATCTTCATTAGCAGCGATAGTTACCGTCACTTTGCTGGTTCAAGGTCTCGGGTTAGAAACTCGTACTGTTGTCGATTTCTTGCGTGCAATGTCGGGCAATGAAGGCGCAACACTTGCTGGTACGCTGCCAACATTTGCCTTCCCTATTGTTCCAATGACACTTGAGACTTTACAAATTATTCTTCCGTATTCTGTTATTTTGGCAGCTATTGGTTTGATAGAGTCATTGCTGACGCTGACTGTTCTAGACGAAATGACTAACACTCGTGGTAAGTCTAACCGTGAATGTATGGGACAAGGTCTTGCGAACATTACCTGTTCTGTATTTGGCGCTATGGGTGGCTGTGCGATGATTGGTCAGTCAATGATTAACATTAATTCTGGTGGTCGTGGGCGCTTGTCAGGTATTGTGGCAGCGGTGATGCTACTGGTCTTTATCCTGTTTGCTTCCTCACTGATTGAAATGATCCCACTGGCTGCGCTAGTTGGCGTGATGTTCATGGTGGTGATCGGTACGTTTGAATGGGCAACCTTCAAACTTGCTCGTCGTGTACCTAAGCAAGATTTCTTTGTCATCGTACTAGTAACGATTGTTACCGTGTTTACCGACTTAGCTATTGCGGTAGGAGTTGGTGTAATTGCTTCTGCACTTATGTTTGCTTGGGAACACGCAAAACACATCTACGCAACCAGCCAGCTTAATGAAGAAGGTTCCAAAGTTTACAAAGTTAATGGCCCTATATTCTTTGGTTCAGCTGCGAACTTCTTAGAATTATTTGACGCGCAAAACGATCCACAAGATGTGATTGTCGATTTTGCTCAGTCACGTGTTGCAGACCACTCAGCCATTGAAGCGATTGAAACTCTGGCGGAGCGCTACGCTTCTGTAGGAAAAACACTTCATCTACGCCATTTAAGCCAAGATTGCCGTGCATTGCTTCATAAAGCAGGCAGCCTAGTCGAAATAAACGTTAAAGAAGACCCTAGCTATAAAGTTGCTACAGATGTGCTTGCAGGCTAGCTGACAGCTTCTTCAATCAACATTTCTAAGCCTCTCAATTGAGAGGCTTTTGTTATATATCCATTTGATATGGCAACCGATTAGTTGCATAGTGATATGCCTGTGCTCGTCTTGTGTCATCTCTGGCACAACAACTTTCTGTTATCTCTTTGGATGTTCTTAGCATGACATGGATTCTGTTCACTCTATTCGCCGCTTTTATGCAATCTTGGCGCAACGCTTTTCAAAGTCACTTATCTGGCGATGTAAAAACGGCTGGAGTCACTTTGGCGCGTTTTCTTTGGGCAAGTCCTATAGCTGCTCTGTATTTAATCGCTTTATATGTCATAGAGCCCATTGCTCTACCCAACTTTAATTCACTCTTCATCACTTACATTGTCGGTGCTGCGGCAATGCAAATCGTTGCGACAGCGCTTATGGTTAGGCTGTTTAAATTTAATAATTACGCCGTAGGAGCTGGTCTTGCCAAAAGCGAAGCATTAGTTGCCGCATTGTTAGGCATGCTTTTCTTCGGCACTCACCTGACATTATTGGGATGGTTCGGGGTATTTGTTGGCGGTATCGGTGTGTTCTTACTCAGTACTCAAGGTAGTTTTCGTCAAATATCCTTGCCCACCGTTATTTTGGGGATAAGCTGCGGCAGTGCCTTCGCGTTAACATCGCTATGGGTTCGAGAAGCCAGCATCGCTCTAGGATTACCTTTTCCTTACGGTGCCGCTTGGGTTTTGCTGTTAGTTATATCCCTTCAAACACTCATCCTAGTCGCATATTTAACCCTCAGAGATGTGGATACGCTAAAAGCTTTATTCGCCAGACCTAAAATAGTCTTCTTAACCAGCTTTACCAGTTGTCTAGGCTCAATAGGCTGGTTCAGTGCGATGTCTTTGCAAGCGGTTCCTTATGTGAAAACTCTAGGGCAGGTAGAAATCTTTTTTACGATGTTGATATCTGTTCTCTGGCTTAAACAAAAAGTCCGAATTAAAGACGGTTTTGGGCTAGTTCTTGTGGCTCTCGCCGCTATTCTAGTCATGTGGACTTAATATCAAAAAGAAGGCAATCTTCAGACTGCCTTCTTTTTAAAAAATTACATATTGTAGCCAGGCTCACTTGGGTTATATGTAACCTTATAAACTTTAAATACTCTCGCACCAAAGCCAGTACCACCGGTAAAGACTATTCGGCCTTCTCCTTTGTATAAAGCTTCAACTCTCGCTGCATCACTACCAAAATAGAATGGGATAAATGATTTACCTGTAATATAACTCAATGTATCCGTAGGTTGACCAATGGTGTCATAGACCTGCCCCATTGACATACCAACCTTTACCTTCGCGAACTTACTCTCAGCAGGGATATTCCCTGTTACTTGCGTAATATTTTCCTGTGAGTTGGTAACTTGAGTAGTAGATGTCGATTCAGAAGTACTAGCGCAGCCAATAATGAAATTAGTTACTAGAGCAAGCCCCAAAACTTGCAATACAGCTTTTTTATTCATTCAATTTTCCTTAGATTTATAATTACTATCTTTATTATTTTCGTGCATAGAATAATAACTATTCATAATACGCACAATATATATCTACATGATTTTTATGCATTATTCACGTTATTAATAAAAATTATAGATAATAAGAATTTTAATGGATAATTAGCCCTTATGTGACAACCCAAATATAGTCAGATCCAGATTTGATTATTATCCTATATCTGTTGAATAGACAAAAAAAGCCCCACCGAAGTGGGGCTTTTTGTTTCTTGATTTGGTAATCGTGCTAGCGAAAACCTATCTCAAATTAAGCTTTTACTTTTTTATCTGCTTTAGCAGCTGCTGGAGCTACTTGGTCAGCTTTCTTCTTGATTACAGTAGTACCTTCGAAAGTTTCACCTTCAACGAATGCTTTACCGTAGTAAGAAGAGATAAGTACTTCTTTCAGCTCAGTGATTAGAGGGTAACGTGGGTTTGCACCAGTACATTGGTCATCAAACGCGTCAACCGCTAGTTCTTCAACTTTCGCTAGGAAGTCAGCTTCGTTAACACCCGCAGCTTGGATAGACATTGGGATATCAAGGTCTTTCTTAAGCTCATCCATCCACGCTAGTAGACGTTCAATCTTCTGAGCAGTACGGTCACCAGGTTGAACTAGACCCAAGTGCTCTGCAACTTCTGCGTAACGACGACGTGCTTGTGGACGGTCGTATTGAGAGAATGCAGTTTGTTTAGTTGGGTTATCGTTCGCGTTGTAACGTACAACGTTAGAGATAAGCAGTGCGTTAGCAAGACCGTGTGGTAAGTGGAACTCAGCACCAATCTTGTGAGCCATTGAGTGACATACACCCAAGAAAGCGTTCGCAAATGCTACACCAGCGATAGTTGCTGCGTTGTGTACTTTTTCACGTGCGATTGGGTCATTTGCACCATTCTTGTAGCTTGATGGTAGGTACTCTTTTAGCATCTTAAGTGCTTGAAGAGCTTGACCGTCAGAGTATTCGTTCGCAAGAACAGATACGTATGCTTCAAGAGCGTGAGTTACTGCATCGTAACCACCAAACGCTGTTAGAGACTTAGGCATGTTCATAACAAGGTTCGCATCAACGATAGCCATGTTAGGAGTTAGCTCGTAGTCAGCTAGTGGGTATTTAGCACCAGTCTTGTCGTCAGTAACAACCGCGAATGGAGTAACTTCTGAACCAGTACCTGAAGTAGTAGTAATACATACCAACTCAGCTTTTTGACCCATTTTAGGGAACTTGTAGATACGTTTACGGATGTCCATAAAGCGCATTGCTAGTTCTTCGAAGTGAGTTTCTGGGTGCTCGTACATAACCCACATGATCTTCGCAGCATCCATTGGTGAACCACCACCTAGAGCTAGAATCACGTCTGGTTGGTAGCTAGCCATTTGAGCTGCACCTTTCTCTACTACAGATAGAGTTGGATCTGCTTCTACATCAAAGAATGTCTGAACTTCCATACCTTGAGCTTTAAGTAGTGAAACTACTTCATCTGCGTAACCGTTGTTGAATAGGAAACGGTCAGTTACAAGGAATGCGCGTTTTTTACCTTCTAGGTCGCTAAGAGCGATTGGAAGGCTACCACGACGGAAGTAGATTGACTTAGGTAGTTTGTGCCACAACATGTTTTCAGCTCGCTTAGCAACAATTTTCTTGTTGATTAGGTGTTTAGGACCAACGTTCTCAGAGATAGAGTTACCACCCCATGAACCACAACCTAACGTTAAAGATGGAGCAACGTTGAAGTTGTAAAGGTCACCGATACCACCGTGAGTAGTCGGAATGTTGATAAGAATACGAGCAGTCTTCATCTTGTCACCGAAGTAACGAATACGATCTGCGTTTACGTCTTGGTTAGTGTAAAGACCAGAAGTATGACCGATACCGCCGATTTCAACCATTGTTACAGCTTGGTCAACAGCGTCTTCGAAGCTATCCGCTTTGAACATACCTAGACATGGAGATAGTTTCTCATGTGCGAACTCGTCGTCGTAAGAAACTTTACCAAGACCTTCACCGATAAGAACTTTAGTATCAGCTGGAACTTTAACACCCGCCATTTCTGCGATAGCAGAAGCAGGTTGACCAACGATTTTTGCGTTTAGCGCACCGTCGATTAGGATTGTTTTACGTACTTTGTCAGCGTCAGCTTTGCTTAGTACATGAGCTTTGTGAGAAGCGAAACGCTCTTTAACTTCGTCGTATACATCTTTATGAACGATTACAGCCTGCTCAGAAGCACACACTACACCGTTATCGAAAGTTTTAGACATAAGAACAGAAGCTACTGCACGTTTGATGTCTGCTGTTTCATCGATAACAACTGGAACGTTACCTGCACCAACACCGATAGCTGGTTTACCAGAAGAGTAAGCCGCTTTAACCATGCCTGGACCACCAGTAGCAAGGATAAGTGCGATACCTTCGTGTTTCATAAGAGCGTTAGATAGCTCTACAGATGGTTGGTCGATCCAACCAATGATGTCTTTTGGCGCGCCCGCTGCTACTGCTGCGTCTAGAACCAGTTTAGCTGCATCGTTTGTAGAATTTTTAGCACGTGGGTGTGGTGAGAAAATAATACCGTTACGAGTCTTCAAAGAAATCAAAGATTTGAAGATTGCAGTAGATGTTGGGTTAGTTGTTGGGACGATACCACAGATGATGCCCACAGGCTCTGCGATAGTCATTGTGCCCATGCTTTCGTCTTCTTCTAGAACACCACAAGTTTTTTCATCTTTGTATTTGTTGTAGATGTATTCTGAAGCGAAGTGGTTTTTGATTACTTTATCTTCAACGATACCCATGCCAGATTCTGCTACCGCTTGTTGCGCTAGAGGAATACGAGCTTGGTTAGCTGCAAGAGATGCTGCACGGAAGATTTTGTCTACCTGCTCTTGAGAGTAAGTAGCAAACTCAGCTTGAGCCGCTTTAACGCGAGCTACTAGAGCATCTAGTTCAGCCAGATTAGTTACAGGCATAATGGATCTCCTAAAATAAAAAAATTTAAAATTAAAAACTCTTTATTAAGCATGTTGCATATGTGTTTTTTATCAAAACTTCAGAGACTTAATAACAACGAACTTAGTAAATTGCTTTCATGGCTGAGTATAATATTTCACTACGTGAAAAAAATTGACTCAGATCAGTTATGAAAAACTAATTATCCCTTTATAGGTAGAAAGCACCAAAGACACCAACTAACCAATTGTATTTATTAAAAAATTCATCACAAAATAAACTGGTTAAAAATACTGCATTCGAACTAAAAATCTAAAAAAAATACAACATCGTGTAAAAAAGTTTCATTTTTGTACAACATTACTACATGTAGACAAGTTTTCATGTGCTACTCATAGTATATCCATTTCATTTTGACTCTCCAGTAGATGCACTTTTTTTTATCAAAACTGGGGGGATGTTAAAAAATCCCATAAACAAGTCGATTAATGCACACATATTTGAAACAACTAATTTTCAATTATCGACCATAATTAGTTTTTCTCACGTATAAGCTGCAAAAAACAGCAAATTTTTTCATTCGCGATTTTGCTATGTTTGACTTAGATTACGCGCAATTAATTTCAATCCTATGAAAAATAAGAGAACCTAACATGTCGTTCGAAATTGCTATTTTTCTCCAGTTCTTTCTGGGCTTGGTTGCCGCAGTTAATCCTGTAGGAATCATGCCGGTTTTTGTTTCCCTTACTGGGCACATGACTCCAGAAGAGAAAAACAAAACCGCCGCTACTGCTAATACTGCTGTGGCCATCATTCTGATCACTGCGCTGCTTGGCGGACAAATGCTGTTAGACATGTTCAGTATTTCCCTGGACTCATTTCGTGTAGCCGGTGGTTTACTGCTTATGAGCATCGCCTTTTCGATGATGAGTGGTAAGTTGGGTGAAGATAAGCAAAACAAACAAGAGAAATCGGAATACATCAGCCGCGAACAAATTGGTGTGGTTCCGCTGGCAATGCCACTAATGGCGGGCCCAGGTGCTATCAGCTCAACCATAGTATATGGCTCTCGCTATCCGGGATTGATGGATACCACAGGTATTGTCGTCACGATTGTATTTTTCGCGTTGTGTTCGTGGTTGTTGTTCCGTTCAGCGCCCTATATTGTGAAATTGTTAGGCCAGACTGGCATCAACGTGATCACGCGTATCATGGGCTTGATACTTGGCGCATTAGGCATCGAATTTATTACCAATGGCTTACGTAGCCTATTCCCAGGATTGGCTTAAACGCTAGCCTAAGGCTATGATAGAGCGATAAAAAACGTTAGGTCGCTCTATCATGTCTTTCTCAAATGAAAATTTAAAACATCAGCTCTATGTCATCATCTTTGGTACTCACACCAAAGCGGGTAAAATTTTCGACATCGCACTTATTATCGCGATTTTCACCTCTTTGATCGTACTGGTTCTAAGTTCCATCCCAAGTTTTGATGCGAAATGGCGTGAAGAGTTCAAACTGATCGAATACGGATTTACAGCTCTATTCACCATTGAATACTTAACGCGACTCTACTGTTCACCAAAACCCAGCGCATACGCAAAAAGCTTTTACGGTGTAATCGATCTTGTCGCGATATTGCCGACATATCTCGTTATCTTGTTCCCTTCTGCGTCATTAGTTGGTGTCGTTCGAGCACTGAGAGTCATGCGTATCTTTCGTATACTTAAACTGGTTCGTTACCTTCAGGACTCCAATTTGTTGTTAAGATCATTGTTGGGTGCAAGAAGAAAAATCATTATTTTCTTCAGCACGGTAGCGATACTGGTCACCATCTTGGGTTCCTTTATTTATATTATTGAAGGGCCAGAAAACGGTTTTACTAGCATTCCGCAAAGTATCTATTGGGCAATTGTAACAATCACTACCGTAGGTTATGGCGACGTTGTACCACAGACAACACTAGGTAAAGGCTTAGCGGCACTTACCATGTTATTAGGTTATTCAATACTTGCTGTGCCGACGGGCATTATTACCGCAGAGCTACATCAAGAAATGAGTGCACACAGAGCATTAGTGAAATGTCCTAACTGCTCTTTGGCGGGACATGAGTCAGATGCTCTATTTTGTAAGCATTGTGGAAGTGAATTGGCAGATCCTGATAAGCGAGTGGTACCAGTCCATACGACGAAAACATAGCGGATGTTAGAAGCTTAAAACTACGGATTAATACATGGGTGGTTCGACTTACTCAGTATCGTTAACCAGTAGCGGAGAAGAGATAAACCATCTCCGCCATTGTTTATGCGACAGCTGATTGCTCCTCAAAGATTTCATACCCTCCTTCTGGATAGTTTCGTTTAGCCAAATACATCATCTGATCGGCTCGTTGAATCAAAGACTCAGTATCAAGCCTATTCGCTGAATAGAAGGCAACACCAATACTGGGAGGAACAATGACTCTGGCTGTTTGTGCCCCTTCAAGGATATGTGGTTCGGATAAGACTTTTACAAATTTATTCGCGACAACAGAAGCATTTGCTCGGCATTTTAACCCTTTTACGATGACTGCAAATTCATCCCCGCCAAGACGGTAAACATTATCTGAACTTCGCAGGACTTCTTTCAGCCTCTGCCCGACATTCTTAATGACCAAATCTCCAGCTGCGTGGCCGTACTTGTCATTGACGTCCTTAAATTTGTTTAAATCCATGTAAAATAATCCATATTGGTGTTCTGTATCTTCCATCATATCGAGATGATTATGGAACGACCGTCGGTTGGGGATCTCTGTGAGTTGATCTGTGTTTGCGTATTGGTGAAGCTGGCTATTGAGCTCTTTCTGCAAAGTAATATCTTGATAAGTTCCTGCAACTGTAAGAGGAATTTGACTGTTAAATGCCCTCTTGATAACTCTACCTCTTACCAAAATCCAAACCCAGTGGCCAAGTCTGTGCCTTACCCTAATCTCAGTCTGGAAAAAACTGACTTCACCATCCAACTTAGACCGCATATTTTCTTGGGCATCAGCCCAATCTTCAGAATGACAAAGGGGCTTCAAGCTTCCCCGTTTAATCGGGAAATCCGCCCACCGCTGGTAACCAACCATAGCGTAGGCGTAATCATTCAAAGCTAATTGATCACTTTGAATATCCCACTCCCAGGTCCCAATATTGGCAGCCCAAATCACATCCGACAGTCGTTTCTTTTCATCTTCGAGTTGGGTTTTAGTGCTTCTCTGATTTATCAGCAGTCGACTTAATGCTACCAAGGCAGAGACAAGAAATGTTGATAGCACAGTAAATGTAATTAATTGACGTTGATGAGTAGATCTCAACTGAGCGGATTGTTCTTTGACCATATCGTCGAGTCGATGTTGAAAGTGCCAGAGTCCTTCTTGAGCCGAACGGTATTCAGAAATATCTCGAATAATTGAATAGAGAACAGGCCTGCCTTGATAAGAAATAGGAATAGACGACACTTCAACGGTTTTTAAATTTCCGTTTTTTAACTGGTGCTTAAAAATGAAGTAGTTTCTTTTCTCTTTTCGAGCTAGCTGCATTTCTGCTTGAGTCGCCTCTTTGCTGAGAGTATTAATCTCTTGAATCTTCATAGATTCTAATTCTGAAATTGAGTAGCCGTAAAACTCTGCAGCAGAAGAGTTGGCTTTGACAATACTCCCTGTCACAGGATGGATTAGTAACATCACCATTTTGTGCTCTGCAAATGCCTTAACCCCATCGAGAGCATAGACTTCGAAAGAACCTAGAAATGTAATCAGTACAATGATAATGAGATTTTTAACGCAAAGTATAAGTGACATAAACCTAACTACAGCCATCAACAAGGTACATTTCAAAAATCATTCAGTGAGCACATGGAACATATTCAGCAAAATGATCTTTTTGTATTATTTAGTACCTCTATTTATGACTGGTAATGCTAGCAACCACTGGCACAATAAAAATAGGCGTATGCCTTTTGCAATGTAGGATATATCTCGCGTTGTGTGAGGATAGCTTATACGAATAGTGGCGCTTGTTTTCAGACTCTACTCAGGCAAGTGACGAACAAAAAAAAGCGCCCTAAGGCGCTTTAGATATTTGAACATATTATTATTTTTCAGAAAGAATAATGCGAAGTGTACGACGTAGCGGCTCAGCAGCACCCCATAGCAATTGGTCACCAACTGTGAATGCATTGAGGAAGTCATCACCCATTGCCATCTTACGTAGACGGCCAACAGGGACAGACATAGTGCCCGTAACTTTCGCTGGTGATAGTTCTTTCGCGGTAATGTCACGTTCGTTAGGGATCACTTTTACCCACTCGTTGTGAGAAGCAATGATCTCTTCGATTTCATCCAAAGGTACACTTTGTTTTAGTTTGATAGTCAGTGCCTGAGAGTGACAGCGCATCGCACCAATTCGAACACAAGTACCGTCGATCAGCACTGGTGAATCTTGAGTACCAAGAATCTTGTTCGCTTCAACACCCGCTTTCCACTCTTCTTTGCTTTGACCATTGTCGCGCTTCACGTCAATCCAAGGGATCAAAGAACCAGCAAGTGGAACACCAAACTGATCGGTAGGGAAAGAAGAAGAACGCATGGTTTCCGCAACTTTCTTATCGATATCAAGAATAGAACTAGATGGGTTAGCAAGTTCAGAACTTACAGAGTCATTAATAACACCCATTTGAGAAATAAGTTCGCGCATGTTCTGTGCGCCAGCACCAGAAGCAGCCTGATATGTCATAGCGCTGGTCCACTCAACCAGACCTTTTTCAAATAGACCACCAAGACCCATTAGCATCAAACTAACAGTACAGTTACCACCAACGAAGGTGTTAGTACCAGCGTGGATACCTTGTTGGATTTGCTTCAAGTTTACAGGGTCTAGCGTGATGATAGAGTCTGAAGCCATACGTAGAGTTGATGCAGCGTCGATCCAGTAACCTTTCCAGCCTGCTTGACGTAATGCTGGGTATACCTTTTCGGTGTAGCTGCCACCTTGACAAGTAATGATAGCGTCAAGCTGTTTTAGGCTCTCAATATCAAAAGCATCCTGAAGCATGCCAGCGTCTTTACCTAAGTTTGGCGCAGGAATACCAATTTGTGAGGTACTGAAGAATACTGGTTCAATTAGATTAAAATCACCTTCTTCAACCATACGTTGCATGAGTACCGAACCAACCATGCCACGCCAACCTACTAAACCTACTCTCATCGCACTAATTCTCCGTGTGTTCTTGAAAAAACAATTGACCATCTATAAGTGGTTCAGACAAAAATCTCAAGCGTTTCTTATAAAAATGATTATATTGCTGCTTTATGACAAGGTAAACGACGCGATTCGCTTCCCTACACAGCTAAATCTTATAAGTATACTAACTTAACACAACTATCTGGCTTTAAAAGGCATATTAGTAACAAAATGTTCGCTATATTCAGGATATTTGACGATAAAACTTTGAATAAGAACGATAAATAACCACTAAAAAATCATCTCACTTTTCTTCAGAAAAAGAAAACAAAATAAAAATAACATTTAAAAACAAAGCATTAGGAATGAAGATAAATCATTACCTCAAACAACACTTTTCATATTGGAATAGCATTCTTCAAAATAATCAGGAATTAACTAAAGTTGAGTTAAATATTTCATCTAGAAACAGAAATCTCTAACACTACTCGACAAAAACAACACAAAAATGACTCACAACAAGTCAACTCGAACGTTGCCAACCAAAAAACAACATTTAATAAGAATTAACAGCTAAAAAGATGCTTGCTCCAACCAAAACTGAGCACTTTTAACCGTTTCATCTAAAGATTTTGCCAAATTCTGAATTTCTTCATCCGTAGGAATTTCTTCTCGTTTCAATTTTGCTTCAATATCTATTGCTATAATTCTTAACTCATTCGCTCCAATAGTACCTGCGACGCCTTTTAGACTGTGTGCGGTTCTCATTGCTGCGCCTAAATCAGACGAGATTTGCATCTGGAGTTTTTCACAATCTTCATAATGATCTTCAATAAATACACGCAGCAGCATTTTCACAGATTCTTTATCATCATTAAGCGAACTTAACATTTGAGGAATATCTATCTTGGACTCAACAGATGTACCAACCATAGGCAAATAATGACCACCAGCCAAAACCTCTTTTTTCCCTATATTCTGAACAGTACTTTGTTCCGTAGCTGACGAAGCCTCGCCATTGCAAAGCGACTCAACCGCGTGTTTGCATTGCCTTTGGAAAAAAATCACAACAATAAGCAGGCTGGCAATGAGTAACCCACTTAGAACCAACAACAAAACATTAATAAAGCCGAATAACTTAAAATATTCATTTTCAAGGGTGTGTAACTCTTGATAGATCTCGTGTTGTAGTAGCCTATTCACTAGGTTTCCGCTTTCCGCATACTGACTTAATAGTTTGGAAACCTTTGCTAGAGTCAGTTGCAAATGCTGTCGGTCATCTGGCGACATCGCTTGTGACGCAACCATGATTTGATCTAAAGATCGATAAATTTCAGGACTTTGCTCACCTTCGGTAAATAACGCTTCAAAAAGATAAGCACCTAACTCTACGTAATAGCGCCTGATATCGGGTTGATTCTCATATTCTGAGCGCAACAATTTAAGCTGCTCAACCATATCGAGCACATCCAAGTCCGAACTTAAGAACATCTGGCTTTTTTCAATAAACTTATCAATAACATAAACTAAGTGCGTCACATCAGGCTGAAATACGGAGTCTTCATAATCCGCTTCTAACTGCACTCGTAAGGAATAGATTAACTGGACATTGAGAGACATGTCATTGGTGTGAATAACACGATAGGGAGATCTAAAATGCAGAGAGTTGTGAAATGACATGATGTGATTGCCTAATTCGACAACATCGTCGCTCATTTTGGCCGTTTGCCTGTATTGGACAAATATGACCGACACACAGAGCAGCCAAATAACGCCAATGATAGCTATCGCTTTATAGACAAATTTGCCTTGATGATGCTCTAAAACCATTCCTTGTCCCAGCATTCAATATTGATTAAATACAATAATATACCTTCCGCATTCAACTTGCGTAGGTTGGTTCTCAAAACTCGAGTCTTAATGTGAATAAAAAAGAGAGCTCATATGGCTCTCTTCCAAAATGACACTGATTGAAAATAACTAACTTTTACGCGTTAGCTGATCTCGCAGATTTGGTGGAGTACCTTTGATGGTAAGAGTATCGGTTTCCGGATCATAGAAAACGCGCTCACCCATCAATAAACTGTCAAAACTAATGTTCAAGCCGCCACCAGCACCGACATACTTGGTCAGTTTTCTCATCGTAGAACGATCGCCAGGGAAACTTTCCTCTAATTCGTAACCATGCTCACGCGTAAAGTCCATAAAGCTGGTGCCATCCTGAGCTGGAGGTAATTCACCTGACAACTCTTTCACCTGAACTTCTTCACCCGCTTTTATTTGATCATTGCAGTAATCGTAAACCTGTTTCTTGTAGTTAATCGCTTCGTCTTTTTCCAGCTTTGAATCGCTACAAAAATCTTCAACAGCTTGCATCAGAACTTTGTTTTGCACTTTCGCATCGAGGCCAACTTCCGCTTGAAGAAAATCTAAAAAGAAATCTGAAACTTTACGTCCAACACGACCTTTAATGTAAGTAAGGTAGCGATTCGATTCTTTGTCCGTTTCAAAACTCGACAAATCCACACGGGCAACAATATCCATTTTATTGATATCAAGATAATCAGTTGCACTTATGTCTAACCCTTCTGTCACCTTCAAACTTTGATTCAAAGGGAGAATACCAATCAAAAGATAATCGGTGGCTAATGACTGATATTCAGCCATCACCAAAATACCCTCATCGGCAAATGGATATTTCGACAGTTCGTCTTTGAGACGTTGCGCACTGATTTGAGAAAAATCGTAAAACGAACGCTGACTTTGACGCATTTCTTGCAACCAGCTTTGAAAATCACTGTCAGACTTGAAAGAGCCAAAACCTTTACCCACTTTCGCATTAAAAACGCGATGCAACTCGGATACTAGGTTTTCTGTTGATGTATCATTATCAAGAGATTGAGCACGGAAGTTAACCGTAAGCTCGTCGTTATTATTTTTGCTTAGTTGATGCAAAATGACATTGGAAAGGTGCAGACTCATAGTGAAATAATCATCGTTCTGGTTTCAGTTGTAAGGCATAGTAGGTTATCATAAGCCGTTTTTACTATCATCATTAGAGTGTTTATGCCTATTACATCGAAATACAGCGACGAAAAAGTTGAAACTATCCTGACCGAAATCGCTGCCGTTCTTGATAAACATAATGCGTCTCCTGAACTTTCCCTGATGATTGCGGGAAATGTCGCGACCAACGTTTTGAATCAAAATGTTGCTGCATCGCAACGTAAAGCTATCGCGGAAAAGTTTTCTCAAGCATTGATGTCTTCGTTAGCAGACTGAATTTAAATATAAAAACGGATAAATAGAAAAGTACATGGTAGATAGCGGAAACACATACGGCGAACGCGTATCACGTCTAGTAGGTTGGGGGCACTGGTTTGCCTTCTTTAATATCATTGCAGCAATGCTGATTGGTACCAGATACATCGCACAATCGCCGTGGCCGGAAACTTTCTTAGGACAGCTCTATCTTGCGCTTTCTTGGGTGGGTCACTTTGGCTTTCTAGTATTTGCTATCTATCTCTTGACGCTTTTCCCGTTAACGTTTTTGATCCCTTCTAGGTCACTGTTCCGTTTTGTCTCCGTCTGTTTCGCAACATTCGGACTCACTGTACTACTGATTGATACTCAGGCGTACCAAACCATCAACTTGCATTTAACGCCCGTTGTTTGGGAATTGTTATTCAGTGATGAGAGCAGCTCTGTAAGAACTGACCTTCAGCATTTATTTGTCGTACTTCCACTCGTTTTCCTACTACAACTTGGTTTATCTGAGTGGGTATGGCGTAAACAGCGTAAACTCAGCCACAAACGTGTTGGTCGCCCTCTTGCAGCGGTATTCTTCGTCAGCTTTATCGCAAGCCATCTGATTTATGTATGGTCTGACGCTTATTTCTACAGCCCTGTTACTAGCCAAAAATCGAATTTCCCACTGTCATACCCAATGACGGCGAAATCGTTTATGGAGAAACACGGTTTATTGGATCGAGATGAATATCTCAAGCGACTAGAAGAAACTCAAAATACGGTTGATTTGGTTAACTACCCGATTGAAGAAATTAAATTTGGTCGCCGAGCCAACAACCTCAATATTCTGTTGGTCAGCGTAAATAATCTGCGCGCTGACGTATTAACGCCAGAGCTGATGCCTAACACCTATCAGTTTGCGTCTGAGAACCTCAACTTCACCAATCATTACAGTTCAAGTAACGATACGTTTGGTTTATTTGGTCTTTTCTACGGTTTGCCTAGCAGCTATGCAAGCAGCATTGAAGCTCAAGGTACTGCGCCAATCATGCTGGATGTTCTTGAATCGCAAAAATATCAGTTTGGTCTCTTTAGCGGCGATAACTTTGAAGATCCGCTCTATCAAGAAACGATTTTCCGTAACTTGCCAATGTCTAAAGCGCCGTTTGATCCAGAAACAAGTAACGATGAACAAACTATTGCTCGCTGGTCTACTTGGGTTGAGCAGAAGAAACAACCTTGGTTTAGCTACTTAGAACTTTCTACCGTTGATAACTTCGACCAATACGACAGCGCGGCATCAAATGGTTCCACCAGTGACAGATTACGTGCAGGCTACAACCATTCCGTCACTTTAGCGGATAACGAACTTCATTTACTTTTCACTAAACTCACCGAGCTGGAGCTGTTAGACAACACGGTTGTGGTTATTACCTCTAACCATGGCACGGAGTTTAATGAAACGAAAACAAACAGCTGGGGCTCTAATAGCAACTACAGCCGTTTCCAACTTCAAGTACCTATGATTGTCCATTGGCCGGGAAGAGTTGCTGGTGTTTATAACCACCGCTCAAGCCACTTAGATTTTTCTGTCACAATCATGCAGGATCTATTGGGAGTTTCTTCCAACCCAAGTGATTTCAGCAGCGGTCGAAACATGTTTAACGAAGCGAAGAGAAAGTGGATTCTTGCTGGTGATTCACGTGAACTCGCCCTTATTACTGATGAACAAACAACAGTGATAGATAAATTTGGCAACTTCAAACTTTACGATGATAACTATCAACGCTTAAAAGAAGAGAACCCGACTCTACCTGTATTAATGCAGGGGTTCACCGAACTGCAACGTTTTTACGCGAAAGATAATTAAATCAGTTGGTTAAAATACTTTCGTATTGACGACCAGAAAAAAACTGATTAGATTACGCGAATCGGACTGTAGCGCAGCTTGGTAGCGCACCGTCATGGGGTGTCGGGGGTCGGAGGTTCAAATCCTCTCAGTCCGACCATACACCTAAAGCCCGTAGCTGAATAAGCTACGGGCTTTTTCGTTGACGCTAATAAACTTTATCGCGTAAAAGTTAAAGCCAACTCCCTCTTGATGATTTCCTCTTCATTTTCCCAATAAATGTTCTACTTATTCATAACATTCAATCTGTTAAAAATGCCGAGAATAAAAAAACATCGCTAAAACGTTCATTATTAGAGCAAACAGTTAATTAAGGGCTTTACAAGATTCCAAGAGGTCGTTAATATGCGCTTCAACAACGGAGAGATGGCTGAGTGGTTGAAAGCACCGGTCTTGAAAACCGGCGTACGTTAATAGCGTACCTAGGGTTCAAATCCCTATCTCTCCGCCACATTCTAGAAAAAAGCCTCTGATTTCAGAGGCTTTTTTCTTTTCTAATCAATTAAATTCTTCTTTTGCCTGAGTCTCTCAACTTCACGACTTAATAGAATGTATCGTTGCCTTCCAAAAAAATGACCGTCATAGAGAGCTTCTTGGCTCAAAAAAAGAAGAGCCAACATGTGGCTCTAATTAGTGAGAACTAAAGAGATATTTTTCTTGGCGGCTTCGTATTGAATTAGATAATTCGCTTCAACTAGCTCTTCTTCAGTAGACAATTTAACGATAACTTCATGACACTCTTTTATCTTGTCAAAAATCTTATAGTTGCCGTCATACTCGAAAGGACATTGCGCGATGAACTTAACGATAGCCATACACAGCTTTCTAGAGTTAGGTGACAGCTCGTGCAAACGAAAATAAAGGTCAATATACTGCGTCATTGCCTCTGAATCCCCTGGCGAGATCACCGCATCAGAAACTTGCTTACGTAGCACTTCTATCTCTTCAATCACTCCCTGCAATCTCGATTCAAAGCTTAACAGCATATGTGTTTGGCTTCGTAAAATACTTGGATGCTGGTTTTCATCCATCGCAATGCGGCACTGAGGCAATATCTGCTTAACCTCATTAAAGTACGAACACTGCTCGAGCAAATACCCAAGATGGTAAATGTCGTAGAAATGCATACTTTTGATGTGTTGGATTACGGGCTTAAGTTCACTGATCGCTAATTTTAGATCCCCTCGGATCAACGCTATGTGTGAAATAATCAAACGATGAACATGTTCAAGACTAGGCCGTTTTCTCACTTCATCAATCAATGGATTAAGTGAGTGTAACTGGCGTTCAAAAAGACTCTGATTCTTTATGCCTTTCGCTTTATACAAATAGCTACGCACTAAGTTGAGCTGGGTAAAAACACTACCTCTGAAGGTATTTTTATTCTTCTCGTAGTAACGCGTCATGTAAGTCACCGCATCACCATAGTTCTCGTTAGCCAATGATAGGTTTGCGATCACTAACTCACGCTCAGCGCCAGAATCTAACAACATAGCAGACTGTTTAAGGTGCACGATGGCCTGCGGAAGATCGTTGTTCAGCACGGCAATACTCGACATTTCATCGTGGTAATAAGGATTTTCATCCTTACTTTTCACCGTTTCTAGAATCTCTTTCGCTCGGTTTACATCGTCCGTTTCAATGAAAGTATTGGCCAATGCCGTCTTGATCCAGTCGAAGTTGTCTTCGTTGAGCATTTGTTCATATTCGGTTCGTGCACTGTGATACTCCTTACAACGAACCAAAGCATTAGCCTTGAATTTTCGGATTAATTTGGTGTACTCAGGACGAGTTTCCAAGCATTCTTTGCAAGCTTCGATTACACCGTAGTAATCATGCTTAATCAGTTGCTCATAAATAGGCAGCAATGCCAATTTGCGTTTAATCGAATTGGTTAAACGGTCTATAAAGAACTGATTTTTGAACGGCTTTAATAAATAGTCATCCGGCTCAGCATCAATAATTGAACGCACAACACGTAAGTCATTCTCTCCGGTAAGGAACATGAATGCCGTATGGGAAGGAAGTAGTTTTAAGTGATTAAGCTCTTCTAACAGCTGGAATCCATTAATAAAACTCTGAAAATTGTAATCACAGATAATCAGATCAAATTGGTTCTGCCTGCACTTCGCGATCACATCCAACGGTTTATAGGCACAGTGAATCTGCTCGCAACCAAGCTTTTTGAGTAACGATGTAATAGTGCTTGTCACCAATCTTGAATCATCAGCAACCAATATGGTGTAATTTTTGAAGCTTAAAGACATTTGAACCCCTCCGACGCTTCATAGTATCAGACGGAGTCTATGCGTAAGATAAGGTCTTGCAAAACAGGAAAATACCTACAGCCATAGAATTATTTCCTCTTTAATAACTTCCCAAATACTGACTAAAAAAACAGCCAAGCCATTTCTATATCGTCTCTCACCGTCATAGAGTGTAGAAACTAGATATTGTGAGCATCGATAAATGACACCAAATTCTACTTCAAATTGAAGCGCAGATTTGCTGGCATTCATTAATCATATTTCCTCTGTATTTCGCTTGTTTCACGTTGGTTTTTGATGGCTGTCAATGTAACAATTATGTTAGTGTCGCTATCCGTGTTCAGACACTTAAAACCCTTCATCCATTCAATGTGGACAGGTACTCAACTCAAAAAATTGGATTCAACCATCGCTCAGATCGTTATCAAGTAACAAATATATTAAGGAGAATTTCTGTGCTTAACCATGTAACCGCGTATGCTGGAGATCCTATTCTGTCCCTTATGGAACAGTTTATGGCTGATGACAGATCTGAAAAAGTGAACCTAAGTATTGGTCTTTACTATGATGAAAACGGCAAAATCCCAACACTAGATTCTGTCGCTCAATCTCAAGCACAGCTAGCTCAAACTGAAAGCCAACCTTGTATTTACCTTCCAATGGATGGCCTAGTGCAATACCGTTCAGCGGTACAACAATTAGTATTTGGTGAAGATCACCCTGCCCTTGAAGCCAATCGCATTGCTACTATTCAGTCTTTAGGCGGTTCAGGGGCATTAATGATTGGGGCTGATTTCCTACATCATTATTTCCCTCACTCAAAAGTTTGGGTTAGCAATCCAACTTGGGAAAACCACCACGCAATTTTTGCCGGTGCTGGCTTCGAAGTGAATACTTACCCTTACTTCAACCCTGAGACCAAAATGCTTGATTTCGATGGCATGCTTTCTACTATCGACTCTCTGCCGGAACAAAGCATTGTCCTGCTACACCCTTGTTGCCACAACCCAACAGGTGTGGATTTAACAAATGCGCAGTGGGACCAAATGATTGAGGTTGTTAAGAAAAATAAACTGATTCCTTTCTTCGATATGGCTTATCAAGGCTATAGCGAAGGTATCGGTGAAGATGCTTACGTTATCCGTAAAATTGCATTGGAAACAGACGTCGTCAGTTTTGTTAGTAACTCCTTCTCTAAGACCTTCTCACTCTACGGTGAGCGTGTAGGCGGCCTATCAGTAGTTTGTGGTAATGAAGAAGAAGCCTATCGCGTTTTAGGTCAGCTTAAAGCGACAGTGCGCCGCAACTACTCAAGCCCTGCAAAACATGGGGCGGTAGTGGTATCGAATGTATTGAATACCGAAGTACTTAAAAACATGTGGTTTGGTGAAGTGGAAGGTATGCGCACTCGTATTGAGACCATGCGTAAAACGCTACACGGCCAACTAGCAGTACTACGTCCAGAATCAGACTTCGGCTTCCTGATTAAACAAAAAGGCATGTTCAGCTACACTGGTTTTAGCCAACATCAGGTAGAAACACTACGCAACGAACATGCAATATATCTAATCAACAGCGGTCGTATGTGTCTTGCTGGACTGAACGAGCATAACGTTGAACGAGTTGCGAAGGCGTTTGCTGCTTTATAAAAACTGAGTGTTATTCATATTGAAAAGCCACTGTCATGCAGTGGCTTTTTTCTTGCTGGAAGCTATAGAGCGATTGTCAATGCAGCCTCAAATAACTGCATATGAATGGGTACTAAGGTTTGATGATCATTTCGGTAGCCACCACCAACAACACAGGCTATTGGTATCTGTTTGTTTTGAGTCAGCTGCATCATGAAGCAGTCTCTATGGTAAATAGCTTCTGTTGAAACGTTGAAATAGCCCAGTTCGTCATCACGATGAATATCAATTCCAGCATCATAGATAATCAGATCTGGCTGATAGAGATTCACCGCCATTTCGACCACCGACTTAAAATGGCTAAGAAACTCTTCATCACCAGTTTCTCTGGGAAGTGCAACATCTAAGTTCGATTCAGGCTTACGAGCAGGGAAATTTTTGTCGCAATGGAATGAGAGCGTAATGATGTCATCTCGTTCTGCACAGAGTGTTGCGGTTCCGTCACCGTGGTGCACATCGCTATCGACGATCAGCACGTTATCAATGTCAAAGTGGTCAATTGCGTGTTGCGCCGCCAACACTAAATCATTAAACAGGCAGAAGCCACTGCCAAAGTCTTTGTGTGCATGGTGATAACCGCCGCTTAAGTGCAAAGCTCGGCCGTGTTTCAAAGCCAGTTCAGCCGTCAAACAGGTTCCTCCCGCAGAGGTCAGTGTCCTTTCAATAAGTGCCTCACTCCACGGAAATCCAATACGACGCATTTTGGCGGCAGGAAGAGAGCCAGAACAAAGCTCGTCAACATACTGCGCATCATGCATTTGCTTTACTTCGTTTAACGTAAGAGGTTTCGGTTCCATGAACTGAAATTTTGTTTGCCACTCTTGATTGTGACGTTGCTTCTCAACAACGGCTTCATATAACAAGCGGTATTTATTGATGGGATAACGATGCCCTTCAGGTAAAGGCAGTTGAGAATAAATAGAGTGATAAACCAGTGGGATCATGTCTGCTACTTGATTACTCCAGATACGCGCATGTTAACAAGCCAGTTTTAAGAATGAAATTAGATACGCATTAGGAAGCAGCATTCGGTTTTGTTCTGCCTTTCGCATAACTACGCTTTTTACGCTTAAAGGCCGGTCGTTCTACTGCCGGCAGCGACCTTAATGATTCGGGTACAGGTCCAGTTTTTACTTGCGCCATCAACTGATCAATCCGTTGTTGCAGTGCCTGCATAAACGGTTGATAAGCTTGTCCTCGTTCAGCCATCGCTTGTAGTTGGTGCTCCCAGTGAGCTGTCATATCAGGATAAGTAGACTCACTAGGCAATGCATGAATTAAGCCTCTTCCTGCGGGTGTACTGCGAATGATTTTGCCATCTCGCTTTAATAACTGACGCTTAAAAAGCGTATCTAATATCCCAGCCCGTGTAGCTTCCGTCCCTAAACCATCGGTTTCTCGCAGTATCTTTTTCAGTTCTTTATCTTCAACAAAGCGGGCAATGCCTGTCATTGCTTGTAACAAGGTGGCTTCAGTAAAGTATTTTGGTGGCTCTGTTTTTCTATCCTTAATTTCACCTTCTCTACAAATCAGTTCAGTACCAACGGCTAACGGGGGCACGGTATCAACGCCATCTTCTTGTTCATCTGACTTACCCGTCAGTGCTTTCCAACCGGCAGACACCAGCTGACGACCAGACGCAATAAAAGTGCCGCCTGCGATATCAAACACCAATTTTGCCTCAGCATAGACAGCATGTGGATAAAACTGCATCAGATATTGACGAGCGATGAGTTGGTACACTTTCATTTCATAGCTGGAGAGCGCATTAACTGAGGCTTGCTTAGGTGTCGGGATGATTGCATGGTGTGCATCCACCTTAGCGTCATTCCACGCTTTGGATTTTAGAGATAAATTTGCGTCAGATACTGCCGAAACCAGCTCCTTGGCATTGTTGGCGATAGCATCGACCACAGAAGAAGCCTGAAGCAAATGCTCTTTTGGCAGATAGCGACAATCTGAACGCGGGTAAGTAATCAACTTATGTTTCTCATACAAACTCTGACAGGTATCAAGAACCTGCTGTGCGCTCATGTTATAACGTTTGGCTGCATCTATTTGTAAAGCAGAGAGCGAGTAAGGTAATGGCGCAGACTGCTTAGTTTGATTCTGCTCAGACTCAATAACTTTAGCGGGTTGACCCGCGATACGCTGGGCAACATTTTCTACCAGCTTACGATTGAGTACTCTACCCTCTTCATCTTGCCAAGGCTTACACGCTTCACTCGGCTTCCAACGAGCTCGGATATCAAATGATCCGTTCCCGTCTTGATAGGGAATTAAGGCGTGTAGGGTAAAATAATCGCGTGGAATGAAGTTCTCTATCTCTTCGTCGCGGCGAACCACCAGACCCAAAATCGGTGTTTGCACTCGCCCAACCGACAACACTCCCTGATAGCCAGCTTTTTGTCCCAACAAAGTGTAGGCACGAGACATGTTCATGCCATAAAGCCAATCAGCGCGCGAACGCGCTAATGCAGAAACAGACAGCGGGATGAATTCACGGTTGCTGCGCATACTAGAAAGAGCACGCTTTACCGCTGGCAAGTTAAGGTCACTGATTAGAAGGCGCTGAATTGACGCTTTTTTATTACTCGCAACTTTGCAGTAATCAATGACTTCATCCACCAGCAATTGCCCTTCTCTATCCGGGTCTCCCGCGTGAATGATTTGATTGTGTTCTTTAATCAGTTTACGTACGACTGTCAGTTGCTTGCTGGCGGTTTTTCTCGGCCTTAATTGCCACTGCTCAGGTACAATCGGCAGGTCAGCCAGGTTCCATTTCTTATAACGTTCGTCATAAGCATCTGGCTCTACTTGCTCAAGCAAGTGCCCGATACACCATGTCACAACATCACCATTTGCACATCGAATAAAACCCTGATCTTTTTTATGAGGCTTAGGCAATGCATCTGCAATTGCTCGACCTAGACTTGGTTTCTCTGCGATGAATAATCGGCTCATGGTTTCGTTATAGGTAGCGGAAAAAATTAAGGCCACATTATCGAATGTGGCCTTAATAAATCAAGAAAAACTGTAAATTTAAACAGTATTACTCTTCGTTGCTTGCAGAACGTGCTGCTGCTTCTTTAATTAGAGATTGAAGCTCACCTTTTTGGAACATTTCCAAAATGATGTCACAACCGCCGATCAATTCACCTTCAATCCAAAGTTGTGGGAATGTTGGCCATTGAGCATAAACAGGTAGTTCAGCACGAATGTCTGGGTTTTGTAGGATATCTACATACGCAAATTTTTCACCACAAGCCATTAGTGCTTGTGCAGCTTGAGAAGAGAAACCACAGCTTGGCAGCTTAGGTGAGCCTTTCATGTAAAGAAGGATCGCGTTTTCTTCAATTTGCTGTTTGATCTTGTCGATGGTTTCCATTGCTTCCTCTTAATGGGGTCGTCTTTGATGTCCCACATTCTAAATCATTAAATGAGAATAAAAAGCACATTATCAGTATGGACTTTAAACTTCATCCTCTCCATATCATTCGAAATTATTAAAAGCTTAGCCTACTATTTTGGTGGACTAAGCTTAACCAACTCTCACGGATACCCATTTGCGTTTAAAACGCCTTAGTACTTGTTGTTCTGATATAAAACACTTTTATTATGAATTGGGGTTTTAATAAAGTAAAAAGTTGCTAAAATACATATAACTTTGAAAGGGGATGACCATTTCTACAGTTATTTTTCTTGATCTGAACTCGTTGATGAAGCTCTGAGTCCAGTATCTTGAGATTACTTGGGTATACAGTCAGTCGTACCGACGAAAACAAAAAACGAAATTGGAAGCAATCGAGAGAGTTCTCTCTCTTCACCTATATGGAGAATCGAGCAATGGCATTTGAACTACCAGCTCTTCCTTACGCAAAAGACGCACTAGAACCACATATCTCTGCAGAAACTCTTGAGTACCACTACGGTAAGCACCACAACACTTACGTTGTTAAGCTTAACGGCCTAGTACCAGGAACTGAATTCGAAGGCAAAACTCTAGAAGAGATCATCAAAACTTCTACTGGCGGTGTTTTCAACAACGCAGCACAAGTTTGGAACCACACTTTCTACTGGCACTGTCTAGCGCCAAACGCAGGTGGCGAACCAACAGGTGCAGTTGCTGAAGCAATCAATGCAGCATTCGGTTCTTTCGAAGAATTCAAAGCAAAATTCACTGATTCAGCAATCAACAACTTCGGTTCTTCTTGGACTTGGTTAGTGAAAAAAGCTGACGGTTCTCTAGCTATCGTTAACACTTCTAACGCTGCTACTCCAATCACAGAAGAAGGTGTAACTCCACTTCTAACTGTTGACCTATGGGAACACGCGTACTACATCGATTACCGTAACCTACGTCCAGACTACATGAACGGTTTCTGGGCTCTAGTTAACTGGGAATTCGTAGCTGCTAACCTAGCTAAATAATTTCTAGTCGCTGCTCAAGCGATTAAAAAAAAACGATGCTAAGCCTGCAGATTTGCAGGCTTTTTTTGTTTTTTAGTGAAGTTTATATCTAAAGATTTTGCGTCCGTTGCCGTTATAAGTGCATCAAGCGGAGAGCAAAATGCAAGTACATACTTTAGATAAAGCGGGAATCATCAATGAACTGAACATAGGTTCAGGGATTTGTCACGCCGTCCATCAAGGACGACGAGCCGACTTTTCTTTACTTGTTGCTCTGTTCTCCAATGATGTTCGTGACAACACACCTGTTGAGCATATAGAACAACCTCAGACGACTGACGAGCTCTTGCGCGAACGTTTCGAGCTGGCTACACCGCAACCGCTAAGGAACGATCAAAGCTCCTATGCAATATCCGCGAAGCAAGCAGAACACTTCCATCATGGAGGGCTCGCGAGTGCCAAACTCTGTCACTACCTCACCCCTGAAGTACTGACTTATCTGCCCGAAGATACGCAAGATCTACCGGAAGATGTTTATCTCAACCTTTCCGGGCATGAAAGGCGTCATCTAGCAGTAAAATCACCGCCAAAGACACTGCCATTCGATTTGTACAATAAGCTGACAACCGCTTATCGCCATGATCAGTTGAGAGCACAGACCTAGATCGCTGTATGCGCTGATTTAGTGCGAACATTCTCAGCTCATTGCTTTAGAGTGTGAAACACTGCTCAAAATGATCACTGATAATAGAAACTAAACCTTTTCTTTGAGTTCATTCACACAAAGTGTCACATCCTTCACCCATTCTTACTGTTCAAAAGTTAATCGAAATAATTAAAAAACCAAACAGAAGGTGCGCACTATGGAAATTAAAAGCGCCATTGTTTTAATAACTTCAGCAAGCTCACAGCTAGGTAGTACCCTCGCAACGCATTTTACTTGTTTAGGTGCGACCGTGATTTTATGTGATACCGATAAACAAGGCTTATATGAAACCTTCGGTCGTTGTAAAGAACTCTCAAATCAGGTTGATTGCTATCACCTTAGAGACTATTCGCAAGAGAGTCTCAATAGAATGCTCGACAGTATTGAATCAAGTTATCACACTGTACCCGATGTACTGATCAACAACTGGCCTTCATCACCTATGCCTTCTTTAGTCGATGAAAAACCGACAGAACTCTTTATTCAAAGACTGGCGTTAATGGCTTCCTCACTTTTTTCATTTGGTCAGGCTTGTACCGAACGAATGCGCCAACATCACATCAAAGGCGTTATTGTGAATGTCATTTCATTGAATGACAGTCGCGACTTTTCCGGCATAGAGAATGCGAGTTGTATGGTGTCAGGATTTACACAAAGCTGGGCGAAAGAACTCGTTCCTTTCAATATTCGAGTGGGAGGTGTTGTGCCCATGCCTTCTGCCAGTAAACATAAAAGTCATTGGGCAGAAATTCAGGATGAGCTCATACGCAACACAGAATACATTGTCGCGAATGAGTATTTCAGCGGACGAGTAATGTCAGCTTAACTAGCAGGGATATACAGACGGTTAAAAACCTTCTTCCATATAGGAATCAAGGTAATCTTCTTCACTGTTATCGACTTCCGTTGATGTTTCCACTTCGGCAGTGAAATCTCTGCGTTGTAGATAGGCAGCTCGAGTGAAAGAGTAAGAATCAGGAGAATCCTCTAATAGTGCTTCCTGGTTTACTAAAGCAGCGCGGGTTTCCATACCTTCTAGAGCCCATTTACCTACCGATACCCAGATATTTAAGTAGGAAAGTGGAGCATAGAAGCTATCAACGACATCGCCGGCTTCGCGAACCACAACAGGCCCGTAGCCCGGAACCATAACATAAGGCCCTTTACCCACACCATGATGACCAATCGCATCACTAAAGGCCTTTTCACCATGCTTTGTAATACCAGCTTCAGAAGCAATATCAATCAAACCAAGCAGGCCAAAAGTTGAGTTAATCCAGAAGCGGTTGAAATGATCGATCGCTTTCTTACCATTTCCCATCAATAAGTTATTGATCATGCTCGACGGTTCATCGAGATTCGAAAGAAAGTTAGCGATACCGTGACGAACTGGGTCTGGCGTGTATTCCACATAAGTAAGAGAAATGGGACGCACGAAATAAGGGTCTAGGTAATCATAGTTAAATGCCCACATTGAGCGGTTGAATCCTTCAAAAGGATCATTAACTTGCGGATCTGACGCGCTTTGCTCTTCAGGAACAGAACTACACCCGGTGATGACAACCATCAAGCTCAGTAAGACAATCCTTGTTAATCGGCTGATCATTATTATTATTTCCTTAACCAATCGACAGAAGGCCAATGAAAACATTGGCCTTTGGCTTTTTTATAAAGGTACAGTATTAAAACTGCTTATTGATTTCAACCTTTACCTCGCTTCCCAGCTCAACGACTTGGCTTTCACCAAACCAATCTCCGTCTCGCGTAGCTACATTCCCGTCAGAATCGATTCGAACACGAATGATTAGTTCCTGTAAATCAGACAACTTACGTCCCTGCATCATGCTGTTCGAGTCATCCATGATAGCCGTGAATGGGAAGTTACCGAGCGGGTATCTCGCTGCGGCAATCGGCATTGGCGCACCATCTGCTGAATGCACAGAGACAATCACAACACCTTGATTCGGAAGTACGACTTCGCTGCCTAATGAAATTGAAACTGACACCGCATGCTCATCCAGCACCGCAGGTTCCATTTTAGCTTTCGCACTGGCGATACTCCGAGACAACATCTCGTAGCGACCATCATTCGGACCAATCATTTGTTGCATAGACTGCCAGTGTTCAATCGCAGTTGGATAATCCTGACGCTCAAACGCATCAAATGCCAGCAACGAATAGACACGTAAATCGACGTAGTCAGCTTTCAACATTTTATTCAGCAGTGTGCGGGCACTTTGCTGATCAACCTGGTCATTAGAGAGCATCAAAGCTTGCGCATAACCTAACTTAATATCGCCATCTTGTGGTTCGATTGCATAGGCTTTTTTCATCGCACCAATCGCGGTTTCCATATCACGATTCGCCAATCCGATGCGCCCCAGCAGTAACCAACCTGTCGAATCTTGCGGTTCGTAATGAAGTCGAGTTCTTAAAGCTAAGGTTAAGTCTTCCATTTCTTTATCGGTCAGCTCAACCCCTTGAGGGTTCATTAGCTTTTTCGATAGCTCAGGAAGGCTCTGGCTAATATCTTGCCAATGCTGCACTTTCTGGTAATTACCAAAAACGGCGTACAAACCGTAGCTCAACGCCACCACAAGAATAAGCGACGGAACAAGTACCATAGACGTTGATAGCGACCGTTCTTCGGTCTTGTTCTGGTCATTTGGAATATCGTCCAACAGCGATTGTTTAAGATCCGCTACCAGCTCTTGTTGGTCTTCAACTAAGCCTTCATCCGTTTCAACAGCTAATTCGGCAAGTCGATCTTTATAAAAAGCTTTATTGAGATCATCGCGCAACGCTGCATCATTATTCGCTTTTGGTTTAAGCATTGGAATAGCGACAAAGACACACGCAATCGCGACAAGAATTAGCGTTAACACCCAAAATAAAGTCATTACTGCTTATCTCCGTCTTTATCTTCTTCCAATAAGGCTTTTAAACGTTGCTCTTTGTTTTCGTCCCACTCTCCGGCTTCAGCACTGGCTTTGCGGCGCTTGGTACGCAAAACGATAACAACAAAACCAACCACTAACACAGACAGCGGAGCCAACCACAAAATAGCGGTTGATAGCGTTAACGGTGGATTGTAAGTCACGAAGTTGCCATAACGGGCAATCATGTAATCGACGATCTCACTTCTGGATTTACCCTGCTTGGTCATCTCATAGACTTTTTGACGCAAGTCCTGAGCTAACGCAGCGTTAGAATCAGCAATAGAGTTGTTCTGGCACTTAGGGCACCGCAGAGTGTTACTCAATTCATGAAACTGTGCTTCCTGCTCTGGTGTATCGAAATCGTAAACATCAATCGCAGCAATGACCGAAAAAGACAACAGAGCTGCAGCGATTAAAGCGAATAACTTAACTCTCATTTCTTCGCCTCCAGCAACAGCTGTTCATAAATCGGAGCCAGTGTTTGTTTCCAGTTAGTCGGATTGACATCACCAACATGGCGATAACGGATAACACCATTAGCATCAATAAGAAACGTCTCTGGTGCACCGTAAACACCAAGGTCCAACCCCAGCATACCGTTTCCATCGAAAAGGCTGATAAGGTATGGGTTACCTAATTCATTCAACCATTGAACGGCTTTATCACGTTGGTCTTTGTAGTTCAAACCAATGATTTTCACATCTTGCTTTGAAAGCTCATTTAAGTACTGATGCTCGGCATAACAAGTTGGGCACCAAGTCGCCCAGACGTTGAGCAACAGTGGCTCGCCACGAAATATCGCCTGATCATAAAGCTTGCCGGGTTCCGCTAAGTCTTCTAAGCGAAATTCAGGTACTTCTTTACCCACAAGAACCGATTCCAACTTGGTTGGGTCGTCACCACCAGCATTTCTGACCAGCTGCGTGGTAAAAACCGCGACTAAGCCAAGAAAAACAACCAGAGGGATAAATAATATCTTCTTGTTCATTTAAGCCTCCTTCACTGCTGTTTTTCTGAAACGGTAACGTTTATCACTGATTGCGAGAATGCCGCCGATAGCCATCAATAAACCGCCAGCCCAAATCCAACGTACAAACGGTTTGTAATACAGACGTACTGCCCATGCATCGCTGTTATCAAGACGCTCACCCATTGCGATATAAAGATCGCGAGTGATTCCACGGTCGATCGCAGCTTCTGTCATCATAGACTTAGCCGTATTGTAGAAACGTTTTTCAGCATTCAATGTATTAACGTACTGACCATTCTTTGTGACTTCAAACTGAGCGACATAACCGTCATAGTTCGGGCCATCACGATCCAGTAAGCCTTTGAAATAGAAATTGTATTCGTTCAGTTGAAAGTGCTCACCCGGTGCCAAACGCACATCACGCTCGATGCTGTAATTTTGCACCATAGCAATACCAATAATCGAAATCGCTAAACCAATGTGACCAAGTACCATTGACCAATGGCTACGATGTACCTGTTTCACACCAACCATAAAGCTATGACGGTGAGTGGCTCGTTGGTGAATCTCATAGCCATGCAATAAGATAATCCACCACGCCATTACCCAGCCCATGAAAGCCAGACCTGTAAATGACTCTGCCGTTGCGAATACACAAGCAGCCGCCAGAGCCAAAGACCCAACAGCTGAAATAGCCATAGGTTTAGCTAAAACAGAGAGGTTATCTCGCTTCCAGCGAACCAGTGGACCAATACCAAGTAATAAAGCGAATGGCACCATCAACCAGCTAAACAAACTATTAAAGAATGGCGCACCAATCGAAACAGAGCCAAGACCTAACTGCTTGTGAACCAGCGGTAACAAAGTACCAATCAGAACCACAACCAAAGCGGTAATCAGTAGTACGTTATTTGCTAAAAGCGCGTTTTCACGCGATACCAACTCATAATTTCCTCGCGCTCGTACCGATGCACCTTTTACTGCGAACAGCAGTAAAGAACCGCCGATAACAAATACTAGGAAAGCTAAAATGAACATACCGCGAGCAGGATCAGAGGCGAATGCATGCACAGAAACCAGAATGCCCGAACGCACTAGGAATGTACCCAGTAGACTTAGTGAGAATGCAGAAATCGCAAGCAGAACCGTCCAAGCCTTAAACGTGCCACGTTTTTCCGTAACAGCAAGCGAGTGAATTAATGCGGTACCCGCCAGCCAAGGCATAAATGACGCGTTTTCTACTGGATCCCAGAACCACCAGCCGCCCCAGCCAAGTTCGTAATATGCCCACCATGAGCCAAGAACGATACCCAGCGTCAAAAATAACCACGCCGCTGTTGTCCAAGGACGAGACCAACGAGCCCAAGCTGTATCTAGGCGTCCTGTCATCAGTGATGCAATCGCAAAAGAGAAGGCAACAGAAAAGCCCACATACCCCATATATAACATCGGTGGGTGAATGATTAGACCCGGGTCTTGCAGCAATGGGTTCAAATCACGGCCGTCGATAGGGAAATAAGGCAATGTGCGTAAGAACGGATTAGAGGTAACAATGATAAACAGTAGGAAACCTACGGAGATCATCCCCATAACAGCAAGTACGCGCGCCACCGATTCTTGCGGCATACCACGGCTAAAACTTGCAACCGCAACAGTCCAAGCGGCTTGAATTAACACCCATAACAGAAGCGAACCTTCGTGCGCCCCCCAAACCGCAGTTAAACGGTAATACCACGGAAGTAAGCTATTCGAGTTACTTGCTACGTATTTAACCGTGAAATCATTGGTATAGAATGCCCAAAGCAAAATGCCGAATGACAACAGCAAAAATGAGAACATCCCCCATGCCAGAGGACGGGCTGAGTTCATTAATAATGCGTTATTTCTTGAAGCACCAACCAAAGGCAATAAGCTTAGCAAGACGGCTAAGCCCAACGAAATAATCAGGGCAAAGTGACCTATTTCTGCAATCATTGATCACTTCCTTGTTTTTGTTCCGGTGTGTAAGTCAGCGGAGCATGGTTCTTTTCCATCGCTTCTGCAATTTCAGGTGGCATGTATTCTTCATCATGCTTTGCCAGTACTTCAAAGGCTTCAACTGTCGTCGCATCCACTAATACACCTTGAGCAACAATGCCCTGCCCTTCACGGAAGAGATCGGGAAGAATGCCTTCGTAAACCACAGTGACCGATGGGCCAACATCATGTAATAAAAAGCTGACTTTGAGAGAGTTAGGATCGCGTTTCACCGACCCCACAGTGACCATACCGCCAATACGTAAGCGCTGACCAACCTCTGGCTTTTTGCCATCTTTACCGTTAACTAATTCTGTCGGCGTATAGAACAGGTCCATATTTTGGCTTAATGCATAGAGAATCAAACCTGTTGTTGTGCCTAAACCAATGAGAATAGCGAGGACAATACCGAGCCTCTTTTTACGTCTTGGGTTCACAGTGTGTTCTCCATATGTTTAGCCGCTTCGATACGCTCTTGACGCTTAATTTTATTTCTGACTTCTTTCATGAGCGCCTTACTACGATTGATACTCAGAAACCATAAAACGGCCATCGATAAATAGGTAATGCCGAAACCACCCCAAACGTAGCTGGCGTAGCCGCCCATCGCGAAAAAATCTGACCAAGTTTCAAAATGCATGGTTACTCTCCTTTCTCTGATTGAGCTAGCTGGATAACCCACGGGCGGTGACTCTCTTTACTGATAATTTCGTTTTTTAATCGTGCAACTGTCAACGCAGCAAAGAAAAAAGCAAAGCCAAAAATATTCAGTAACAACGGCCACAACATATTGGCAGAGATAGAAGGCTTCTCAAACTTAGTGATCGTTGCACCTTGATGTAACGTGTTCCACCATTCCACAGAGAAGTGAATGATTGGCAGGTTAATCACACCCACAATTGCCAAAATACCTGCCGCTTTCGCAGCGGTTTTTTGATCATCAAATGCGTGGTACAGAGCAATAACGCCAAGATAAAGGAAAAGCAGAATTAATTCTGAAGTTAGGCGAGCATCCCAAACCCACCAAGCTCCCCACATGGGTTTTCCCCAAACAGCACCAGTGATAAGTGCGATAAAAGTGTAAACCGCACCGATAGGAGCCATGGCTAATGCGGCCATATTGGATAATCTTACCTGCCAGACGATGCCGATAAACGCAGCAATTGCCATAGACATGTAAGCACCCATAGACCAAATGGCTGAAGGCACATGAATATAGATAAGCCTGAAACTATCACCTTGCTGGTAGTCCGACGGAGCAAATGCAAGCCCCCAAACCGAACCAACCGTCAAACAGCCAAAAGCTAAAACAGTGAACCACGGGAAAAACTTCCCGCATAACTGGTACGCAGATTCTGGCTTAGCGTAGGGATGGAGCCATTTCCACATTGTTTGTCCTCACTTTGCTTCTAATACTTAACTTATTCGTGTTAAGTTTTTTGTGTAAATTTGGGCTAAATAAAAAAGTCGTTCTTAAGTTAGTTAACACTTACTCGTAACGCCGCACTGATCGCAAACGGTGTTAACGTCATCGCTCCAACCAGCATTGCCGCTAAGATGGCCAACTGACCGTTGTAGGCCATTCCCAAAGAAGCAGCATCTATCGCTGATGTGGCGAAAATTAAAATTGGTATATACAAAGGCAAGACTACAAGGCTGAGCAGCACGCCGCCTTTTTGCAGGCCAACCGTTAATGCTACGCCGATGGCGCCAATAAAACTGAGTGTTGGTGTACCAAGCAACAGGGTCGCGACCACACCAAGCCAAGTGTCAAAATTCAGCGACAACAGAATAGCTAATAATGGGCTTATTAATATCAGAGGCACGCCAGTAAGTAACCAATGAGCGATCACTTTTGACAAAGCAACCACAGAAAGAGGTACTGGCATAATCATCATCTGCTCAAGGGCCCCGTCTTGAAAATCATCACGGAACAAACGCTCTAAAGAGAGCAAAGCAGACAGAAGTGCGGCAACCCAAACAATGCCCGGAGCAATCCGAGAAAGCAGCCCCGGCTCTGGACCAATGCTGAGCGGGAACAATGTAATAACGATGATAAAAAACCACAGCGGGTTAAAAATATCGGCTTGGCGTCGGAATGCGATTAGGAGTTCACGCTGAATGATCATCGCCATAGTTGAAAACATTAGGCGTCTCCTAGTTTGATTTTGCGTAGTTTGTCGTGGTCAGCGAACATATCTTGGTGTGTGGTTAAAATAACAATGCCACCATTTTCCGCATGTTTTAAAAACAGAGCTTCCAATACTTTCACACCTTGTTTGTCGATAGCGGTCAATGGTTCATCCAGAATCCACAGCTTCTGTTCGCTCAGCCACAATCTTGCTAAAGCTACGCGTCGCTGTTGTCCAGCGGACAACTTAGCCACTGGAACGTCTTCACGCCCTACAAGTCCAACCTGCACTAATGCTTGATAGATATCTTCTTTGTTATTTTTTGCTGAGTGAACAGATTGGTAAAAATGCAAATTCTCATAAGCGGTTAACTCACGCTTAATACCGGTTTGATGTCCTAAAAACAGTAAATCCGTATGATAGCTGTCTCTGTCTTCTTCGATATTAACTTTGTTCCAGTAAATCTCACCTTCGTCGCGGTCAGCAAGGCCTGTGATAATACGCAACAAAGTCGTTTTACCTGTGCCATTTCGGCCTTCAATCTGGACGAGTTCGCCCGCGTCGATATTGAATGATAAATGCTCGAATAGCACCTTTTCATCGCGAATTGCAGTGAGATTGTTAACGTCCAGCATGAGCTTCTATATAACAAATTAGGGGCTGCTATATTAACACACCACGGTTTAGACAAAATAGAAGAAGGGTATTACGAATCACGAAACTAAGTAAGAATCTGTTAATTTTTAGCGATTTGTTTTTTCTTTTACCACTTTATAGTTACAAATGAAGATCTCGAAAAACAAAAAAGGAAGCGATTGGCTTCCTTTTAGGCTTAATGGATGTTTCTAACGAGATTGTTTTCGTACAGGTGGTCTACTCTGCACCGCACGAGCTTTACCTTCGGGATGACTCGCTAATGGCGGAATCGCCTCTTTACCTTGCAGCTTTTTCTGCAAAGACATCATCAGCTCAGCTTCAGCTTTCGGCAATTCGCACTCTTCGATCAGTTCGTCGAGATCTGCGCCGAGTTTGACCATTTTGCTCGCCCGACTGTACAGACGCGCGTCTGTATCAGCGTTTTCCAGCTCTTTCAATCTATCGTTTAGGTGCTTGATAATGTCTTGCTGATCGTTGACTGTTTTTCCAAGGCCAACAACAACTGAGCGAACTTCTAGCAATTGTTTGCTAACTTTCTGCTGTTCTTTATCAGCATTTCGAAGTTGCTGCCTGAAATAATCCCCCTGACGAATCAAGGCTCGGCGTAGGCTAACCCACACCAAACCAATCAGTATGATTATCAGTACAGCACCACCCGCTAAAAACGGAGATGCATAAGACATCAACTCATTCATTATAGATGAGCCATTTCATCCCATTCTTCGTCTGAAAGCAGTTTATTTAGGTCAACCAAGATCAGAAGTTTACCGTCACGGTTGCTTACACCTTGGATGAACTTAGAGCTTTCATCTGTACCAACACTTGGCGTAGTGTCAATTTCAGAAGAACGTAGGTACACAACCTCAGCAACACTATCAACCAAGATACCGATCACTTGACGTTCAGATTCGATCACTATGATACGAGTATTATCACTGGTTTCACCCGGCATCAAACCAAAGCGAGAACGAGTGTCGATAACCGTTACTACGTTACCACGTAAGTTAATGATACCTAGAACATAGTCTGGCGCACCCGGTACAGGGGCGATTTCAGTGTAACGAAGTACCTCGCGCACTTGCATTACGTTGATGCCATAGGTTTCTTCTTCTAGTTGGAACGTCACCCACTGAAGTACTTCATCCTTCGAGTGTTCTTTTCTAACTTCGACTTCGTTAGCTTGAGACATACCTTTTCCTCTCTAAGTCGTTACCGACAAAAATATTATTTTATCCAGAGCTATTTATCTAATGCTTTTACATCAAGCCCTGCATTAAGCATAGCTATCAATGCTTCAACATGGATCAAAGCACACATTTTTTCTTTAACCATACCAGCAAGCCACGGACGTTTACCGACCTGCTCTCGCCAGCGAATTTTTTCACTGCTTAGCGTTTCTGTCCCCAACAGTTGAGAACACGCCAGACCCCACATGCTCTCACCCAACATAACGATATATTGGTACGCTTCTTTGTAGCTGTCATCACGCAGCTTTTCCGCCATGACCCACTTTGCCGTATCAACAACATCAAGTTGAGAATCGCGGTTGGTTTGTAAACCTAAGTACCAAGCGGGGCGACCGATCAGATGATTAAGCTCAGCCTTACGATGGATACCACCCAGTTCATCTAACGGAACCGCAAATGTCACACCATTTACATCAAAGTATAGAACCTGAAAGTTCTGCTCACGGATTGGAGTTTCCCAATGGCCGATATCCGCAGAACCTGATTGAGTTTGTAGTTCAACAGCGACCTGCTCTTCAACCACAATTTCAGGTTCAATGTCTGCAATTTCGCTTTCTGTTACTTCGACCTCAGGTGTTTCAACTTTAGCTTCAAGTTCAACTTCTGTGATGTCGGTTGCTACATCCCACTCTTGAATCTCTTCAACAATAGGTTCTTGAATATCCGGCTCTTGTACAACAGGCTGTGTCGCAACCTGAATATCGAGCGTGTTCTGCTCCATCACCTGTTCAAGTTCGAGTTCAGCCACTGGATTACTTGCTTCCATCTGGCTTAACAGACGCTGGACATCTTCCAGATTCGGCATCTCTAGTTCTTGTAAACCATCCAGAGAATCATCCAAATAACTTTTTTCTGGGACAGATTGAACCATAGGAGCCAGTTCTGGCTCCTTTTCAACAGGCTGCTCTTCTATCAACTCTTCTTCTAGAAGAGCCGTAAAATAATCATCTAATGCTTGTTCACTTGATAGTGAATGGCTACTGCTCATTAATAGCAAGCCTCTCCAAATACAATAGCAACTGTTTATAAGCAAATACGCCGCGACTACCGTCGGCGAAATGGGATGCAGGTAAGCGCTTCAAACTCGCATCTCTAAATTTTGTATCAATAGGTACTGCTGAAGACCACACCTGATCTGGGTAGTCTTTCTTAAGCTGGGTCAAGGTTTGCAAAGAAGCACGAGTGCGTTTGTCGTACATGGTTGGTACGATCGTCACTTTGAACTCGCGGCTACGTGACTTCTGCATAATGGCCAGAGTACGGACCATGCGCTCTAGCCCTTTCATCGCCAAAAATTCAGTTTGTACTGGAATAAGAATTCGATCACTTGCTGCCAATGCGTTGACCATCATCACGCCCAAAATTGGCGGACAGTCAATCAGCACATAATCGTAACGTTGACGCAAAGCCATTAAAGCGCGCTTAAGGATTAACCCCATTCCGCTACGGTTACCCATTACACGGTCTAAAGTCGCCAGAGACATATGTGCTGGAATAAGGTCGATACCTTCAACGTCTGTTTTCAATATCAGAGGTTTAACGCTTTGTTCGTTATACTCTTTTAATTGAAACAGATCGAACAAGCTGGTTGGAACGCTATCTGAATCGTAACCCAGATAAGTCGTTAACGATGCGTGTGGGTCAGTATCCACCAGCAAGACGCGTTTTCCTTGTTTACTTAACAAACCGGCTAACGTAATCGTTGTTGTGGTTTTACCTACGCCACCTTTTTGGTTTGCAACGCTCCAAACAATCATTAAATATCCTTATGCAAGACCTACTTCAACCAGCATTCTTTCAGCAATGCGGTCTAGTGGCAGATCTTCAGATGAAATACCTGATTTCGCGACAGCTTGTGGCATACCATACACCACGCAACTTGCTTCATCTTGAGCCCAAATGGTTGAACCCGCAGATTTCAGCATTCGAGAACCTTCGCGTCCGTCAGCCCCCATACCAGTCAGAATCATCGACAACACTTTGTCGTTGTAAACTTTTGCTGCTGAACCAAAAGTGACATCCACGCAAGGCTTATAGTTCATGCGTTCACCACCATCCAGTATACGGATTTTTGCAGCACCCGGACGGCCTTCCAGCATCATTTGCTTACCACCAGGAGCCAAATACGCAACACCCGGACGTAATGGATCACCATCTTCAGCTTCCTTCACTTCAATTTTGCAAAGTGAATTCAAACGGCTAGCAAATGCTGCGGTAAACGTAGCAGGCATATGCTGAATCAGAACAATAGGATGAGGATAATTGGCTGGCAGTTTAGTCAGAATTTTTTGCAACGCAACGGGGCCGCCAGTAGAGGTTCCAATAGCGGTTAACTGATAGTTTTTACCAGAAGCTTTGAAACGAGCCATCGGAGACGAAGGTCTTGCCGCAGGAGCAGCCGACGCTGTCGTGTTCGATTGTGCTCGCCCAAATGTGCTGCTTGTTGATGACGCTGAAGATGTTGCAGAGCGCGTTGTACCGCCAATTGGTCGGCGCATGAAGCTCTTTTTGGCTGCAATTTGAATCACGCGCTGTTGTAGCAAACTTACCGCTTCATCACGATTTCGCGCAATATCTTCAAACTTCTTCGGTAAGAAATCTAAAGCACCTGCGTCTAACGCATCTAATGTTGCTTTAGCGCCTTCTTGTGTTAACGAAGAAAACATCAAAATTGGGGTCGGATTTGATGCCATGATTTGACGGACGGCTGTAATACCGTCCATCACTGGCATCTCAATATCCATGGTAATCACATCTGGCTTTAGACGTTCGGCTTTTTCAACCGCTTCTTTACCGTTAGTTGCGACATCGATGACTTCAAGGCGTGGTTCAGCGTTTATGATCTCGCTTACTCTGCGTCGGAAAAAACTTGAGTCATCTACAACTAATACTTTAATCGCCATAGTTTTCCTTAAATTTATACTCTTACTTAAACTCGAGAAGCAGCTGCATAACGTTTAAGCAGATCTGGAACATCAAGAATCAAAGCAATGTGCCCGTCACTGGTAATTGTCGCGCCAGCCATACCCGGAGTACCTTGCAGTAGTTTATCCAGTGGTTTGATAACCACTTCTTCTTGACCAATTAAAGTATCAACAACGAAACCAACACGTTGACTACCTAGCTGAACAATAACCACGTGTCCATGACCCTGACGCGCTTGAACTTTACCCGCCTGAGGAGCTAACCAGTTTTGAAGGTAGAAAAGTGGAATAGACTTATCACGTACAATGATAGTTAACTGTCCATCAACAACGTTGGTTCTACCTAAATCTAAGTGGAAAATTTCGTTCACGCTTGCCAATGGCAATGCAAATGGATGGCCAGCAACACCAACCATAAGAGTTGGTAGAATTGCGAGTGTAAGCGGTACTTTAATCGTGATCTTAGTGCCTTTACCCAGTTCCGAATCGATATCGATTGAACCGTTTAGGGTATTAATAGCCGTTTTTACAACGTCCATCCCTACACCACGACCTGAAATATCAGAGATCTTTTCTTTACTAGAGAAGCCCGGCATGAAGATAAGGTTAAAACACTCTTTATCAGTCAGGCGAGAGGCTGCATCTTCATCCATCATTCCACGCTTAACTGCGATAGAACGTAGTTTATGAGGGTCCATACCTGCGCCATCATCAACGATAGCCAATTCAATATGGTCGCCTTCTTGTGAAGCTGAAAGAATCACTTTACCCGTACGAGATTTACCAGTCTTCGCACGCTCGTCCGGCATTTCAATACCGTGGTCAACCGAGTTACGAACCAAGTGAATCAATGGATCCGCTAGCGCTTCAACCAAGTTTTTGTCGAGGTCAGTCTCTTCACCACGCATTTCAAGCACAATGTCTTTATTTAAGCTACGCGCCAAATCTCGAACCACTCGAGGGAAACGGCCAAAAACTTTCTTGATCGGCTGCATGCGCGTTTTCATCACTGCGCCTTGCAAGTCAGCAGTAACAACATCAAGGTTTGCAACCGCTTTAGACATCTCTTCGTCGTTGCTATTTAAGCCAAGGCTTAATAGACGGTTACGTACCAACACTAACTCACCAACCATGTTCATAATGACATCTAGAGTTGAAGTATCTACACGTACCGTCGCTTCCGCTTGGTTCTGTGTTTTCTTAGCTGTGGCAACTTCTCGTTTTTCTTCAGGCTGTTTCACCGCAGGTACTGCTGGTTTTTCTGCCGCTGCCACTTTAGGCGCTACCGCTTTTGGAGCTGGAGCAGCAGCTTTTGCCGCTGCCGGTTGAGTATTCGCTGCGGCTGGGCGCGTTGCCATATCCAACTCTTCAATTGAAGGGCCCTTACCTGAACCGTGTAGTTCATCGAGAAGTTTTTCGAACTCCTCATCGGTCATTAAGTCGCCGTCAGCACCTGTTGCGCTTGAAGCAGCTGATTGCGCGGGCTTACTTGGAGCAACAGGTTCAGCAGGCTTTTGTGGCACGCCGCTGGCAGTTGGACTCTTACCCTTGCCATGAAGTTCATCAAGTAACTTTTCGAACTCATCATCGGTGATATCACCGCTTAAGTCCGAGTTAGTCGCCGCGCTTGGCTGCACTGGGGCTGCTTCAGATTTAGCCGCAACGCCCGGGCTCTTGCCCTTGCCATGCAACTCATCCAATAGTTTTTCAAATTCGTCTTGAGTAATTTCGTCGATAGAATCAGCCGACAATTTGGTTTCTTCTGGCTGACTTTGAACCGGAGCTTCGATCACTGGTTCTTCAACAACAACGTCTTCAACAACAAGTTCTTCTGCTGCAGGAGCATCTTCAGATTCTGGCTTGCACAAGTTATGCAGCTCATCAAGAAGTGCGGGATCTGCAGGTGTCAACGGTTCACCATCCTGAACCGCACGGAACTGTTCATTCACCGTATCGAGTGAACGAAGCATTGTATCCATAAGGCTTGGGGTAACACTGCGTTGGCCATTACGTAAAATGTCGAACACGTTTTCCGCGCCGTGGCAGGTTTCAACCAGCTCTGTTAGAGACAAAAAGCCTGCACCACCTTTTACTGTGTGGAAGCCGCGGAAGATTGCGTTTAACAAATCTTTGTTCTCAGGGTCATTTTCTAACTCGACTAATTGCTCAGAAAGCAATTCGAGGATTTCACCTGCTTCAACCAAAAAGTCTTGAAGAATGTCTTCGTCTAAATCGTAGCTCATACGTTACCCCTAAAAACCAAGACTCGACAATAAATCGTCTACTTCGTCTTGAGATGCGACTGCATCTTCTCTCTCATGAGGATTTAAAATTGGTCCTTCAGCTTGAGTAGATGCTTTTTTCTCGCTAACTATTTGTTTCTGTTGTTCTGATTGTTCTTTACCAAACGCCGTCAAAATATCGACCAAACGTTGTTCTACTTCGTTAACCAAAGTAATCACACGGCGGATGATTTGACCGGTCAAATCTTGGAAGTCTTGCGCCATCAGTATTTCAGTAAGCTGACCACGCAACTCACTGCTGTCACCTTCAACTTGCGACAATAGGTCATCAACACGATGACATAATGCTTTGAATTCACTGAGTTCTATCTGACCACGCATAAGTTCGTTCCACTGAGGACGAACGAGCAGTAATGTTTCATGTAAACTGTCAGCAATAGGCATACAACGATCAACAGCATCCATGGTCTTGTTTGCCGCGACTTCCGTTTTTTCTATTACGTAAGTTAACCGAGTCCGTGCATCAGGAATTTCATCCTTAGCAATCTCTGTAATTCGATCATCAATTTGAAACTGCTTAAGTGAATCATGCAGATCTCGGGTCAGTTCCCCGATCTCTTTAAACATCGGGTTACGTTCAGATTCAAAGACTCGCTTTAGAAATAGATTCGCTTCGTCTTGCAATCCATTCTCTAGCAATTCAACGAGTTCTCTGGCTTGTTCTAATGAAATCATTCTGATATAGCCTTACACGCGTAATGAATAGAGCACCTTCGTCCTAGCAAAAGTGTTTATAGACGTTCGAATATTTTTTCTAATTTTTCTTTAAGGGTAGCGGCTGTAAACGGCTTCACAATATAACCATTAACGCCAGCTTGAGCGGCTTCGATAATCTGCTCACGTTTTGCTTCCGCTGTAATCATCAAAACAGGAAGATGCTTCAGTTGATCGTCTGAACGAATATGCTTCAACAGATCGATACCTTGCATACCAGGCATATTCCAGTCTGTGACTACAAAGTCAAACTCACCCTTCTTGAGCATTGGCAATGCCGTCAAACCATCGTCTGCTTCTTGTGTGTTATTGAAGCCCAAATCACGAAGTAGATTCTTTACAATACGGCGCATTGTTGAAAAGTCATCAACAATAAGGATCTTCATGTTTTTATTCAAAATTGCCTCCACTGAGTTCGAAATCAGTGATATTTAGTCATTTTGTGTCCAAGAACTTAACTTTGTTCTTAGACGTTGCATAGATTGGCTTAGTATTTGGCTTACACGGGACTCACTCACACCAATGACTTCACCAATTTCTTTCAAGTTTAACTCTTCATCATAATAGAGCGAAAGTACTAAGGCTTCACGCTCCGGAAGTGATTTTATTGACTCAACCAATGCTTTACGGAACGATTCATCAGCAACACCTTGGAATGGCGAGTTGTCCTCATCATCATCCAGTGGGGAAATAGCATCGTCCGAAACACCCAAGTCTTCAATACCGACAATTCGCGAGCAATTAATATCGCTTAATACCGTATGATACTGGTCAAGCGGCATATTTAAGTGCTTTGCGACTTCGGCATCGCTGGGATCTCGATTTAGTATTCCTTCTAATTCAGAGATCGCCTGGCTAATTTCTCGGTTATGTCTGTGAACCGAGCGCGGTACCCAGTCACCGCGTCGAATATCATCGAGCATAGCTCCACGAATTCGAATTCCTGCGTAGGTTTCAAAGCTAGCGCCTTTACTCCCGTCGTAATTCTTTTGAGCTTCAAGCAGACCAATCATCCCGGCTTGGATTAAGTCGTCAATCAAAACGTTGGGCGGTAGGCGTCCAATCAAGTGATGTGCAATACGCTTAACCAATACAGAATATTGCTCGATAAACAGCTGCTGGCTGTTCAAAGCTCCATATTGATTGTAGGTAAGCGCTTTATTCACCAAATGGTTCCTCTACTGTTTCTGATCGATTAAGTAGCCGCTCAACAAAAAATTCTAAATGACCACTTGGTGTTTTCGGTATTGGCCACGTGGTTGCTTTATTCGCCAATGAGCTAATCGCTAAAGATGCGGGTGAACGCGGAAAAGCATCAACCACGTTGCGCTGTCTTTTCACTGCCTGACGAACATTATCGTCCAGAGGAATACATGCTACGAGTTCAAGGCTGACATTCAAGAAGCGTTCTGTGACTAATGTCAATTTAGCAAATAATTCCCGACCTTCACGATAACTTCTCACCATGTTTGCAACAATCTTAAATCGTCGAACTTGATGTTCTCTGCTTAAAAGTTTGATCAACGCATATGCATCTGTGATTGAAGTCGGCTCATCACACACAACAACCACAACATCTTGTGCTGCACGAGCAAAGCTGACAACCATATCAGAAATACCGGCTGCTGTATCGACTAAAAGCACATCCATCTCATCTTCCAGCGTACCAAACGCTCGAATTAAGCCTACATGTTGCGCATGTGACAGTTCTGTCATGGACTGCGTACCAGAAGTCGCCGGTATGATCTGAATTCCGTGCGGTCCTTCAGTTATAGCATCTTTTAGCTCACACTCGCCAGCTAGCACGTGTCCTAGGTTACGCTTTGGACGAATACCGAGCATAACATCGATATTGGCTAGGCCGAGGTCTGCATCCAGAACCATGACTTTTTTACCTTCGCGGGCCATACAAATAGCCATGCCTAAGGTTACGTTTGATTTGCCCACACCACCTTTACCACCTGTCACCGTAATGACTTTGGTTAGCGATGGCTGAGATAAGCGACGTAAGCCGCTTGCTTGGTCATATATCATTTTATTCGTCATATCTGTACGCCGCCTAGAATCTCTCTGAATCACTATTCCAATAGTGAGGTTCATTTTCTGTCGACTTCTCTAGTAATTCGTTTGCCTTTGCCACCATGTATTTAGGCTGAGCAAGCACAATGTCTTCAGGTACACGTTGCCCATTCGCTATGTAAGCGACAGGTAGTGAGTTTTGAACTACCACACTGACAAACTCACCTAAGCTCAAACATTCATCGAGCTTAGTCATGATGCAACCTGAAAGAGGAATTCTTCTAAAGTGTTCGATGGTTTCCTGCAGTACCTTTCTCTGCGCTGTTGCAGGCAGAACAAGGTAGCTGTGAATCACTTCCCCACTCTCTTGCATCAAGGTATCTAGCTGTTCGGATAAGCGAACATCACGTTGTCCCATACCAGCGGTATCGACCAAAACGAGTCGGCGATTTCTCAACTGATATATTACTTCGGCTAACTCTTTGGAATCTTTAGCGACTCTTACAGGACAACCCATAATTCTTCCGTAAATCGACAGCTGTTCATGTGCGCCGATTCGGTAGGTATCTGTCGTTACCAGTGCAACATTATCGGAGCCAAACTCCATTGCTGCACGAGCTGCAAGCTTAGCCACAGTTGTCGTTTTACCCACCCCGGTCGGACCTAAAAGCGCGACGACACCGCCACGTTTTAAGATGTCTTGCTTCACTACGGGTATTTGGTCTGACACTAAGCCCAACAAGGCTTTCCAAGCTTTTGGTGGAGGAGTATCTTCCGGAATATAGCAAGCTAATTGGTCAGCTAAATCAAGTGATACACCCATACGTTCAAGGCGTTTAATCAGCATTGCTCGAAGTGGTTCACGACGTTCAACTTCTTGCCACATTAGGCCGGATACTTGATGTTCTAAAAGACGACGGATTGAAGTCATCTCTTCACGCATATTTTCTAAATCTTGTGCAGAAACTTTTGCTTCTTCAGGATGATTGCGCTCAAAGCGAGATGGATCTAAACGCAGTTTACGCTGCTCGCGATTCGTCTCTTCGTCCTCAGCCCAACGACTTACTTTAGATTGCGGTGCACTTGATTGAGTTGGATGGCTGTTTTCTCTTTGACGCTGCAGTAAAGCAGAAAGAGAATCTTCATTCTCTGCACGGCGAGCGTCTTGTTCGGGCATCGCGCCATTACTGTACTGCTTGAGCATATTAGCGAAGCGTTGCGTCATTGAGCGACCTTCGGCTGCGCTCGCCTGTAAGCTGACGCGATCTTCTTCCAGCTCACGTCGAGCAGGCTGTCTGGTCAAAGATTGAGAAACCTGACTGTTGCTGAATCTTGGTTGGGAGCTGTAAGGTTGTTGAGTTCTCGGCTGTGATACAGCTGGAGACGCAGACGGCTCACCATCCACGGCCGCCACGATTTCGACACCACCAGCGACTTTTTTATTCGACATGATCACCGCGTCCACGCCCAACTCTTCTTTGACTTGGAGTAGCGCAGTTTTCATATCTTTGGCAAAAAATCGTTTTATTTTCAAAGCTGATATCCGTCTTTAACGTGAGGCGAACTAATTATCTAACAACAGTTAATTACCTACCGCCTGCACAATTCGAATTTGTTTCTCATCAGGTATCTCTTGGTACGAAAGGACACGTAAGTTAGGAATAGTATTTTTCACAAACTTAGCCAGTGTCGAACGGAGAACACCTGAAGTGAGCAATACCGCTGGCTCACCTTTCAATTCTTGTTCTTGTGTTGCTTGGCTTAATGCCATTTGCAACCTTTCAGCAAGTCCAGGCTCAATACCCGCAGACTCACCACCTGAAGCTTGCATTGTTTGATGCAATATTTGTTCCAATTCAGGTATCAATGTAATTACAGGTAGTTCAGGCTCTATTCCATTGATTTCCTGAACGATTAGGCGTTTCAATGATATACGCACAGCCGCTGTGAGGATGTCAGGTTCTTGACTCTTGCTGGCATATTCTGAAAGTGTCTGAACTATCGTTCGAATGTCGCGAATAGGGATGGCTTCATTCAACAAGTTCTGTAGAACTTTCACCACCACACCCAAAGAGAGCTGATCAGGCACAAATCCTTCCACCAGCTTCGGTGTCGAACGTCCAAGCATTTCCAGTAAGTTCTGCACTTCTTCGTGACCAAGTAGCTGGGAAGCGTTGTTAGTTAGCAATTGGCTTAAATGTGTCGCGAGTACGGTTGAGGAGTCTACAACGGTATATCCCAAAGCCTGAGCATGTTCACGTTGGTCTTCACGAATCCAAACGGCTTCAAGGCCGAACGCAGGGTCAAAGGTGCGTTCACCTTCAATCATTCCGTAGACTTGTCCCGGGTTGATAGCGAGTTCTTGATCGGGGCGAATTTCCGCTTCACCAGCAGCAACGCCCATTAAGGTAATACGGTAGCTATTTGGTGTAAGTTCTAGGTTGTCACGAATATGCACAGCAGGAATAAGGAAACCAAAGTCTTGCGATAGCTTTTTACGTACCCCTTTCACACGCTCAAGCAACTCTCCGCCTTGATCTCTGTCGACCAAAGGAATCAAACGATACCCCACTTCTAAACCAATGATATCCACTGGTTGAACATCATCCCAAGAAAGCTCTTTCTGTGAAGGGGCGTCGCCATCCAATGTGGCAGGGAGATTGGTTGTTTCTTCTTTTGCTGCTTTCTGTTTGCGTTGAATCCAGTATGCGGAACCACCCGCAATTGTTGCCAGTAGTAAAAAAGCAAAATGCGGCATTCCTGGAACAATACCCATAACACCGAGTATTACAGCAGTAATCATCAGCGCTTTCGGGTTATCAAACAGTTGGAAGATAACCTGCTCACCCATATCTTCATCGGTATTTTGACGCGTTACCATGATTGCTGCGCCAATAGAAAGCAATAACGACGGGATCTGAGCGACTAAGCCATCACCGATTGTTAATAGGGTATAGATTTCAATTGCTTCGCTAAAGCCCAAACCATATTGAGCCATACCGATAGATAAACCACCGATAATGTTAATAAACAGGATTAGAATACCAGCGATGGCATCCCCTTTAACGAACTTAGAAGCACCGTCCATCGAACCATAGAAATCCGCTTCTTTGGTTACTTCAAAACGGCGGGTACGCGCTTGTTCTTGATCAATCAAGCCTGCGTTTAAGTCGGCGTCAATCGCCATCTGTTTACCGGGTAAAGCGTCCAAGGTAAAGCGAGCACTAACTTCAGAAATACGCCCCGCACCTTTGGTGACAACCATAAAGTTGATGATCATCAGGATAAGGAACACCACCAGACCAACGGCGTAGTTGCCACCAATTACCACACTACCAAACGCCTCGATAACGTTACCTGCGGCGTTGCCTCCTTCATGACCTTTCAGCAAAACCACACGTGTTGAAGCTACGTTCAAGGCTAAGCGAAGCAAAGTTGCAATAAGCAGTACTGTCGGGAATGCGGCGAAATCCAGAGGTCTACGGGTATAAACCGTCACTAACAACACTACCATCGACAACGCGATATTGAAGGTAAAAAATAAGTCCAACAAAAAGGCAGGAATCGGTAAAACGACCATGCCAAGAGTCGCAAGCACCATAATAGGAGCGCCAATCGCTGGCATGCTGCGCTGTGGAATGGAAGGTAACTTATCCGCAAATGGCAGAGTAAACTTCATAGGCCTATAAACTATTCGTTAATACTAAAATTGAAGAATTCGGTTTGAAGTATTTAGTTTGCTGATTTCACAAAGCAAAGCTCGCAAAAAGCCTCTAAATGACAACACCTTAGCCAGAGGATGCAATATTCAGTCCATGCTAATGCGCCAAATTAATGGCTGCTTATTAGAAGACAGCGAATATCAATGCCCCAAATTTCTAGAGACAAAAAAGGCCACCTTGCGGCAGCCTCAGCATGTTTTGTTCGATTAGGGATGGATATTCCACACCAGCTCACCTTTGCGAGCGGCGACATCATAATCAATACAGACTAATCCGGAAGTCGGAAACATAGGTGCAACCATTCCCGGTACAAACTCAGAAACCAAATACCCAACTAAAGGTAAATGCGACACCAACAGTACAGATGTCAGGTTTTCAGCTTCAATACAAGCGGCTACGAACTCGAAAACATCTTCTGACTGGCCATATGGCGTGATCTCGTCACACACTTCAACCATGTCTGCCGAAAAGTGTTGCGATATCTCTTGCCAAGTTTGTTGAGCGCGCAAGTAAGGGCTCACAAAGACTTTGTCTATATGTGTAATGTTCTTCTGAATCACGCCGGCCCTGGCTACAGCGACAGACTCATTCCGACCTCTATCCGTCAAGGCTCGCTCTGCATCACTGGCAGCATAATGCTGGGCTTCTCCGTGACGCATAATAAAAATTTTCATCTTTTTTACCTTAGGTTTAATGCAGTCTGTTGCTGCTTGGCGGCGATTATAATCACCTTTTACCCTACTTCGCGACCACTTTTGCCGCAATTTGTGAGTCCTTTATATTACGCAACTCTCATGCCATCTATCTCCGTTGAGTCTAGGCTTACTCATCGCATTTATCTCTTAACGAACTCAAATTAGGGTTAATTTCAAAACTATCAGTCTGTTAAAAACCCAGTGAAAAGACTAAAATGACAATGTGTTATTAAAAGTTCCAAGTTTATAAGCGCTCTCGTTTATAAATATCCAGCTCATAAAAACCCGATCTCGTATTTGCGGTAAGTAGTATCAGCGCCATACTTAAGATCTCGTGCTACTCCGGAGATTCTCTGTGCACATAAGTCCTAATGATTCAAACCGCTATCGACACTTCACTCTGCCAAATGCGCTGAGGGTGCTGTTGATCCAAGATGAAAGTGCGCAAAAATCTGCTGCTGCACTCGCGGTCAACGTAGGACATTTTGATGACCCTGTTGATCGCCAAGGTATGGCTCACTATCTTGAGCACATGTTGTTTTTGGGAACAAAGGCGTACCCGAAAGTTGGCGATTTTCAAAGTTTTATCAGCCAGCACGGTGGCAGTAATAACGCTTGGACAGGAACAGAGCACACCTGTTATTTCTTCGACGTAACAACCAGCGCATTCGAAAAAGCGCTTGACCGATTTAGTCAATTTTTTGCCGCGCCTCTATTCAATGAAGAAGCATTAGACAAAGAGCGCCACGCTGTCGATTCAGAGTACAAATTAAAGCTCAATGACGACTCTCGCCGCTTATATCAGGTACAAAAAGAGACGGTTAACCCACGCCATCCGTTTGCAAAATTCTCCGTCGGCAATATCGAGACATTAGGTGACAGAGAAGGAAAATCGATCCGCGAAGAAATTATTGCGTTTCATGCCGAGCAGTATTCGTCGGACATCATGACGCTGGCGCTTATGGGTCCACAAACTCTCGATGAGATGGAACAATGGGTCAAAGAGAAATTTTCAACCATTGAAAACAAACACCGACGCGGAAAATCAATCCGCGAACCGTTTGTCACACCTGAACAAACGGGCATTACTATTCGCGTTGAGCCGTTAAAAGAAATTCGTAAGTTGGTAATGAACTTCCCCATGCCTAACGTGGATGCTCATTATCCTTACAAGCCCTTGTCTTACTTTGCGCATTTAATCGGTTATGAAGGTGAAGGCAGCTTACTGTTAGCATTGAAAGACAAAGGCTGGATTACGTCACTCTCAGCCGGCGGTGGCGCTAGTGGTAGCAATTATCGCGAATTCTCTATCAGTTGTACTCTGACGGCAAAAGGCTTGAAAAAGACAGACGAAATCATTCAGGCACTGTTTCAATATATCCGGATGATTGAAGAGCAAGGCTTGGAGGAGTGGCGTTACCTTGAGAAACGTGCGGTATTGGAATCGGCGTTCCGCTTCCAAGAAACAAATCGTCCTATGGATATTGTCAGCCATTTAGTCGTCAATATGCAGCATTACGCCGCTGAAGATACCATTTATGGCGACTACCTGATGAGAGGTTACGATGAGGCGTTGCTAAGAAGTTTTCTGCCTTATTTGTCGCCAGAAAACCTTCGGGTAACTGTCATTGCCCAAGGACAGCATTACGATAAAGAAGCCAACTGGTACTTTACGCCCTATTCTGTCGAGCCTTTTAGCGAGGAACAACAGAACATCTACCGTACGAATGACAAGACGTGGCCGTTGATTCTGCCGCCTCAAAACCCGTTTATCTGTTACGATCTTGATCCTAAACCGGTTGTCGATGCGCAGCCACAACCACAGATATTGCAAGACTTACCTGGCTTCCGTTTATGGCACATGCAGGATGCGGAATTTCGTGTACCAAAAGGCGTGATTTACATCGCCATTGATAGCCCGCACTCCGTCGCGAATGTGCAAAACATAGTGAAAACACGTCTTTGTGTTGAAATGTTTTTAGATTCTTTGGCGAAAGAGACCTACCAAGCAGAAATTGCCGGTATGGGTTACAACATGTATGCCCATCAAGGTGGTGTAACGCTATCCATCTCTGGTTTCAGTCAGAAGCAACCTCAGTTGATGGAAATGATCTTGTCTAAATTCGCCGAGCGTAGTTTCAGCCCTAAACGCTTCGACACCATCAAGCAACAAATGCTACGCAACTGGCGTAATGCGGCTCACGACAAACCCATTTCTCAGTTGTTTAGTAATATGACGGGGCTATTGCAGCCTAATAATCCGCCGTATCCAGCTTTGCTTGAAGCGCTAGAAACAATAGAGGTTGACGACTTGGCTGAGTTCGTCGATTTGATTCTTGCCAACTTGCATGTCGAGATGTTTGTTTATGGTGACTGGCAAACACAAGACGCACACGATATGGCAGAAGTGCTCAAAGATGCATTAAGAGTACAAAACCAAACTTACGAAGAGTCTCTCCGCCCTCTTGTTATGTTGGGTAACAGCGGAACTTTCCAGCGTGAACTGAACTGTAACCAAGATGATTCAGCGGTTGTGGTTTACTATCAGTGTGAAGATACAGAACCACGCAGCATCGCGCTCTATTCGCTGGCGAATCACTTGATGTCAGCCACCTTCTTTCATGAAATTCGTACCAAACAGCAGTTGGGATACATGGTTGGGACGGGCAACATGCCAATGAACCGTCATCCGGGTTTGGTACTTTACGTGCAATCACCAAATGCGGCGCCGAGCGATCTCATTTTTTCAATTGATGAGTTTCTGAATGCTTTTTATCTAGTTCTGCTTGAACTGAATGATTACGAATGGCATAGCAGTAAACGCGGCTTGTGGAATCAAATTGCTACGCCAGATCCAACACTCAGAACACGCGCACAACGCTTATGGGTTGCGATCGGCAATAAAGATTGGGACTTCAAACAACGGGATATCGTACTTGAAGAGCTCAAACACCTGAGCAAATCCGATATGATTCGTTTCGTGGTTAATACACTTAAACCAAGAACGGCCAACCGACTCATTATGCATACGCTTGGCAATGCTCATCAGGACTGTGAACCGCTTCATTTAGGACTGGAAATTGGATCAACAGAAGAATTCCAGCTCAGACCAAAAGCGTACGATATCGGCTAGATTCCAATGAAATAAGGAGTTGTGTAATACAACTCCTAACTTTGACTTAGTGTGATTTAGGGCAGTTACTGTTCCGATTCAACAATATTTTTTAGCGAATGAGGGTGTAACTTAATACACACGCCTTGCCACTTGAACGCCACAGTCGGATTATTCAATCGCTCACCTTCACCCTTGGGACTGGATAGCTTCACTTTGACACCTTTGTCTGCAAGTTTGCCCCAGTTCAAAGCAAGATCAGGGAACACCTGTTTCAAATACTCCAGATAGTCATCGGCAGTTTGCGCGTCTGATGGCACGACAAATTCTACATGCTCCCAACTTTGCTCAGGGTAAATCTTACCTTCTGCGGGATAAGGCAGCTCTAAACACTCAATATGCCAACTTTTAATCACCAAAGGTTGGTTAAATGCGATAACAATAATTGGACGACCATTGATTTGGGTTTGAGAAATCACTTCCCCTTCTTGAGTCCAAGCTTGGTGCGCCAATTTTGCCAATTCCAACTCATTGATCCGCATGGCAATATGATCAAGTTGATAGGCTGATAAATCTATCTGCAATACAGTCGTTAGTTGCTGAATTTTTTCGATAAAATTTTCCAAGTTTTGTTTCATCTGATTAGGATGAAGACCTGCATCTAGCAATGGCTGAAGCATTTTGCGCGTCCAAAATAATGATTTTTCACCGATACTATCAAAAGCACGCGGAAAAGTAGTAAATTTCGCAGTTTCTTCCCTATAAGCGCGCCAATAAAATTGTTATTATGTGCGCCAATTTATGAACTAGATCAAGATATGCATTCACTATTGTCTGGTGATTTACAACCGTGTAGTGATTTTTATGCATACGCAACCAATTCCCAGAATTGAAGGACACCCAAGTGAATATTCAAGCACTGATTAATGACAAAGTATCTCAGGCTCTTGAAGCCGCTGGCGCACCAGCAGGAAGCCCTGCTGCTGTTCGCCAATCTGCAAAAGCACAGTTTGGCGATTACCAAGCCAACGGCGTGATGGGCGTTGCTAAACAGTTAGGTACAAATCCGCGAGAATTCGCACAAAAAGTCTTGGATGTTCTCGATCTCGACGGTATCGCAAGCAAAACTGAAATTGCTGGACCGGGCTTTATCAATATCTTCCTAAGCGAAGAGTTCCTTGCTGCTCAAGCTGAAGCTTCGCTGGCTGACGAACGTCTAGGTGTGGCAGTTGAAGCACAGCAAACTATCGTTGCTGACTACTCAGCACCTAACGTTGCAAAAGAGATGCACGTAGGTCACCTACGTTCTACCATCATCGGCGATGCGGTTGTTCGTACACTTGAATTCTTGGGTCACAAAGTCATTCGCGCTAACCACATTGGTGACTGGGGTACTCAGTTCGGTATGCTAATCGCAAACCTTGAGCGTATCCAACAAGAGTCTGGTGAAGTATCTATGGAGCTTTCTGACCTAGAAGGTTTCTACCGTGAATCGAAAAAGCTATACGATGAAGATGAAGAGTTCGCAGCAAAAGCACGTGGCTACGTTGTAAAACTTCAAGGTGGCGACCAGTTCTGTCTAGACATGTGGAAGAAACTGGTTGATGTGACTATGGTTCAAAACCAGCGTAACTACGACCGCCTAAACGTATCACTTACTCGTGACGATGTGATGGGTGAAAGCATGTACAACGACATGCTTCCAGCTATCGTTGCAGATCTTAAAGAAAAAGGCTTGGCACAAGAAGATGACGGCGCACAAGTTGTATTCCTAGACGAATACAAAAACAAAGATGGTGAGCCAATGGGCGTTATCATCCAAAAACGCGACGGTGGTTTCCTTTACACCACGACCGATATCGCGTGTGCGAAATACCGCTACGAAACACTAGGTGCTGACCGTGTGTTGTACTTCATCGACTCGCGTCAACATCAACATCTGATGCAAGCTTGGACTATTGTTCGCAAAGCAGGTTACATCCCTGAAGAAGTGTCTTTAGAACACCACGCTTTCGGCATGATGCTGGGTAAAGATGGTCGCCCATTCAAGACTCGCGCAGGCGGTACTGTTCGTCTTGCTGATCTTCTAGATGAAGCAGAAGAGCGTGCAGCGGCTCTAATCGAATCTAAGAACCCTGAGCTATCAAGCGAAGAGAAAGCTGACATTGCAACGACAGTAGCTATGGCGGCAGTGAAGTATGCTGACCTGTCTAAACACCGTACAACTGACTATGTGTTTGACTGGGACAACATGCTAGCGTTTGAAGGCAATACTGCACCGTACATGCAATATGCTTACACTCGCGTTGCTTCTATCTTTGCTAAAGCCGGTTTGTCGATGGATGAACTGAGCGGTGACATCAAAGTTACTGAAGAGAAAGAAAAAGCATTGATTGCGAAACTGCTTCAATTTGAAGAAGCAGTACAAGCAGTCGCTCGTGAAGGTCAACCACACATCATGTGTAGCTACCTGTTCGAACTTGCTGGTCAATTTTCTAGCTTCTACGAGGCATGCCCAATCCTAGTTGCTGAAGATGAGCAAGTAAAACAAAGCCGCTTGAAACTGGCTGCGTTAACTGCGAAGACCATCAAACAAGGTTTGTCATTGCTTGGTATTAATACGCTAGAACGCATGTAATACCACAGATAAATACAAGTAAACTGGAAAAAGGTTGGCAACATGCCAACCTTTTTTGCTTTGCTTTGCTTTGCTTTGCTCTGATAGCGTAGGCTACTCAACTTACCAAAGCCGTCAAAATCTATTTTGTTGTTGCTGATTCTCTGCGCAATCTTCTGTTCTTCTCATTGCTGGCATTGGTATAATCGAGGCAGTTTTTATCATGGATGTCCTATATGAGTTTTCACCTTCACCCACAACTTGCTAAAGATACCGATGTGATTGGCCATTTCCCGCTCTGTGTTGCTCTACTCCATAAGGACGACGCTGTGCCATGGGTTATCTTGGTACCGAAGAAAGCGAATTTAAAAGAGCTGCACCATTTACCAATGAACGAGCAGCAACAATTTCTCGTCGAATCTCAAGCGGTAAACCAAGCTTTGGAAGCGTTATTCCAACCAGCAAAGCTTAACCTTGGCGCTTTAGGTAACATGGTTCCTCAACTGCATATCCACCATATTGCGCGCTTCGAAGATGATATCGCTTGGCCTGGGCCAATCTGGGGAAATACCAAGGGTACGGTTCGTAGTGAGGAACTGCAGGAAGAAATGTTGGTGAAGCTACGCAGCTTGCTGTCGATGAGCAAAATTTTTGTCACTGCTTAAGATCGCTTTTGCCGACTAATTTGGATACTCAAAAAGAAAGCCGCTTAATGCGGCTTTTTCTTTATTTCAATGACATCATTTTCACTACATAGTGACCGTGACTGACAGGCTATCTTGCTTGTTGATGATATAACGTACTCGCGTTACATACTGAGCGGCGTTGGTATCAATCAGGCGAGAAATAACACCTTTCTTAATCCAAATAGCGAGCATGGCATCAACACCGTCTTCACTGACTGAAAATCGTTTCGCCAGTTCTTTACGTGTGATACTTCCCTGCTCTTCAATAGCTTGTTTCAGTTCGGTCAGAATCATGCTACTTGAACCTCAAGAACATGCTGTTTGCGCCCTGCTTTTTTAAGCATTTGGAACACGGTGTAGTAGACAGCCACAATAGCCACTATCCAACTGGTACTTGAGAACGGATGATTCGTGAAGTTTACCGCTTGATAGAATATCGCCGAACAACCATACGCTAACCCCATTGTCCATGCGGCAATAAAGTAAGAATACTTTTTGCCAAATTCACGAACGTATGCGCCCATAGCGGCAACACAAGGTGTGTAGAGCAAAATCATGATCAGGTAAGCAAATGCTGCACTGCCACTTTCGAAATGTGAGTTTAAGTTACCGAAAATTGAAGAATCCACTTCTTGCTCTTGTGCAACGGCTTCGTTATCAGAAAGGTCACCGATCTCAATACCCAGTGGGTCAGAGAAACTCAATCCCATTAAGTTTTCAGGAATAGACATCACCGCTTCTTCTAAACTCGCCAATAAATCGAATTCGGCACCTTCTTCATCACTAACGGTGGTGTAAAGGTTATTCAGCGTACCAACAACCGCTTCTTTGGCGAATATACCCGTAATGATACCAACAGTTGCTGGCCAGTTATCTTTGTTCACACCAATCGGTGCGAAAACCGGAGTCACAACCTGTGCAGCTTTCGATAACACTGAGGCTTCGCTGTCTTGGTTACCGAAAGAACCATCGGTACCTACAGAGTTCAAAAAGCTTAAAATCGCCACCACTAGAACAATGGTCTTACCCGCACCCAGTACAAAACGGTTTAGTTTTTGCCACGTTTTAATCAATACATTTTGCAGTGTTGGAAGCTCATAATCTGGCATTTCCATCAATAAGCTATCACTTGAACCTGGATACAATGTTTTCTTGAGTACCCATCCAGTAAACACAGCTGCAACTATACCGAGTAGATAAAGCGCAAATACAATGTTTTGACCACTTTGAGGGAAGAATGCTGCAGCAAACAAAGCATATACAGGTAAGCGTGCCCCACATGACATAAAGGGAGCCATAGAAGCCGCTAACTTACGTTCACGTTCTTGGTCTAAAGTACGGGTTGCCATGATAGAAGGCACGTTACAACCGAAACCAAGCACCAAAGGAACGAATGCTTTGCCCGGAAGACCGATTTTTTGCATCACTTTATCAAGAACAAATGCTGCTCGTGACATATAGCCTGAGCTTTCCAGCACAGCTAAGAACAGATACAAACAGGCGATAACTGGAATAAAGGTCGCTACAGTTTGGATACCGCCTCCAATACCATCCACCAGCACCGTAACCAACCAAACAGGCAGATGATCATCAAGCAAATAGTGGCCGCCATCAACCAGTAATGCGCCAACACCAATATCAAAGAAGTCGATAAACGCACTACCAATGTTGATGGAGAACATAAACATCAGATACATCACGACGAAGAAGAAAGGTACACCAACCCATTTGTTTAAAATGATCTTATCGGCTTTCTCAGTAAAACTGTGGCTCAGCTTACCTTCGCTACAACGAATTTTTTTACACTGTTCATGAAGGAAAGTGTATTTGGTATCTGCCACATGTAAGTCGATATCTAGTCTGCATTCTTGCTGTTGTTTATAGACTTCTGCGCGGTCAGCTTCAGGCAAGGCATTAATGACCATTAAATCATTCTCAAGAGCGCGAATGGCAAGAGCACGAGCAGACACATCTTGTTCTTTAAACAATGGTATTAAGTGCTGAATTGACGCTTCAAAGTTTTCTCCATAGTTCAGTTCAATATCTTTAAGAGCGATACCTTGGATAAGCTGCTTATGGAGTTTCTCTTTGAAACGACGAACTTGATCTCTGTTGTTGGCTGAAAGGGTAAAGACAGGGCAACCCAACATTTGGGCAAGCAATTTGGTATCAATGCGTTGACGCTCACGCTTGAGTACATCCATCTTATTGAGGACAACAACCATTGGCCTGCCGAGTTCACGCAACTGCAATGTCATATATAGACTGCGTTCTAAGCTCGTTACATCCACAACGTTAATAATAAGATCCGCCGGATGAGTTAATACCGCTCTTGAAGCAATCGATTCGTCAATACTGTTGCTATCGTTACCACTGTCTAAAGCATAGATTCCCGGTAAGTCCGTCAGTCTGAACTCATCACTGGAATGGGAGTAACGACCCGTTTTTTTCTCAACAGTAACACCAGCCCAGTTCCCCACTTGCTGTTTTGCACCGGTCAGGCCGTTAAACAATGTTGTTTTGCCGCTGTTCGGGTTACCAACTGTAAGCACTTGATATTGCATTATGCTTTCTCCACTTCAATAGACGACGCAATACTCTCTCGCATTGCCAACGATATGCCTCTTACTTCAACCTGTAGCGGATCACCCATAGGTGCTCTACGAATTAGCGTTACTTCAGTGTTTGGTAATAACCCCATCACCATAAGCTTTTTCCTAACCTCATTAGACAAACCGTTCATTGCTAGAACAGTGCCTCGGTCGCCATCATTTAAGTCAGATAGTTTCATAATGCATTTCGCCAATCGTAGTGTTAATGAGAAACATTTTTATTTGATATGTGGATAATACGCCCCTATAACCCAACAAATATTGCGTGAAATCAAACATTGCTAAAATGGCAACTCATGCTTAATGACTTCTTCATCTCGTCAAAAACGTTAATTTCAAAAGCTACTTTTAAATATTAAAACGTGCTGATTTTTCTTACCCCTCAATGAGAAACAAAATAAAATCATTAATAACAACAACTTAAAATCAATAAATTTTGTTGTCGTTTTTCTTATAGAAAATTGTCGTTAATTTTATAAGGGTATAAGTACGGTTTGATTATAGTCACTCCCGTCTTCACACATTCTCGAAGACATTTATTCCAGAAGTGATGCTATGTCACTCCGGCAGCAAGCGAAGGTGTCTTTGGCACCCGTGGTATAGTCCCCCGGCTATACCACGGTTTTTTTTATCTGCAGATACCCAATCCAGTCCCAGCACGTCTTACTGCCCAAAACCACTGATAAGCAAAACAAATAAATAGCCTTCTCCAACCTACTTCGACTAGATATAGCTTCGATTACAGATAATGACTCGCAGCTTTGTTGCTTTAACTTCTGTTAATTTCTCTTGGGATCTCTATTGAAGAGCTTTTAATGGACTCAAAAAGTCATGTCCAAGGTAAGCTGTAGTCATAGGTCGAAAAAAGAAGGTACTAATAAGGAATAAGGAAGATGAACACCTTTAATCTTGGTGTTCATCGATAAACTGAGTTGGAGACAAACCGAAATGATGTTTAAAACGCTGACTGAAATAAGAGGGGTCATTGAAGCCACACTCATACGCTGCCTGAGATACCTTCTCTCCACTTAGCAAGCGTTGACAAGCTTTCTCCAATCGTACTTCGTTCAGATATTCTTTAAATGTTTTACCCGTAGCTGTTTTAAATCGTCTTTGGAAACTTCGTTCAGACATAAATAATACTTTCACTACATTAGCAGTGCTAAATTCCGCATCAGAAAAATTATCGACAACAAGCTGTTCAACCTTACTGAGCCATAAACACTCAGTATCATCTAGGATATTGTCACCTGAACACTTTGAGTATGAATCCAAGTCTGTTTCCAGTTTTTCAATATCTGCCGCTGGCCAAGATAGCTGCACAACATTCTGTTCCTTAGACACATAGACATTCATTTCACCGCCCGATTGCTCAGCAAGATCGCTTAGCTGATTGAGAGCAAAACCCGACGTGGTTGTCATGGTCTGTTCGACATTTTTAGCGCTTCCTCCTTGGTCACTCAAGGTTACCAAAACACGCCCATTCACTTCATAGCAACGAACAACGAGCGATTGATTCTTGAATAAACGTTTCATTGCCTCTGCAAATAAAGCATTAAAAATCACATCCAGATTGAACTGCTGTAATTTTACGTAACTTCTTCTACTTTGAATTTCCGTGTCCAGAATCATTCCAGCAATAGAAAATTCATCACTCCAGCTGCTCACTACCGATTCCAGAACCAGAGATAGGTTATGCGTTAAAGTCGTCGACTCATTATCGGAACGCACGTTTTTAACCTGTTCCAACTCGATTCTGGCTTCTTCCACCAGAGTTTCTAGTTCTTCTTGATTCGCTTCACGAGCTCCGAGTTTTAGCTTTTCTAATCTTGGCTCTATAGCCAATAAAATGTTTTCCAACAGTGCGTGGCGAACCTGAATCTGCTTGCGAAGTTGCAAGTTATTGCTGAGTACGATTTTACTTTGGTGCCTAAGCTGACTGGTTTTCAAATCCACTTGCTCTTTGAGCAATCGGTTTGCTTTCATCATCATGCGTGAGCGCCACCAAACAACGAATATCAACAAAGAAATGAGGCTCAGTACATAAACGATGAAAGCCGTCATAGAGAGATACCATGGCTCTATAACGTGAAACGATAAATAGCTTTCTAATTTGTTACGTTGCTCTGTTGTAGAGCTTCGTAAATGGAGTTGATAATGGCCCGGCCGTAAATAATCAAGCGTGAGTTGGGACCCATCAATAGGTAACCACGGACTGCTTTCCGTTAACTTATACTCAAGACTCAAGTTCACTGTTTGGGGTAAAGCGCCAAAAGTGAGGCTTAATGATCGGCCATAATCCACACTAATCTCCGAGGGACTTCCTACCGACAACAGCTTATCGTCAACCTTGATTTGACTAATAATGACCGGAGAATGAGGCAGACTTGAGACGGACAATTCTTCAGCCGAAACTTTCACCATACCTAGTGCAGACCCAATAACTAACTGTGGGTAAACCGAACTATTGCTCGAAGTACAAACACTAGGAAGAAACTCATTGTTGATTAACCCGTAAGGTTCACCAAAATGTTTTTTTACTGCGCCTTGATGGCTATAAAGGGTTAACCCTCTAGAAGAGGATAGCCATATTCCTTGGGACGTTTCCATCAAACATTTAGGGCTAATGCTGTCTTCAGCCAAAATAATAGAGAACAATTTACCATTATCACTTTGCTGTTTGTACACGCCATAATCACTCGCATACCAGACATTTCCGTCTCGATCTTCAATCACTGAATGGTTTTGACCATACTCGCTGCTCGCACTATCGAAAGTGATTCTCTGATCTCTGATGGAATAAGTGCCGTGCTCAGTACCAATAAGGATGCCATTGTGCCGTGTCGCTTTTAACTGCGTGATAGTGGCAGGAAGATAAGCATCCACTAACCAATCGTCGCCATATTCCACGAACACTTTGGTGACTGTGTTGTAAGACCACAGTTTATTACCAGACACACCCCATAATTCTTCATGGCTATCCACTTCAATTCGATCCACTTTGGAATGGGTTAGCAAAAGTGGAAGCGAGGTTTTCACTACTTTTGAATGCACGACATCGAATTTGACTAAACCGTCATCGGTGGCTAGCCATAGAACGTTCCCCATTAAGACTGAATCATTGACTTGCCCTTCATAAAGCAGCTCTCGTCGTGGTGATTGATTAAAATTAATGCGAGCTACACCCGTTGACGTCGAGAGCAAAAACTCGTCGCTGCCTTGCAGATAAGCGATGTTTTTAATATCGGCGTTCAAGCCGCTATTCGTCAGTTTCTTGGACAAAACACGATTAAATTTCTGACCAAACATTGAGTAGTAAAACACACCTTTCTCAGAGGCAATCCATATCCCCCCTTGTGCGTCGTTCACTAGAGAAAAAATCTTATGACCTTTAAGCGAGTAAGCACTGTGTACGTTACTCTTTAGCTTTGTCGTACTCTGATTCAACAATGAGTGGACGAACAAACCGTTCTCTGTGCCTATCCAATATTCATTTTCTGTTTCAGCAATAGAGAGTACGTGCGATTTAGCTATTTTTTGAGGATCTTTAGATTTGTTTTTCAAATCAACCAGCAGTACACCATCTAATGTTCCAACAAGCATCTCTCTACGCTTTTCGGAGAAGAATAAAGTTTCAACGTAGTCATCGCCCGAACGAGGTACATGAATAAAACTGTGATTTTCTGATAGGAAAACACCGGAGTTTGTTGCTAGCACCCACTTTGAAATGCCGAATGTCGCATCATTAACCACAACCCTTTTTGACTTATCAAAGTGAGTCAGTGTTTTTAGAGTGTAAGACTCGAGTAAAAGCGATTGCGTATTGTAAGTGTAGAAATAGTCTTTGCTTACCATCCAAATAGACTTTCCAGAGACGCCTATCTTATCAATGACCGTTCCTGCAGGAAGGTCAACGACACGGGTTCGTACATCATTGGTCGATATTTTGTTCAGACTGCCATCTATCACAGTCCAGAAAGCATTGTTCAAGTAAACAAGTTGCTGGTAATCATTGGACAGAATGGAACCTTGCCTCGGCAAAATGGCTTGCCCGTCAAAAAAACGTATTTTGCCATGGACATCGTGCAGCCAAATACCCCCCGCATCACCAACGAATAAGCTTTTGGCCGCGTAGACTTTGCCCTGTGTTTGAGTTGGTAGAGGATAAAACACAGAAGGAGACTTTTCGATGGCGTTTGCTGAAAACACGCCAAAGTAAAAGACAGCAAAGACAAGACACAGGATGCGATACAAAATAAGCCCTTTCTACGACCAAAGAGGTTTGCGAATGTTAATTCGCGACAAAAAATAACTCGCATTGTATAGAAAAACAGCGATAGTTGAAGGGGGAAATGAGATAAAATTTGCTTTCTCAGCGTGTATCACAAATGAAAGACGATAAAAAATCGCCTTTCATAGTGTGAATATCTGTAAATGTCACTAAGTAATAAATGAATTACCCAAAGTTATTTCGCGAGACAGTCGTAATAACTGTCGCTCATAGAATGGAGAAACTCGAAGTAACTACCTTTAGCTACAGGGATATCGACACCTAAAGGATCGAGAACTCCCGTTTGAGCATCACTGCCTCTCACCACACTTTCAATTACTGCAGGTTGAAACTGAGGCTCAGAGAAAACACATTTAGCTTCATTAGCAGCCAGTGCTTTACGTATGTTAATCAGAGTTTTAGCACCCGGCTTTCTGTCTGGGCTGACGGTAAAATGGCCAATATTGTTCAAACCATAATGCTGCTCAAAGTAATCATAAGCATCGTGGAAAACGTAATACGGCTTATGCTTTACTTGGTCTAGCTTGGCGGCAATTTCTTTATCTGTTTGATGTAACGAGTTAATAAAGTCGCTCAAATTTTTGTTGTATATGTCTTTATGCGCTACATCTGAAGCAACAAGAGCTTGTGTAATCGCCTTTGCCACCTGTTCTACCTGTTCTACGCCCAACCAAAAGTGCGGGTCATGAGTTCCATGGTTATGACCATCATGTTCATGATCATGCCCCACTTCACCATAAGAACGTAGCTTCAAATCAGGTATTTCACTTAGCGTTAAGACGTTGTCTTGCTGACTGAGAACTTTCTCCAAAAAAGGTTCCAGATCTTTACCGAACCAAATAACCAAAGAACTGTGGCGAATGGTTTTGACATCCGAAGGGCGAAGGGCGTAATCGTGTGGTGACGCATTGGCTGAGAGCAAAACTTCTGGCTCGGTCACTCCTAGTGTCAACTCATGCGTAATCATCTGAATAGGTTTAATACTTGTCAGAATGGTATTTGCCCAACTAGAAAAGGGTAAGACAATAAGACTCAATAAAAGAGTGATTCTAGAAAACATGGATGTCGTATATCCTGTGGCGTTAATATTGGATAAATGTTACATTATAACATCAGTCAATTGCAAATGAGTTCCATTAATGTCAGCGCTTATTGAGTTGCAAGATATCTGCGTAGATTTCAACCAACTCCGAGTATTAGATCGCGTCAACCTTGCTCTTTCAAAAGGAAAGATAACAACCCTTATCGGACCAAATGGAGCAGGAAAATCGACTTTAGTTAGAGTACTGCTCGGTCTTCACACACCGACTTCAGGTAATGTCGTCAAAGCTAAAAATGTAAAGATTGGCTACGTTCCTCAGAAGCTAAAGCTTAACGATACGTTACCACTCACCGTAGAGCGTTTTCTTAAACTCGCTGGTAAGTATAGTCGTCAGGAACTCACCGAAGCGATGCGATTGGTTGGTGCTGAACATTTGGCAAAAAATGACATGCACAAGTTGTCTGGTGGCGAAAACCAACGAGTACTGCTTGCACGTGCTTTGCTACAAAGACCTGACATCCTTGTATTGGATGAGCCTGCTCAAGGTGTGGATGTGCAAGGCCAAATTGACTTATACGATTTAATCAATACCATTCGTCAGCGTTTCGGCTGTGGTGTATTTATGGTTTCCCATGATCTTCATCTGGTAATGGCAAAAACCGATGAGGTGATTTGTTTGCATCACCATGTGTGTTGTTCCGGTACACCGGAGCACATCACCAAACACCCAAGTTATATTGCTTTATTCGGTGACCGTAGCCGAGAAACATTGGCGTTTTATCATCATAACCATGAGCACCATCATCATGATCTTTCTGGTCAGCCAGTAAAAGGCGATGCTGGTACATGTTCTCACCACTCCCATGGTCATCATCAACATGATTGAATTTCTACTTCCATCGATTCTTGCTGGTATTGGCATTGCGATTATTGCAGGACCATTAGGCTCATTTGTCGTTTGGCGCAAAATGGCCTACTTTGGCGACACGTTAGCTCACGCCTCTCTTATGGGGCTTGCGTTGGGCTTTCTTTTGGACATCAATCTTTATTTTGCGCTGCTTATTTGTTGTTTAGGATTGGCCTTCATTTTAGTAACGCTGCAAAAGCAGCAATTGGTTGCTACCGATACATTGCTCGGCATCCTGGCTCACAGCTCTCTATCGCTCGGTTTGATTGCTGTTAGTTTTCTGGACAATGTTCGTATTGATTTGATGAGTTATCTGTTCGGCGATCTGCTTGCAGTAAACCCTTCTGACCTAATCTTTATCTGGAGCGGTGTGATCATTGTAGGCGCGATTCTTTATCTGTTTTGGCGTCCATTGCTTTCAAGCAGTGTGAATGAAGAACTTGCTTCGGTAGAAGGCATCAACATTGACCTGATGCGTTTGGTACTCATGCTATTAGTAGGTTTAGTTATCGCTGTGGGCATGAAGTTTGTGGGTGCCCTGATCATGACCTCACTACTTATTATTCCGGCAGCGACCGCAAGACGACTGGCTCAAACACCAGAGCAGATGGCACTGTTTGCCTCTCTAATCGGCATCATCAGCGTTCTGTGCGGACTAACTTTATCTTGGCACTTTGACACACCAGCGGGTCCATCTGTCGTTATCAGCGCAAGCACATTGTTTATGCTTAGCCATATCGTTAAAAGAAGTTAATGGTTTCTTTAATACCTTAGCGCTTCCAATAAAAAACCCAAGCCTGAGCTTGGGTTTTCTTTATCTTGAATGAGATTACCAACCGGTAACTTCACGCAGAGCTTTACCGATGTCCGCTAGGCTCTTAACCGTTTTCACGCCAGCAGATTCAAGTGCAGCAAATTTCTCTTCCGCTGTACCTTTACCACCAGAAATGATTGCGCCCGCGTGGCCCATACGTTTACCCGGAGGAGCAGTTACACCTGCAATGTAAGAAACAACAGGCTTAGTCACGTTTTCTTTGATGAACGCTGCTGCGTCTTCTTCCGCTGTACCACCGATTTCACCAATCATTACGATTGCTTCAGTCTCTGGGTCTTCTTGGAACAGTTTTAGAATATCGATAAAGTTTGAACCCGGAATTGGATCACCACCGATACCGACACACGTTGACTGGCCAAAACCTTCGTCAGTAGTCTGTTTAACCGCTTCATAAGTCAGAGTACCTGAACGAGATACGATACCTACTTTACCTTTCTTATGAATGTGACCAGGCATGATACCGATCTTACATTCGTCCGGCGTAATAACACCCGGACAGTTTGGACCGATCATACGTACGCCAGTTTCTTCCAGCTTCACTTTCACATCGATCATATCGATAGTTGGGATGCCTTCAGTGATCGTTACGATTAGCTGAATACCTGCATCAATAGCTTCTAGAATTGCATCTTTACAGAATGCTGCTGGTACGTAGATAACCGTCGCTGTAGCGCCTGTTGCTTCTACTGCTTCACGTACAGTGTTGAACACAGGTAGACCTAGGTGAGTTTGACCACCTTTACCTGGAGAAACACCACCAACCATTTGCGTTCCGTAAGCGATCGCTTGCTCAGAGTGGAAAGTACCTTGGCCGCCAGTAAAACCTTGGCAGATCACTTTAGTATCTTTGTTAATAAGTACAGACATTATTTGCCCTCCGCAGCAGCAACAACTTTTTGAGCTGCGTCAGTTAGAGACTCAGCTGCAATGATATCAAGACCAGAACTTGCAAGAACTTCACGACCAAGCTCCGCGTTCGTACCTTCTAGACGAACAACAACTGGAACGCTTACGCCAACTTCTTTCACTGCTCCGATAATACCTTCTGCGATCATGTCACAGCGTACGATACCACCAAAGATGTTTACTAGAACGGCTTTCACATTGTCATCAGATAGGATGATCTTGAATGCTTCAGCTACACGCTCTTTCGTTGCACCACCACCTACATCTAGGAAGTTTGCAGGTTTGCCACCGTGTAGGTTAACAATGTCCATTGTACCCATTGCTAGACCAGCACCGTTAACCATACAGCCAACGTTACCGTCTAGAGCTACGTAGTTCAGTTCCCACTGAGCTGCGTGTGCTTCACGCTCGTCTTCCTGTGAAGGATCGTGCATTTCACGCAGTTTAGGTTGACGGTACATAGCGTTTGAGTCGATATTGATTTTACCGTCGAGGCACAATAGGTTGCCTTCGCCAGTAATCACAAGAGGGTTGATCTCTAGTAGAGCTAGATCGTACTGAGAGAACATTTGGCCAAGACCCATAAAGATCTTAACGAATTGTTTAATTTGGTCACCAGCAAGGCCTAGTTTGAACGCAAGTTCACGACCTTGGTAAGCTTGTGGGCCTACGAGTGGATCAATCGCTGCTTTGTGAATTAACTCTGGAGTCTCTTCAGCAACTTTTTCAATTTCTACACCACCTTCTGTTGACGCCATGAACACAATTTTACGTGTAGCACGGTCAACAACTGCACCTAGGTACAATTCATTTGCGATGTTTGACGCTTCTTCAACCAGAATCTTAGCAACAGGCTGACCGTTTGCATCTGTTTGATAAGTTACTAGGTTTTTACCTAGCCACTTTTGAGCGAACTCTTTAACGCCTTCTTTAGTGTCGTGAAGTTCTACACCACCCGCTTTACCGCGGCCACCTGCGTGAACCTGACACTTAACGACTTTTTTCGCTGTACTGATACGGCCAGCAGCTTCGAAAGCTTCTTGTGGCGTATCACATGCATAACCTTCGGGTACAGGCAATCCAAATTCTGCAAACAGCTGTTTGGCTTGGTATTCATGCAAATTCATTTTGATATTCCGTTTGTTCTTCCTTTGAAGGAATTATTATTTCCATAACGCTACAGTCTTGGCTGCGTTTGCGTTCGTAGGGCTTTACAAATAAGTCGTTGAAACTTAGATGAAGGCCAGATGTTGGGCAGTCTAGCCTTGGGCGCTATGGGCGTCTAGTCACCCTAGGGTAACTAGACGTTTTAGCGATATTAAATGTCTAATAGCAGACGTGCAGGGTCTTCTAGTAGTTCCTTAACGGTTACTAGGAAGCCTACTGACTCACGGCCATCGATTAAACGGTGGTCGTAAGATAGAGCTAGGTACATCATAGGTAAGATTTCAATCTTACCGTCCACTACCATTGCGCGATCTTGAATCTTATGCATACCCAAGATTGCCGCTTGTGGTGGGTTGATGATTGGCGTAGACATTAGCGAGCCAAATACACCACCGTTAGTGATAGTGAAGTTACCACCCACTAATTCATCTACCGTCAACTTACCGTCACGACCTTTAAGTGCGAGTTCTTTGATGCCTTTTTCCACTTGAGCAAAACCAAGGGTATCCGCATCTTTAAGCACTGGCGTCACCAAACCACGAGGTGTTGATACCGCAATGCTGATATCAAAGAAGTTGTGGTAAACGACATCGTCGCCATCCAATGAAGCATTCACTTCTGGGTAACGTTTTAGAGCTTCTGTTACGGCTTTCACGTAGAAAGACATAAAACCAAGACGAATACCGTGGCGCTTCTCAAACTGGTCTTGATACTGCGCACGAAGATCCATAATAGGCTTCATGTTCACTTCGTTGAACGTCGTCAACATTGCAGTGCTGTTCTTCGCTTCAAGCAGACGCTCTGCAATACGCTTACGAAGGCGAGTCATCGGCACGCGTTTTTCACTACGAGCTGCAACAGGTGCTGGCGCTGCTGCTTCAGCAACAGGAGCTGGTGCTGCTTTGTTCGATGCTAGGTGTGCTTCGATGTCTTCACGAGTAATGCGACCGCCTACACCAGAACCTTTCACGTCACTCGCTTCTAGGTTGTGTTCTGCAAGCAGACGACGAACTGCTGGGCTTAGCGCATCGTTCGTTTCTTCAGTCAACGTCGCTTTGTGACGTTTATCTGGAGAAGCTTCGCTTGAATCCGCAGAGTCTTTAGTTGGCTCGCCTGCAACAACTCCAGGAGTTAGGCGTGCAAGTAGTTGTTTAGAAAGAACGGTTGCACCTTCTTCTTCAAGAATCGCTTCTAGTACACCTTCTTCCGGAGCTGGTACTTCTAAAACAACTTTATCAGTTTCGATTTCAACAATGACTTCGTCACGAGCAACCATGTCGCCCGGTTTCTTGTGCCAAGTCGCGACAGTTGCGTCCGCTACTGATTCAGGTAAGTCTGGAACCAGAATTTCAATTGTCATATCTGTGTCTTCCTTTTACTTCTAGTTCTTAAGCTATGTTCAGAGCGTCATCAACTAACGCTTTCTGCTGCTTCAAGTGTACCGACATATAGCCTACTGCTGGTGATGCAGAAGCAGGACGGCCTGCATATTTCAAATCGGCGCCTGCTGGGATCGCCGCACGGAAATTGTGTTGACTACAGTACCAAGCGCCTTGGTTTTGAGGCTCTTCCTGACACCATACATAATCAACAGCGTTAGTGTATTGTTCGATAGCCGCTTGTACTTCTTCCATCGGGAATGGGTAAAGCTGTTCAATACGAACGATAGCAACATCATCTTGTTCATTGCTACGACGTTGCTCTAACAAGTCGTAGTAAACTTTACCTGAACAGAATACAACGCGTTTAACGTTAGCAGGGTTCAAATCGTCAATTTCACCGATAGCTGGCAAGAATGTACCTTGCGCTAGCTCTTCCATGCTTGACACACATAGAGGATGACGAAGCAGAGATTTTGGTGACATAACAATGAGCGGACGACGCATCTTACGTACAACCTGACGACGCAGCATGTGATAAACCTGTGCTGGTGTAGAAGGTACGATAACTTGCATGTTTTGCTCTGCACATAGCTGCAGGTAACGTTCTAGACGTGCAGACGAGTGCTCTGGGCCTTGACCTTCGTAGCCGTGAGGCAGCAGCATAGTCAAACCACATAGACGAGCCCACTTCTGTTCGCCAGAAGAGATGAATTGGTCGATAACAACCTGCGCACCGTTGGCAAAGTCACCAAACTGAGCTTCCCAAATGGTTAAACCACTAGGTTCAGCTGTCGCATAACCATATTCAAATGCCAATACTGCTTCTTCAGATAACACCGAGTCCAAAACTTCAAATGGACCTTGGTTGTCATGAATATTCGCTAAAGGAATGTACGTGCTCGCGTCTGTTTGGTTGTGTAGAACCGAATGACGGTGGAAGAACGTGCCACGTCCAGAGTCCTGACCAGAGATACGAATTCGCTTACCATTATCAACCAAAGTTGCGTAAGCCAAAGTTTCCGCCATACCCCAATCAAGTTTTTTCTCACCAGTAATCATAGCCTTACGGTCGTTGTAGATTTTTTCTACACGACTTTGAAGCTTATGACTCTCTGGATGCGAACAAGTGCGTGTTGCAAGCTCTTTCAGGCGATCAAGATCAATTTGGCTATCCCAATCAATATTCCAATCGTGACCTAAGTACGGAGACCAGTCTACAGAGTGCATTGCCATTGGGCGCCATTCTTTAACGACGACTTCACCACGATCCAATGCATCACGATATTCATTCACCAATTGAGTGGCTGTCTCAATATCGCATTCTTTACGATCGATCAGCACATCAGCGTATAGCTTACGTGGTGTTGGGTGTTTTTTGATTTTCTGGTACATCAGAGGCTGAGTTGCATTTGGCTCATCAGCTTCGTTGTGTCCATGACGACGATAACAAACAAGGTCAATCACGACGTCACGTTTGAACTCATTACGGTAATCCAGTGCAATGCGTGTTACGAACGCAACCGCTTCTGGATCGTCTGAGTTAACGTGGAAGATTGGCGCCTGAACCATTTTCGCGATGTCAGTACAGTACATGGTTGAACGAGTGTCGCGAGGGTTTGAAGTCGTGAAACCAACTTGGTTGTTAACCACGATACGAACCGTACCACCAACACAGTAACCGCGAGCCAATGACATGTTAAATGTTTCAGCTACAACACCTTGCCCCGCAACAGCAGAGTCACCGTGAATAGTAATAGGAAGTACTTTGCTACCATCTTCATCGCCTAGACGATCTTGACGTGCGCGCACAGAGCCCATAACTACTGGGTTTACAATCTCAAGGTGAGAAGGGTTAAACGCCAGTGCTAAGTGAACATCGCCACCTGGAGTTGCGAAATCCGCTGAGAAACCTTGGTGGTATTTAACGTCACCTGTACCCCATGTTTCGTCGTGCTTGCCAGCAAACTCATCAAACAAATCTTGAGGTTTTTTACCCAAAACGTTAACAAGCATATTCAAGCGACCACGGTGCGCCATACCAACAACAACTTCACGCATACCGTTTTTACCGGCATGACGGATCAGCTCTTTAGTCATTGGGATTAATGCATCACCACCTTCCAGTGAGAATCGTTTCGCGCCTGGGAATTTTGCGCCTAAATAGCGCTCAAGGCCTTCCGCTGCAGTTAATTCATCAAGGAAAGTGTTTTTCTCTTCGAGAGTGAAAGATGGCTGACCTACTACTGATTCTAAACGTTGTTGGATCCAACGCTTTTGCTCAGTGTCTGTCATGTGCATGTATTCAGCACCGATAGAACCACAATAAGTCTGTTCTAGAGATTTGTAGATGTCCTTTAACTTCATGGTTTCTGTGCCAACGGCAAAAGAACCAACGTTAAAAGTTTCTTCCATATCATCTTCGGTAAGATTGTGGAAAGCAGGATCCAATTCCGCCACTGGTGGGCGTTTCCACAAATTTAGGGGGTCAAGTTTAGCAGCTTCATGTCCGCGGAAGCGGTAAGCATTGATAAGCTGTAATACTTTTACTTGTTTTGCATCGACTTCGGGGTCACTAACTTGGACATTGTAATGCTTTGTCTCTTGAGCGAGTCGTCGGAAGTAATCACGGACACGTGAATGCGGCTGTTCAACCACATTTTCAGGCTGCGTAGGCAAACCATCAAAAACACGTTTCCACTCCTCACTTACCAGATCGGGATCACTTAGATACAGTTCGTAGATATCTTCTACATAAGTTGCATTGGCGCCAGCCAAGTGTGAAGACTCGAGCCATGCCTTCATCACGCCGTTGTGCATTATTTTCCCTTAACTAGTAGGTTTCACGTTTGCTTCGGTCTATGCCGAGCTACAAAGGCAGGCCCTAGAGCCTGCAATCTTGTGACTATTTAAACAGAACGATTAATCAGCATTGATTTAATATGACCGATTGCTTTCGTCGGATTTAACCCTTTAGGACAGACACTTACACAATTCATGATGCCATGGCAACGAAAAACGCTAAATGCATCATCAAGATTAGATAAGCGTTCATCTGTCGCAGTGTCACGACTATCAATTAACCATCGATAAGCAGCTAAAAGACCTGCAGGACCAATAAACTTATCAGGATTCCACCAGAACGAAGGACATGAAGTTGTACAACATGCACACATGATACATTCGTACAGACCATCTAAATGCGCGCGCTCTTCAGGAGACTGTAAGTTTTCACGTGAAGGAGGTAAATCACCTTCAGAGATCAGGAACGGTTTCACTTTTGCGTAGTTGTCATAGAACTGGGTCATATCAACGATCAAGTCACGAACAACTGGCAAACCAGGTAGTGGACGAATCACAATTTTACTGCCTTTAAGTGCAGATAAAGGCGTGATACATGCCAGACCGTTTTTACCATTCATGTTTAAACCATCGGAACCACAAACACCTTCACGACATGAACGACGGAATGCGATTGTAGGATCTTGTTCTTTCAGCAAAATCAGTGCATCAAGAACCATCATATCCGAGCCTTCTTCAACCTCAAGCACATACTCTTTCATATACGGCTTGTTGTCTACATCCGGGTTGTAACGATACAAAGAGAAGTTCAATTTCATTGGTTAATCCTCCCTTAGTATGTACGGATTTTTGGAGGGAACGCTTCACGATGTACAGGCGTCATGTTTACATCACGCTTGCTCATCTGTTCCGTCTCAGGGTTGTAGATAGAGTGACATAGCCAGTTAGCATCATCACGGTCTGGGAAATCGAAGCGAGCATGTGCGCCACGGCTTTCTGTACGGTAGTTCGCCGCAACAGCCGTTGAGAATGCTGTTTCCATCAAGTTATCCAGCTCTAGACACTCAATACGCTGAGTGTTGAACTCAGAAGACTTATCTGAAAGATGAGCTTCTTGCAGACGCTCACGAATCACTTTCAGCTCTTCTAAACCTTGTGCCATTGCATCACCTTCACGGAATACCGAGAAACTGTTTTGCATACAACGTTGTAGGTCTTTACGGATTTGGAATGGGTCTTCGCCGCCTTTGCTGTTTTCCCAACGCATGGTACGCGCTAGAGAGGCTTCGATATCCGATTCAGTTGCTGGACGAGCTTCTGCTTGCGCAGCAAGAGTTTCACCTAGGTGAAGACCGGTTGCACGACCGAATACCACTAGGTCAAGCAGTGAGTTACCACCTAGACGGTTTGCACCGTGAACAGATACAGATGCAATCTCACCACAAGCAAACAAGCCTTGAACTTCCATATCTTTACCAGAAGCATCTTGCTTAATCGCTTGACCAGAAACTTGAGTTGGTACACCACCCATCATGTAGTGACAGGTTGGAATAACTGGAATTGGTTCTTTTACTGGGTCAACGTGAGCAAAGGTACGAGAAAGCTCACAGATACCAGGTAGACGAGACTCAAGAACGTCTCTACCTAAGTGATCCAGTTTCAGCTTGATGTGTGGACCCCAAGGACCATCACAACCACGACCTTCACGAATTTCAATCATCATTGAACGAGCAACAACGTCACGACCAGCAAGGTCTTTTGCGTTTGGAGCATAACGTTCCATGAAACGTTCGCCGTCTTTATTTAGAAGGTAACCACCTTCACCACGACAACCTTCAGTTACCAATACACCCGCACCCGCAATACCTGTTGGGTGGAATTGCCACATTTCCATGTCTTGCATTGGTACACCAGCACGCAGTGCCATACCGACACCGTCACCTGTGTTGATATGAGCATTAGTCGTAGAAGCGTAGATACGACCCGCACCACCTGTTGCCAGAATCGTTGCTTTAGATTTGAAGTAACAAATCTCACCAGTTTCCATACATAGAGCAGTACAACCTAAGATGGCACCATCTTGGTTCTTCACTAAATCCAGTGCGTACCACTCAGAGAAAATGGTTGTCTTATGTTTGATGTTTTGTTGGTAAAGAGTGTGCAGTAGCGCGTGACCAGTACGGTCAGCCGCAGCCGCCGTACGAGCAGCCTGCTCGCCACCAAACTCTTTAGATTGACCACCAAACGGACGTTGATAGATTGAACCATCTTCAAAACGAGAGAATGGAAGACCCATGCGCTCAAGTTCGATAACAGATTCAGGACCGTTCTTACACATATATTCGATAGCATTTTGGTCACCGATGTAATCAGAACCTTTTACCGTATCGTACATGTGCCACTGCCAGTTATCTTTGTGAGAGTTACCAAGAGCAACGGTAATACCACCTTGAGCAGATACTGTGTGTGAACGAGTTGGGAATACTTTAGATAGCAAAGCACAAGATAAGCCTTGCTCAGAAATTTGCAGCGCAGCACGCATGCCAGCACCACCAGCGCCGATTACTACGGCATCAAACTCACGAACAGGAATAGTCACTTACGCACCCCACAAAACAAACAGGCCAGAGAAGAAGTACCCAAACAGAATTGCAATGACGACTAATTGAAGACCGCCACGAAGTTTAGAACACTTTACGTAGTCAGTTAGTACTTGCCATAAGCCAATCCAGCCGTGGATAAGTACTGAAACTAACGCCAACATTGTGAAGACTTTAGTAAACGTTCCTCCGAAGAAGGACGTCCATGAGGCATATGAGATATCTGTGAAAGCGCAGAAACTCACGAGATAGATCGTATAAAGAGTCATGATGATCGCGGTAGAGCGAATTAGTAAGAAATCATGAACTCCATTGCGACCGAATGAAGAAACGTTTTTTACCATACCAAGATCCCCGCCAATACAGATAGAACGGCTGTTGCACCGAAAGCAACTTTCGCACTCATTGCTCCAGATTCAAGCTCCTCGAAATGACCAAGATCCATCAATAAATGACGAATACCACCAGCAATGTGGTAGGCCAAAGCGGTTAAAATTCCCCAAAGAATAAACTTGGCGAAAAAACCACCTACAAGATAACTCGCGTCCATGAAGCCTTGTGGCGAAGATAATGATAAGGATAGTAACCAAAGTAGTATGCCGACTGCGACAAACGTAATAACCCCTGACACACGGTGAAGGATTGATGCGATTGCGCTAATCGGAAAGCTAATGGTCTGTAAATCTAAATTAACAGGTCTTGACTTTCTTTCTTTCACGGGCTTGCTCACTCAGCTCCATTGAGCATTTATAGTTATGAATGTTTTTTGGTGGCAAAGCCATAAAACTTAACATTTACTTAACAAATAATCGCTATATCTAGCACTTAAATTGTAAATAAATTGTTAACAATCAGAATAAAAACCTCTCATTCTAATTGTTTCTAGCCTTGAATTTATAAGGTTTCCACCAAAATTAACTGCGCCAATATACGGCTGGCAACATTCTAATACAATTGATGTAACAATTTTTGCTACATAGAACAGATTTTTAACTTTATATGTATAAAAAATCAAAGAAAGTGCACACATCAGATGAAGAAAATTGACTTTGATGTGGATCAGACGTAAAAAAAGGCACACAAAACATCCTGGACGGATTAAATAATAAACAAAGGAGATTGTTATGGCAGATAAGAAAGCGACCCTTCATATTGAAGGTAAAGCGCCAATTGAACTGCCGATTATGGACGGGAGTATCGGCCCACAAGTAATCGATGTTCGCAAACTTGGAGCGAATGGCTACTTCACATTTGACCCGGGTTTTCTTGCCACTGCATCCTGTGAATCTCAAATCACTTACATCGACGGCGACAAAGGTGTTCTGCTACACCGCGGTTACCCTATCGATCAGTTAGCCAATAATGCCGACTATTTAGAAGTGTGTTACATCCTTCTTTACGGTGAAGCCCCTACTCGTGAAAAATACGAAGAGTTCAAGAAAATTGTAACTCGCCACACTATGGTGCATGAGCAAATCGCAAGCTTCTTCCACGGCTTCCGTCGTGATGCTCACCCAATGGCCGTTATGTGTGGTGTAGTTGGTGCACTTGCAGCCTTCTACCATGACTCTTTAGACATCAATAATGACCAACACCGCGAAATCGCGGCGTACCGTCTATTGTCTAAAATGCCAACGTTGGCAGCGATGTGTTACAAGTACTCTGTAGGTCAACCATTTATTTACCCACGTAATGATCTTGGCTATGCAGAAAACTTCCTACACATGATGTTCGCAACACCATGTGAAGAGTATGACGTTAACCCAGTGGTTGCTCGCGCGATGGATAAAATCTTTACCCTTCACGCAGACCATGAGCAAAACGCATCAACTTCAACAGTGCGTCTAGCTGGTTCTTCTGGTGCTAACCCGTTTGCATGTATTGCAGCAGGTATCGCATCTCTTTGGGGTCCTGCTCACGGTGGTGCTAACGAAGCATGTCTACGTATGCTTGAAGAGATCGGTTCTGTAGACAAGATTCCTGAATACGTTGAGCGTGCTAAGGATAAAGATGACCCGTTCCGCCTAATGGGCTTCGGTCACCGTGTTTACAAAAACTATGACCCTCGCGCTACGGTTATGCGTGAAGCATGTCACGACGTGCTTAAAGAGCTTAACATCAAGGATCCTCTATTGGATGTGGCGATGGAGCTTGAGCGTATTGCCCTATCAGATGAATACTTCATCGAGAAGAAACTTTACCCGAACGTAGATTTCTACTCAGGTATCATTTTGAAAGCGATTGGTATTCCAGTATCAATGTTCACAGTAATCTTTGCGATGTCTCGTACTATCGGTTGGATTGCACACTGGAACGAAATGCACAGCGACCCTCAAAATCGTATCGGTCGTCCGCGTCAGCTTTATACTGGTCTTACAATGCGTGACTTCGAGCCTCTACACGAGCGCGAATAACTCCGTATTAATACGTACTAATAAAAAGAGCGAGATAATATCTCGCTCTTTTTATTTCTGTTATCAACTAAACTGGATTATCAATATCAATAAAAGTCACATCAAATCCATGTTGTTCAGCTAACCATTCACCTAACGCTTTGATGCCGTATCGCTCAGTTGCATGATGACCTGCGGCAAAGTAGTGAATGTTGAGTTCTCTCGCCGAATAAGTGGTACGTTCTGAAATCTCGCCAGATATGAAAGCATCCATACCTTGTGAAGCCGCTAACTCAATAAAATCCTGACCACCACCAGTACACCAACCCACTTGCAGTATTTTCTTATCTGCCAATTCAGGTTCGATATGTAATGGCTCGCGATTTAACACAGTAGCTATACGTTGCGCTAATTCTGCTCCCGTCATTTCTTTCTCAAGCCGACCAAACATCGCCACAGATTGTGGATGGCCTTCCAGTCCACCTTCAACTTCAATCTCTAATAGCTGAGCAAGCTGAGCGTTGTTGCCCAGTTCAGGGTGAATATCTAAGGGTAAATGATAAGCGAATAAGTTGATGTCGTTCTTTATCAATTGGCGTATGCGTTCGCCTTTCATACCACGAATCGCCTCGTTTTCACCTTTCCAAAAATATCCATGGTGAACCAAAATCGCATCCGCATTCATCTTTATTGCCTCTTCAATGAGAGCTTTGGATGCCGTCACACCTGTGACAATTTTTTTGATTTCTTTTCGACCTTCAACTTGAAGACCATTGGGGCAATAATCTTTAATTAGTTGCGGAGAGAGAGTCGCGTTCAATAACGCTTCAAACTGTAAATTATTCATCTCAAATTCCATTGCTTAATGGGTATGACGAGGTTATAACAATTTCAGAATAAATTGTCGAAATATGCTCGGGTAACTATATGGACTTAAAACCGTTAATTGATTGGGTAACAACCACCCCGTCAATATTTAAAGCATCACCACCTATTGCAAGCAGGGCACCGTTTTCCAAGCCTGTACAAAGAAAATGGACAGCATATCAAGGCAACCAGCGACTTGGATTTTTATATCAACACCTGTGCTCTGAGCTTTTCAAATCCACCCCTACTTACAGCGCTATTGCGGAAGAAATTCAGCTTGTTCATGAAGGTAAAACATTAGGTTCTGTTGATTTCATTCTAAAAAACCGCAAAACCGAACAATTTGAGCACTGGGAAGTCGCAGTAAAATTCTATTTGCTTCATCAAGGTCTTTGGTATGGCCCGAATGCCGAAGACAGACTCGACCTTAAACTATCTCATATGCTCAACCATCAGTTACCCCTTTCCAGCAGCGAACAGTTTTCGTTGAAACATCCTTTATGGTCGAACGCTTCACAGCACCTTCTTATGCAAGGCAGATTGTACATCAACCCATTTACCCCTGAACCAGTACCCAATGAATGCTTAGGCTTCTCTATCAACGTCGATCAAATACAAGGCCGTTGGTGTTATCAATCACAAGCTCATTTAATTAAAGAATCACTCTATCTGTTGGATAAAGCTCAGTGGCTAACAGGAAGAAACGAAGCCTCTCAACGCTACTCAGATCCACAGGAAGGATTTGTTCACTGCCAATCTGAATCGGGCGTATTCTGGTTTATATTGCCAGAAACGTGGCCAGCGCAAGACCAAACCATATAGTTATCACTATCTCAAATGTAAAAAGAGAGGCGACCTAGTCGCCCCTCTTCATTTAAAATTCACGTAACAAACAAAAACTATAAACCAGCGGCTTTAAACACCTGATTTACGATTTCTTGCGCTTCTTTCTCGATCTGAGCTAAATGTTCAGCGCCTTTGAAGCTTTCGCAGTAAATTTTATAGATATCTTCAGTACCTGACGGACGAGCGGCGAACCAACCGAAGTCAGTTGTCACTTTCAAACCACCTATCGCAGCACCATTACCCGGCGCATGTGTAAGACGAGCCGTAATTGGGTCACCAGCCAATGTTTGAGCAGCAACCATTTCAGCTGAAAGTTTACTTAACACGTCTTTCTGTGGACCATTAGCTACCGCTTGAATACGGTTGTAGCGAGATTCACCGTGCTTAGCTGCTAATTCATCATAATATTGCTGAGGATTTTTACCCGTCACGGCGGTAATTTCAGCCGCTAATAAGCATAAGATGATGCCGTCTTTATCCGTTGACCAAGGCGTGCCATCTTTACGTAAGAAAGAAGCACCTGCACTTTCTTCTCCACCAAAGCCAAATTTACCGCTGTATAAGCCATCAACAAACCATTTGAAGCCAACTGGCACTTCGCACAGTTCACGACCAAGATCCGCAACAACCTTATCGATAATCGCGCTGGATACCAGTGTTTTACCTACAGCAACCTCTTTGCCCCAACCGTCACGATGGCGGTATAGGTAATCGATACATACTGCTAAGAAATGGTTTGGATTCATTAAACCTTTTGGTGTAACGATACCGTGGCGGTCGTAATCTGGGTCATTACCAAATGCCAGATCATACTCATCTTTAAGCGCAAGCAGACCTGCCATTGCATAAGGTGATGAACAGTCCATACGAACCACACCGTCTTTATCTAAAGACATAAACTGGAACGTTGGGTCAATTGCTTCGCTCACCAGCGTTAAATCTAGGTTGTATGCTTTACCAATTTGACGCCAGTAATCGATACCGCTTCCGCCTAATGGATCAACACCAATTTTCAGGTTCGCTTTTTGAATCGCTTCCATATCGATAACGTTAACCAAGTCATCAATATAAGGCTTCACCAAATCCACTTGTTTGAACAGCGGAGATTGTTTTGCTTCGCTAATCGCAACACGTTTTACGTCTTGCATATTGTTAGCAATGATCTCGTTAGCACGATCTTCAATAGCTTTGGTTAACTGACCTTCCGCAGGACCACCGTGAGTTGGGTTATATTTGATACCGCCATCCTGAGGTGGGTTGTGAGACGGTGTGATCACAATACCGTCTGCTTTCGCGTCATGCTTTAAGTTGTAAGTCAGGATCGCATGAGAAATACCCGGTGTTGGTGTGTAGCCGTTGTTCTCTTGCACAATCACTTCGACACCATTTGCAATCAGCACTTCAACCACAGAGCTGAATGCAGGTTCAGAAAGAGCATGAGTATCTTTACCAACAAATAGAGGGCCTTTTGTACCTTGTGCTGCACGCACTTCAACCACAGCCTGAGCAATCGCCAAAATATGATTTTCGTTGAAGGTAGATTTATCCGCTGTGCCGCGGTGACCTGAAGTACCGAATTCTACTTTATGTGCAGAGTTACTTGGATCAGGTTGGAGTAGGAAGTAGTTTGCGACTAACGCAGGAATGTTATGTAAATCTTCTTGTTGCGCTTTCTGCCCAGCACGCGGGTGCATAGCCATAATGACATCCTTTCTAAAATTCAGACAAAATAAAACCTCATAATACGAACTTTGTATTGTGCATTATGAGGTTTGAATCAGACTTTTTTGTTTTTCAGTTCGAGATTTAGATCGCGCTTTCTCTTTAGTGAACGTTCTCTTTGTAGTTAACGTTCGTATTAGATAGCGTTGGTTACTTTCTCGATAATGTCTGCTGGGAAATTCATCAGCGTCATCACTTGCTCAACCATCTGTTGTTTGCGGCTGGTGTTGTTATTAGTGATAACCCAGAATGGCGTGTTAGGAATCGCTTTTGGCTTTGTTGTTTGACCATTAGCCAATAAGGTCTGTTCGTTATCAGCAAAATACACACGTTTACGGCCTTTAACTGACATAGCGTCAGAGAAACTTGCCGAATCAATACGGTAAAGTGTAGACAGCACCAACATAAAACGGTCGACTGCTTTCTTTAATCCCGCAAACTCATCAGAAATCAGTAAAGTGCGCATTTCTTTTACGCTGTCCACTTTCGTTTCTTGAGCAGCATCTTTACTCACAACGATACCTTTCGGTTCAGCAGCTACAGCAAGAGCTTCTGGCTTGGCAGAAGATGTGTTCTTGTTATCTACATCCAACAGACGGCGCAAAATATCAGACGCGCTCTCACCGATATGAAGGGTTTGACCCGCGATGTAGCGGTATAGATCCTCATCAACCTCTATTGTTTTCATTCGCTTTTCACAATCTCAATGTTTAAACTCTGAGGGATTATAGCGAGATCTTTGCCGAGACTCTACGTTAAACCAATCACTAATAAGATAAAATGTCAGCACTTCTAAATTATAAACTCGAAGGTGAGGGTCACACCGTTGTTTTGATCCACGGCTTATTTGGCAACTTAGACAATTTAGGTTTACTCGCCCGCGATTTAAAAACCGATCACCAAGTACTGAGTATTGACCTGCGCAACCATGGTCAATCCTTTCATAGTGACGAACATGACTATGCAGTGATGGCTAATGATGTAAAGCAGCTTCTTGAGTCACTTAACATCGAAAAAGCGATTGTGATTGGTCACTCGATGGGTGGCAAAGTTGCGATGAAGCTGGCTGATATTGATGCTTCGAGACTAGAGAAACTCGTGGTACTTGATATGTCTCCGGTCAAATATACCAAGCGTAAACATGATGCAGTCATCGCAGGGTTAGATTCCGTACTGGAAAACAAACCCTCTTCACGCGGTGAAGTCATGGAGCTATTAGCCCAGCACCTCGAAGAAGACGGAATTCGCCAGTTCTTGGGCAAATCGCTTACCAAGCAAGATGACCATATGACTTGGCGATTCAATGTACCAAGCATCAAACAGAACTACTGGAATATCATCGGCTGGGAACCCATTGCCCCTTGTGATGTACCAACCCTGTTTATTAAAGGTGGTAACTCAGACTATCTAACTGCTGAGCATCAACCTCAAATACAAGCGCAGTTTAAGCAGGCAAAAGCACACGTCATCGCTAACACAGGCCACTGGTTACATGCAGAAAAGCCAGCAGAAGTATTACGCGCCATTCGTAAGTTTATTGACTAAAGAGCAATTTATAGCCAATAAGCCAACTAAGTGTGAATTCGGTAATGTTGCATCCATTAACTTTGCTTAATAACAGTGGTATAGTGCGCGCAAGCAAATTGGCATAAAGGATACCCATGCTGTACGACTACATGAATATGCTCGAATCTATCGGGCTAGACTTGCTTTTTGCATCTATCTTTTTCTTAATCGGTATGGCGATTAAAGATGTATTGAAACAAGGTAATGTGCCAGTTTTTGGCCGTCGTATTGTTTGGTTAGTTCTATTTTTAGGTTGTGCAGGCTTTATCGCAAAAGGTCTTATCCAACTCAGTTGGGAAGGCACAGGTTTGGGTTAATTCCCCCAACACGTCGATTTCCCCGCAACCCATAACAATTTAAAGGTAAAGGCTCTATGGCAAGTGTAGGTATCTTCTTTGGTAGCGATACAGGTAACACCGAAGCGATTGCAAAGATGATTCAAAAACAACTCGGTAAAAATCTGGTTCATGTTCAAGATATTGCGAAAAGCAGCAAAGAGGACATCGATAACTTCGATCTTTTACTTCTAGGTATCCCTACTTGGTATTATGGTGAAGCTCAATGTGACTGGGATGACTTTTTCCCAGAACTAGAAGCCATTGACTTCTCTACTAAGCTGGTTGCAATTTTCGGCTGTGGTGACCAAGAAGATTATGCAGAATACTTCTGTGATGCGATGGGTACAGTACGTGACATCGTTGAAGCAAAAGGTGCAACTATCGTAGGTAACTGGTCAACAGAAGGCTACGAGTTTGAAGCGTCTAAAGCACTTGTTGATGAAAACCACTTTGTAGGTTTATGTATTGATGAAGACCGCCAACCTGAATTGACAGAAGAGCGCGTCACTAAGTGGGTACAACAAGTTTATGAAGAAATGTGTCTTGCTGAACTAGAAGACTAATCGTTTCTCTTGAAAATAAGCCCTTGCATTGCAGGGGCTTATTTTTATCTATTAAAAACAACAAGTACGCGAATCAACTTGTCCCGAGTTTAACTGTCAGAGTTGATACTCTCAGAGTTAATTCACCGACTCAGTACACGCTTCATCATCGCCTTCGCGATATTTAGGTTTCTTACGCACGTACAATTTACGATGCACTTCAGAGACGACTTCACCACGTGCATTCTTGACGTGAATAATGAATTCAGGAAAACACTTATCCCCTGTCGCGGTCATATTTAAAATCGAATTTAATTGCTCGTCAGTAATCCTAAATTCCGCAAACAGATCTGAATGTCCGGGTTTTATGAAGTTGATACTCGCCTCTTTATCCCAAACGTAATACTGCTCACCAAGAATACCCATTAACATCAGAGAGTAGACCGGATCTGTTAAAGAAAAAATACTGCCCCCATATTGGCTTCGATTGGCATTTTTGTTCCACCAGCGTAATTTCAAACGCATTTTTGCTTCGCGAAAATCCGTACTAATAGACTCAATTTTTATGCCCGCCCCCCAGAACGGAGGCCAACTATTCAATGCATACTTCACAATATTAGGTTTATATAGCTTCGAGAGTATTTTATTCATGCTATCCGTGCCTTAGACTCTAGATTGCTTTGCGCCTGCGCCCGCAAATGGACTCGCATATGGCGCCAATAAAAAGCAGAATTAATGTTAAATAATTGTAACTGGTCTAATCACTTTTATCAGTGACATAGCACGACTTTAAGAGAAAACACTAGTAACCCTCTGAACTTCGTGGTTTATTGTTCAGTGCGAGTAACCTATAATGTTGAGCAACATTGAATTCTGTTATTTACTGCAGATCATCAACGGGAAGATATATGTCAGACAATAACCAAGCGCTAAAAGATGCTGGTCTTAAAGTAACCCTACCAAGGCTAAAGATTTTAGAAGTTTTACAACAGCCTGAGTGCCAACATATTAGTGCTGAAGAGCTCTACAAAAAGCTAATTGATCTTGGCGAAGAGATCGGTCTTGCTACGGTTTACCGAGTTCTAAACCAATTTGATGATGCAGGTATCGTTACTCGCCATCATTTTGAAGGCGGCAAGTCAGTATTTGAATTATCAACTCAACACCATCACGACCATCTTGTATGTCTAGATTGTGGTGAAGTAATTGAATTTTCTGATGAAGTGATTGAGCAGCGTCAAAGAGAGATTGCACAGCAATACAATGTTCAGTTGACCAACCACAGCTTATACTTGTACGGAAAGTGTGGTGACGGTACTTGTAAAGAAAACCCAGACGCACACAAACTGAAAAAATAATTACGTTTGTCTGTATCTCTAATTTAAGAAGCCGAGTGATTATTGCACTCGGCTTTTTTATTCCCTTTCAGGCAACAACTTGATCCAGATTTAGAGCGCCAATCATCTAACTCAACATTTATTTAACTTTGATCCAACTCACACGTCTAAATAACCAGCACTTTCATATCATCCACATTAAGTGTGATCCAACAATTATTTCCCACACCCATGACTGGTCATTTTGTGATCTCTTATTGCTTTTATAATACTCACCGCCATTAACTAATAATATTAGCTATATTATTAACTCAAACAAAAAAACAACACCCTACAAGTATAAATTCAAAGGACGAACCAATGGCAGCATCGATTGAGATTAAAAATCTAACCAAAGCATATAATGGTTCAATGGTTTTAAATGACATCAGTTTCCATATAAAAGAACGGGAATTTATTGTCTTTCTTGGTCCATCCGGCTGTGGTAAATCGACCCTTTTAAGAATGATTGCGGGACTAGAAAACCTTAGTGACGGCGAAATTTGGATGGACGGAAAACGTCTGGATACGTTGGCTCCAGGTCATCGTAACATTTCAATGGTTTTCCAAAACTATGCTCTCTATCCACACATGAGTGTGGAAGAAAACATGACTTTCGGTCTCAAAAACATCGGTACTGAAAAGTCTGTTATTAAGCAACGCTTATCTGAAGCTGCGCGCATTTTGGAAATTGAACATCTGCTAAATCGCAAACCTGCTGAGCTTTCTGGTGGTCAGCGTCAACGTGTTGCCATCGGCCGTGCTATCGTTCGTGAACCAAGTGCATTCTTGTTTGATGAGCCGCTATCTAACCTTGACGCTGCGCTTCGTAGTCGTACCCGCATCGAACTGGCTCAACTTCATCAACGCGTAAACACCACTATGATTTACGTGACTCACGACCAAGTGGAAGCGATGACCCTCGCTGATCGTATCGTCATTCTGAATAACAAAGGCATTGAACAAATCGGTACCCCTATCGAAATTTACCAGCGCCCAGCAAGCAAATTCGTCGCTGGCTTTGTAGGTTCTCCAGCAATGAACTTCTTTGATGTCGATAAAGTAGAAGAGCTAAATGGAAAAGCCGTTATCCATATTGATCAGTTCGCTGCTATTCACTCAACCATCAATACTCACCGCTTACCTTTAGGTCAGCGATTTGAAATGGGCATTCGCGCCGAAGATATCGTCATTACTGAAAATGACGAGCCAGCGCATGCGACAGGTAAGATAACGTTCATAGAGCGATTGGGCGACCGCACTCTGGTTTACGTTTCATTAGAAAGTGGAAAAATGCTGATTGCAGAAGCAAGCAGTAAGCGTCATCTCCAAACAAAGCAGCATGTTGGCTTAAATATCGATTTCGATTCCGTTCATCTGTTTGATGAAAGCGAAAAAGCCTACCACGGAGGTGAGCTATGAGAGCAATGCAATCTTCCACCAAGGAGCGTTGGGGTAACTTCCTCTTTATCACGCCTTATTTGCTCGTGTTTATTTTTATGATTGCACTACCGCTTTTTTGGGGAATTTACCTAAGTTTTCAGAAAGTTGACCTGTTTGGCCCGGGGAAATTTGTCGGTTGGAGCAATTATGTCCGACTATTTGACAACAAGATATTCATCCAGACCATCTGGAACACTTGTTACTTTGTTTTACTTACCGTACCAGCCCTCGTTGTCCTTGGCTTAGGTTTGGCGATGGCGCTGAACCAGCAAACCAGAACCGCGAATATTCTGCGTGGGGTATTTTTTGCGTCAACTATTCTATCCGTGACAGTGGTAACACTGATTTGGCGCATCATTTTTATTCCAAATGACGGCTTTATGTCGATGGTATTCAATTGGCTCAATTTGGAAGCTATCCCATTCTTATCGAGCCCAGACTGGGCATTGAAATCTATTGCTATCGCGACCATCTGGTGGTGTTTGGGCTTGCCAATGATTCTGTTTACCGCCGCACTTCAGCAAATACCTAAAGACTTGTATGAGGCAGCGCAACTGGATAACGCCAGCAAATGGACCACATTCCGAAAAATCACTCTGCCATCGATTACCCGCACCATTATCTTGGTAACGATTATCGAAATCGTCATGCAGTTCCAGTTATTTGGTCAAGCGTTGCTTATGACTAACGGCGGACCAAACAACACATCAAGATCCATCGTTATGTTCATTTACGATGCTGGTTTCCGTCGCTGGGATATTGGTATGGCTGCTGCGGCTTCGCAAGTCCTATTCCTGATCATCCTCGTGGCTGCAATCGCTCAATTTATGATTAGCCGTAAAAAAGGATAACTTTGATGAGTGCAACAAAAATGAATCTATCTTCAGATATTGCCGACTCATCTGCGGCAAAAAAACAGATAACCTATCAACCGAACTCTCAAAAAACCAACCGTGCCATTCTAGTGCTCACGCTCGTATTGTCACTGATTATGGTCGCGCCGTTTCTTTGGATGCTTGGTCTAAGTTTGAAAGACAACCAAGAGTTGATGTTAGGCACGGATGCGGTTTTCCATTTCCCATACACATTACAAAACTACCTAGACATATTTCGCAGTTCGTCAGTGTTTCACTGGCTAATGAACAGCTTGATTGTATCCGGCTGCATGACACTGGGTGTGCTGACGTTGTCTTCTTTAGCGGGTTATGCTTTCGCTCGACTCGAATTTCCAATGAAGAAAACACTGTTTGTGATTGTGCTTATGGGCCTAGCCGTGCCTGAGCAAGCGGTTATTATCGCTCGTCATCAGTTGTTTAGTGAATTCCAGCTTCACAACACCTATTTAGGCTTAATTTTACCCGGCTTATCTGCGCCTTTTGGGGTGTTCTTGATGACGCAATTTTTCAAAGCGATACCAAAAGAAATCGATGAAGCTGCAATCATGGATAACGCCTCAAAGTTTAAGATTTTCTGGAAGGTGTTATTACCACTCACTATTCCAGCGCAAGCAACATTAGCCATTCTGACGTTCTTAACCTCATGGAACGATTACTTCTGGCCGTTGATCTCCGCCACAGACAAATCGATGTACACCATCACGATAGGTATTGCATCGTCGCAAACCAACTTTGCACAAACGGAAGGTTTAGGCTTCTTAAGTTCACAAGCGATATTCTCGGCGATACCCATCATCCTTGTTTACATTTTTTTCCAAAAACACATCGTGACTGCCGTAGCTGGCGGTGCAGTGAAACAGTAGAACTTTCCTGAACAAATAAAACCATCAACATCAGGAAATGACAGATTTGAATAAGCTTTACCGTTACATAAACCGCCTACTCAAGTAAGCCGTATGAATAGGTAAACTTTAAACAATAAAATAATAAGGCTTTTAGATATGAAACCCTACATCTCTACATTGTCACTAGCCATTGGCTGTATGCTGTCTGCCGGCAATGCTATCGCAAAAACGGAATTAAACATTCAACGTGTTTTTGGTGCCTGCGAAGCAGAATACGCAAAATCGGTGGATGTCAGTGCGGCAAATGGCGAATGTGGAATCATGACCACTTTGCTTAACAAGTTCGATGCTGAAAACCCAGATATCGACGTACGAGTAACAACCGTTGAATGGCCGGGATATGATCAGCTAACCGCACAAATGGCTTCTCGTACTCCACCTGATGTTGTGACTATGCATAACTCTGTAATTTCTGACTATCAGTCGCGTAACTTAATTGTACCTATTGACGACTTTTTGAAAATGGAGAATGTCGATAAATCAATATTTACGCCAACAGCGACGGATGGCGTAACCCGTGAAGACCAATTTTATGGTCTACCAATCGACACATGGACCATGCTGTACCACGTAAACATGAAGTTGATGAAACAAGCCAATCTGGTTGATAGTGAAGGAAAACCCATTATTCCTAACTCTCCTGAAGAGCTATTAGCTCAAGCAAGACAGTTTAAACAAGCTACAGGCAAACCTTATTTCATTCAGATCTTGTCTAATGAAACAGCCTCTTATACGCGTCTTCTATACACTTACCTATTCCAACAAAACAGTGATTTCTTTGCTAACCCAGAAAAAATATCGCTACAAACACCTGAAGCAAAAAACATCGTAAATCTATTTAAAACGATCTACGAAGAAGACTTAACAACCAAAAATATGGATTACCCTGCAACCGTTTCTGCATTTAGTAATGGTCAAGGCGGTATATTGTTGAATGGTAACTGGTTGTTAAGTGCATACGACGAACAAGCAGCGCAGACAGACAGTCCTTTTTACAACGCTTATGAAGCCGTGCCTTACCCATTTTTATACAAAGGAGCAAAAGCTCACTACGTAGATGGGCATTCATGGGTTGTACCAAGCAAACGTCGCGATGACGAAAAAGACGCTGCGATAGCCAAACTGTTTAAATTCTTCGCTGAAAATGACGGTCAGTGGGCACGAACAGGACATCTACCAAGCGTATCGAGTGTGCTAAAAGATGAGAAATTCTTGTCACTCCCTCACCGCTCAAACATTCTGTCCGTCACGCAGACAGGTCGTGGACTCCCAGCCGGCGTGCAACGTCAATGGGCGCTGCAAGACATTATTGGTGAAGAATTAGCGGCAGCAATTATGGGTTCAAAAGACGTGGATGAAGCACTTGCAGATGCCGAAAGTCGCATCAATGACGTTTTAAGTAATTTGTAATTGCCAACGTCATAACCATGCATCTTTGAAGTTGAGGGACTTTTTCATCAATGGAAATACCTCAACTCCAAAGAACACAAGTATTACTAGAAGAAGTAGAGCTATGCGAAAGAAAAAAAAGGTCACCATGTTAGATATCGCCACCGCAGTGGGCGTATCACAACCGACGGTTTCCGTTATTTTGAACGGTTCAGACAACGTAAAAGTCTCTGAAGAAACCCGAGAAAAAGTGCTCAGTAAAGCAAGAGAGCTGAACTATAAGTTCAAATCCAATGTATTACACACTCAATCTCACCGTCGCATAGCGCTATTAATCAACAGCATGAACATGCACGATCCGTTTATTAACGCGATCACTGCCGCTAAAGTTCGCGCTTGGGAACTGGATACCATTCTTACGGTGTTCGACTATGAAGACAATGATGAGCTCAAAAACAGCATGTTGTCCTTAATCAACAATAGCGGTTATGACGCTCTGATTGTTGCTTCAAACACACCAGCTCAAATTGAATCAACCATCAATAGTCAGTTACCAATGCTGTTTCTAAACTGCACGAATCCCCTTTATGTTCAAGACGTGCCGAGTGTTTTGACTTCGGATTTTCTGGGTGGCTATCGCGCTGCCGAGTACCTCGTCAACAAAGGATACAAAGATATCGCCATGATTACGGGTGAAAGCTGGTCAGATTCCTCTATCCAACGTTTACGAGGTTTCCGTCAAGCGCTGACCAACGTTGATATTTTGGTAAATGACAACTGGATAAAAGCCGGTAACTGGTCAGTTAAACAAAGTTACCTAGAAACGGAAAACTTACTTTCACAAGCTAACCGACCTCGCGCCATATTTTGTGCCAGTGATTTAATGGCGATTGGTGTGTATCAGGCACTTGCACATCACAACCTTCGCATTCCTGAGGATGTCGCGGTTATTGGATACGATAACCAGCTCTTGGCGAGTGAACTCACCCCTTCTCTCACCTCTGTTGATTTGCCTTATGACGAAATGGGACGAGTTGCGGTAGAGACACTGCTTTCATCAACACCACCAGAAGTCATGATGATGAAAATTGAGGGTGATTTAATTCCCCGAGAGTCGGCATAAGCATTAATAAGATTACTGGGGCTGCCCCCACGTTGTATTGCCATGATTTCATGGCTAGGAGCCATAATGATTATTAAAAACCCACTGGTTGAGCAAAGAGCCGACCCGTTCGTCTATCTGCACAGCGACGGTTATTACTACTTCACTGCGTCGGTACCAGAATATAACCGGCTGGAGCTTCGCCGAGCTGAACACATTCATCAATTGGCTACAACGACGGAAATCGTTGATGTGTGGCATAAACCAGATACTGGCGCTTACTCTGATCTGATATGGGCACCTGAAATCCACTACATTGACGGTACATGGGCGATTTACTTTGCTGCCGCACCCAATCGTGAAATCGTTAATAATGCGTTTCAACATCGTATGTATGCCATCACCACACAAAGTGACAATCCTTTAGCGGGTGAATGGAGCGAACCAATCCAGGTTGATAGCGGCCTTTCCACTTTCTGTTTAGATGCGACTTGCTACAAACACAATGACCAGTGGTACTACATTTGGGCTCAAAAAGACGCAGTGATTCCGGGCAACTCTTGTCTGTATATCGCTACGATGGATTCACCGACCACACTTTCAAGTGCTCCAGTACTGCTGACTAAACCAGAATTTGATTGGGAAATTCGCGGTTTCTTAGTTAACGAAGGCCCAGCGATTTTACACCGCCATGGAAAAATTCATCTCACTTATTCCGCAAGTGCAACCGATGAACGTTACTGCATGGGTGTGCTTTCGATTGATGAAAATGCGGATTTGATGAACGCCTCAAACTGGACGAAATCTCCAAACCCAATATTTGAAACGGCAGAGGAAAAAAACATCTTTGGACCGGGTCATAACAGTTTCACCACCAGTAAAGACGGCAGCAAAGATTACATGATTTACCATGCTCGTAATTACAAAGGTATTGAAGGTGATCCGCTGTGGGATCCAAACCGCCACGCATGCGTGCAGCCAATTGAGTGGTCTGAAGATGGTTTGCCTATTTGGGGCACACCACAGAAAGAAATGGAATGGGTTGAATAACCCTACTAACCAATAAATAAAAGGGAGTCGTTGTAAAACGACTCCCTTTTTACATCAGTTAGCTGATAAGTTTGTGTTCAATACAGACTTGTCAAAAAGCCAATTTAGAAGTAATCGCGAACCAATACTTCTGCAATTTGCACTGCGTTGGTTGCTGCGCCTTTACGTACGTTATCAGCAACAACCCATAGGTTGATACCACTGTGGTGACTGATGTCGTTACGGATACGACCGACCAACACGTCATCAATACCACCAGCGTCACGAACTTGAGTCGGGAAATCATTCCCTTCAAATACACGAACACCTTCAGTTTGTTTCAAAAGCTCAATCACTTGGCTTGCATCAATCGGTGAACTGGTTTCAATATGAACCGCTTCTGCATGGCCGTAGAACACTGGCACACGAACACAAGTCGGGTTAACCATGATTGATGGATCGTTGAAGATTTTTTGGGTTTCCCACACCATCTTCATCTCTTCTTTGGTGTAACCGTTATCCATAAACATATCGATTTGCGGAATACAGTTAAACGCGATTTGTTGGCTGAATGCATTGCTATCAGCAGGTACACCATTCAGAAGTTTTGCCGTTTGACCTGCAAGCTCATCAATACCCGCTTTACCTGCGCCCGAAACCGACTGATAGGTAGAAACGTTGATACGCTCGATACCGACAGCATCATAAATCGGTTTTAATGCCACCAGCATCTGAATGGTTGAACAGTTCGGGTTAGCAATGATGTTGCGGTTGCGGAACTCAGCAATCGCTTCAGGGTTAACCTCAGGCACAACCAGCGGCACATCGTAGTCGTAACGGAATTGTGAGGTATTATCGATAACCACCACACCCGCTTCAGCAGCAATGGGTGCCCATTTTGCAGATAGGTCACCACCTGCCGAGAACAGCGCAATATGTGCTTGGGACCAATCGAAGTTTTCTACGTTCTGAACCTCAATCGTTTTACCGTTAAAACGGTAAGTTTTTCCTTCGCTACGCTCACTCGCCAACAAGAACAGTTCACCAACTGGAAACTTACGCTCCTTGAGAACTTCTAACATTGTTTCACCGACTGCGCCTGTTGCGCCGAAGATTGCTACATTAAATTGCTGGCTCATTGGTTACCTCAATTCTAAAACCTAATTTCTCTAGCGGTGCTAAGTTGGACAGCTCATCACCAACAAGCGTGATCGCGCTGTATTCGCGTCTGTCCCAATAATTCTTACGCATTAAGTCAAACGCACCCGGTTGACCGATTTCACGACGAAACTGCGCATCGTCTTTTCTTACATCGTAGACGAGTTGAATCAAATTAAATAATGTTGCTTCATCCCAAGCGCGCTCCAGTATGACTTTAGGAATAGGTGCGATTGGCAATAAAGTTGAAGGGTTAGCAAAAGCGCTTGATTCAATGTACTCACAATAACTATTAAAAATCATTGTTGTTCCGCGCGCTTTACCTTCTAAGCCATAGCCCGCTACGTGTGGCGTAGCAAACGCTAGCAGTGGTAACAGTTCCATATCCACTTGTGGTTCAAACTCAAACACGTCTAGAGCTGCAATAAAGCCGTCTTGCTTTTGCAAACGAGCTTTCAGCGCTGCGTTATCGACGATTGGACCACGAGCAGCGTTAATCAGAATTTGATCGCCTCTCAGGCTCTCAAGTACTTGTTCGTTAATCAGATGATGGGTCGGCCATTCACCGTCAGTGGTGATTGGTGTATGCAGCGTGATGACATCTGCTTTACTTAATAACTCATCAAGCGGCGTAAACTCGCGAGAGTCTCCTTCTGCCTGCTTCGGTGGATCGTTCAGCAGAACGTTAATACCCATCCCAGTTAAACATTCAGAGAGGTAAGTACCCACTTGCCCTGCACCAATAATACCAACTGTCTTTTCAAAAATTGAAAAGCCATGTTGCTGCGACAAGACCATCAAGACACTCACTACGTATTCAGCAACGCCAACCTTGTTACAACCCGGCGCAGCGGTAAAGAAAATACCACGTTGCTCAAGTAACGCTTGATCGACATGGTCCATACCAGCTGTTGCCGTACCGACAAATCGTAGTTTATTAGCTTTACTCAATAACGCTTCATCAACTTTAGTTACTGAGCGAATCATCAGCGCATCTACATCGACTAAATCGTCGGCAGTTAGAGTACGACCGGGTTTAAGGATCACTTCGCCCAATTGGCTGAATAGCTCTTCAGCGTAAGGCATATTTTCATCGATTAAGATTTTCATTGCAGAATTTAACCCTGATTTTAACCATAGGGGGCCTGTTTCCCTTCTATAGCAGGCATTGTGCAAAAAAGAGCGGAAGGTGTCGAGGATAATAGGCTTAAGCCCCAAAAATAAAAATACCCAGTGGCAATAATAGCCACTGGGCAATATCCAGAACAAAAGGATCTCGTCCCGCTCTCCATGGGACAAAGTCAGCGTCTGTTTGATCAGTCAAACTGATCGGTTCTGGAAACCAAAATACCAATCTAAGTAAGTCGTTACTCCAATTGGTATTACCTTACGGTATCCTTGGTCTCTTAAGCTTCGTACTTCTTGATTACTAGAGTGGCGTTAGTGCCACCGAATCCAAAGCTGTTTGACATAACTGTTGTTAGCTCTTGCTCACGCATTTCACTTACAATATCCAGACCAGCAGCTGCTTCGTCTAGGTTATCGATGTTAATGCTCGGCGCGATGAAGCCGTGGTGTAGCATTAGAGTTGAGTAAATCGCTTCGTGTACACCCGCTGCACCTAGAGCATGACCTGTCATTGCTTTCGTTGCAGAAATTGCTGGGCTGTTGCCGCCGAACACTTCTTGGATAGCACCAAGTTCTTTCACGTCACCAACAGGTGTTGATGTACCGTGAGTGTTCACGTAATCCACTTTGTCGATACCTTGCATTGCCATCTTCATACAACGCACAGCACCTTCGCCTGATGGCGCAACCATGTCATAGCCGTCAGAAGTCGCACCGTAACCTACGATCTCGCCGTAGATTTTCGCGCCACGAGCAAGAGCATGCTCAAGTTCTTCGATAACAACCATACCGCCGCCACCAGAGATAACGAAACCGTCGCGGTCTGCGTCATAAGTGCGAGACGCTTTGTCTGGTGAATCATTGTATTTAGTAGATAGTGCGCCCATTGCATCGAACATCATAGTCAATGACCAATCTAGCTCTTCACCACCACCTGCAAATACGATGTCTTGTTTACCCAGTTGGATAAGTTCCATTGCGTGACCAATACAGTGTGCCGAAGTTGCACATGCAGAACTGATTGAGTAGTTCACACCACGGATTTTGAATGGCGTTGCCAAACATGCAGAAACCGTTGAAGACATTGTGCGCGGTACCATGTATGGACCAATACGCTTCACGCCTTTCTCACGTAGAGTATCAACCGCGATCACTTGGTTCAGTGATGAAGCACCACCAGAACCTGCAACGATACCTGTACGATCATTAGAAACTTGTTCAGGAGCAAGACCCGCATCAGCGATTGCTTGTTCCATTGATAGGTAAGCAAATGCCGCCGCATCACCCATAAAGCGCATCTGTTTGCGATCAATATGGTCAGCAGGGTTCATCTTCAAGTTACCCCAAACTTGTGAGCGAAGACCTTGCTCTTTAAATTGCTCAGAGCCTGTGATGCCTGATTTGCCAGCTTTAAGAGACGATAAAACTTCTTCGACGTTGTTACCGATACTTGAAACAATACCCATACCGGTGATTACGACTCGTTTCATGTGACATTCCTATTATTCAATAATTCGTTAAATGATAACGAAGATGGACTTCAAAAGTGGTCAGCTTTCCCATTAATCCGTACAATCTCGACAATATTTCGCCGAATTTGAAAGAATTTTCCTACTATGACATCCATTACTAACGCACAGCTTGGCTGGAATGATGCCGGAACGCCGGTTTCAGACCAGTTCGATGATGTTTATTTTTCAAACGTCAATGGACTGGAAGAAACTCGCTATGTGTTTCTAACACAAAATAATCTTCCTCAAAGATGGCAAGATTATGACCAAAAGCGTTTTGTCATTGCCGAAACAGGATTCGGTACTGGATTAAACTTCCTCGCAGTTTGGCATTGGTTTGAGAAGTTTAGACAGCAAAACCCCGAAGCGATACTACAATCGTTACATTTCATCAGTTTTGAGAAGTTCCCGCTAAGTAAGGTTGACTTAATTAAAGCGCATGAATCTTGGCCTGAACTGGCTGAGTACGCGCAGCAACTCCATGAATTCTATCCGATTGCCGTTCCGGAATGTCACCGTATTGTCTTAGCCGATGGTGCTATTACTCTCGATTTGTGGTTTGGTGACATTAAAGACTGTATGCCAAAAGTGCCAACTCTCAAGCAAGGCATTGTTGATGCTTGGTTTTTAGACGGCTTCGCACCAAGCAAAAACCCTGAAATGTGGAACCAAAATCTGTTCAATGGCATGGCAAAACTGGCTAAACAAGATTGTACCTGCGCAACTTTCACGGCGGCGGGTTTCGTGCGTAGAGGTTTAATCGAAGCAGGCTTTGATATGAAGAAAGTCAAAGGCTTCGGTACTAAGCGAGAAATGATTGCCGGTAAGCTTAAAGATAAAGCGGCGTACAGCAACATTAAACCTTGGTTCCATGTTGAAGCGACTGACAATCTGCATGACGTTGCGATTATTGGTGGTGGTATTGCCAGTGCTGCTCTTGCAAAAACACTCACAGCAAGAGGTATATCGGTCTCTATGTATTGCAAAGATGAAGCCCCTGCGGAAGGCGCGTCGGGCAATCGTCAGGGTGCAGTATATCCTCTGCTTAATAGCGAACACTCTGGCGTATCACGTGTGTTTGCTCCAGCCTTTTTATTTGCTCGCCAATTTATCGACCAAGCGGCAAAGACCGTTTCGTTTGACCATGACTGGTGTGGCGTGACTCAGCTAATGTGGGATGACAAATCGACCAAGAAACTGGACACCATGTTGAAAGCGGATTTCTCGCCGGAATTGGTATCCAAACATAATGTTGATCAGACCAACCAAATGGTGAGATTGCCGGTAGATGTGGAAAGTCTCTCCTACCCTATGGGCGGCTGGCTGTCTCCTGCTCAGTTAACTCAAGGCTTAATTGCTGAGCTAGAGCAACAAGGTAAGCTAAAGGTTTACTACCAGCACCATGTTGATTCGCTCGACTGGCAAGAGGAAGAAAAACAGTGGCAACTGACCTGTGGAGAGAAAAAGCTCCACCATCAAGCGGTTGTTATTGCCACTGGGCATCTGTTTGATAGCCTGACGCAAACACAATTTGTCCCTCTCGGTAAAGTAAAAGGGCAAGTAAGTCATATCCCAACCAACCACGAATTGCAGCAATTAAACACTGTGCTCTGCTATGACGGTTATATGACGCCTTGTAACCCGAACAATCAACATCACTGTATCGGTGCCAGTTACGACCGTTCACACTTAGATCAAGAGTTTGATCCACAGGCTCAAGTTGAAAACGCTCAGCGCCTCAAAAACTGCTTACCTCAGCAAGCATGGCCAAACAGTGTCGATGTGAGCGAGAACCAATCTCGCCAAGGCATTCGCTGCGTGAGTCGCGATCACCTTCCGTTTGTGGGTAACGTTGGGAACTTTGAAGCAATTACAGAACAATACTCCGAACTAAACGGGATGAGCGAGAGCGACGCTTCTGATATTGCCCAATATCCTCAGTTGTATTCATTACTTGGGTTGGGCTCGCGCGGTTTGAGTTCCGCGCCACTCATGGCTGAACTGCTCGCCTCACAAATGAGTGGTGACCCGTTGCCTCTGCCTAACGATGTGCTTGAAACCCTTCATCCAAGCAGAATGTGGGTAAGAAAGCTGCGCAAAGGGAAAGCGTTAACAGAGAAGTAAATCGGTTCTGCAAACACGAAAAAGCCTCGCAATAGCGAGGCTTCTTTATCAATGCGATTTAAAGATTAAGCAGCCAGTTTTGCTACCGCTTCTTTTAGTTGAGCCGCGATGCTTTCATCAGTTACTACACCGCTTTCCATATCGAAATTGTCGTAGAAGTTTGGTACTGAAACTGTTGCTTTTACGTTGCCACCGAAGTAGCCAGCAGAGCCTGAAGCAGCAGCTAATACTGATGATGCGCCGCCAGGACCAGGTGATGTTGCTAAGTATACCGCTGGTTTATTTTTAAATATTTCACGGTCGATACGAGTCGCCCAGTCAAACAGGTTTTTGTACGCTGCAGGGTAGTGACCGTTGTGCTCAGCAAAAGAGATAACAAATGCATCTGCCTGTGCTAAATCACGTAGGAAGCCTAACGCGCCTTCAGCCTGACCAATCTCTTTTTCAAGATCTTCGCTGAACATAGGTACGTTGTAGTTGTTGATGTCCAGCACTTGAACTTCAGCACCATCAATCAAATTTGCTGTATAAGTTGCCAATGCTTTGTTAATAGAGGTTGAACTGGTGCTTGCACCGAATGCGATAACTTTCATGACGATAATCCTGTGTGCTGTTTTGATGTGATTAGATTAATCTTTGAACACCTTACCCACAAGCCGAATTATTGTATGAGGTCATTCAAAAATTTTGAATGATGCGTTATTCGCGCCTCACCTATCGATGTTTCTCAATGAACAATCAACGCATAAAAAAATAGCAGCGTAATTGCTGCCATCTTTTGTATTTTGTTCTTCGCACTGTGACTAAGCTTGGTTCGATAACTCGTTCCATAAGTCAGACACAATAATACGGTCTGCTGGCGTCAACTCAGAGCGAGCCTCTTCCAAACTTTTTTCAATACGTACTTTTAGCTCAGCGATGTCTTCAATGCCTTCTTCTTCACACGATGCTGCGGATAGTGAAATGTGCCCACGTAAATAACCACCAGCAAACAGTTCATCATCCGATGCAGTGGCAATACGTGTATCAATCAGCTCTAAAAGTTTTTCTTCAAATTCAATAATCATGTTCTATGAATACCTAGTTTTATCAAGACTGTGCAGTTGCGTATGGGTTACTTAATCACAAACTGATCAGCCGTTAGTTCTGGTGTCTGATAAAACGACTGCAATGCCTGAGAAAGCATTTTCACTCGTTCAGGTAATCCATGTTGCAAAATACTCAAGACTTCTTGATGGACTTTCGCCATGAATGCCAGACGGTCTGGTTCAAAATCGCCGCTAAGGTTGTCACAACTTACCGTAAAAGGAAACCCTGCACTGAGCGCCAGTATCCACTCATAAGCTTGGGGACGAATTTCGACTTTCTCGAACTCTGCCTGCACTTGCTCAGAACGACCATCGGGATGATACCAGTAACCAAAATCTTCCAATAAACGACGTTCAGGGCCAGCCACACACCAGTGCGCAATTTCATGCAAAGCAGAAGCATAGAAGCCGCGAGCAAAGATAATCCGGTGATAATCCACCTTATCATCAGCAGGTAAGTAGACAGGCTCGTCACCGCCTAACTCCAGCTTAGTGTTAAACGAACTGAAGAAGGTTTGGTTAAAGATGTCGATCAAATCAGTGTATTGGTGAGACATAACAGCAAGTTCTTGGGTATGCGACGTATGAAGTTAACAACGAGCTGCATTTTCGCGGCTTTTTGCTCTGAGGTAAAGTGCAGGAATGAATGTATTAGTTTTATTTATCTGTAAAACTGATGTCAAAACGCCAAAAAGCGGTCGTATTCCGTTTAATCTGATACTACACTGCGCACCTTTCTCAGCCCCTGATTCATCACGACTCTCAACCAACAATCATTTATAGGTGTAATACTATGCTGCTCAGCGTTTTGTACATTATCGGGATTACAGCGGAAGCCATGACTGGTGCCCTCAGCGCTGGTCGCAAGAAAATGGATTGGTTTGGTGTCATGTTAGTAGCCAGCGCTACAGCCATTGGTGGCGGAACCGTACGCGATATTTTGCTGGGTCATTACCCTCTAAGCTGGGTAGAAAATCCAGAATTTCTTGTGATTACCTGCATTGCTGGCGTTTTGACAACTGGTATTTACAAATGGGTGATCAAGCTTAAAGGTCTGTTTATTCGCTTAGATGCTCTGGGTTTGATTGTATTCAGTATTATCGGCACCAAAGTGGCAATGGGCATGGGGCTGCATGAAGTAATCTGTGTGGTGTCCGCGCTGGTAACCGGTGTATTTGGAGGTTTACTGCGTGACCTGATTTGTCGCCAACAGCCTTTGGTATTGCATGACGAACTGTATGCTTCCGTTGCACTTGTCGCCTCAGTACTCTATTTAGCATTATTAAAATTTGGGGTGAATGACGTGACCAGTACCATCATTACCTTAGTAGTCGGTTACCTGCTACGCATGGCTGCGGTCCGTTTTAAATGGCGTTTACCGTCTTTTCACCTTGAAGCTGAAAACTCGATTCACTGAACTGGAATAAGAAAACCAAACCAGTTTAGCTGCGGCTCATAATGCAAAAGAAAACGCCCTCAAGTGAGGGCGTTTTTCATTCATAAATCCGAGATTAGATGTGTGGTGTCTCTGTAGTTACACCGAGGTTCTGACCACGATGACGTAACAGATGATCCATCAACACAATCGCCAGCATAGCTTCAGCGATTGGCACCGCGCGAATACCAACACATGGGTCATGACGACCTTTCGTAATCAGTTGCGTTGGCTCACCAGCGCGAGTGATTGTGTCACCCGGAACCGTAATGCTCGATGTTGGTTTAAGTGCAATGTTCGCGACAATGTCCTGCCCCGTAGAAATGCCACCTAAGATACCGCCAGCGTGGTTGCTCTTGAAACCTTCTGGAGAAAGTGGGTCACGGTGCTCACTGCCACGTTGATTGACCACATCAAAACCATCACCGATTTCTACACCTTTCACCGCGTTAATGCTCATCAACGCATGTGCGATGTCTGCATCTAAGCGATCAAATACCGGCTCACCTAAACCGACAGGCAGATTGGTTGCAACCACCTGTATTTTGGCACCGATAGAATCACCTTCTTTTTTCAGGTCACGGATCAGTTGGTCGAATGCTTCCACTTTATCGACATCTGGACAGAAGAAAGCGTTGTTTTCGATTTCATTCCAATCCACTTTATCAATCGAGATATCACCCATTTGTGATAAGTAAGCACGGATCTCAACACCAAATTCTTGCTTCAGATATTTCTTCGCAATACCACCAGCAGCAACGCGCATTGCCGTTTCACGAGCAGACGAACGGCCACCACCACGGTAATCACGAATGCCGTACTTTTGATGGTAGGTGTAGTCAGCGTGCCCTGGGCGGAATTTATCTTTGATTTCTGAATAATCTTTTGAACGCTGATCGGTATTTTCAATCAGTAATCCAATCGACGTTCCTGTGGTTTTTCCTTCAAAAACCCCAGAAAGAATTTTCACTTCATCCGGTTCACGGCGCTGAGTGGTATAACGAGATGTGCCCGGGCGGCGACGGTCTAGGTCGAGTTGTAAATCCGCCTCGCTAATCTCAAGTCCCGGAGGGCATCCGTCTACGATACATCCAAGTGCGATACCGTGACTTTCTCCGAATGTGGTTACTCGGAAATGTTGTCCGATACTGTTTCCTGCCATTACTTCCTCAAATTAGTGCGTTGAAAGTAGGAACGAACCACTTCCAACATACTGATAGCTATTCTTCGTGGATTCATAGTGGCTTTATTACGTTTTGATGTAAAGCCCTTAACCGCATCAAATTGGACAAAAATAGCCAGCCCAAAAATGAAAACGCCGACACTAAGATCGGCGCTTTGCGAGAGTTCGAAATTAATCGATATAAAGTGCGAAATCTGAGGCACATTCGAGCAGTTGCTGACGTGTAAGCATAAACACACCGTGACCGCCATTTTCAAACTCTAACCAAGTAAATGGAATGTGTGGGTACTGATCCATCATATGAATCATCGAGTTGCCCACTTCACAAATCAAGATACCGTTTTCTGATAGGTAACGTGGTGCATTGGCAAGAATACGACGAACCAGTTTCAAGCCATCGGTACCAGCAGCCAGGCCTAGAGCAGGTTCATGTTTGAACTCCGCTGGCAAGCTATCCATATCTTCCTGATCCACATACGGTGGGTTAGAAACGATAATGTCGTATTGTGATTCTGGTAAATCACGGAACAGATCCGAACGAATCGGGAACACTTGCTGTTCAAGACCATGATCTTGAATGTTTTGCTCTGCAACCGCTAAGGCATCTGTCGAAATATCAATCGCGTCCACTTCCGCTTCAGGGAATGCGTACGCACAGGCAATCGCAATACAGCCACTACCGGTACACAGATCCATAATGCGAGTTGGTTCTTCAACCAGCCAAGGTGAGAATTGCGCCTGAATCAGTTCACCAATTGGCGAACGAGGTACAAGTACACGTTCATCGACAAAGAACTCTAACCCACAGAACCACGCTTTATTGGTTAAATAAGCGGTTGGAGTGCGGTCTTTAATACGTGTAATAACACGTTCAACAATACGTAAACGCTCGCTAGATGTTAAGCGAGAGTTCAAAGCATGAGGAGGCACGTCGATCGGCAGATATAGGGTTGGCAGCACAAGTTGCACCGCTTCATCCCACGCATTATCCGTTCCATGACCATAAAATAAATTGGCTGCATTAAAACGGCTAACCGTCCAACGAATCATGTCCTGAAGGGTGTGAAGTTCCGAAACGGCTTCTTCTACAAAAATCTTATCCAAAATTGCCTCCGAAAAGCGCTACAATACTGCGAATATTGATTAGTAACTGATTAACCAATTCTAATGAGCAAAAAAGACACCGATTACAACGACAATGATTATTTAGACGCTGACGATGATTTTGCAATGTTTCGCGATGCAGTAAAGGGCGTAAAAAAGTTAACGCAGGATACCATAGTCCAACAGCCAAACAGAAATGCTAAACAAAAAGAAATCATCAAAGGTTCACGTGAAGCAAGCGACAGTAATTTTTACTTCTCTGACGAGTTTGTACCGCTACTCAGCGAAGAAGGTCCAACTCGCTACGCTCGCGATGACGTTTCTAAATATGAAGTGAAAAAACTGCGTCGTGGTGTCTACGTACCGGATGTGTTCTTAGATATGCACGGCATGACCCAACAAGAAGCCAAACGTGAACTTGGGGCTATGATCGCTTACTGCGTAAAAGAGAGTGTGCATACCGCCTGTGTGCAGCACGGTATCGGTAAACATATCCTGAAGCAAAAAGTGCCGCTGTGGTTGGCACAGCACCCTGACGTAATGGCATTCCATCAAGCGCCATTAGAGTTTGGTGGCGCTGGTGCACTGCTGGTATTGATTTCTATCCCTGAAAAGTAATCACCCAAAAAAGTAAGCACATTGAGTCTCAATGGGTAAAATGCAACAAAGATACTAGGGCAAGAATGCCCTAGTTTAAGCGTATTGGATATGTTGAGCGCTTTGTGTTGCTTTACCCATTGAGGTTTCCATCCCGCTAATAACGCATATCCGGCGGAATTGGCATCTTCTCTTCTTGCAGTATCGGACGCTGACCGCCTCTACGGCGATATTGTTTAAGCTGGAAAATGTAAGCCAGAACCTGAGCCACCGCCACGAACAAGCCGTCTGGAATTTCCTGTTCTAATTCAGTGGTATGGTATAAGGCACGCGCCAATGGCGGAGCAGGAACAATCATGATGTTGTGCTCTCGCGCCACTTCACGAATTTTCAGAGCCATATGATCAACACCTTTAGCGACCACCACCGGTGCCCTATCGGTATTTTGCTTGTATCGCAATGCAACGGAGAAGTGATCTGGGTTAGTAATGATAACGTCGGCTTGTGGGACTTCTGCCATCATACGGCGCTGAGCAGCTTCACGTTGCAGCATCCGGATACGGCCCTTAACTTCCGGTTTACCTTCTGTATCTTTGTACTCATCTTTCACTTCTTGCTTGGTCATTTTCAACTGGTTGGCGTGTTGCCAAATCTGGAAAGGTATATCAATCGCGACAACCACCAGCAATGAACAGCTAATCAGCAGGACGAAGTTAAGTAAGATATCCAACGCATGAAAGATATTCTGCGGGAACACATCCAGGCTCAGCTGAAACAGATCGTGCTTCGAGCGGTCAATTAAGGTAAACGCCACTCCGGCGACTAAAGAAACCTTTAATATCGACTTGATCAGCTCAACCCAACTTTGCAAACCAAACATTCGCTTGAAGCCACTGAACGGATTCAGTTTCGAAAACTTTGGCATTGCCGCTTCCACAGAGAAATTCACACCGCCTACGCCAGCAGCGCCAATAAAAGCAGCAATAAACAGAGTAATCAGCACCAACAAAAGCGGGAGAAGAAGATTAACGAGAGCCGATGACGCAATATCAAACAATTTGCCTAGATCGAAAATCTCCTCTCGGCTCAAACTGAACAAACGTCTCATTGAGGCAAAAAGTCCGCCTGCTAACGCATCTCCGAACCACATCAGAGACACTGCGCCAACCACTAATACCGATACAGAAGCCAGCTCCTTCGAACGCGCAACCTGACCTTTTTCTTTGGCCTGTTGCAGCCTTCTGGGCGTGGCGTCTTCGGTCCTTTCTTGACCGTCTGATTCTGCCAACTCAGCCTCCTAAAGCTAACAATCTAATCGGATAAGGCTGCAAACCTGTTGCTCGCCTTGCAACCAATAGAGTTCGTAATGAGTATAAAGACCACTGATGATAAACCAACAAAGCAGTAAGCCGACCATCAAGGCAAACGCAAAACCCAAAGAGAAAATGTTCAACTGCGGTGCAGCACGGGTCATAACACCAAATGACAAATTCACCGTCAGCAACGCGATGATGCCTGACAGCGACATACTTAACGCAACTTTAAATATAGTCCCGAACCAGAGTGCCATCTGCTGGAAATCTAAATTGTTCAGCCCCGGCTCTCCAATGGGTAAGCTTTTAAAGCTAAACGCCAGCAATTGAATCATCTTTAAATGCCCATCACTGGCAAGAAAGAACATAGTGGCTAAGAACATGAACAACTGACCAAGCAACGGTGTATTCTGACCGTTGGCAGGGTCCACCATGGAAGCAAAACCTAAGCTCGATTGCATACCAAGAATCTGGCCGAGCATAACGAAAGTTTGAATAATAAACTGCGTTACCATCCCCATGGAGACACCAATGACCAACTGCTCCAAAGTAATCATAAACCCTTGAAGAGAAAGCAGTTGAATGTTGTCCGGTACCGCTGGAATAGCGGGCATAAGCGCTAAGGTTAAGGCTAAGCCGAAATAGAGACGGATTCGTGCAGAAACAAATCGAGCACCCGTTACCGTCATTACCATCAGCATCGCGGAGATGCGCGTATATGGCCAAAAATAATTGGCGATAAAATCAAGGACGACGGTGGCTGGATACTCCATGTTTGCTCCTAGTAGAGAACTTGAGGCAAACGCTCAATCATGGAATAAAAGAAATCCATCTGCATTTGCACCATCCAGTGGGCAAACGCCATCAAAGCCAGCAGTGTGACGATCAAACGCGGCAAAAAGCTCAGCGTCTGTTCGTTGATTGACGTAGCGGCCTGAAAAATTGCGACAACCAGACCCACCAGCAGACTCGGAATGATGATGGCACACACCATAATGAGTACCATCCATAACGCGTCACGAAAGAGTTCAACAAATATTTCAGGTGTCATGCTTTTCTCCCGCTACAACGCAAAACTGCCGGCGAGTGTGGAGAGAATCAAGTTCCATCCATCAACCAACACAAACAACATAAGTTTAAATGGCAGCGATACGATCATCGGTGACAACATCATCATACCCATTGCCATCAGTACCGATGCCACAACAAGGTCGATAATCAGAAATGGTAAAAACAGCATAAAGCCAATCTGGAAAGCGGTTTTCAGCTCAGAGGTGATAAACGCTGGAATCAATACTGCCATAGAGACATCTTCTGGGTTTTGCGCATCAGAGCCCGATATGTTGACGAAGGTTTCCAAATCTTTCACACGTGTCTGCTTGAGCATAAAATCCTTCATCGGGATTTGGGCGGTATCAAACGCCTCTCTTGCGGTCATCTGTTCATTCAAATAAGGCTGTACTGCCTCTTCGTTAATCTTATTAATTACCGGAGACATGATGAAGAAGGTCAAAAATATCGCGATACCAATGATGACTTGGTTTGATGGCGTTTGCTGCAAACCCATCGCCTGACGAAGAATCGACATCACCACCACAATTCGGGTAAAGGAAGTCATCAAAATGACCATGGCAGGCAAAAAACCCAGCATGGTCATTAAGGCTAAAATTTGTAAGTTTATCGAGTAATCTTCGCTGCCATCCGGATTGGTGGTCATGGTAAAAGCGGGAATTCCCGCACCGCCACTGCTGCTACCCATAGCAATAGTACGCGAAGCACCTTGGTCTTTTTGCATCGCTGTCACAGTTACATTCTGTGCGCCAGCAGCATTAGAAGGGATAGGTGTTTCCAGCTCTTGTTGCGCATAAGCTAACGGCGTAAATACCAAAGCGCTCACCCAGACAATAAGCGCTAAGCGAGCCCATAGATTGCGCAACACATCAAACAGGTGTGTTTTTATCATTCTTTTTTAGTAGCTGAGTCAAAGTGTTAGAAAATGGTACCGACTCTAGCTCCTCCTGAGTCAATGGAGTTTCCAATTTAGAGATCAACTGAACTGACTGAGATGTAACGCCAATCAGAAATTGCTCCTCTCCCGCTTGTACTATCATCAAACGCTCTTTGGTGCCAATCGGTAACTGGCGAACAACGCTCAAGCCCTTTTGCTGACCAAATGCAGGAACTCGCATCCGTTTAAGTAACCAAGCCATACCAATGATGATGGCTATAACGAACAATAGCGACCCCAATGTAGTCGCTATATCGAACTGGTCGCTTTGGGCTGCCAGCGCAGGGCTAGCAACCAAAGATAACACTATGAATTTGCGCATAATGTTATCTCAATTTCTTAATACGTTCTGTTTGACTAATAACGTCAGTTAAACGAATACCGAACTTATCGTTGACCACAACCACTTCGCCGTGAGCAATCAGGGTGCCATTAACCATCACATCCAGAGACTCACCAGCAATTCGATCTAGTTCCACAACAGAACCTTGGTTAAGTTGCAGCAAGTTACGGATACTGATTTTAGAGCGCCCGACTTCCATTGAGATGGTCACGGGAATATCCATGATGGTATCAAGCTTACGACGCTCGTCATCCGTGATTGGTGATGTGGTGTCTTTTAACTCATCCAAAGGTGCCGCTAAAATTTCATCAACATCTATATCTGGCGCGTTTGGATCTTCGCCAAGGGCTGCTGCCCACTCATCTGCAAGCTTTTGATCATCTGACTTTGACATCTAGGCTACCTATTTCCTTAATCAATCAACTCTTCGTCGTCTTCATCTTCCTCGTCATCTAACTCGGCAATAATGTCTTTGCCAAGAAATGCGAGGTCAGTTTTGACAACATCAGGACGTCTAATTTTTTCTGAAATCTGAACTGCCATTTTTTCACCCGAGCGTCCCATTTTGACGCGGTAGGTTGGCAATTCCTCAACAAACATAACAGCGTGTTCTGGCATCTTAATTGGGATGATATCCCCGGCCTGAAGCTCCATAAGATCACGTAACGCAATATCTTGTTCTAATAAGTTCACTCGGAAGTTAACAGGCACATCCATGATCTCTTCACGAAGCGCCGAGCTCCAACGAACGTCGGTTTCCATCTTGTCTGACTGAACACCCGCATCAAGAAGTTCTCGGATAGGTTCAACCATCGAATAAGGCATAACTACGTGGAAATCGCCACCACCGCCATCCACTTCAATATGGAATGAACTGACGACAATCACTTCTGTCGGGCTGACAATGTTCGCCATACTTGGGTTTACTTCAGAATCCAAGTATTCAAATTCAACCCCCATCACCGGAGACCAAGCTTCTTTGTAATCGCCAAATACGATTTTAAGCAGTAGCTGAGTAACACGACGCTCAGTCGGCGTGAACTCACGCCCTTCGATACGCGCATGATAGCGTCCATCACCACCAAAGAAGTTTTCTACTAAGATGAAAACAAGACGAGCTTCCATGGTCACAAGCGCCGTACCTTTAAGCGGACGGAAACGAACCATGTTCAAACTGGTAGGAACGTAAAGGGTGTTTTGATATTCGCCGAACTTCATCATTTGCACGCCGTTGATCGAAACTTCGGCGGTTTTTCGCAACATGTTGAATAAACTGATCCGCATATGACGGGCAAAACGCTCATTGATAAGTTCGAGCGTTGGCATTCGACCACGAACAATACGATCTTGTGACGAGAAGTCGAACGAGATGGCACTTTCATCCGCAGTGTCGAGATTTTCTTCTACTTCGTCAACGCTATCTACCCCGTGGAGTAGCGCATCAATTTCGTCTTGGCTTAATAGATCGGTCACACTTCACCTACTGCATTACAAAATCAGTAAACAACACACGTTCAATGACTGGTTTACCAACCACTTTCGTCATTACGGCTTTAATGTCGTCGGTCGCTTTATCACGTAACTCAATACGGCCTGTTACTTCTCGCAATTGCTCAACCGTTGCAGAGGCAAATGTTGCAAGCAATGTACTTTCAATCAGAGGTGAGTGATAACGAGCAAGATTGTCGTTTTCGCTGCCTCTAACCATGAGTTGTACTTTAATCTGTACCACGCGATTACGGGTATCACTGGTTACGTTAAACACAAACGGCTGAGCAATATTTACATAAGATACTGGTTCAACCTGAGCGGAAGCTTGGCTAGCGCTCATATCGCTATCTTGGCTTGAATCGTCAGAGCCCATAAGGAAAAAGGCTGCGACACCGCCGACTAACAACACAACGACAGCAATAATGATGATCAGTAGTTTCTTTTTACCTTTCGGAGCTTCTGCTGGGAGTTCTTCAACAGCCATAACGTTCTCTATGTTGTTATTTTTTAATTAAGATTTACTTAGTTTAAGCGTAATAACTGATTCCATCACGCTTTGCAGCCACATTCAAATCAAGTTTGACGTTTGTATCAAGGTTTTCTTCACTTTGTCGGTTATCACCGCTCGCAGATTGACCACCTGAACCATCGCCACTTGCTGCATAGCGCTGTTGCTGACCAGAACTTTGTTGCTGAACAGAAGTATCACCCAACTGAACACCTTGGTTATTCAACATTTCACGCAATCTTGGCATCGATTGTTCAAGAGCATCACGAGCCTGCTGGTTAGCCACGGTAAAATGCACTGTGGCGCCATCACCATTCATGTTCATACGAATATGCATACGCCCCAGCTCTGGCGGATCAAGGCGAATATCAATGTTTTTCAGGTTTTTAGATAGCATCACTTGCACACGCTCTGCCATCTGCTCTGCTGCCATATCACCTCTGGATAACTGCAAAGGTACGTTTTGCTGAGCCGCTTGCAGAGGCTCACTGCGTAAACTTTGAGGGCTACTTAATCCCTGCTGACCCGCTACCGCAGAAAGTTGCTGTGCCAAATGTGAATCGGCACCGTCGCTGTGTTTATTTCCTTCCATCAAGGCATTTAACGCTTTGGCACCTAAGCCAGCTTTAAGAGCAGCTTGATTAACCGTCGGGTCAATTTGATTTGCCATCGCGCCAGCCAACATTGGATTAGCCTGTGCGTTAGCTTGCGGTAACTGTACTTGAGCTTCAGCATGGATAGGCACCTGAGATTGCGCCATCATTGCTTTATCAGCTTGGCTTAACATGGCTTGCGGATTCTGTGCGCCTTGAGACAAAGCTTGTGATACTGCTGCATGCGCTACGGATTTCGCCGCAACCTTACCTTCAGCGAGATTGTTTATCTCCGCCGCTACACTTGCAGCTTCAGTATTATTGTTCCCCCAAGGAATCGCCGCAGGTGCGACCGATGCTACCGCTTCTTTTGAAACCAAAGTATCTTGCGACGCTGAAGGATCCTGAGCGTCTACAACTGGTTGTGAAACATTAGCGTTTTGTGAAACGTTAGAGCCTTGAGCGACCATAATATCTTGATTTGCAACATTTGCCCCAGTGAGCTTAGATTGTTTAGCCAAGATAGCGGCTTGTTCACTGTCACTGAGTGCTTTGATCTCTTTTGCGTTTGTTTCTGGCGCGATCAGCACTTCGCCCTCACTGTCAGCATGCTTCAGCGACGGCTCTTGTTGTAACGGCTTAGCTTGAGGGTGAGTCGAATTCAACTGAGCGACCAGCTCTGGATCGAGTTCTGAATCAGCACCACTTTGCATTTTTTCAGATTGTACAGATTTCTCAGAAAGCTCGGCTTCTTTTTCATGTGGCAAAGCCTTGCCATCATTTTTTACCAGCGTCTGATTTGCCTCTTGCAAGCGGCCTAGTATCTTGTCGCCTTCATCCATCGCTTTCGCTGTTTTTGCTTTTAACTCTGCTTGTTCAGGCTCTTCAGAAGCAATGAAACGCTTGAGGTTTTCAGGAACCTCCACGCTCTCATCCGCGACCAACTTTGGCTCAACGGAAACCTCAGAACCGTTTTCAGCTTTAACCGCAACGTCATCATCACCTTGGCTTAAAAGCTCATCAGTGCTGGTTGCTTTCACTTCAGCGCCCTCTACGGATTTCACTTCTTTTGCCTCTGAAGCGCTATCACTGGAAGCGGGTGCATCACTTTTACCAAGCAGCAGTGAAGCCAGTCTTTCCAAAAAGCCTTTTGATTCTCCGCTTTCACCGCTGACTAAATCCTGCGCAGGGGCAGACTTAGTCACATTGGTAACTTTAGAAGTCTCTACTGAAGGAGTTAAATTGACATTCATACACAGCTCACTCGCATTAATCACTGCAAACCTTTGCCGCTCTAGACGGGAATAGCCCGCTGGCAAAGGGTTGCTAATCTGTTCGCGTTAAAATTGTATTAATAACTGCAAAAAACGAGCCAACCGTCAGATATTCTCTACGATTAAAAATGAGCTCTACAGAGTGTTGGTACGACGACGATTGAAGTTGATAGTCGAAAACTCATCCATCATTTTCTGATCTCGTTTCTCTTGTAAGCGCTGATGTTCAGTCTGCTTTTTCTCAATCAACCATTCGTAAGAACGGCGTTGCTTACGGACATCCAACCAATAAGACTCGCAGCTCTCTACTTGCGTTTTGAAGTGCTGCTCAGCTTGACGCTGCTTTGATAAGGTTTCATCTAATTGCGTTAAGAAACGATTTAAGTGTCCATACTGACTGGCGGTTAATCCGGCTTGACCGCGAGAGACAAGCTGCTGACAGTAATCCAAGCGATATTGCTCAATCTGTTTAAGCTGTTGATAATAGTCTTCAAGTTCACGACGAGCTTTGCCCAACGCCATCACCGCTTTATCTTCTTTACTTTTCGCCTGTTCAAGCAGGAATTCCAGAGCATTATCCATTCAACAGTTATCCCACACTGAGCACATTTTTAAGCATGCTGATACACATATCGTAAGGCACTGACTCTTTCATGGTTTGCTGTAAGAAACCATCCAGTTTTGGTTTCAGAGTGAAGGCGCTATCTATCGCCGTGTCTGTACCCGGCTTATAGGCTCCAATCGAAACAAGATCTTGGTTTTTACGACAAGTAGACAATATCTGACGTACCGCTTTAGACATCAATATGTGCTCATCAGTGGTGATTTGCGGCATAACACGACTGACCGATTTCTCCACATCAATTGCCGGATAATGACCAGCATCAGCCATTTCACGAGACAGAACGATGTGACCATCGAGAATAGCGCGAGAAGCGTCGGCAATAGGATCTTGCAAATCATCCCCTTCGGTTAAAACCGTAAAGAATGCAGTGATAGAACCCTGATGAGGACCGCCGTTACCCGCTCGTTCAACCAATGCAGGCAACTTAGCAAACACAGAAGGCGGATAGCCTTTGGTTGCGGGTGGTTCACCCACTGACAAGGCAATTTCACGTTGAGCTTGAGCAAAACGAGTTAATGAATCCATAAGCAACAATACATCCAGACCTTGGTCACGAAAGTATTCCGCTATAGTCAGCGCAGTTTGACACCCTTTTAAACGCATCAACGGTGATGAATCCGCAGGCGCAGCGACAACCACAGAACGTTGTCTGCCATCGACACCTAAAATTTCTTCGATAAATTCTTTAACTTCGCGGCCACGTTCACCGATGAGCCCTACCACAACGACTTGCGCGGTTGTGCCTCGCGTCATCATGCCCAAGGTCACCGATTTACCAACACCAGAACCCGCAAATAGACCGATACGTTGGCCTTTTCCGACCGTCAAAAGACCATTAATCGCTTTGATGCCGACATCCAGTGGTTCACTGATAGGTTTACGTGCTAAAGGGTTGATTGGGTCGGCATTAAATGAAGCTTTTTGGTCGGTGTAGATCGGGCCGAGCCCATCGAGAGGATTTCCCACACCGTCAATGACGCGACCAAGCAATTCCATTCCAACGGGTAAACCCGCTTCTACCGTCAGAGGGGTAACTTTCGCCCCCGGCAGGACACCGGTAATTTGTTCGCTAGGCATTAAAAACAGTCGGTCGCCAGAGAAACCCACAACCTCTGCTTCCATAGAGCCAGACATAGTTTCAACGCTGCACAGACTGCCAATAGGCGCACGGCATCCAGTGGCTTCTAGAGTTAAACCAACCACTCTCACCAACTTGCCAGAGGCAATCGGGCGACTTGTCAGTCCTTGGACTTTGTATTGTGAGAGTCTATCAGCCAGTTGAAGCATTATTCGTTGCCCTGTTGATGTCGGTTCGTGCCACAGAAGCTCTGCAATACACTGCGAACTCTGTCTTCCATTCGGTAATTAACACTTGATTCGCCCGCTTCAATTTGAACATCGCCACGACTTAAAGCCGGTTCGCTAACGAGCGTCCAGTTACGGGTATCCAATTCATTTTCGCCATAAGCCTGCTTGATGATTTCGCAGTCTTCAGGATGTAATTTCAGCGTGATGGCATGGCCGGCAATCGGCAGCGCTTCAACAGACGCTTTCACAGTGTCGAGAATGATTTGCGAATTGGTCTGCACTTCTACGTGCACCACTTCTTTCACCAGTGACAGCACCATGTCGACCAGTTGTTTCTCAACCTGTGCATTCATCAGTTCAAGGGGTTGTGCAAACTGGTTCGCAAGACTCATAAAGATTTGAACATGCTCTTGAACAATTTGTTGCCCGGCTTCCAATCCTTCCGCGCTGCCCGCTTGAAAGCCCTCTTCCTGCCCCACTTTATGGCCAGCTTCTTGGCCCAGTTGGAAACCTTCCTGATAACCTTCCGCCTTCCCTTGCTCAATACCTTCCTGATAGGCGGCTTGTTTAATTAATTCAATTTCTTCTTCAGTAAGAATTGCAGGCTCTTCTGCTTCAGGTTCATCGAAACTCGGAATCCAGCTCGGATCATAATTAAGCGCCGTTTCCTTTGCTTTCTTGTGAGCCTCAGACGTGTAGTCCGGCAGACCCCACTTTTTCGCCTGTTCAACAGTTTCATCAGAATCGAGACGGATAAAACCGCGCTTTCTTTCACCTGACATCATATTTCCTATCTAAAGATAAAAAAGGCCGGCTGATTAAGCTGGCCTTATGGGCTGTTATCTTGTCTGAACAACAGTCCTAAATTAAGAAGACCTGTTTTTACAAAACCGATATTTTCGTCAATGGTATTTCAGCGACCATTCGTTTTATAAGAACTCGTCTGCACCACCACCCAGTATCAGCTCACCGTTGTCAGCCATACGTCGGGCAATAGCAAGAATCTCTTTCTGCGCTGTTTCCACATCGGAAACTTTGATTGGTGGCATTGCCTCCAAGTCATCTTTCATCAGTTCAGCAGCACGTTTAGACATGTTCTTGAAGATCTTATCTCGTAACGTGTCATCTGCACCTTTAAGTGCTTTCTGCAGAACATCTTGAGGAACGTCACGCAGCAATTTCTGAATACCTTGGTCGTCGACTTCGACCAAGTTCTCGAACACAAACATAAGGTCTTGAATTTGGGTAGCCAAATCTTCGTCTTGGTCGCGCATCTGATCCATAAGCGCTCCCTCGATATTGTTGTCGAGGTAGTTCATGATATCTGCCGCAGCTTTCAAGCCACCAATCTTCGCTGCTTGTGCACCAGCCTGACCTGCGAACTGTTTCTCCATGATTTCATTCAACTCAGCCAGTGCTGAAGGTTGGACTTCTTCAAGGTTAGCAATACGCATCATTAAGTCTAGACGGTCACGCTCAGCAAACTGCGCCAGAATTTCTGCAGACTGATCTGGGTCTAGGTAAGACAATACGATAGTCTGAATTTGTGGGTGCTCGTTGACGATGATGCTCGCCACCTGACGAGGATCCATCCATTTCAATGAGTCCAGACCTTTCGAGCCAGTGCCCAGTAGAATTTGGTCAACCAAGTTGTTCGCTTTATCTTCACCCAATGCAGCAACCAGCGCTTTGCGCATAAAGTCTTCGCTGCCCATACCGATATTGGTGTATTTCTGAATATCTTCCAAAAACGCGCGGTGTACAGCAGTGACTTTACCTTGGCTCAGGTCTTTTGCCCTTGCCATTGCACTACCTACACGCTGAACCTGTTTCGGTTCAAGGTGACGGATGATTGCCGCTGCGTCTGCCTCATTGAGGCTCAGCAGCAAAATTGCTGCACGCTCTTCACCTGGAATATCAGCAATTTCTTTTTCTAATTCAGTCAACTCGCGGTTGTCTTGCTTTACTATTTCATTAGGCATCGTTAGCCACCCAGTTCTTAACTACTTGAGCTGCAAGCTCAGGTTCGTTGGCGACCAGAGCACGTACTGCTTTAAGTACATCCTCATCTTTATGTAAATTCGGTAAGTCTATGCCAGAGCCAAACTCAAACAATTCACCACCTTCAATATCACTGCCAATCAAGCTGGTTTCACCATCAATACCGATAGGTAGACCATCTGGGCCGTATAGTTGATCATCGTCATCCGCAGATGGATTGAGGAGTTTCTTCATCGCAGGACGAACAAGTACCAACACGATAACCATAATCACTGCCGCACTTGCCAACCAACGGATCCAGTCGTTGAAGTTCGGATGTTCCCAGATTGGTACATCAGCAATCGATTCAACTTCAGGTTCGGCAAAGTTCATACTTAATACATTCAGCAAATCACCGCGATTTTCACTGAAACCGACCGCGCCAACCAATACCTGACGAATGGCTTGTAGTTCGCTATCACTGACTGGGGTATAAGTGACTTCACCCGTTTCAGAATTGACGCTGCTTCGGTTTTTAACCGCAACAGCGACAGTTTGGCGATTAACTACACCAGTTTGACGACGCTCATGGCTGATTGTCGTATCCAGTTCAAAGTTACGGGTCGCTTCTTTATGAACAGAACCCTGCCCCATAAGCGAACCATCTTTCATCTGTGCCACATCTTGTGGAATGGATGCATCAGCAGGAGGCTGGTTACTTAATGCGCCCGGTACACCGGCAATCACATTACCGTTGTTGTAATCTTCTAAGGTGTATTCACTACGTGTCGCAGGTGTATTTGGGTCAAAACGTTTGCGAGTCTGCTCTACCGCACTGAAATCCAGTTCAACGTCTACCTGAGCGGTATAGTTACCCAAACCTAAAATCGGGATTAACACTGAATCAATTTTTTCACGTAAGTCTTGCTCTTTCTTACGCTCTGCTTCCTGCTCTTTACGACGAGCAGCCGTTACCGGATCCTGTGAACCAGAGCTAAGTAGGCGACCATGTTGATCGGTTACGGTGACACGTGTCGGTTTCATTCCCGGAACAGCGCTCGCGACCATATCAACAATAGAATCAACTTCGCCTTGTTTAAGGTCGGTACCCGTACGCAGTGTCAAAAACACCGACGCAGACGCTTCTTGGTTTTGACGAACGAAAACACTCTGTTTTGGCAAGGCAAGAAGCACGCGCGCTTTGTTCACTTGGCGCATCTCTTCAATGCCTTTGGCAAGCTGACGCTCACGGCTGAGTTTCAAGCGCTCTTGTTCTAAGCGTTGTGAAACACCGAAGCCCATGTCTTGCAGCAGAATTTCATCACCTTCGTGGCGTTCCTGATTCATACCAGCACGAACCATATTTAATTTCAGACTGTTGTAGTCAGAAGTAGGAACCAGAATGGTGTTTCCGTCTAACTTATAGTCTTGTTTTTGCTGGTCGAGGTAATCAAGAACGGGAATCAGTTCTTGTGTGTCATAAGCACCTAAAGGACGCATCTCTGGCTCTTTAACCCAGAAGAACAGCATCACAATTAAGGCCACACAGATAGAGATAGAGAGAACTAGGACAACTTGGCGTAGTAAGTCCAAGTCACCCATAGAGAAGTCCATTTTTGAGGAGCTTTTTTCTTCAGCGTCAACGTTTTGCGTACCCATGTCCATGTCGGAGCTCGACATCAATGCATGGTCACCGCCGCTATCGCTTAAAGTAAGATCGGTTGTTTGCTTATTCTCGGCCACAATTCACACCTTTATTAAACTGGCATGTTCATCAGTTCTTTGTACGCTTCAACAAGCTTGTTGCGTACCTGAATAGTGGCTTCAAATGCCACGCTCGATTTGTTGCGGGCGATCATAACATCAGATAGAGAGACACCTTCATCGCCACGATCAAAGCGCATTTGAAGGTCGCTTGAGGTTTTCTGTAAACCATTTACGTTATTGATAGCGTTTGAAAGCATATCACCAAAATCAGCGCCAATTTTTTGTCCTGTTGGAGCTGGGCGTGAATTGGTAGCTTCTACCATCATCGCCTGCATTTCGCTTTGTAAACCGTTTATATTCATTACTACCTCAAAAGCCAGAACTTTGACTAAACTTCATCTCTGTTCAGTAATGCAGCAATTTATGTGCCACTCTGAAATGCGGCGAATTTAGCCCGGAATGTCCATACCTGCATCACGCATTTTTGCTAGCTTGTAGCGTAATGTGCGCGGACTAATACCAAGTTTTTCCGCCATCTCTTTACGACGACCATTGCATTCAATCAAGGTCTCCATAATGATCGCGAATTCTTGATCACGTAGCTCACCGCCTAAGCCTGCACTGCTGTTCGAAATCTTAGCGACGTCCACCTGAGCAACAGGTTTGATGTCTGGTGTTGCCACCGTTTCGCCACCTTCAACTAACTTCTGAAGGCTCGAAGCATCCTGCCAGTCTAAGCCTTCAAGTAAGATATGTTCTTGATCAATGTGTCCATTTTCACTCAGGATCAGAGCACGCTGTACCACGTTATCTAACTCTCGCACGTTACCCGGCCAAGAATAGGCATGTAGCTTAGTCACTGCGGAAGTCGAAAGATTCGGTACAGGCATCCCCAACTTCTTACAGTTACGCTCCACTAAGTGGTTCGCCAGCGGTTCAATATCCGCTTTACGATCTTTCAGAGCTGGCCAAGAGATTGGGAAAACGTTCAAACGGTAATACAAGTCTTCACGGAAGTTGCCTTCTTGCACGTATTGCTTCAAGTCACGGTTACTTGTGGCAAGCACACGAACATCGAGTTTGATGCTCTTACGGCTACCTAAGCGTTCCACTTCACGCTCTTGAAGAACACGCAATAACTTGGCCTGAAGGTTTAAATCCATCTCACTGATTTCATCAAGCAAGATAGTACCGCCCTGAGCTTGTTCAAATTTACCCGGACACGCTTGTACGGCACCAGTAAACGCACCTTTCTCGTAACCGAATAAGGTTGCTTCTAACATATTGTCAGGAATTGCCGCGCAGTTGATGGCAATGAAAGGGCCATCTTTGCGTAATGAAGCATTGTGAATGTAACGGGACATCACTTCTTTACCGGAACCGCTAGGGCCTAAAATCATCACGTTAGCGTCGGTTTTCGCGACTTTGTCAGCCAGAGCGAGCAGTTTTAAACTTTTCTCGTCAGCAACAACCGCATCACCATTATCGTCTGATTTTACAGGCGCATATCGGCTTACCATGTTCAACAACACTTCTGGCGCAAATGGCTTAGCCATGTAGTCGATAGCACCATCTTTCATTGCCGAAACCGCATCTTCAATGTTGGCGTAAGCGGTCATCAACAATACTGGCAAATTAGGCCAGTGCTGTTTGATGTTGCGTAGCAGAGCAAGACCACCCATACCGCCCATTTGTACGTCCGAAACCACAATATCCACAGAATTGTTTTTGAGTTTCACCAAAGCGTCTTCAGCACTGTCAGCTTCCAGCCATTCATAACCGGCCAGTGCTAAGGTGTCTACCAAGGCTTCGCGTAGGCCTTCATCATCTTCAACGATTAAGACTTTGCTTTGTGCCATCATCATTCTCCAGTTTCTGTGTGTGTGGAATCAGTGTGATTTTGCAAGGGAATACAAACGGTAAAACACGCCCCGTCTCCCTCTTCAGAAATCAGCTCTAATCGTCCGTCGTGTGCACGACAAACCATCTGTACAACCGCAAGACCTAAACCCGTTCCCTGCGAGCGAGTGGTAAAGAAAGGTTCCATAATCTTACTTTGCAACTCAGGTGGTACGCCGGGGCCGTTGTCTTGAACGGATATTTTTAGCTCTCCATTCACTGGTCGGAAGAACACATCTATTTGTGCTTCTTTGCCAGCGATCTGAATCGCATTCATCACTAAATTACTCAATGCCGAAGCAATAGCATTCGCATTGCCCAGCAACATTGTCTCTTGCTCTTCCACTTCGAGACAAAAATCAATTTGGTTGTTTTTCAAAGCCGTCTCGACCATTGGAGAAAATTCCCCAACCAGATCAGCAATTGAAAATGGTTTTACTACTTTATTGTCGCCGCCTTTAGCAAACAGCAACATATCATTGACTTGCTTTTCCAAATCATACAAACGATCCATCAATTTACTTTGAAAGCGCTCACGGGTTGTCGTAGGTAAATTGGGTGCGCCCAGATTAGAAGCATAGAGCATGGCACTCGATAGCGGCGTTCTCACCTGATGAGCTAGCGACGCCACCATTCGTCCTAAAGATGATAATCGTTGTAAATCACTGACCCGAGCCTGCAATAAGCGGGTTTCTGTCAAATCAGTGATCAAAATGAGCTGACCAGTATTGGAAGCTGAAATTGCCAAGCGAACTTTACGGCCATTGCGCAGTGAGATTTCGTGACCGTCATCTTCACGAGGAGCAAACGCAATCTGAATAATCGCGTACCAGCGCTCACCCAAAAGAGGAACGTCCAGAATTCGCTGCGCTTCAGGGTTAGCCTCTCGCACAACCCCTTGAGTATCCAACAAAATCACGCCTGCTGGCATAACATCAAGAACCTGCTTATAGCGTTCTACTTGGTCTTCTAAAGAATCTAAATGTGAATGCTGCTCTTGCACTTGGTCTACCATCGTCGAGAATCTGCCTTCCAATACAACAATAGCCTGTCACGCAAAATGCATGCCAGGCTATTGTATTTATATTTCAACAACTTATCTTAATGACAATAAATTGACTCGCTCGAAATATGGCTTTTTAGCGCTGCATATTGTACTTACGCATCTTCTCAACCAAGGTAGTTCGACGCATTCCAAGCATATCTGCAGCACGAGCAACAACACCGCCTTGAGCTTCTAAAGCTTGGGTGATCAGGCTCACTTCTAAATCAGCCAGAAGTTCCTTCAGGTTTACACCTTCTGGTGGTAGTGCTTGTGGCACATCAACATCATTGAAATTGTCAGAGGCATCTAAGCTGAAGTTTTCTGAGAAAATGCTGTCCAGAGCATCACGCTCTTGCTCTTCTACTGAACTGAATCGGCTAGGCTCAGGTTGAAACTCAGGGATATCACTGTAACGATACTTAGTAGGTAGATGGTTAACATCGACCAGACTGTTTGGATACAAGATAACCATACGCTCAACTAAATTTGCGAGCTCACGAACGTTACCCGGCCAATCATGCTCCATCAGAGAGTTAATCGCTCTTGGTGTGTAACAGATAGGCTGAGCACCTTCTGCTTCCATACGTGTCATCAGTTCACGCAGTAGTAGAGGAATATCTTCTTTACGCTCTTTTAGCGAAGGCATTTCGATTGGGAAGACATTGAGGCGATAGTACAGATCTTCACGGAAGCGCTGGTCTTCTATCATGCTATCTAAATTACGGTGTGTTGCAGCGATAATTCGCACATTGGCTTTAATCGTGGTGTTGCCGCCAACCCTTTCAAAGCAACGCTCCTGCAATACACGCAGCAATTTCACCTGCATGGTCATCGGCATATCGCCGATTTCGTCTAAGAATAGTGTGCCGCCTTCAGCCAGTTCAAAACGCCCTTTCCGAGCGGTAATTGCTCCAGTAAATGCGCCTTTTTCATGACCAAACAGTTCACTCTCCAATAAATCCGCAGGAATTGCACCACAGTTAATTGGCACAAACGGACCGCCACGACGCGGTGAGTGGTAGTGAATATTTCTTGCGACGACCTCTTTACCTGTACCAGATTCACCTAAAATCAATACGTTAGCTTCTGTTCCAGAAACTTGTTCAATCAAATGGCGAACCTCTTGGATACCGTTGCTCTGGCCGACCAAACTGCGAAATAGAGTGTTCTTGCGGTCAGACGCGACAACGTTAATGCCCTGACGACCTAAAAATGCTTTGCAGTGGCGAAGTGCTTCGCTCAGTTGCTGATAGTTAAGAGGAAACTCCAACTCACCAACAAATTGAGGAAACTCTTCCAAAGAGTACGGCTGCTTATCAGCCATTAAAAGAGGTATGTGATTTGCACTTGCAAGTGATGAGGCTAATGATTCTGATAGTTTATGATCTTTCAACGATCCAAGAATGCACCCTGTCCACGTTGCCGACCAATTGACTTGATCAGCCAGCGAAGACTCAACTACCTCACACTGCTCTCCTACAAATTCTAATATGATACTGAGATTAAGACGAATAGACGGATCGTCTTCAATCACAAGCAATTTTGCTAAACCTTGCATAGGTGAGAATATTTGCCTTCAATCTGGAAAGTTGGATGTATTTACACAATAAGAATCGTATTCGGCTGAATTAGTCTTTTAAGTAGTGCTAAATATACGATAGTCAATCTGTGAAAATCAGCAACAAAAAAAGCCATTAGGCTATCTAATGGCTTCTATTCTATGTGATAAAAAAAATAAGGCAACCAAGCAATTAGCAGGTGTGAGCTCTGTTAAAACTTTCAGAGATAACTTACAAACCTACTTCATTTGAAGTCAGATTGTGGTATTCAGCAGGAATTTGATCCCATGCTGATTTAATTTCACGAATAATATCGATCACATCATCCACTATCTGCGGATCGTTCTGATGGTTAGCCGCTGCAATTTGCGTGATCATAAATTCGTATAGCTGATCTAGGTTTTGTGCGATTTCACCGCCATCATCCATAGATAAACAGCTACGTAAGCTGATTATGATGTCCAAAGCTTTACCAAAGCGCTCGCCTTTAACTGGGATGTTGCCCTGTAGCATCGCTGCTTTGCCTTGGATCAAACGTTCAATCGCGCCAGCCATTAACATCTGTACAATCTTATGCGGTGAGGCCGCACTTAGCTGGCTATCCACTGATACTTTTTTGTACGCCTGCAAAGATCCACGCATAGTCTTCCTCTTTATAAAAACTTTTTGTATTGCTGAACCGATTTATTACCGTGACGGAATTTTTGTAAATCTTTACCGATTAACAGAGTTTTTGACTGCATCAGTTCAACAAGTAGTTGTGTATCTCGAACAGCATCTCGCCAACATTGGGATTTGCCTAGCGCCGGATTTTCTGACACTTCAGTCAGTAATCCCTGCAATAACTGTTCCCTTATATCGACAAGTTGAATAATTTCTTCAACATTTATATCGTCATGTGCCAATAAATCTTTAATTTGATTATCGACATCACCCAACTCTTTCAGCTGTTCATCCATCATATTAGCCTAGCGCGTTCATCATACCGGCTAACTGAGACTGCATTTTGCCAGTGGCATCCTGCATGGCCGAGAATTTGTCGAAAGTCCGTTTTTCCAAGCTATCCATTCTACGGTCAAGCGCTGCCTGATCGTCATTTAAACGGTAATTACGCTCTGTGAGTGTCTTTTCACGATTGCGAATAACGCCTGTCACACCGGTCATACCTTGAATGGCATCTTCGACTTTTTTTGCAAAGCCCTGATTCCCGCCAAAAAAGTCGCCCAGCTTGGTGAAATTGTTATTTAATTGACGATCGAGCATATCATAGTTGATCTCCATCGTCCCTTGACGCGTAGTCGTGATACCAAATTCAGTTAAGCTTTGTAGCGTCTCAGGTGCTTGTTCAATTTTACTAGAGAAAATCGATTTTAGACGGGAATCGGCACTGCGAACCACACTATCACCAGCTAGAGGTCCAGCTTGCCCAGTACGAGGATCGACACCTGAAAGCTCTTTTGTTACCTGATAGAACTGGTTATAAGCATTCACAAACTGCTCTATGTCTTGGCGTACGCTATTACGATCGTATTCAATATCAATTTCAGTGGGTTGTTGATTGCGCTCTGTTTTGCCTTTTAGGGTTAAATCCACACCCTCAATTGCGTTTTCAATCACGTTATTTTTACTAGAAAGTTTGGCAACACCATCCAGTACGACCAAAGAATCTTGCGCGGATTGTACTTCCGTCATACCGGTATAGGCATCAAAAGAATCTTGTGCCGCTTTAAGTTGCTCATTGACCGACTCAACTTTTTCAAGCAATTCACGCTCTTCTGGAGTCAGTTTTGCACGCGCCATCGCTTTGGCTTCATCGGGAGAGATATTGCCATTTTGTACAGCGGCACGGATATCCGCTTTCTCTTGCGCTAATTGGCGTTCAAGTTTTTCCTGCGCTTCTTTTGGCGTAACGTAAGAATCCACCAATGTTCCTGAAGCGGTATTTGTCCAACCTGGAACGTCTTTTGATTTGTCTATCGCTTTATCATCAAGCTCTGGTTCTGGCTCATAATAAGAATCCAGCAAAGTACCCGATGCAGTTTCTGTCCAACCAGGAATGCGTTCTTCTGGTTTTAGGTACTTGTTGACATCAGCCCCGACTTTGGCGGCTGCTTTAACGGCTGAATCAGACAGTTCGGCGCTATCGCTATCAACACCGTTGCTATCTTTGGCCACTTTCTGAACTTGAGCGGCAACCGATTCATCAATTTCTCTGGCGGCATTTCCGATTTTTTCTGCCACTTTAGCGGCAATCTTTTGCTGCTCTGGTGTCAAAGGGGCAATCAGTTGCTGCGCTGAAGCACGCGCTTTTTCAAGATCTTTAACGCGGTCTTCTAATGTTTTGTATTCAAGAGACTTAAGAGGATCACCCTCTTGTGCTTGTGCCGAGATAGTTACTCGGTTTTCTTCACCGGAAATATTCGAGGCGACGATTAAACGAGGTCCGTCAACGTCATTGATCACCGAAGCTCGTACACCAGGGTTACTCTTTTCACCATTGATGCTACGAACAATATCGATAAGTTTAGATTGGGGTTCTACTTCTATGTTGAAGCTTTTCTTGCCAAGTGAAATTTGCAGCTTACCCGGACCAAACTTTGCGTCTTGAGGAAGTACATCAGACGCAATTTTATGGCTCTGAGCAAGCTGCAACACATCTACTGAGTATTTACCAGCGATGGCATCAGTGGTTGCTGTCGCGACGACGGAGTTATCATCAGAAGTGTCCACAGAACGAACTGCGAACGCCTTTTCCTGACGAAAATTCGCCATCAGATTTTTCATCGTATCCAGCGACTCTCTGAGCCGGCCATAGGCACTAATACTGGTATCAATACCAACGCGCTCATTGTCAATTCGTTGCTGTTTGGGAACACGCTCCGAATTAACAATTTTGCTGACCATTGAATTTATATCAAAGCCAGTGTTCATCCCCATTGGGCCTAAACTCATTCAACCACCTCAAAAATATATTTACACCTTAGCCGACAATAAGCCCGATTTATGGTCCTGTTGTCGGGAAAGACGTCGTAATACTTCAAGCATTTCTTCTTCAGGAATTTGGCGGATAATGTCACCCGTTGAGGCTTCATACACCGTTACTACGTCCCGACCGGATTCCTCATCAATTCTGAAAGATAACCCTTTGTTGATAGATTTAACGAAATCGCTAACTTGTTCTACCATTCTAGCTCGTCGTTCTTCATTCAGCGTCTCACGTTCACGAGAACGTTCAATTGCTGCGTCGACCGACTCTTGCTTAGTCTTCTCCAGTTGTTGTGAGATGTGCTCATAAATCTTATTTGAGCGCTCTACCGGTCGTTCCTCCCTTTTCGCAGTAGAAATGTTACTTACGTTTTCATTTTCTGAAGCAAATTTGATGCCACTTTGTGAGCCGAAAGGCTGGACGTTCGATGTGTGTAATGGTACTTCCATAACAATCTCCCTTCCACCTTAGAGGTAACTTTTCTCCAACTGTGCTACCTATAAAGCTCAGTTAGCTTTATCAGTTAACCCAATAAGCTAAGAGCCGCAGATGGTGACTGCTTCGCTTGAGCCAACACAGACGTACTCGCTTGTTGCAGAATTTGCGACTTCGTCATTGCAGTGGTTTCGCGAGCGTAATCCGTATCTTTAATACGGCTACGAGATGCATTCACGTTCTCATTGATGTTCTCTAGGTTGCTGATTGCATGACCAAAACGGTTTTGGAATGCACCTAGTGAAGCACGTTGGCTATCTACAGCTTTAAGAGCACCGTCGATCACCGCAATCGCTTCTTGAGAACCACCCACTGTTGATACGTCAATATCTTTTACAGTCAGATCTTCGCCTTGGCCAAAGCCAATCTCAGCACCAAGATCACCACCGATAGTGACATCACCTTGCACTTTTTGAGTTGCTGCGAAAAGTTGTAGCTTACCGCCTTCGCCAACTGACGCTTTAATGTCGTCGTTTTGGCCGTTGATGTAAGTAGCAACTTCTTCTAAGTCATCACCTGCTTTTGCAGAAATGGTGACTTCACGAGCTTCACCCTGTTTGTCGGTGTAGTTCAGTGTTAGATCTTTCGCTTCGCCGACTTTCCAATCCGATCCTTTACCTTCTTGGGCACGGTAAGCTTTACCACCCATATCAGTGGTATCCGAGCGCATGTTGCTCATAGACAAAGCGACAGCTTCACCTGAGTCAGCACCGATTTGGAAAGATTTGCTGCCGAAAGAACCATTCAGTAGTTTGTTGCCACCAAACGATGTGGTTTCCGCAATACGGTTCAATTCGTCATTAAGTGCAGACACTTCTTCTTGAATCGCTAAACGTTCAGAACGTGAGTTCGAACCGTTAGAAGATTGCAATGAAAGGTCACGCATACGTTGAAGGATGTTGGTAGTTTCATTCATTGCACCTTCAGCTGTTTGTGCAATAGAGATACCATCGTTCGCATTTCTTACCGCCATGTCTAAGCCACGGCTTTGAGAAGTTAAACGGTTTGAAATTTGTAGACCTGCTGCATCATCTTTCGCGCTGTTGATTCGGTAACCCGAAGACAAACGCTCCATAGATTTTTGCGTGCCGTCCGCTGCATTGTTCAAATACCGCTGAGCAGTCATCCCCGCGACATTCGTGTTCACACTTATTGCCATATTGATCTCCTTAGGCAGATTGTTGACGTGCCTTCGAGTCTCTCACCTCTCTCCGGCACACCTCATTTCTCTCGTATTCTGTAACGGCGAAGAATTAACAACCTTTAGAGAAAAAATATTACTTTTTCGCAAAATAATTGAACATTTGGAGAATTAATAAGCAAATCAAGATATTAATCGCAAAAAAAAATCCAGCCGAAGCTGGATTTTTTCATCTGGAAGCGGATTAACCTAGTAGGCTAAGCGCTGCGTTTGGAGCTTGTTTAGCTTGCGCCAACACTGTGCTTGATGCTTGAGAAAGAATTTGCGACTTAGTTAGTGCAGTTGTTTCTTTCGCGAAGTCAGTGTCTTTGATACGGCTCTTAGAAGCATTCACGTTTTCGTTAATGTTGTCTAAGTTGCTGATTGCATGGTTGAAACGGTTTTGGAAAGCACCAAGTTCTGCGCGGTGGCTATCTACAAATTTCAACGCTGAGTCGATGATAGCAACAGATTCTTGAGCGCCGCCTACTGATGTTACGTCAATAGAGTTCACAGTTACCGCTTTACCTTCAGCAGAACCTAAACCTAGTTCACCAGCAAGAGAACCACCAAATGCTACTTCGCCGTCTAGTTTGTCAGTACCTGCGAATACTTGTAGCTTGCCATCTTCGCTTACAGACGCTTTAACTGTGTCTGTTTGACCGTTGATGTAAGTTGCTAGCTCTTCGATGTCATCACCAGTTTTTGCTGAGATGCTGATAGTTTGCTCTTGACCAGCTTTGTCAGTGAAAGACATGGTTAGGTCGTTTGCACCTGATTGCACGCCCCAGTTTTTGTCTTTACTTTCAGTAGCTTGGTAGCTAACGCCACCCATCTTAGAGTTGTCGCTACGCATGTTGTTTAGGCTTAACATTACTGCTTCACCTGAGTCAGCACCAATTTGGAATGACTTAGTTGAGAATGTGCCGTTTAGTAGCTTGTTACCACCGAAAGAAGTGGTTTCTGCAATACGGTTTAGTTCGTCGTTAAGTGCAGATACTTCTTCTTGAAGTGCTACGCGCTCAGACTTAGAGTTTGAACCGTTAGTAGATTGTAGTGACAAGTCACGCATACGTTGCAGAATGTTAGTCGTTTCATTCATCGCACCTTCAGCAGTTTGAGCAATCGAAATACCATCATTCGCGTTGCGTACTGCTACGTCTAAGCCACGGCTTTGAACGTTCAAACGGTTAGAGATTTGAAGACCAGCTGCATCATCTTTTGCGCTGTTGATTTTTGAACCAGACGATAGACGCTCCATTGACGTTTGTTGTGCGCTAGTTGCGCCGTTTAGGTAACGTTGAGCTGTCATTGCTGATACGTTGGTATTTACATTTACTGCCATGGTGATTTCTCCAATTGATTTTCCGGTAGTTCAGGTTTCCGACGTCTCGGAAAACCAAGTAGTTCTCTCAAAGTTACTTTCTATAACGGCTCCTGTTCTGGAACCTTTAGAAAATTTTTTCGATTTTTTTAAAAAAACTTCGTTTGGCGTATTAAACGTGACGAAAGCATTAAAAGTTTTAAAAAGTCGATTTTTTTATTAAAGGTTTACAACGCAGCGTCGATAAACCTTGATTTTCTTTTTACCAAGCGCGTTTTTCTTTTTTAACCAAGTAAAGATAAAGCCATGTTTGGCTGTTTCTTAGCTTGAGCCAAAATCGAGGTACTCACTTGTTGAAGAATTTGCTGCTTAATCATTTGCGTCGTTTCTTTCGCATAGTCAGCGTCTTTAATACGACTATTAGAAGCAGCCAAGTTTTCGTGCACGTTATCCAGATTGTTGATCGCGTGCGAAAAACGGTTTTGTAATGCACCTAACTCTGCACGGTGACTGTCTACATATTGCAGCGCAGTATCTAATACCGACACAGCACGTTGAGCACCACCAGCGGAACGGATATCTAGGTCATTCACAGATTCATAGCCTTTGAGATCCATTTGAAGCTCTTCGGCTAAGCTGCCACTGAATGATAAAGTTCCGGAAGTCTCTTTACCCGCCATAAAGATCTGTAGTTGACCATCTTCATTGACGGATGCTGATAGTTCATCAGTTTGCCCGTTTATGTAAGTAGCCAGCTCTTCTACATCATCACCTTCTTTAGCATGAATATTGATTGAAGACTCTTTACCACTCGCATCCACATACTGAATCATCAGCTGGTTACTGCCTTTTGATACCTGCCATTGTTCATCTAGCGAGCGACGACCGACATAGCTGAATCCACCCATATCGATACTGTCTGAACGCATGTTCTTCAGTGACAGCTGAACCGCCTCTCCAGAGCTTGCGCCTATTTGGAAAGAAGATTGTCCAAAAGTGCCATTGAGCAATTTTCGCCCACCAAAAGAGGTAGTTTCAGCGATTCGGTTCAATTCATCATTCAAAGCCGCCATTTCTTCCTGCAAAGCAATTCTTTCTGCTTTGCTGTTGGAACCATTAGCTGACTGAAGTGATAAATCTCGCATGCGTTGCAGCAAGTTGGTACTTTCCTGCATCGCCCCTTCCGCAGTTTGCATGATGGACACACCGTCATTGGCATTACGCACAGCGACATCTAGTCCGCGCATCTGAGTTTCTAAGCGATTCGATATTTGCAGACCTGCCGCATCATCTTTAGCACTGTTAATCTTCTTACCTGAAGACAAACGTTCTAAAGATTGATTAAGCATTTCTGTAGCTGAGTTCAAATGGCGTTGAGCCACAAGAGCAGAGACATTTGTGTTTACCGTTATCGCCATACAGACGCAATCACCTACTTCTGGTTAATTCTGTTAGCTATATCGGTGGCGTGCAGATTTTCTTTAGTAAGAGTTTTATTTAAAACGAAAAGCCGGACATTTAGCCCGGCTTTCATCTATGTGATTATTCTCTGTTTATCGAGCTATGCCTTTACAGCAAGGCTCGCTAGCATCTCTTGAGAAGGCGCGAAAAAGTAAGCGCCAGTTACAGCGTGAGTAAAGCGAAGCAGTTGGTCTGTTTTACCATCTGTCAAACCATACATACTTTCTAACATCACTTTCATGTTATGCAGTGTGTAGCAGTAAGAGATAAACAGCAGGCCATGTTCACCACTTGCGGTACCATACGGTAAGCTGTGACGAACTATCTTCAAACCTTTACCTTCTTCTTTAATATCAACACGACCTACGTGTGAAGCGGCTGGAACGTCATCTAGCTCGATGGAATCTGGCTTAGTACGGCCGACTACTTTTTCTTGAGCAGAGATGTTTAAACGGTTCCAAGCAGGAAGATCATGCACAAAGCGTTGTAGCAATACGTAGCTACCACCCGCAAACTCACCATCCTGAATCAGTGCAACCTCTTGACGTTTCTCATCTTTAGGGTTTTCTGTTCCATCGATGAATCCTGTCATATCACGAGCATCTAGGTAGCGGAAACCGTAAGTCTCATCCACGACGGTCACATCTTCAGCCGTTTCGGCTAAGAATGTACGTAAAACGTAAAATAGCAAATCGTGACGAGTTGAATGGCAGTGAATCAGTACATCAACATCTGTACTAGGTGCTACAACATTACCTTCACCCAGCGGTTGAAAATCGATCAGCTCTTCAGGCATCGCCACATCAAGCTTTTGCCAAAAAGCTTTAGTAAACGAAACGGATACCGTTAAAGCCGCCCCCGGTTGATTCGCATTAATATCCGCAATATGTGCTGGCAACGCTTGAAGCTGCTGTAAAACATGAGCGTGGTTTTGACGAATTTTCAAAAGGCTATAGAGTGCAAATGGACCTGCTTCAGGCAGAATTGCAGTCTGTGACATTGACATAAAAAATCCTCACTATTCATTTATGCTCATTGGCTATGGACTGAGTGTAATTAAAAACTATTTCTTTATGTTGACCGTGATCATGAGTTCACGACGATCATGTGCGATACAAAACAGGGACTTGAAAGCAATCTCTGACACTACGACTGTTATAAACATACAGAGCAAACCACAATAAAAGCAACATACTCAAGGCAGATATCCAGCTAAAAGAGCCGTGCTGAAGATAAACGTGGTATCCGGTTTGAACGAATTGTGCCAGTGTCGTTAACAACGTCACCTCTCTGCCCCATTTAGCGGATAATATCGCCCAGCGCCTGTCAGGATGCCTTAACCCGACCAACCACATCATAACAATACTCGGTACGCCCATCGCTAAACCCAAATACAACATTGAGTGATCAGGATAAATCAAACCTAGAATTTTCGGCCCACTGTCGCGACTGGCTCCAGCCATCACAAATACAATCCAAGCTTTCGACAAGAAAAACCAGCCTAGCCATAACCATTTAGGAGCCTTAAGAAAGCCGTTAGCATCGTATTGTTCTATTGAATAACGCACAGTGTTCCATCTGAATTTACTACTTTTGTTACACAACCACTTTAACCGAATGGTTTCAAATAGCTATACGTAATCTCTGATTGAAGCGGTAGATACGAGATTCAGAATGTAAGAAAAAGGCTCATGTATCTTTCTAGACAATTATCAAAGACGTCATAGTGACAGGCAAACAGAACACCATGACAGATAGAGAAATTAAACGGCAGAGTTGATCTAGAGCCCTTCATCAAATATGTCAGTTCGTGATAGGGTTTAGCCCTATTCACTACCAAGACTAAATTCTGCATTTATGAACAAGAAGATCGTTCCTTCGGAACAAACTCAGCAAGAGGCATTAGCGGTCGCTAGAGCAATTCAAAAACCGGGACAAACAAAAGAACAGACCAAATTAATTGCTCAAGGAATAGAGAAAGGCATAGCGCTGTACAAAAAACAGCAAAAAGAGAAAAGCCGCCAAGCAGATAGAGCGCGTAAGAAAGCGTTAAAAACAAAGCAAACCGGTGCAGAAACTCAAGAAAACGAAGAGTTTAATGAATTCGACGCAACAACAAGCTCATCAAGCTTTTTACCTTGGATTTTACTGGGCTTAAGCTGGGCAGGCTTTATTGCGTATTGGTTTGTACAAAACCAACAATAAAGAAAAAAGCCAGCAAAGCTGGCTTTAAAATCCTAAGCTAGCCGCAATGTCATTTTTGCGGTCAAAAACCCATTGGCTATCAAATGGTCCCCAGTCTGATAATTGGTAGTAACCATCGTTATGACGTCTACCATCCTGAACAAACATGAGTTCTATACCAATTCCCGGAAGCGCTTTAATCACGTCCTGAATAGTACGACGTGGCCATCCCGTTTTCTCAATAAGTTTAGGCACATTTGGCCGCTCAAGGCTTTCCACTAACAAGGCTAAATACAGACGCCTAGCAAAAACAGGACTCAATTCCATTGATACCTCCTAATCAATACAGGACTCATTATTTCTTTTTTGCCTCGAAACGTGTTGCGTTTGATCAATAACTTTTCAATACCATGCAAATCAGAGCGTATTTTCTTGTCACGAACCCTTTTGTCACGAGGCTGGCTTCCTGTTAGGATTTGGCAAACAACGATAATTCAGCCTATATACACAAGCTTGGCTTTGTAACCCTCGCGGTTGCAGGTTCAGTGAGTGGGGAGATAAAGGAAAAGTACTAATGACTATTATGTATGGCATCCCAAACTGCGACACAATCAAAAAAGCGCGTAAGTGGCTTGAAGCAGAAGGTGTCGAATACCAGTTTCATGATTATAAAAAACAAGGGATCGACGCTGAACTCGTGAAAGAGTTTTGCCTATCGCTTGGTTGGGAAAATGTGTTAAATAAACGCGGCACAACCTATCGTCAACTTAGCCAAGAGCAGAAAGACACGTTGAATGAAACCAACGCTATCGCTTTGTTGATTGAGCAGCCTTCAATGATTAAGCGTCCGATTGTTCGCCATAATGACAAACTAGAACTCGGCTTCAGCACTGCGAACTATGCGGCTCTTTTTAGTCAATAATTTTACTTAATAAACCGTTTCTTTTTTTAACAAGGATTTCAAGGATGACAGTTAGCCCTGTTTTGGCTCTCGCAAAAGATTTAATCAGCCGCCAATCGGTAACCCCAATCGACGCAGGTTGCCAAGATTTAATGATTCAACGCTTAAAAGCGCTCGGTTTTGAAATCGAATCTATGGTGTTTGAAGATACAACCAACTTCTGGGCTCGCAAAGGCACTGAAGCACCGCTATTTACCTTCGCAGGTCATACTGACGTAGTTCCAGCCGGTAAGCTGGAGCAATGGCATACTCCACCGTTTGAACCAACCATTATCGATGATCATCTGCATGGGCGTGGCGCTGCAGATATGAAAGGTTCACTGGCTTGTATGATTGTTGCTGTAGAACGCTTTCTTGCTGAAAACCCGAACCACAAAGGTTCAATCGGATTTCTAATTACTTCTGACGAAGAAGGCCCGTTCATCAATGGTACAACCCGTGTTGTTGATACCTTAATGGAACGTAACGAAATGATTGATATGTGTATTGTTGGCGAACCTTCAAGCACATTAAAAGTGGGTGATGTTGTTAAAAATGGCCGTCGTGGATCGATTACTGGTGACATCACCATTAAAGGCACACAAGGTCATGTGGCCTACCCGCACCTAGCAAATAACCCCGTACATCAGTCTCTTCCGGCGCTGGCTGAACTGGCGACCATGAAATGGGATGATGGCAACGAATACTTCCCGCCTACCAGCTTCCAAATTCCAAACGTGCATGCTGGGACTGGTGCATCGAATGTCATTCCGGGTGAGTTCAATGTTCAATTCAACCTGCGTTTCAGTACCGAGTTAACTGCTGACGAGATTAAACGTCGCGTTCATTCAACTTTGGATGCTCACGGTTTGGATTATGACCTTCACTGGACACTGAATGGCCTGCCATTCTTAACAGATACAGGTGAACTGCTTGATGCTGTGGTTAAAGCTGTGAAAGAAGTGAATCATCAAGAACCACAGCTACTTACAACGGGTGGCACATCTGATGGTCGTTTCATTGCTCAAATGGGTGCACAAGTAGTGGAACTGGGGCCTGTGAATGCCACCATCCACAAAGTAAACGAATGCGTCAGCATCCATGATCTTGAGCTGTTGACCGATATGTACCAAAAAACGCTGGAAAATCTTTTAGCGTGATGGAGAGCCTATTCGCGTGATAATGACCGCTGAGCAATTAACAGGTAAAACTGAATCCCATTTAACGGAAGTGCTGGTTGGACAGAAGTATTTTCTCGTCCATCCTGCTGTTAAAGATGATTTGCTGTCACTCAAAGAGGCAGCAGATAAAGAAGGTTTTAACTTCAATATTGCCAGCGGCTTTCGTTCCTTTGAACGCCAACTGGCGATCTGGAATCGAAAAATGTCAGGTGAAGCAGAGCTCCTTGATGAGAACAGCCAAATCATCGAGTCGCAAAATCTGAGTGATGAGCAAAAAATCGCAGCGATTTTGCGTTGGTCTGCGCTACCGGGTGCAAGTCGTCATCATTGGGGAACCGATTTTGATGTCTTTGACAGAAATACCATCCCAAGCGAATGCGGTTTGAAACTGGAGCCCTGGGAATATTTACAAGACCACCAGCACCCTTTCTACCTTTGGTTACAAGCGCATTTAGCTGACTTTGGATTTTTCTTCCCTTATCAGGAAAATGGCTCTGGTGTCGCTTTTGAACCATGGCACATCAGCCACAAAAAAACAGCTCAGGCTTGTTTGCAACAACTCACTTTAGATCAATTGTCTACGCAACTGGATTCTGCGCCCATTTTAGGTAAAGAGTGCGTGCGCCAAGGGCTTGCAAAGATCTACAATCAATACATCACTAACATCAGCACTCGCTAACGGCAATCAGCATGATAGAGTTTCTTTTTAACCCGTGGGTCATCTCAATCGTCATCGTCAGTGTGGTGATCGGTAATATTGCTGCATTGAAATACACAGCGAATATGAAATACGGTCAGCAGAAGAAGAAAAGCGATTTAGATAAACTCAATGAGCTTGATAAGCAACAACACCAAGACGACAACCAGCACAAAAAATAAAGGACGCAAAAGCGTCCTTTATTTTATCTAACGAGTACTCAGCGTTATTTCTTATCAATTACCGCTGCGAGTACTGGAACCATATCTTTCAACAAGGCTTCTTCAACAGGTTTACCTGATGAATCGGTCACGTTAATCGAAGTACGGTTACCCAAATCACCAAACAGAAAGGTGTAAGTTCCCGGTTTTAGCGCTGTAGGTTTGACGCCAATCTCTTGCCAGAACTCATCATCCGGTAACGCATATTTCGCTTTTACAGTACCTTGAGACTGACTACGTTCTTCAATCGTAAAGCCCATATGAGGCAGAATGTTTGGTAAACGAGGCCAAAGCACGTCATAAGAAGAACGAGCAATAATCACAGGTAGACCACTACGGTCTGCGCCCATTGAAATTGGAATCTGTTTGACTAGCTCTTGTGCTTTTCTCGCTGCTTCTTCACGAGCGTCAAGATCATAACGAGTCGTCACTAAATTCGTCATCAAAGCGTTGTAACGCTCTTTATTGGTTGTTGAAACTGGCATCTGCTTGCCATCTTCACGCCAATCAATCAGCGATACTTTAAAGCCGTAGCGATTATTATCTTCGACACGAGTCACTTCGTAACGAGCGCCTAACTCGACGTCTTCATCTTCTGCGACCCAAGAAACCCAATCTGTTTCAATTCTGTCATTGGTTTGAGAGAGGATATTGATTTTGCGCTCAGCGATCACTTTTAAGACCGTATCCCAAACTTTATCCACTTCATCCTTACGAACCATCCACAGTGAAACTTCACCTTTTTGGCGTTCTGCACGAGCACCTGGGATCAGTTCCAGAACTTGTTGTGGCGGACGAATATCAACGGTTTGGCCTACACCGCCATGATAGTTCCCCTGCGGGATATCAAAATTTGGGTAAAACTCTGGAGTCGCTCCCTCTGGTAGCTGCCACTCGCTGAAGCTTTTCGTCTCTAGGTAGGTAAAATCATCTTTGGCTTGGCGGCGATGTGTCGAATTTGAACAAGCACTTAAAACCAAAACAGCTAGTGAACTTATAACTAGCTGACGCGTAAACTTCATTGAAACTCCTAAAATGCACCGAGGTGTAAAAACACCTCGGCATTGTATGGAAAGCGCCTTAAAAAATACAGGCTTCAGTCATTGCTTGGGCAACAACTGGTTGAGCTTGTTCAGAAAGAGGTGTTAAAGGTAGACGTAGATCACCAAAAGAAATCAAACCCAGTTTGTGAGCAGCCCATTTAACGGGAATCGGGCTTGATTCGACAAATAGATTTTTATGCAAAGGCATCAAGCGTTGGTTAATAGCTTCTGCTTCTTCAAACTTACCTTCCAACGCAAGGTGCGTCATGTTCGCCATATCTGCAGCGGCAATGTTGTTCGTTACCGAAATAACGCCTTTGCCACCCAGTTTAATAAACTCTAAACCTGTCGCATCATCACCGCTAAGCAGAATGAAATCATCCCCACAAAGCTCACGATGCAGTGCTACACGGCTTAGGTCACCTGTAGCATCTTTAATTGCAACAATGTTGTCTAACTTTGATAGTCGAGCCACTGTCTCAGGTTTCAAATCAACTGCCGTACGACCAGGTACGTTGTACAGAATAATTGGCACTTCTGTCTGTTCAGAAATGGCTTTGTAATGCTGGTACAAACCTTCTTGTGTTGGCTTGTTGTAGTATGGAGTCACACTCAGAACGCCAGCGATACCTGTATTGTTTAGTAGTCGACTGAAGGTAATGGATTCGTGAGTCGCATTTGCACCTGTACCCGCAATCACTGGAATACGGCCATTGGAATACTCAACGATCTTCTCTACAACTTTGACATGCTCTTCGATGGTCAGTGTGGATGATTCACCTGTCGTACCTACGGCAACGATAGCATCGGTACCAGCGTCAACATGGTAGTCAACAAGCTTCTTCAGACTTACAAAGTCGACTTCGCCATCTTGGGTAAAAGGTGTAATTAACGCTACGATACTTCCTGAAAACATGTCTATCTCCATAAATAAATGCTTTCTGCATGGTACTGCATGGGAGTTGAAAAACACAAGAGGCTAAGAATGCCTAAATGCTCCTTAAGAGTGAATATTTATCACATGTTGGAGCTTTCCCCCACCTAATCTCTTATCGACCATTGTATACAAGCAATCCTTCAACTTGTTAGAGGTCGGTCATATTTAAATAGCCGCTATCTTGAGCGCTTGTTTCTATACTTAATTTATGGAGTGGTTATCCCCAAAATGAGTCGGCAATTTTCACGCAAAGCTTGTGATTTAACCTGATAAGTATAGATAACGATGTAATCAAAACGCCTTAGTTGCAACAATAGTATTGTCACTTTAATTAACAAAGGAAAGTAACCACATCATTGGGGTTAATTAATGAAAAGTTGTGCTAACATGCCAGAAAATAACAAAGCGAAATATCAATATGACTCAACATCTTGTGATCACAGCAGTAGGAACGGATCGACCTGGTATTTGTAACCAAGTTGCGAAATTAGTTACGCAATCCGGCTGCAATATTGTCGATAGTCGAATTGCTTTATTTGGAAAAGAATTCACATTGATCATGCTGTTATCAGGTAATACCAACAGCATTACCCGAGTGGAGACAACACTGCCACTGCTCGGACAAGAACAAGATTTGATCACTATTATGAAGCGAACGTCACCGCATGATCACCAATCCAACGATTATATCGTTGAAGTCTATGTGGAATCTGATGACCGCCTTGGTTTAACCGAGCAGTTCACTCAATTCTTTGCTGACCGCAACATCGGTATGGCGTCACTAAGTGCACAAACCATCAGTAAAGATAAGCTGCAGCGTAACAAAGACCAATTCCATATCGCCATTACCGCTCACGTAGATTCGGAATATAACCTTATGCAGCTTCAAGAAGAATTTGAAGCGCTATGCACCGCTCTTGATGTACAAGGTTCGCTTAATTTTATAAAAAGCAGTCAATAAGGAAGAACAATGAACACTTTAAAAGCAGGCGCGCCAGCTCCGGCGTTTTCACTATTAGACCAAGATGGTAATCAAGTTACCCTATCTGACTTTGCTGGCAAAAAAATTCTGTTTTATTTTTACCCAAAAGCCATGACGCCAGGTTGTACCGTTCAGGCACAAGGCTTACGTGATGTGAATGCTGAGCTTGAAGCCATGAATGTGGTGGTACTAGGCGTTAGTATCGACCCTGTCGCTCGCCTTGGTAAATTCATTGCCCGCGACAACCTTAACTTCACATTATTGTCAGATGAAGATCATCAGGTTGCCGAACAGTTCGGCGTTTGGGGGACCAAGAAATTTATGGGCAAAGTTTATGATGGCTTGCACCGCATAAGCTTCCTGATTGACGAAAACGGTATCATTGAACACGTCTTTGACAAGTTCAAAACCAAAGATCACCACGAAGTCGTACTGAACTATCTAAAAGAAAAACAGGCTTAACTCGCACTGTTTAGAAAACACATGATGATAAAAGAAAGGCCAGCAATGCTGGCCTTTTTGTTAAACATATCAAGATAGGTTAGACGATAAACTTACCAAGAATCGCATCTTGCTCACGCACGTTTTCTGTTTGAACTTGCATTGCGATATTGGCTTCTTCAGCCGACTCAGACACCTGTGTCGACAAGTCTTTAATCTTCACTGTGTTGTTATTGATTTCTTCAGCCACTAAGCTCTGCTCTTCTGCTGCTGAAGCGATTTGCATGTTCATGTCGCTGATATGTTGAATTGCGCCATGAATTTTCTGCAATGCAGCATCCGCTAACTGAGCTTTGCTCACCGCTTCCTCTGCCGTTGCTTTACTTTCATGCATAGCAACAGATACTGAATTCGCGCCAGCTTGAAGCTGCTCGATCATACTACGAATTTCAGTGGTCGATTGTTGTGTACGTTGCGCCAGCGTTCGAACCTCATCCGCTACCACAGCAAAGCCTCTACCAGAGTCCCCCGCACGAGCAGCTTCTATCGCAGCGTTCAGTGCAAGTAAGTTAGTTTGATCAGCAATGTCGTTGATAACTTTAAGAATCGTTTCAATGTTCGCCGTTGCAGATTCGAGACCTTGAACTTCCTCTACCGCCTGCTCAATTCGGGCTGAAAGCATATCAATCGATGAGGTCGTGTCACCCACCACTTTCGAACCTTCTTGAGTAGCATCATCCGCATCTTTTGCCGCTGAAGCCGCACCTTGAGCATTATTGGCTACTTCCATCGCGGTTGCTGCCATTTCATTCATGGCCGTCGCTAACTGCTCAAGCTCATGAAGCTGAGAACGCATAGCTTCAGAAGAAGAGTGTACGCTGCCCATGGTCTGTTCAGCACCACGCTTAATCTCTTCACCAATCGCTTTGGATTGCTTGATTTGGTTTTGCAGTGTTTCCGTGAACGTATTGAAGTCCATCGCCAACTCAGCAAATTCTTTATCTGTATCAGTGCTTAGACGCTTGGTTAAATCCCCCTGACCAGAAGCCACGTCTTTAATCGCATTATTAAGCGTGTTAAGAGGACGCATCAAGAATTTAATCAGAACGGTCAAAATAATGATACTTAGAATCACACCGATAATGGTGTAGATAATCGCGCTATTTCTTAGGTTGTCGACAGTCGCGAAGGCTTTTTCATTATCGATGAGTGCACCGACAAACCAGTTTTGACTCGGCAAATAGGTCAAACTAAGAAGAAAACTTTTCCCCTCTATATCGATATTTTGAGAACCTTCTTTGATATCAATTTTAGGTAAATAAGTGGAAATGTTTTGACCGTTATTTTCGACATTTGGGTGAGCAACGGTCATGCCATCGGAAGTAATAATGAACAGCTTACCTGCGTCAAATAGGTTAATTTTATTCACCATTTCAGCGAGCCCGTTTAGCTTCAGGTCATAGAACATGGCGCCAGTGAACTTACCTTGGTTGTAAACCGGTGTTGCAATAGAAATGATCATTTGCTTTGTAGAGACATCTACATAAGGCTCAGTGACGGTTAATTTGCCGTCTCTTTTTGCAGCGATATACCAAGGGCGTTTACGCGGGTCATAACTGCTATCTGGTTCCCAACCGTCATCGTTTTCAACGACTTTACCGTCAATGTCGTAACCAAGACCAACGGCAAGAAAACTGCTCTTGAGCTTTTTGGTCTCCAGCACATTTTTCACATAATCACGATTTTCGGGATCTAACTGAAGAATATCTGTGGTTGATTGAGCAAGAGATTTCTTACTCTCCATTTCCGAAGTTACTGTATCGGCAACTCCTTCGGCCATTCCTTTAATGCTACCACCAATTAAATTCGATACTTCCTTTCGAACAGTGCTTACCTGCTGAATAGATAGCAAAGATGCTGTTACCAGCAACAATACCGATGATGCGGCCACAATCTTTTGACTAAATCTCATACGTCCCTCATTGCACACTTGTGGTTATGTTATGTTCATCACTTTATCGACAAAAAAAATGAGAACTTAAGCAATTTCTTTATTAGTTATATGTATTGCAACCGACGCATGTTTAATACTAATCTCAAATAGTAAAAAAGCCCAAAAATATTCAACTTTTGGGCTTAATAAAATCTCAGAGCAACGAATTAGTTATTCAGTTTTGGCTGGAGGCTGTTCTTCGCTGCTAGGAAGCGCATTCCACACCGCTTTTACCAATGTCGCCAGCGGTATTGCAAAAAAGACGCCCCAGAATCCCCACAAACCACCAAACACCAGAACCGATACTATGATGGCGACAGGATGTAGATTTACCGCTTCCGAAAACAAAACCGGTACTAACACGTTACCATCAAGAGCTTGAATGATGGCGTAAGCAATAAGCAGGTAATAAAACTGCGAGGTCAATTCCCACTGGAACAAACCCACAATCGCAATTGGCACCGTCACTGCGGCAGCACCTATGTATGGAATCAATACAGAGAAACCAACAGCCACAGAAAGTAACACGGAGTAACGCAGATCTAAAATGGCGAAGGTTACGTAACTCACCGTACCTACGATAATGATTTCCAGCACCTTACCACGAATATAGTTTGAAATTTGTTGGTTCATTTCTACCCAAACTTTATTCGCTAGATTACGATTACGCGGCATTATGCCACTCGCCAATTTGAGCATTTCTCGCTTATCTTTAAGCAGAAAAAACACCAACAGCGGCACTAGAATCAGGTAAACGCCTAAAGTGGCAAGACTGACTAAAGACGCCAGAGAACCTTTCACCAAAGATTCCCCCATACCAATCGCTTTGTCCTTGGCGTTATTTATAATTGATTCAACAATTTGTAAATTAGCCAGCTCAGGATAACGTTCAGGCAGTGTCGCTATCAACTTTTGCACACCATTATACATTTTCGGTATATCAGCGACTAAGTTCGCAACCTGATCCCAGATAGTAGGAACCAAGCCGAACAAGGCCAAAAACATCACACCAACGAAAAGCAAAATGACGAGAATGACCGCTAAGGTACGCGGCACTTTCCAACGGCAAAGTTGAGCAACTGGCCATTCAAGCAAATAAGCTAAAACAATAGCAACCAGTAATGGCGCTATCAGATGTCCGAAAAAGTAGATGGTGATGAAACCGAAGAAAAGAATCGCAACCAGACTTACGGCGTGCGGGTCAGAGAAACGCCGTTGATACCAACGACTAACCATTTCGAACATGTAACGATGTCTCCTTTACAACTGTGAGTGAGTTATATCCATCACATTTAACGCTTTGGCAAAGATAATCCTGCTTAAGCAGATAGCTTTCTATATCTTTGAATGAGCTCGAATCACTAATGAGGATGGTTACCGAATCACCAGCTTCAAGCTGGGCAGTGTGACGTTTAGCAAGTAATAATGCCATGGGACATCGCTGTTGACGTAAATCGAGAATATTCGGTTCCATTCTTCGGCTCAATCCTTAATATATGACAGACATTGTATCGGCTTTTCCACTATGCGCCACTCTTAATATCCTAAGTTGTAGAGTCACAAAGTATTGGTTATTTATCTCTCGGATTCACGCATAATACGTTGCAGTTAACGGTACAGTCATAGCAACTTAAGACTGAACGGTGGAAACCATTTCAAGCGGACAATGTCCTAATGGAAAATGATATTGGAGTATCAACAAAGAACATGATGTTAAAACGTACTCGTTCATTCGTTTGCCTATGTATATCAACGGCGTTATGTGCGCCTTCGCTGTCTTACGCTAACACTATAGAGCTTCCTGACATTGGTACCGTAGCGGGTTCCACTCTGACCATAGACCAAGAGCTGATCTATGGTGATGCCTATATGCGTATGCTGAGAAGCAGCAAGCCTATCGTTAATGACCCTGTGATTAACGAATACATTGACACACTTGGTCACAAATTAGTTGCGAACGCGGACGACGTAAAAACACCGTTTACCTTCTTTATGATCCGAGATCGTAATATCAACGCATTCGCCTTTTTCGGCGGTTACGTCGCGCTTCATTCTGGCTTATTTCTTCATGCTCAGTCAGAAAGTGAGCTGGCTTCCGTTATTGCTCACGAAATTGCACACGTAACCCAGCGTCACCTTGCTCGCAGTATGGAAGACCAAGCGCGTCGCACTCCAGCAACAATGGCTGCATTAGCTGGCTCATTGCTACTTGCTATTGCCGCGCCGGAAGCCGGTATTGCGGCCATTACCGCCACCACCGCGGGCAATATGCAGAGCCAAATTAACTACACACGAAGCAACGAAAAAGAAGCGGACCGTTTTGGTATCTCTACCTTAGCGAAAGCTGGCTTTGATGTAAGAGCAATGCCACGTTTCTTCGGTCGTTTAGCGGATGAGTACCGCTACGCGAGCACACCTCCACCGATGCTATTAACTCACCCGTTACCGGAAGATCGTATTACAGACAGCCGAGAGCGCGCTCAAAGTTTTCCAACCGTTAATCTAAAGCCTGACCTCGATTATCATTTGACCCGTGCCCGTATTGTGGCCCGCTCTGCAGGCATTGATGGTGAAGCCGCTTTAGATTGGTTTAATAGAACGCAAAAGAAAACCACCGTACCCGCTCTTGATGCTTCTTTTGAGTACGGTAAAGCCTTGGTGTATCTCGATACAAAGCAGCACGACAAAGCCGAAGCGATTCTCAGCAAGCTGTTAAAAGCAGATGCTAACAATCGTTTCTATCTCGATGCAATGACCGACCTTTACATCGCAACCGACCGTCTTAATGACGCACAGAATTTGTTAGAAACCGCGTTAAAACAAACACCAAATAATGCTGTCTTGATGGTGAACTACGCTAACGTGTTACTGAAACAGCAGAAATTTAGCGAATCGATTCGCGTGCTGCAGCGTTATACCCACGATAATCCAAACGATACCAACGGTTGGCATTTGCTATCAGAAGCCAACAGTCGTAATGGCAATCAGGCAGAAGATTTGGCCGCTCAAGCTGAAGTCCTAGCGTTACGTGCCAACTGGAACAAAGCCATTCAGCTATATACACAAGCCAGCCAACTCGCCAAGCTAGGAAGTTTAGAACAAGCGCGATATGACGCTCGTATTGATCAGCTAATGATACAAAGAGAACGATTCTTATCGCTTCAATAATAAAAAGAGAAAGTAAGGAAAAACTATGTCTGTCGTGATTTATCACAACCCGAAATGCTCAAAAAGTCGTGAAACACTGGCTTTGTTGGAACAAAACAGTGTTCAGCCAGAAGTCGTCAAGTACCTTGAAGCACCACTCAGTGTTGAACTTTTGAAAACACTTTACGCGCAGTTAGGCGTGGCATCTGTGCGTGACATGATGCGTACCAAAGAAGATGTCTACAAAGAACTTTCTCTAGGTGATGCCAGCGTTTCTGACGACCAACTGTTCGCTGCTATGGTCGAGAATCCAAAGCTGATTGAACGTCCTATCGTAGTTGCCAATGGTAAGGCTCGCTTAGGCCGTCCACCAGAACAGGTTCTAGAAATCTTATGATGACCAATGTGGTTGTACTCTATTACAGCCGACACGGTAGTACTCAGTCATTGGCAAGGCAGATCGCTAGGGGTATTAACAGTATCCCGGATTGTGAAGCGATTCTGAGAACAGTTCCGGAGATTAACAGCAATGAAACCAATGCTGAAGATCCGTATATCACGTTAGATGAGCTGAAGAACTGCGACGGTTTGGCTTTGGGTAGCCCTGCATGGTTTGGCAACATGGCCGCACCTTTGAAACACTTTTGGGACCAAACCACACCTTTGTGGCTAAACGGCGATTTGATAGATAAACCTGCTTGTGTGTTTACCTCATCATCCACCTTACATGGCGGTCAAGAGAGTACACAACAAACCATGATGTTACCTCTGCTTCATCATGGCATGGTTATTATGGGCATCCCCTACTCTGAGCCGAAATTGCATACTTCCGTATCAGGTGGCACCCCCTACGGTGCTAGCCACGTATCGCAAATGAACAGCAAACTCTCTGAAGATGAAAGCGAACTTGCGCGTCAACTCGGAAAACGTCTTGCTAAGTTAGCGCGACAACTAAAAGATGCATCGAACTAAAGACCGTCTCTGTTCAACAGACGAGTCTCATTAAAGGAACGACCATGAGTGTTGAAATGACCTCAAAAACCAAACAATTTCGCTGGTTAGCACTGACAAGTAACCTCGCTTTGATTGTTTGGATAGCTTTATGGCAACTGGATTTATCACCACACCCACACCTTAATCCATTGGCGTTAACGGTAGCGTGGCTGATTCCACTGCTGTTGCCTCTACCAGGTATCTTAGCGGGTAAGCCTTATACCCATGCTTGGGCCAACTTTATTCTGATGCTGTATTTCTTACATGCTTTCACCATTTTGTATGTCGACGATGGCGAACGCTGGCTAGCAGCAGTCGAACTGTTCCTCACTTTCTCAGCATTTATGGGCAACGTTTTGTACGCAAGACATCGCGGCAAAGAGTTAGGACTGAAATTGACCAAACTTTCTGTCGTTGAAAAACAAGAGAAACAACGATTCAACCAAGAGTAGCAAAGACTTTAAAGAGCAAAAAGAAAGCCCCTGTTGTGATGAGCAACAGGGGCTTCTTATATTTATTTGCGTCTATCTTGCCTTTCGATACTTAGTCGGACAGCTTAATCTAACCAAGTAAAACGCAAAGTTTTCTCCATTGGAACAGGCTCTGTCACAACCGACATATCACCTTGTTGAGTAAGCTCTCTGCTATCAACAGGGTTCACAACCGCAGGCTCAGTCGTATCAATAGCTGGGTCTTGTGCCTCTTGAACTGAGTTTGCTTGTTCAACTGACGGTTCCACAGGTAAAGGTTGCGGACTTTCAAGCTCTGCAGCCTTTTGAACTTGGGCAATACGCAGTACTTCTTGCTCGAAATCCTCTTCAGTCGCCAGCAAGTGAACATTGAACACCACTTCTTGACCTTGGATTTTAAGAATATCGAGTGAAGCCACTGAGCTTAACGCTTTTAAGCGTTTTTCTAATGAGAAAAAGTCTTCAGCATTTTTAATTGAATCAAATGATGCTAATACGGTTTGTGAAGACTCAGAACCAATCAGTACGGAGTTTTTCTTTGCGTAGTAGTCACTAATTTGATCAATCATCTCTGCCGCTGCGGCACTGCCAGATGCTCTTCCTGTCATTGGCGCTTTCTGTGACTGAAGCATGTTGTAAGCATTTTGATCATACAGTGTCCAACGCAAATCGTTGCCTTGCGCTTTAACTACTAAGACTGCATCTGTTGGGTAACGGTCGCTTGCCAAGCTGATAGGTTTAATGAAACCACCCCACAGATCAGAAATTTCTAACCCTGTAATGTCATCAAAATCACCAACCGGGACAGTGATAGGTAACCCTCTCGCCAAGGATTCCTCTTTTAACTGTTTTAGAATCTTAGAGTCAGAATGTTCCCAACTGATCACACGTTCGTATGGGGTCTCTTCCACCAGCCAAACGAGAAGGTTAGCGCGATTTTCAGGCCAGAATGGCAACTGAGCTTGAGTAATCAGAGAACGAATTTGCGGCGCGCTGAACTGCATGGTTATCGTAGAGACATCGTTTGTCTGACCATAACTAAACTGGTTTAGATATTGGTTATATTTACTTAACGCCTTTTGAACTACTTCATTGTTTACGGCATCTTTATCGCCCGTGGCGCGAACAATAACGTTTTGCATACCCAGCGATCGAGCTTTGGCATCTGCACCTTCTTGTGTCTGATCAATAACGACTTCTGTTTTGTACAGATTAACCGTGGTGAGTGCAGAAGCTGGGAGAGACGTTAATCCCATCAGCAAAAAAGCTAAATAGCGCATATTGTTCCTACGTTCTAAGTTTCTGAAAGTTGATGATAAGCAACTATCGTTTATGGGGCAAGGTGAGTGCTCGCCACTGGTGATAAAAGTTTCCAAACTTTTACTTTGGCTCGCCGAATGTAAATGACAAAAGTAACAAAAATTGATCTAGTTTAAATGGCAAACGTTTGCAAAAGTGATAGAATCCCGCGAATTTTGTTTAGCTACAGGGAAAATACCATGAAAAATGCCATTTTGGGCACTCAGATGCTGTTTGTTGCATTTGGGGCGTTAGTGCTGGTTCCGCTGCTGACGGGACTCGATCCTAACGTTGCTTTATTCGGTGCTGGTGCCGGCACATTACTCTTCCAAATTATTACCCGTCGTTCTGTTCCTATCTTCCTCGCTTCTTCTTTTGCCTTTATTGCTCCTATCATGTTTGGTGTTCAAACATGGGGTATTCCTGCAACTATGGGTGGCTTAGTCGCAGCAGGTGCTGTTTACATTATTCTTGGCAGCTTCATTAAACTTCGCGGTGTAGAGTTCATCCACAAAATTCTGCCACCAGTCGTAGTAGGCCCAGTCATTATGGTTATCGGCCTTGGTCTAGCTCCAGCAGCGGTAAACATGGCACTAGGTAAGAGTGGTGATGGTGCTTTCCAACTGGTTGACGGTGATGCTTCTCTTTGGATTTCTTGTGTATCTCTACTTGTTACTATTGTCGCTAGTGTATTTGCTAAAGGTTACTTTAAGTTAATCCCAATCGTGTGCGGCATTATTGCAGGTTACTCTCTGTCTCTATTCTTTGGCGTTGTAGACTTCACTCCTGTTCGTGAAGCAGCTTGGTTCGCAATGCCTAATTTCACTTTCCCAGAGTTCAACATTAACGCCATTCTATTCATGATCCCTGTTGCGATTGCTCCTGCGGTAGAGCACGTGGGTGACATGCTGGCAATTTCGAACGTAACGGGCAAAGACTATATTAAGAAGCCGGGACTACACCGCACTATCGCAGGTGACGGAGCGGCAACAATGCTTGCAGCATTCCTAGGTGCTCCACCAAACACAACTTACTCTGAAGTTACTGGCGCAGTAATGCTAACTAAAGCATTCAACCCAGTGATCATGACTTGGGCAGCAGTAACGGCGATCGTACTTGCTCTTGTCGGTAAACTCGGCGCTCTACTACAAACTATCCCTGTACCTGTAATGGGCGGCATCATGATTCTTCTGTTCGGTTCTATTGCGACAGTAGGTCTAAACACGCTGATCAAAAACCACGTTGACCTGCACAAATCACGTAACCTAGTGATTGTGGCAGTAACACTGGTATTTGGTATTGGCGGTATGGCTTTCGGCGTGGGTGATTTCAGCCTACAAGGTGTAAGCTTATGCGGTATCGTTGCTATCCTACTAAACCTTCTTCTACCAAGAGATTTGGGCGAAAACCACGTTGTGGATAACGCACAGATGGAAGAGAAAACACAAAATTCTTAATAGAGACGTTACTATCTCTGTAAAAATGGCCTCTTGATGAGGCCATTTTATTGCTTAATACAGTTCAAGCTTCAAGGCACAAATCGACAAACTGCGCCCGCGTTAATGTCGCTAAATCTTGTGGCGCTAGCTCAATCTCCAATCCTCTCTTCCCTGCACTCACACACATGCTTGCCAGCTCAGTGGCACTGTGATGAATGAAAGTCGGTAACGCTTTTTTTTGACCTAGAGGACTGATTCCGCCGACCACATATCCGGTTGTCTTCTGCGCGATGTCTGGGTTAGCCATATCGGCTTTTTTGGCTTTCGCTGCTTTCGCTGCCAACTTGAGATTCAGTTTCTGGTCAACGGGAATGATAGCCACAGCAAGGTTTTTCTCTTCGCCATTAAGACAAAAAAGCAACGTTTTGAACACGGTTTTCGGATCTTGACCTAACGCTTCTGCCGCTTCTAAACCATAGCTGGCATTGTTAGGATCGTGTTCATATTGGTGAATGGTGTGAGGGACTTTTTTTTTCTTCGCTAACTGAATCGCTGGGGTCATTCTATTTCCTTACCACAATCTAACCTTTATTCCTCAGGCGGTTAGCTTATCTCTTCTCGCATCAATTTACATTAATAAAAAAAGCGGTGTTTTCACACCGCTTATTCAATTACGTATCAAACAACTCATTGATTACTTGTAAACAATCTCACCTGACGGAGCATATTTGTTTACGTCAATCGGGCTGTTCGCTTCTAGGTAGTCTTTAAGAACTTCCGCATCCACGAAACCAGTGTTTACGAAACCTTTACGGTCTGTAATCTTAGGATAGCCGTCACCACCAGCCGCGTTGAAGCTTGGTACAGTGAAGCGGTAGGTATCGTCTAGGCGAAGCTGTTTGCCACCGATAAACACGTTTGATACTTGACCATCTTGCACTTGCATTGAGATACCAGCGAATTGCGCATAAGCACCAGAATCGACAGGCTTAGTCGCAACTACATTTAGGTAATCAAGCACTTCCTGACCACTCATATCGACGTAAGTAAGGATGTTGGCGAAAGGTTGAACTTTGAGTACATCTTTGTACGTGATATCGCCTGCCGCGATAGAGTCGCGAACACCGCCAGAGTTCATAACAGAGAAATCCGCTTTCGCACGTTGCATATGCGCTGTAGCAATCAAGCGGCCTAGGTTAGTTTGTTGGAAACGAACCACGTTACGGTCACCTTCCAACTTACCATTAGACTCAGCAACTTTTGCACCTAACTGAGCTTGGCCTTTCTCTTGATAAGGACGTAAGAACTCCAGCATTTCTTTGTTTTCTGCAATTTCAGTCGTTGCGATGACACGTTGGCTTTCACCGTTAACTTTCACTTTCTTCTTCAGGTTTACTGGAATCAAGTCATAGCTAACCATGTTCAGTTCACCGTTACGGAATTCGTAATCAGCGCGACCAACGTATTTACCCCATTCAAATGCTTGAACGATGTAAGTGCCGTTTTGCATGTCTGGTTTACACTCATCACCCGGAGCGAAGTTTTTGTTCACTACATTCGGGCCTTCCATACACACAGGCTCTTGAGAGTGACCACCAACGATCATATCCAAGTCGCCCTCATTCAGATAGCGAGCCAGTGCAACGTCACCCGGTGCATTAATGCCGTATTCACCGTTTTGGTAGTGGCCCATATGAGTCACTGCGATGATCAGATCTGGATGCTCAGTCTTTTTCAGCTCAGCAATCACTTTCTTCGCTTCTTCTTTAGGGTCACGGAAATCAATACCACCGATGTACTCTGGGTTACCGATCTTCGCTGTATCTTCCGTTGTTAAACCGATAACAGCGATCTTGATACCTTGCTTATCAAACATTTGGTAAGGCTGGAACAAACGCTTGCCAGTTGACTTGTCGTAAATGTTTGCAGAAAGCATTGGGAAATCCGCCCACTCACGCTGCTTGAACAGCACTTCTAGTGGGTTATCAAACTCGTGGTTACCTAATGCCATGGCATCATAACCAATCTTGGTCATCCCTTTGAAATCAGGCTCAGCGTCTTGCAGGTCTGACTCAGGAACACCTGTGTTGATGTCACCACCTGAAAGTAGCAACAGGCTGCCGCCTTCTGCTTCAACTTGAGCGCGAATATCGTCGATCAAAGTCTTACGAGCGGCCATGCCGTACTCGCCGTATTTGTTCTGCCAAAAACGACCGTGATGGTCATTGGTGTGAAGCACTGTCAGTTTGTACGTTTTATCTGCTTCCCACTCGTGAGCAGGTTGAGTCGCACAGCCTGCCAATGACGCTAAAATAGCGGTACTTAAAACCGTTTTAAGAATAAAGCCTTGTTTCATTGTCATACCTTTGAGCTGATGAATTCCACTACTAATAATTTTTAAGCCTAGATCAATCTGTTTTCTGTTGAGTTCACTTGCGATTGACCTTTAAAAATAGATCTAACCTTAAAATAACCTCGTACAAGTGACAGAGTTATTTCATATTTATGTCTAATAGATCACAACAGAAACGTCAAAAAATTTAGTCACTTAATTGGCTAAATAGTAAAACTAGTTGATTGAAGCCGTTTTTTTTACTTTTTCTTAATTTAGTAAGATGAATTTGTGAATGAAATCGTTTGCTCAACGATTTAGTCACTGTCTGGCAGACATAAAAAAGCCACCCGAAGGTGGCTTTTTTACACGAAAATTCATTCAATTAGCGAATGTCGATGTGCTGAAAACTTTTCACTAAATCGTCCAGAGCTTTCATCTGTGCTAAGAACGGCTCAAGCTTATCAAGTGGCAATGCTGAAGGACCATCACAGCGTGCTTTTTCTGGATTTGGATGTGCTTCAATAAACAGACCAGCAATACCTGTTGCTAAGCCCGCTTTGGCTAGCTCAACAGTTTGCTCACGACGACCGCCAGAAGCTGCGCCAGATGGATCACGCATTTGTAGCGAGTGAGTCACGTCGAAGATAATTGGGCTGCCGTTTGACACTTTTTTCATCACGCCGAAGCCAAGCATATCAACCACTAGGTTATCGTAACCATGGCAAGAGCCACGCTCACATAGAATAATTTTCTCGTTGCCGCACTCAGCGAATTTCTCGACGATGTTACCCACTTGACCCGGGCTCATAAATTGAGGTTTCTTCACGTTGATTACTGCACCTGTTTTTGCCATTGCTTCAACAAGGTCAGTTTGACGAGCTAGGAAAGCTGGAAGCTGAATAACATCAACCACGTCAGCAACAGGCTGAGCTTGTGCTTCTGTGTGTACGTCAGTGATAATTTTCACACCAAAAGTATCTTTCAGTTCTTGGAAAATTTTCATGCCTTCTTCAAGACCAGGGCCACGGTAAGAATGTACTGAGCTGCGGTTTGCTTTATCAAACGAAGCCTTAAATACATATGGGATACCTAGCTTGTCTGTCACTTTTACGTAGTGCTCACAGATTTGCATAGCCATATCGCGAGATTCCAGCACATTCATGCCTGCAAACAAGGTGAACGGTTTGTCGTTTGCGACAGGGATATCGCCAACGTGAACGATTTTTTGTTCCATGTTTTGTCTCTTCATTGATTAATGCAAGGTCACAGTACTATGACTGAGTGCATGCATTTGAGTTTTTAATAATTCTGCTGCTGGATCATCAGGGCAATTATCAATAAAAAACTGATAATCAGACATTGCCACCTGATGACAATCTAATTGCTGATAAATATAGCCTCTATCACGGATTTCGTATGGATCATCCGGAACAAAAGTCAGGGCTAAATCGGTACATCTCAGTGCAAGAGTGTATCTCTCTTCACGCAATAAGGCACTTTTTAGCAAGGCAAGCCAGCGGCCAATGATCGTCGGATGATCGGTTACTTTGAGGTCCTCTGCTTTCAATTTAGCGAGTGGGCCTTTCATACCAATCAACCACGCTTGCAACGTATGGTTTGATACGTACTCACCCGTAAATGGGTTCAAGTAACGATTCGTTTCGTCTGGCCAATTCACCTGCAATAAAAATTGCGTCGGAAAAGTGATGCCTTGCATCGGAAAACCAAGCTTACGGCCGAAGTACAGAAGCAACGCGCCTAAGCTCACGGGTACGCCTTTGCGTCTCTCTAATACTTTGTCAATAAAAGCATTGTCAGAGTCATAATACGCTTCACGATCGCCGATGAATCCCCACTCTTTGTAAAATAAGTGCAAGAATGCATCGAAACGTTCTTTCTGTTCCGCTTTACCCGCTAATCTGGCTTCAGCTTCGTTTAGTAGACGGCTTAACTCTTGCTCAGCCCATTCTACTTGAGTTTCTGGATCAATGGCTTTATTGAGGATTAATGCTCCCTCAACCAGCTCCATCTCATCAAAATCTTCATCAAATAAGTCAAGCATTTAACTACTCTTTGTTCGCTAACTGGGATTATTCTGACTAGGTTGATAATTAGCCGAAAAATACTGGCACTTTAGTTACTGCAACTTTACCTGCCATGCCTAACCAACCTAATGCACCGAAAAATGCAAAGGTACGCAGTAAGTTATTACGCGCCAATTTAAGGGTGAAGAAACCTAGGACGATATAAGCGAGAACACAGGTCAGTTTTTCGGTCATCCAAGGTGCAGCTTCAGTAAATGGGAAGAAACCAGTAATAAAGATTAAACCGACACCAGATAACAATAAGAAGGTATCAACAACGTGTGGTGTTATTTTCAGAAATTTATTCTGCAGATGCTTTGAGTTCATCATCAGTAATACATAGCGAACGGACAACAACAGTGCACTGATGGCAATCGTCAGCATATGGAAATGTTTTAAACCTTCGTACATCTTTATCCTCTCTGCGCCTAATATGACTTTTTATTCGATATCGTTTTTATTCGATACTGTTTTTATTTGATTTTGGCTTCTATACGATATTGGCCTAAGGTAACACGATCATTACCGGCATAATCCTTTTGTGTTTCAACATTGCTATAGCCGAAACCTTGCAAAATCTCTCTAACTGCCGCGCCTTGGTCATAACCATGTTCAAACAGCAACCAACCTTCATTTAACAGATAATCACGAGCATTCTCGCTGATGGTTTTTATATCAGCTAACCCGTTGTCTTGAGCGACCAATGCACTTTTCGGTTCAAAGCGCACATCGCCAAGCGTTAAATGAGGATCGTTTTCTTCAATATATGGCGGGTTTGAAACCACTAAAGCAAACTTTGTACCCGATGGTACAGGAGTAAACCAGCTTCCGTTCCAAAACGACGCATTTGCAATGCCTAAACGTTCGGCATTGTCGCTTGCTAGCTGCCAAGCTTCTTCACGTAAATCAATGCCAAACACTTTGCGCAGAGGCAGTTCGGAAGCCAGAGCCAAAGCAATTGCGCCTGTTCCCGTTCCTAAATCTAAGATATCACCATCGATAAGCTGAGCTTTATCTAACGCCAGTTCCACCAGCCTTTCGGTATCGGGTCTTGGAATCAAAGTCGATGGTGACACTTTAAGTGGTAAAGACCAAAACTCGCGTTCACCAATGATATAGGCAACTGGCTCACCCGCTTTTCTGCGTTCAATCAGAGCGTCAAATTGGTTCTGCTGCTGGATGTCGAGAGATTTATCTGGCCATGTAAGAAGGTAGGAACGTGGCTTGTCTAATACATGACAAAGTAGCACGTTAGCGTCGAGAGACGGCGAATCACTGCCGCTCTCGATCAATTGCTCTGCTGCCGCTTTTAACGCGGCCTCAATGGTTAGCAACATTGATTAGTTTTGCTCTGAAAGTGCAGCTAACTGATCAGCTTGATGCTCTTGTAGTACTGGGTCGATCAGCGCTTGTAGATCGCCTTCCATCACTTCACTTAAACGGTAAACCGTTAAGTTAATACGGTGATCAGATACGCGGCCTTGTGGGTAGTTGTAAGTACGGATACGGTCACTACGGTCACCAGAACCTAACAAGTTACGACGTGTATCTGACACTTCAGCCGCACGCTTAGCAAGTTCAGCCTGAGCAATACGAGCGGCAAGTACCGCCATTGCTTTTGCTTTGTTCTTATGCTGTGAACGCTCGTCCTGACACTCTACCACTGTACCCGTTGGTAAGTGAGTAATACGGATTGCTGAATCCGTGGTGTTAACGTGCTGACCACCCGCGCCCGATGAACGGAATGTGTCGATTTTCAGATCGCTGGCTTTAATTTCCGGGATTTCTGCTTCTGGTACTTCAGCCATTACTGCTACCGTACATGCAGAAGTATGAACACGACCTTGAGATTCCGTTGCTGGAACACGTTGTACACGGTGACCGCCTGATTCAAACTTCAGTACGCCGTATGCGCCATCGCCGTTCACTTTCGCGATCATCTCTTTATAACCGCCGTGTTCCGCTTCGTTTGAAGACATCACTTCAATGCGCCAGCCTCTTTTCTCGGCATAACGGCTGTACATACGGAACAGGTCACCTGCGAAGATACCCGCTTCATCACCACCTGCACCTGCACGAATTTCTAGGAAACAGTTACGGTCGTCGTTTGGATCTTTTGGTAGCAGAAGAATTTGCAGCTCGTCAGTAAGACGTTCGATTGCCGCTTTTGCTTCTTTCATCTCTTCTTGAGCCATTTCACGCATTTCAGCGTCATCTTCTTTGGTCATCTCTTCCGCTGCAGCCAAGTCTTCTTGAGCCTGCTGGTAAGCTTGGAAACACTTAGTGATCTCTTCAAGCTGAGAGTACTCTTTTGAAAGAGCACGGAATTTATCTTGATCACCAATAACTGTTGGGTCACCCAGCAGGTGTTGAACCTCTTCATAACGTTCAACAAGAGATTCAAGCTTCACTAAAATCGACGAGTTCATAATTTCTTCTTTAAATTCAGAGTTACAGATTACTGTGAGTCTTCAAGACCCAAGCTTTGTCTGATAATGGCAAGTTTTGCCGGTTCTCCTAACTCCGCAGCGCTTTGCATCGCTCGGGTAGGGTTATGAATAAGTTTGTTGGTGAGCTTGTTGCTCAGCTCCACCAACAGTTTTTCTGGGTCTCCGCCCGCAGCCAGAGCTTGTAAGCTTTTTGACAACAATTCTTCACGTATATCATTGGCTGCTTTACGGTAGTCACGAATGCTGTCTACCGCTTGCAGTGAACGCATCCAGCTCATGAAAGCGGCGCTTTCTTCACTGACAATTGCTTCCGCCTCAATCGCTTCTACTTTGCGCTGCTCAATATTGCTATCCACGATAGATTGCAAATCATCCACCGAATACAGATAGGCATCATTAAGATCACCCACTTGCGATTCGATATCCCGTGGCACGGCAATATCCACAAACAGCATAGGCTGATGGCGGCGTTTTTTCAGTGCGCTTTCTACCATACCCTTGCCTATTATAGGTAAAGGACTGGCCGTTGAGCTGATAACGATATCGGCAAAATGCAGGTGATCCGGTATTTCGTTCAATGCAATCACGTCTGCATTAAATTCTTCAGCTAAACTCATTGCACGTTCGCGGGTTCGGTTTGCCACAATAATACGTTTGCAGTTGTGGCTTGCCAGGTGTTTTGCTACCAGTTCAATAGTTTCCCCAGCGCCAACAAGCAGTACAGTGGCATCCGCCAAAGATTCGAAAATGTGTTTTGCCAGAGTACAAGCGGCGTAAGCCACCGACACAGCGCTGCCACCAATTTCAGTTTCAGTACGAACACGTTTAGCGACAGAGAATGCTTTCTGGAACCATTTATCGAGCGATGAATCAACGGCGTTGTTTTTACGAGAGTCCGCGTACGCTTGTTTTACCTGTCCAAGAATCTGCGGTTCACCCAATACCAGTGAATCCAGACCGCAAGAGACTCGCATTAGATGACGAATCGCCGCTTGGTCTTCATGAACATACAGGCTGGGTTTCAAATCTTCAGGGCTGACGTTGTGAAACTGGGTCAACCATTCGATAAGTTTGTTCTTACTTGATGATTTAACATCACAATAAATTTCAGTACGGTTACACGTCGAAAGAATGACACTTCCGTTCACGTGTGAGTCGGCAGACAACTGGCCAAACGCCTCAGACAATTTATCTGGGCCGAAAGCCACTTTTTCTCGTAACTCAACCGAAGCCGTATTGTGATTGATACCAATAGCAAGCAAGGACATCTATCGAGGATTCTCTGGTAAGAAATGAATTAGGGGCAGAATTTTACTTTATGCCCCTTGTGATTGAAAGAGCAACGAGGATTTGTTTTCCCGACTTCGTGATATCAATGATATAGTAGCGCCAGTTTCACTCACTTTGCCGGACAAATAACGAGCAATTATGATGATTAAACCGCGTATTCTCCTCTCCTTGAGCTTTTTGCTGATTCTGTTTGGCTGTAGTTCAACACCAGAACCTATCGTTGATGTAGAGTGGCAAGCCCACCAACAAAAACTGCAACAGATTCAAACATATCAAGTTATCGGCAAGATCGGCTATATCTCACCAGAGCAGCGTGAAACCTTAAACTTTCAATGGCAAAAGTCATCTAATAAGAGTCAACTTCGTCTGACCAATTTTCTTGGTCAAACTGTACTAAGCCTTTCTATGGATGCCAAAGGTGCCATAGTAGAAACCTATGATGACCAAAAATTCAATGCCGCCAATGGCCAAATATTAATTTACCAACTCACTGGACTGGATATCCCTATCGACGATCTTCAGGGCTGGGTTTTGGGACTACCAACAAAAGCCGATCATTTTAAGCTTAATGAAAGCAATACATTAGCTTCTCTGGACAAAGCTTCAGGTCGACAAAACTGGCATGTCGATTACACTCGATATAAAGAATTCAATTGGCAAAATGGCATTATTCCTTTGCCGGATAGAATGCAGCTAACTCAGCAACAAACGTCTATAAAACTTGTTATCTCTAAATGGATACTTAACCCATGAATTTTGGCAAAACGGTTTGGCCATCTCCTGCAAAGTTAAATCTATTTCTCTACATCACTGGACGTCGTGATAACGGCTACCACGAGCTACAAACACTGTTTCAGTTTCTCAATTATGGTGATGATATCACCATCTCCACCAACGAGAGCGGTAAGATCACTCTGACTCCTGAACTGGAAGGAGTAAAAACTGAAGACAACCTGATTTGGAAAGCGGCAACCGCATTGCAACAAAAAACGGGCTGTACTTTAGGTGCTGATATTGAGTTGAATAAGATTCTGCCAATGGGCGGAGGTATCGGTGGTGGTTCTTCAAATGCCGCGACAGTGTTAGTCGCCTTAAATTTTCTGTGGCAAGCCAACCTCAATGATGACGAGCTCGCAGAGATAGGCTTAGCTTTGGGCGCCGATGTGCCCGTATTTATCCGTGGTTTTGCCGCTTTTGCAGAAGGTGTAGGCGAAGAGCTGACGCCTGTTGAAGCACAAGAAAAATGGTATTTAGTGGTTCGACCGAATGTCAGCATCGCAACTAAAGATATTTTTTGTCACCCAGACTTGACCAGAAATACGCCAAAACGAGAGCTGTTCACGCTTCTTGACACTCAATACGAAAACGATTGCGAAAAAATTGTCCGAATGCTGTATCCAGAGGTTGATAAGCAACTTTCTTGGCTGCTACAATACGCGCCGTCAAGATTGACCGGTACAGGATCGTGCGTTTTTGCTGAATTTTCAAACGAAAACGATGCAAAAAATGTTCTGTCCGAACTCCCTGACACCGTCTCAGCGTTTATCGCCCAAGGGCGAAATGTTTCTCCGCTTAAAGAGACACTGGCTAGATACCAAATAGCCAACCCCAATCTATTTAAAAACTGGACGCAACCCCGAGGTTTCCACCGTGCCTGATATGAAGCTATTTGCTGGTAATGCCACACCCGAACTAGCACAACGTATTGCTGATCGTCTATACATTTCTCTTGGAGATGCTACTGTTTCACGTTTCTCTGATGGAGAAGTTGCAGTACAAATCAATGAAAATGTTCGTGGTAGCGACGTATTTATCATCCAATCTACTTGTAAGCCAACCAACGACAACCTTATGGAACTCGTTGTAATGATTGATGCTATGCGTCGTGCTTCAGCAGGCCGTATTACTGCTGTTATTCCTTATTTTGGTTATGCTCGTCAAGATCGCCGTGTGCGTTCTGCTCGTGTGCCAATCACTGCAAAAGTTGTTGCAGACTTCCTTTCTAACGTTGGTGTTGACCGTGTTCTTACTATCGACCTGCACGCAGAACAAATTCAAGGTTTCTTCGATGTACCAGTAGACAACATCTTCGGTACTCCAGTACTTCTTGAAGATATGAAAGCTCGTGGTCTAGAAGATCCAGTAGTTGTATCTCCTGACCTAGGCGGCGTTGTTCGTGCACGTGCAACGGCTAAAGCTCTGGGTGATATCGATATCGCAATCGTCGACAAACGTCGTCCACGCGCTAACGTTTCTGAAGTAATGAACCTAATTGGTGATGTTGAAGGTCGTGACTGTGTGATCGTAGACGATATGATCGATACAGGTGGCACACTATGTAAAGCAGCAGAAGCTCTGAAGAACCGTGGTGCTAAGCGTGTATTCGCTTACGCAACTCACGCAGTATTCTCTGGTAACGCAGCGAAAAACATTAAGAACTCTGTTCTTGACCAAGTTATCATCACTGACTCTATTACTCTGTCTAAAGAAATGGCAGCAACAGGTAAAGTGACTCAGTTGACTCTGTCTACCATGCTAGCAGAAGCGATTCGTCGTATTAGCAACGAAGAATCTATCTCAGCAATGTTCAACTAAGCGTTGAAATTGACTGTTAAAAAAGCGCCTTCTAAATAAGGCGCTTTTTTTATTCCTCTCTCGCGGCGATAAACCAATCTCACTCCCCTAGCAACGCCTTTACCAGCTATGAGTTAAAAGCTATTCACTTGCCGTACTTCAAACAGAAACTGCAAATTAACGTTGTCAGAATGCGCTAACTAAATAGTCAACAGGAGCGAAAGAGACAACTTGTTCATCCTCTCAAAAACGCTTAAAGAACCGAATCCCTTTGAGCCTCGCGCCAAAGGGAATTTTTGTGCTATCATACCGCGCTTTTTCGTTTCCTAAGGGATCCTAGCTTTGAGTCAACCTATTAAATTACTTGTCGGTCTGGCGAATCCTGGCCCGGAATATTCTAGAACTCGACACAATGCCGGTGCATGGGTCGTAGAAGAACTGGCTCGTATTCACAATATTACGTTGAAAAATGAGCCTAAATACTTCGGTCTGACTGGCCGTATTGTGGTCAATGGCGAAGATTTACGTTTGCTGATCCCAACCACTTTTATGAATTTATCCGGTAAAGCCGTTGCAGCTCTTGCAAAGTTCTACCAAATTCAACCTGAAGAGATCATGGTGGCACACGATGAACTTGATCTCCCTCCGGGTGTTGCTAAGTTCAAAAAAGGCGGTGGCCATGGTGGTCACAATGGCTTAAAAGACACCATCAGCAAACTGGGCAACAACAAAGAATTTTACCGTCTGCGGATTGGCATTGGTCATCCGGGACATAAAGATAAAGTCGCAGGCTATGTGTTAGGCAAAGCCCCTGCTAAAGAGCAGGAGCAATTAGATGCAACCGTCGATGAATCGGTTCGTTGCCTCGATATCTTGTTAAAAGATGGTCTAACGAAAGCGCAAAATCGCTTACACACGTTCAAAGCTGAATAAGGTTACAGACATGGGTTTTAAATGTGGCATTGTTGGTCTACCAAACGTTGGTAAATCAACACTTTTCAATGCTCTTACAAAAGCAGGTATCGAAGCGGCTAACTTCCCGTTTTGTACCATCGAACCAAACACTGGTGTTGTACCGGTTCCAGATCTTCGTCTAGATGCACTAGCGAAAATCGTAAATCCTGAGCGTATTCTTCCAACAACAATGGAATTTGTGGATATCGCAGGTCTGGTTGCGGGTGCTTCTCGTGGTGAAGGTCTAGGTAACAAGTTCCTAGCTAACATCCGTGAAACTGATGCGATCGGTCACGTTGTTCGTTGTTTCGAGAACGAAAACATCGTACACGTTGCAGGCAAAGTTTCGCCGATTGAAGACATCGAAGTGATCAACTTAGAGTTGGCAATGGCTGACCTTGATTCTTGTGAACGTGCTATTCAACGTAACGCGAAGAAAGCAAAAGGCGGCGACAAAGACGCTAAGTTAGAACTAGTAGCACTTGAAAAATTACTGCCTGTTTTAACTGAAGGTGGCTCAGCTCGTACAGTTGACTTAACTAAAGAAGAACTGGCTGCAATTGGCTACCTAAACTTCTTAACCTTAAAGCCAACCATGTATATTGCTAACGTTGCAGAAGATGGTTTTGAAGATAACCCGTACTTGGATCTCGTACGTGAATTTGCAGCAAAAGAGAATAACGTTGTTGTTCCTGTATGTGCCGCTATTGAATCAGAGCTTTCTGAATTAGAAGATGACGAACGCGAAGAGTTCCTAGCAGACATGGGGATCGAAGAACCAGGTCTAAACCGTGTGATTCGTGCGGGTTACGAACTACTAGAACTGCACACTTACTTCACTGCAGGTGTTAAAGAAGTTCGCGCTTGGACGATTCCAATTGGTGCAACAGCTCCGAAAGCAGCTGGCAAAATTCACACTGACTTTGAAAAAGGTTTCATTCGCGCTGAAGTTGTCGGTTATGACGATTTTATCCAATTTAACGGTGAAAGCGGTGCGAAAGAAGCAGGTAAATGGCGACTAGAAGGCAAAGATTACATCGTTAAAGATGGCGATGTTGTTCACTTCCGTTTCAACGTTTAATCTGCATCAGACAGAATCGAATAAAAGCCAACCGCTCGGTTGGCTTTTTTGTTTTTCTCGACATTTTCAAATAAAAAACATGAAATTTTGCCGCTATGCAAAAGTAATAAATCTGTTGTTTTGTTAGCACTTTTTGATCACAAACACGCCTCTTTGTTTAAAAAAAAGTCGAACGATGCGTTTCAGGCGATTTATTCAAAAAAACTGTTGACGCTCAGAAAGCAGATCCGCATAATGCGCACCGTTCTCAGCAATAAGGCAACTTAGTTCTGAGAGTAAAAAATAATAATGGCTACGTAGCTCAGCTGGTTAGAGCACATCACTCATAATGATGGGGTCACAGGTTCGAATCCCGTCGTAGCCACCATTTCCTAAGTACTTTTTGAAACAGCAATGTTGAAAGTCTTTAGGAAATAATGCGGAAATGGCGAAATTGGTAGACGCACCAGATTTAGGTTCTGGCGCCGCAAGGTGTGAGAGTTCAAGTCTCTCTTTCCGCACCATTATTTAAGATGAGCAATCATCTCTGCAGGTCTATCGCCAAGCGGTAAGGCAGCGGCTTTTGATGCCGCCATTCCCTGGTTCGAATCCAGGTAGACCTGCCACTATTTAATAGTTTCAGTATTTGAAAATTTATTGGAACTCGTAGCGAGTTTATATTATATTGTCTCGCTCAAAAATGATGGCTACGTAGCTCAGCTGGTTAGAGCACATCACTCATAATGATGGGGTCACAGGTTCGAATCCCGTCGTAGCCACCACTTATTCTAAGTTGTTTGCTTATCTCTTAGTTAGATTGCGAATAACTTTAGATACCGAGATGCGGAAGTGGCGAAATTGGTAGACGCACCAGATTTAGGTTCTGGCGCCGTAAGGTGTGAGAGTTCAAGTCTCTCCTTCCGCACCATATTATCTCGATATCTTAAAAGTTTTGCGGAAATGGCGAAATTGGTAGACGCACCAGATTTAGGTTCTGGCGCCGCAAGGTGTGAGAGTTCAAGTCTCTCTTTCCGCACCATTATTTAGATGAGCAATCATCTCTGCAGGTCTATCGCCAAGCGGTAAGGCAGCGGCTTTTGATGCCGCCATTCCCTGGTTCGAATCCAGGTAGACCTGCCATTACAATTAAGATAGTGGTTAGTAAGGCTTTGATGCACCATCTATTCTCCCTGTTTCGACTTCGAGGTAGACCTACCATTATTACAACGATTAATTGAAGACCAATATTCATTTAATCTACAAATTAAGATGCGGAAGTGGCGAAATTGGTAGACGCACCAGATTTAGGTTCTGGCGCCGCAAGGTGTGAGAGTTCAAGTCTCTCCTTCCGCACCATTATTTATTGTTGGCTACGTAGCTCAGCTGGTTAGAGCACATCACTCATAATGATGGGGTCACAGGTTCGAATCCCGTCGTAGCCACCATTTCCTAAGTACTTTTTGAAACAGCAATGTTGAAAGTCTTTAGGAAATAATGCGGAAATGGCGAAATTGGTAGACGCACCAGATTTAGGTTCTGGCGCCGCAAGGTGTGAGAGTTCAAGTCTCTCTTTCCGCACCATTATTTAAGATGAGCAATCATCTCTGCAGGTCTATCGCCAAGCGGTAAGGCAGCGGCTTTTGATGCCGCCATTCCCTGGTTCGAATCCAGGTAGACCTGCCATTACAATTAAGATAGTGGTTAGTAAGGCTTTGATGCCCCATCTATTCTCCCTGTTTCGACTTCGAGGTAGAACTGCCATTATTTAAGTGCTTTGTTTAAATTACAGATCACTACAACGATTAATTGAAGACCAATATTCAGTTAATCTACAGATTAAGTTGCGGAAGTGGCGAAATTGGTAGACGCACCAGATTTAGGTTCTGGCGCCGCAAGGTGTGAGAGTTCAAGTCTCTCCTTCCGCACCATTATTCAGATGAGCAATCATCTCTGCAGGTCTATCGCCAAGCGGTAAGGCAGCGGCTTTTGATGCCGCCATCCCCTGGTTCGAATCCAGGTAGACCTGCCATTACAATTAAGATAGTGGTTAGAAAGCATTTTTTGATGCCCCGTCTATTCTCCCTGATTCGGGTTCAAAGTAGACCTGCCATTATTAGTAAATAGCTGGTTTTAGACGAGTTATTACAACAATTAGTTGAACGCCTAATTTAATTAATTTACAGATTAAGATGCGGAAATGGCGAAATTGGTAGACGCACCAGATTTAGGTTCTGGCGCCGTAAGGTGTGAGAGTTCAAGTCTCTCTTTCCGCACCATTATTTAGATGAGCAATCATCTCTGTAGGTCTATCGCCAAGCGGTAAGGCAGCGGCTTTTGATGCCGCCATTCCCTGGTTCGAATCCAGGTAGACCTGCCATTATTTAAAGTGTTTTGTTTAGATGACCGAACACTACAACGATTAGTTGAAGACCAATATTCAGTTAATCTACAGATTAAGTTGCGGAAGTGGCGAAATTGGTAGACGCACCAGATTTAGGTTCTGGCGCCGCAAGGTGTGAGAGTTCAAGTCTCTCCTTCCGCACCATCATAATAGAACCCAGCTTAGGCTGGGTTTTGTTTTATCTGTCACCTGTGTAACAACATCCCTCTGCTTATCTCTTCATTTCAAATCACCACGCCTTTAGAAAAGCTTGAATCAATTACCTTGAAAACGGTTGATCTTCCTTTAGATCTTCTTATCTCTGCGAATATTCCTTCATGAAGGCGGTGACTATAATAATGAAGCTTCGATAGGTATAAAAAAATCCAGCCGAAGCTGGATTCTTTATTAACACTAATGTACTCGAAATTAGCCAAGTAGAGCCAAAGCAGAGTTTGGTGCTTGTTTTGCCTGTGCCAATACCGTGCTTGAAGCTTGAGAAAGTATTTGCGACTTAGTTAATGACGTTGTTTCTTTCGCAAAGTCAGTGTCTTTGATTCGGCTCTTAGAAGCATTCACGTTTTCGTTAATGTTTTCCAAATTGCTGATTGCATGGTTAAAGCGATTCTGGAATGCCCCCAACTCAGCTCGATGGCTATCAACGAACTTCAGTGCCGCATCAACAATCGCTACTGATTGCTGTGCACCACCAACGCTTGTCACATCGATATCTTTAACAGTGACGTCTTTACCTTCAGCAAAGCCCAATTCACCAGCAAGGCTGCCACCAAACGTCGCTTGGCCTTCCACTTTGTCTGCCGCAGTAAACAGCTGCAGTTTGCCGTCTTCATCGACAGAAGCTTTCACCATGTCTGTTTGACCATTAATGTAAGTGGCTAACTCTTCAATATCATCGCCTGTTTTGGCATTGATAGAGATGGTTTTCTCACCTTCATATTTGTCATTAAGAGTAATCGTCAGATCATTGCTTCCAGACTTAACAGCCCAGTCTTTACCTTGGCCATTTTCTGCTTTGTAGCTAACGCCACCCATTTTCTGGTTGTCACTGCGCATATTGTTCAGTGAAAGCATCACTGCTTCACCGCTATCTGCGCCAATCTGGAATGACTTAGTATCAAAGGTACCATTGAGGAGCTTACCACCGGCAAATGATGTGGTTTCCGCGATACGGTTAAGTTCATCATTCATTGACGAAATTTCTTCCTGAATCGCTACACGCTCAGACTTAGAGTTCGAGCCGTTCGCTGCTTGCAATGATAAATCACGAACACGTTGTAGAATGTTCGTTGTTTCATTCATCGCACCTTCAGCCGTTTGAGCAATAGAAATACCATCGTTCGCATTACGCACAGCAACATCAAAGCCTCTGCTTTGCACATTCAGACGGTTTGAGATCTGTAGACCTGCTGCGTCATCTTTTGCACTGTTGATCTTTGAACCTGATGACAAACGTTCCATAGACGTTTGCTGAGCAGATGTCGCACTGTTCAAATATCGCTGTGCTGTCATTGCTGACACATTAGTATTTACGTTCACTGACATAGTTGTCTCTCCTAGATTTTTCTGCGAAGCGGAACTTCGAATGCGGCTTCCGACGTCTCGAAAAACCAAAATGTTCTCTCAAAGTTATCTCTGTTAGCGGCCTACAAGAGAATACCTTTAGAAAAATTAAGGATTTACCGGAAATATGCGACGCAAACAGCAAAGAACTGCCAACTCTGTAGGATGCAGACTAGATAAACGTAAGGGTTAACTTAAAAAGATCGGATATTGGGGAAAGGGAAATGACAAATTACAGGCAAAAGAAAAGCCCCTTTTCCTTTGAGAGAACTGGGGCTGTTTGTGGTAGCCAAGCCATGTGGAGATCAAGAGAAATGAACACATTTAGGCATACCGGGGCGTATGAATATTATCCGGTGGCAGACAGGGTGTAGATTGAGAGAGCCTGCCACTTTCTAATAAACATACTTTGCCAAAGGGTCTTCAATACATGTCTACGTCTAGACTTATTAATGAAGAGTCCTAAAACTACTGCAATAGTGTAATTGCAGAGTTTGGCAACTGTTTCGCTTGAGCGAGAATTGAGGTACCCGCTTGTTGCAGAATTTGAGATTTAGTAAGTTGCGTTGTTTCCTTCGCAAAATCTGTATCTTTGATGCGGCTCTTAGACGCTTCAACGTTTTCTTGGATGTTTGCCAAGTTACTAATACTGTGGCTTAAACGGTTTTGTTTCGCACCCAAGTCAGCACGTTGTGAATCAACGTATTTCAAAGCCGCATCGATAATACCAACAGCGTTTTGAGAACCGCCCACTGTTGTTACATCAATATCTTGCACTGTTGTGTATCTGCCACTTTCAGTGCTCAAACCAAGTTCACCAGCCAGACTACCGCCAATGTTGAAGTCCTGTGCCATATCCGGTTCAGCAATGAAAATTTGTAGCTTGCCATCTTCGTCTACTGACGCTTTGAACACGTCTGTTTGACCATTAATGTATGTTGCAAGCTCTTCGATATCGTCACCGACTTTAGCTTGAACACTTACCGTCTTCGGCTCACCATCTTTACCAGTAAACTCGAAAGTCAGTTCATTTGCGTTGACAGGTACGCCCCAGTCTTTTGTTTTGCCCTGCTCTGAAACGTACGCCATACCACCCATACGAGGTTCATCAGCACGGATACTGGTTAGGCCCATGATGATTGCTTCACCAGAGCTAGAACCGATCTGGAATGATGCTTCACCAAATGAACCGTTAAGCAGTTTACGTCCACCGAATGATGTGGTTTCTGCGATACGGTTTAATTCGTCTTGCAGCGCTGACACCTCTTCGTTAAGCGCTGTACGCTCAGATAAAGAGTTGGTACCGTTTGCTGATTGCAAAGATAGGTCACGCATACGTTGTAGGATGCTGGTTGACTCATTCATTGCACCTTCTGCAGTCTGTGCAATCGAAATACCATCGTTGGCATTGCGCATTGCGACATCTAGACCACGAGACTGAGCAGTCAAACGGTTAGAAATTTGTAGGCCCGCTGCATCGTCTTTCGCACTGTTGATGCGGTTACCAGACGACAAGCGCTCCATAGATGTGTTTAGCTCACCAGTCGCTTTGTTTAGATAACGCTGCGCAGTCATTGCCGACACGTTGGTATTTACATTAATGGTCATAGTTTGCTCTCCTATCGAGTCCGCAAGTATTTTGCGAAGCGGTCAGCTTTACTCTTTGGAAGCACTGACCGTAAATAACTTGCTAAATCTGCAACATGTGCCGATTTAAAAAATTGTTTAATTAACACTAGTATTGATAATTCAATATGTGTGCCAACTTTGAAATTCAGTGTAATTATTTTTAAAGACACTAAATTTCAATAAGTTACTGACATCATCTATCCAATATCATTGGAAAACCTAGAGAGTCATAGCCAGCGGCAATAATTAATTGCCGCATACTTGCCGCTTTACTATTGATTAACTCGTAATCAATAAACGAAGTGGCAATCGTTCCTTTATTAATCACATTTCACTTTGCTCATATGGCATTGCACATATGGCATTCAAGTTAGATGTAATTAAATAGGGTTAAATCTTTGGTTTTACCGAACGCTTGCTGAGAAGCTTGCAGAGCTCGGGAATTTTCGTTGAATTCAATCACGGCTTCTGCGTAGTCCAAGTCTTCAAACTGACTTTTTGACTTCGCTAAGCTGATTTTGAAATCTTCGTGTTGCTCTTCTTGAATATCTAAAGTGCTCAAACTGGCACCGATATTTGTGTGCGATTTATTCAAGTGAATAAAGGCTTTATGCAGTTCCTCTGTCACTTGATGTAACTTCGCAGTCGAAGAAGCATCCGCGACTGAGCGGGATGAATACTCAATCGCATCTTTAAAGCTGTCGAAAATACTGAAGGTTTTACGCGGCTCGATGGTGATAGAGTCACCTTTGGTGATCTGCCCTTTAATCGCGATCGTTAAACCTTCAAACTGGATACCAGTCTTGCCGTCAAATTCGTCGGCCTGCACAATGCTGCCGTTACGTTCAAGTTGATAACCAAACTTGCCGTTATCCATATCAACGAATGTCACTGTGTAGTTCGAGTTATCATCAACGTTGCTGTTGGTTGCACGCTCAAGCAATAACTCAGAACCTTCTTGCAAAGCGTAATTCGGTTCGTAATCACCAAACGGGTTCTCAATCTCCATAAAGATTTTGCTACCCGGAGTGTTAAACGGAATTTCCAAGCTATTAGAAATCTTCATTTTTCGCTGATAGTCATCACCGGAATAAGTGACGTTACCGGCGTTGTCGCGGAAGAACGGCTGATTCTTTGGTTTGGTACCGGCAAAAATATAGTTGCCCATCTCATCCTGAACATTCGCAAGGTTAATGAAGTTATTCGAAATTTCCTGGATCTGACGAGCTATAGCGCCGCGGTCTTCTGGTGAAAGAGAACCGTTGATCATTTCCATGACATTCCGCTTGGCTTTATCAGCAAACTCTTCCGCATTACTAACAATAACTTCCTGATGCTCAAGACGGTTTCGAACCAAAGTAATGGCATCCAAATATTGGCGTAACTGCTCTTCTTGCTGAGTCACGTTCTGAATGTAATGTGTCGCAAGCGGGTTATCCGCAGCCGACAATAGCTTCTTACCAGACGCTAGCTGCGCTTGGTTATGGTGAACTTTCGATTCCTGACGACGCATGTCGTTTTGCACAGATTGATAGTTATGGAAGCTAGAAATTCGAGTTAACATTTAATCTCCCTCCTATCTCAACTGCAGAATAGTGTTAAACGTATCGTTTGACGCTTGGATGATACGAGACGAAGCCATATAGGCTTGTTGAAACTTCATCATGTTTGCCGCTTCTTCATCCAGGTTTACCCCAGATACAGAAGCAATACGTTCTTGTGCTGACTGCTTTTCTAATCGAGAAACGTCCGTCAGACGTGAAGCAGTCGACAGCTTCAAACCAAAATCTGTATTGAGGTTGTGGTACAGATCGATGATGGTCGAGTTGTTATCGTTCATCTCTTTATTGGTTTGAACATTGATCATTTTACGTAAGTTGCCGTTGTCACCTTCTGAAGCGACAAGGTTTGCCGTAAATTTGTCATCCGGCAATGCACCGCCGGAGAGTTCAAAAATAGTTCCCTGAACTTCAACAGGACCTGAAGGCGGATACTCTTGCGGTTCCAAAAGGATGTTGCCTTTTGTATCGGTAACGGCAAACTGATCACCCAGAGGAGAGATCACCACTTCAAACTCACGAACAGCACCTGCTTCAAGAATTTTGAATTTCGCTTTGCCTTGGGCAAGCGTGGTCGATGCTTCATAACTTTGAGCGGCAATTTTTGCCGGATCGTTGGTGATAAGCTTAATCTCTTTGGCACCATTACGAGTTGGGCGCAATATTACGCGCTCGCCCGTTTGTGGGTCATTGTTGATTTGGATTCGCATGCCATCGATAAAAATATTGCCGCGAGATTCCTCTGCAATCACCTGTTCACCGCTAGGACGCGTGATCACATAGTCACTGCCATTATAAGAGAGCGAGTACTCTCCACCAGTGAGCTGGCTGATATCATCAATGTAAACGGCGACGTCTGCTTTTGAATCTGCAGGAGTAACAACACGCTCACGTGCGGCAACATCTGAGTTCACATCAGTAAAAATGTTATGACCGACATCGCCACGCAAATCCAAACCTTGCCATTGCAACTTATTCACTTCATAAGAGAAGGATGTCGCTAAGCGGCCGATTTCATCCATAACGTAAGGGATGTGATCGTCACGCATATCCATCAACGCGCCAATTTTGCCGCCGATGTCTTTTGCCGTAATCGGTTTAATCCCATTACCTTCAACCATTGCAAGGCGACGTTGTTTAACATCTGGATAGCCGTCCATCATTTTCAACTGGCTTGCTTCAGTGCCTGAAACCAAGGTATGACCATTGCCGATATGGATGTTAAATCCTTCCGCATTTTTACGAGGCGTAACGGTAACGTTGGTGTACTCAGAAAGCTCAGCCACCAGCTTTTCATGCTGATCCATTAAATCATTGTGAGGACCTGGCACCTTCATCATCAAACGCTGTAAATCACGGATTTCAACTGCGATCTGGTTAATACGTTCGACACCAACATCAAGACCTTTGTTGGTCACATCGTACTGTCGGCGCACTGTTTCATGGAAATCGTTAAGGTTTTGAGAAATCAAATTAGCTTTCTCAAGTACCACTTTACGAGCACCCACGTCATTCGGTGAATCCGCGAGTGATTTCACCGCATCAAACCACTCGTTAAGATTCTCAGGAATTTTTTTAGACGCAACGGAAGAGAGCAATTTGGATAACATATCGAGGTTCTGCTCAGTATCGCTCTTAAATGCGTATTCAGAAGTGGCAATGTTCAGCTCTTTAACGGCAAACTGATCCCATGAGCGGCGAACATTGTCCACATGTACGCCCATACCATAGGTTTGTCCGCCGTATTGGCGAGGCATGTTGGTCCCTTGGATCACAGACTGACGGCTGTAACCCTCTGTATTAACATTAGAAATGTTATGACCTGTTGTATTGAGTTGTCTCTGAGCGGTTAATACGCTTTGCGTACCCACATTCAGAAGATCAGACGCCATACTGCCCCCAAAAACTATAAAAACATCAGTGTTCACTGACTATCTACAGGGTATAAAGCAACATGTATGCCAATTTTATTTATTGGAGATAAGCCGAGGAAATATAAAGAAGAAATAGGAAATGAGGTAAAGAAGAAAGACAAAAAAAGCCGGAGTCATTTCTCCGGCCTTCACAATTTAAAGTTCGCCCATCTGGTCGATTTGAGATTTCACTCGTAGCACTTTGTCTGCGTATTCTGGGTCAGTTGCGTATCCCGCTTTATGAATACCTCGAATGAACTCTTCGTTGCTACCTTGATGATTCAGTGCCGTAGTGTAACGAGGGTTCTTTTCTAAGAAACGAACATAATCATTAAAGCTGTCTTGGAAAGAGTTATACGAACGGAATGCCGCTTTTTCCATAACCGGCGTATTGTGGTGGTACTCCAAAGTTTGAGTTGCCACTTTATTTCCTTGCCAACTGCGATCCGCTTTAATGTTGAATAGGTTGTTGCTACTACCACGGGCATTTTTAACCACTTTCTGCCCCCAACCTGTTTCTAATGCAGCTTGGGCAATCAGTAGAGAGGCGTCAATGCCCAACGCTTTTGCCGCTTTATCAGCATAAGGCTTAAGCGATGAAACAAACGAACGTGGTGATTCAAAGTTTGCCGCCTGTTGAGCCGCAGCCGTGCTAGCAGCGGTGCTATTAACCATCGATAGCTCACTGTCATCACTCATTTCAGCTCGATTTGCCGCTGCTTCACGAGAGCGTTCAACACGGCGCATCGCTTCTTGGAAGCCATCTTCACCGCCTGCTTGCGGTTTTTCTGCCGCAGAAAGCTGAGCAACAATCATATCCGCCAACCCAAGAGAACCTGATGAGCTCAGTTCACTGGTCATCTGCTCATCGAGCATCTGGCGATAGAAATCTTCATTTTGGCTGTTAAACAGTTCCGACTTGAAGCCAGAATTCGCGTCACGCATCGACTTCAACATCATGTTGGTAAAGATCGATTCAAACTGACGAGCTGCTGCAGTTAACGCTTCTTTCTCTGAGTTTTCATCACCACCCACAGCCTGCTTACGCAGTTTATCTAGGCTGGCAATATCGTGAATAAAACCAATATCGTTAGAGTTATTAATCATCTTAATCTCCTTAGATAATGATCAACTGGCCTTCAATAGCACCTGCTTGCTTAAGAGCTTGCAGGATTGCCATTAAGTCTGAAGGCGCTGCGCCGACTTCGTTTACTGCACGTACAAGTTCATCGAGAGTCACACCCGGCTCAAGTTTAAACATCTTGCCCTGCTTCTCTTCTACTTCGATAGTCGAATTAGGAACAACCACGGTTTGACCACCAGAGAAAGCATTCGGCTGGCTAACATTGAGGTTCTCTTTAATCGCAACCGTCATACCACCGTGGGTCACTGCAGCAGGTTTTAAGCGAACGTGCTGACCAACAACGATAGTACCAGTACGAGAGTTAACAATGATTTTTGCCGAACCATCTGCTGGGTTAAATTCTAAGTTTTCAATCGCAGAAAGAAATGCCACTCGCTGGCTTACATCACGAGGCGCACGAACGCGTACAGATGCAGCGTCAATTGCAGATGCCATTTGTGGACCAAGGAAGTTGTTCACTGCATCAGCCATGCGCTGAGCGGTAGTAAAATCCGACTCCAATAAGTTGAAGGTAATAAAATCGCCGCGTCCAAATGGTGTTGGGACTTCACGCTCGACAATCGCACCACCAGAAATCATACCCACAGCTGGGTTATTACCCACTACTTTTGAACCGTCTGCGCCAGAGGCACTAAAACCACTAACAACTAGGTTACCTTGCGCCACAGCATAGACCTGACCATCCAAACCTTTTAAGAAAGTTTGCATCAATGTGCCGCCACGCAGGCTTTTCGCTGAGCCGATTGAAGAAACAGTAATATCGACCGTTTGACCTTGCTTAGAGAATGCTGGCAAATCAGCCGTCACAATTACAGCGGCAACGTTTTTGGTTTTTGGCTTAGTGCCAGGTGGCAATTGAATGCCGAAGCTTTGCAGCATGGCGTTGAAGCTTTGATCCGTGAAAGGCGTTGATTCACCCGTACCCGGCAAACCAGTCACCAAACCGTAACCCACCAATTGGTTACTACGCACACCTGCTACTTGAGCAACATCTTTGATGCGAGCAGCGTTGGCGCTTGCTGTCACTAGCATCATCAATAACAAAGTGAGTTTTTTCATTGTGGATTACCGTTAACGTTAGGTCTGCCGACCTGAGTTCAAAAAACAAATGAGGCCAATTAGGCCTCATCGATATCAACTTAATTCTGTCAATTCTTCGACTGTAGAGCTTAATCTACAGAGACACATTAAAAAATCGTGCCAAGAATCCAGGTTCTTGCATATCTTGGTTCGTTCCGGTACCAGAATATTGAATTCGAGCATTAGAAATACGGGTTGAAGCGATGGTGTTATCGAAATCAATATCGTCTGGACGAATAGTGCCGCTTAAACGAATGTACTCATCACCAGTATTAAAGGTTAACCATTTTTCACCACGAATCACGAGGTTACCGTTTGCCAGTACTTCAATCACTTCGACTGTAATCGAACCCGAAAGACTATTGCTCTGGTTAGCTTCTGCACTTCCGCTGAATTTATTGTCATTCTTTAACGCATAAGAGAAGTTGTAATCACCCACGGTTAAGTTTTGTCCACCGACGGCAAGAGGATCCATCGATGCATCATTCGATTTTGACAAATCAGCATCAGCACTTTTTGCCGCTTTGGTTTTTTCATCCAAGGTCACTGTAATGATGTCACCAATAATGCGAGGTTTTGAATCATCATAAAGGCTACTTGAGTTAGCTAAATTAAATAGTGACCCGGTCTCTGCCGCATAATGCTCAGGCTTAGCTTTCGGGTGAATCGGTGCCCATGCAGGATCGCCAGCAACAGGATCATTACGTTTACGTAGTGTATCAACCAGCCCTGAATCACTTTCAGCAGACTTGTCACCTTCAACTGCATCTACGACCGTAGTTCCAGCAGTCACATCCGAAGTTTCGATCTCTTCTGGCAGTAATCCGCAACCAGAAACCGTCAAAACAAAAATTAGGCTAAGTAAACGTTTCATCATCACTATCTCTCAATCACTCTATATAAACCAAAGTTACCGCTATTGGGTTATAGCTGCTGGTTCGCATAGCTCATCATCTTGTCTACTGCCGAGATAACTTTCGAGTTCATCTCATAGACACGTTGAGCTTCAATCATATTCACCAGCTCTTCAGTTACGTTAACGTTTGAGCTTTCCAGTGTTGACTGACGAATGCTACCTAGGCCATCTAGACCCGGCACACCTTCTTGTGGGTCACCACTTGCCCCTGTCGGCAAGTAAAGGTTCTGACCAATCGGCTCTAAACCACCTGGGTTAATAAAATCTACCGTGGTGATCTGCCCTAAAACTTGGTTGTCTTGCTGACCACGAATTCGAGCCGACACTTCACCGTCATTACCGATAGTGATTGAGATAGCATCTTCAGGAACCACAATTTCAGGGTCCAAAGCGTAGCCCGCACCTGACGTCACAATCACACCTTCATCGTTGAGAGTGAACTGACCATTTCGTGAATAACCGATATTGCCATCCGGCATCAGGATTTGGAAAAAGCCATCCCCTTCGATCATCATATCGAGGCTGTTGGTTGTCGTTTGTGCGTTACCGTTAGTGTGTACTTTTTGAGTAGCCACTACTTTAGAACCCGCACCTAACATCAAACCACTTGGCAATTCAGTATTCTGAGATGACTGACCACCAGGCTGGTTAATATTTTGATAGAACAAATCTTCAAAGACCGCACGACTCTTCTTGTAACCAATGGTTGATGCGTTCGCTAAGTTGTTCGAGATCGTCGCAATATTGGTTTGCTGCGCGTCGAGGCCTGTTTTACTTACCCATAATGCCGGCTGCATACTAATTTCCTTTCAATTGGTTAGCTCATACGAAGCAGAGAATCGGACGATTTGTCCATGTCTTCTGCCGTGCTCATCATTTTGACTTGCATTTCAAACTGACGCTGTAACTCGATTAGGCTGGTCATTTCACCCACCGCATTGACGTTACTGCCTTCTAGGGCTCTGGTCAGAATTTTTACATTGGCATCTGCATCGTATGCCGTGTTTGGATCTTTCGCGCGGAAAAGACCATTAACATCTTTATATAAATCTTGGTTGTTTGGACGAACAAGCTTAATACGGTCGACGATTTCCATTGCATCTGCTGGAGCGCCTTGCGGGCGAACAGAAATAGTACCGTCGTTACCAATTTCAACTTTTGCCACTGGTACCGGTAAAGTAATTGGCGCACCAGTTTCACCAAGCACCAAGTGACCATTGCCGTTAAGCAAAAGACCGGTTTGGTCGATCTGCAAATTACCGTTACGAGTTAAACCTTCAGCACCGGTTTTGTCTTGAACAGCAATCCAGCCATCGCCTTGAATGGTGACATCCAAATCACGTCCCGTTGTGATAACACTGCCTTGCTGGAAATTGTTTCCTGGGCGTTCAGTCATACTGAACACTCGGCTAGGCAGACCATCACCATATGCTTGCATTGAACGAGCTTGTGCTAAGTCAGCACGAAAACCAGTTGTGCTTACGTTGGCCAAGTTATTCGCTCTTAGCTGCATAGCTTGCATATTTTGCTTTGCGCCACTCATGGCGAGAAACAATGCACGGTCCATAATTTGCTCCAAAATTCATCTGTTACGACTTATAAAGCAATAGGTGTGCCAAGTTTTATTTTTAATATAAAACAGAAAGTTATAGTAAGTAGAAGGGGTATTACGGGGAGGTTTGCCGCGGCAATGTGGCAAGCTGGCAATCCTATCAAGCCAGCGTTGCCGCTGGCTTGATAGACCAGATGACCATATATACGAAGATCGTATTATCGAATCTGCAGGATGTTTTGTTGTAGCTGGTTGTGAACTTCAAGCGCACGTGAGTTAGCTTGGAAGTTACGTTGAGCAGAGATCAAATCCACTAACTCTTGGGTCATATCAATGTTGGATTGCTCTAAAGTACCGTTGTTGATGGAACCGAAAGAGCCTTTGTTTGATTCGCCCCAGATCTTGTCACCAGAGAACTGAGTTGAATCCCATTGAGTACCACCTTTTTTATCCAGACCTTGTTCGTTAGAGACACGTACTAACGCAACTCGTCCTAGGGTGATGTTTTCACCGTTTGAGTAAGTGCCTAACACACTACCGTTTTCGTCAAAGTCGATCTTAGTTAAGAAACCCGTTGTTGCGCCATCTTCATCGAACTTAGTCAATTCAAATGGTGCAGCAAACTGAGTTGCTGAATCTAGACCAAAGGAGAGTGTCTGGTTAACATCTGCGCCATTTAGGTTAATAGGATTTGCACCTGCGCCTAGAGGATCAGAAACAATTGGCTGTCCGTTGTTCAAACTTGCTAACGTGCCGTCATTGTTAAACTTCATGGAGTGACCAACATGACCAGTCGGTGTAGTCGCATCACCACCAGTGATGTTCAATGGCTTCTCACCGTCTTTGTCTGTCACTGTGTAATAAGTTTGCCACGTATTTGGCTGAGTTTGGTCTTTCAGATAATACGTAGTTAGCTTATACGACTGCCCCATTGAGTCATAAATTGTCGATGACGTTGAGCGGTTATAAGTTTCAGGATCATTGTAGTCAAACAACGCTGGATCTTTCAGATCACCGTTTGCTGGAAGGTTTACACCTACTTCAATGTTTGCCGTTTGTTTAGGTTTACCAAACTCTGCTGGAATGTTCAGTGGCTGTGGTTCATAAGAAAGCACATCACCAGTATCAGGGTTTACCTGATAGCCCAGTAGGAACTCATCATTCGACGTCACCATGAAATTGTCTTTGTTCAGGTGGAAAGCACCGTTACGAGTCAATTCATTTTGCTGTGGAATAAGGCGATCTTTAGATACCGCGAAAAAGCCAGTGCCCGAGATACGCAAGTCCATTGGGTTGTTAGTATAAATACTTGAACCTTCGTGGAATTGCTGGGCAACTTTATTCACTTGTACACCACCACCCGGAGTGGTTTTAGCGTTGGTAAATAAAGAGCTTGAGTAAACATCACCGAACTCCGCACGTGACTCTTTAAAGCCGAATGTGTTTGCGTTCGCAATGTTGTTACTGGTTGTGTTCAGGTCTAACTGAGCTGCGGATAAACCGCTAAGAGATACATATGACATTCCAAATTCTCCTATCTAGCTAGCATTCTATGCTTTGCCAACTTCAAGTACTTCAGCAAGTTTCACTGGTGATGTGAAACCAGCTAGATTGAGTAGTACGTTACCATCACCCTTACCAAGCAGAACACTATTGACGTTAGCGTAAGTAGATACGCCAAATTCAGTACTTGTTCCATCTAGTAGACCAGCGGCTTTCACTTTGTATTTGCCGGCCGGCAATGGATTACCGTTTTGATCTTTTCCATCCCATTCGACACGGTTGTCACCGGCCGGTTTAGCTCCTACATCCATAGTACGAACTAGCTGTCCCATTTCGTCTTCGATACGAACAAATAAATTCTCTACCGAACTTGGAAGCTTAACCATTGCCGCCATGCCTGCATCATCTTTCTTAACGCCTGCAGCACCAGGTACCAATACATCACGACCTACCAGTGATGATGCTTGCAAGGCTTGGTTAGATGTCATTGCCGAGTTCAAACTCTCAAATTGAGTGTTCATCTTGCCAATACCATCAACCGTCGCAAATGATGCCATTTGCGCAATCATCTGGTCATTGCTAACCGGCTTAAAAGGATCTTGCTGAGAAAGTTGCTTCGTGAGCAGGGAAAGAAAATCTTCTTGTTTAAGATCTTGTTTACCTGTGCTCTCAGTCGGCTTCTTCTGTTCTTGAAGAGCTTTCAGCTGGTCAACATAGGACAAGCCGCTTTGACCAACGTTATCTATTCCGGCCATACGCTAACTCCTTATCCTTATTGACCCATCTGCAGCGTACGCAGCAGCATTTGTTTACTAGCATCTGCAACCTGTACGTTCGTTTGGTATGAACGTGATGCAGAAATCATATTAGCCATTTCTTCCATTACGTTAACGTTAGGCTTATAGATATAGCCTTCGTCATTCGCAAGTGGGTGGTCAGGGTTAAACTCCGCTGATAGCGGTTTATCACTTTCCACAATACCTAACACTTTCACAGGCACGTTTGGGTCGCGGTTAAAACGTGCTTTACTCAACTCGGCACCGAACACTGCGTGACGCGCTTTATAAGTATCTTCAGCAGAGCTGCTGATACTGTCCGCGTTAGCAAGGTTACTTGAGGTTGTATTTAGACGAACAGACTCAGCACTCATCGCGGAACCTGTCACATTGAACACATTAAATAAGCTCATCTAAATTACTCCCCTTTAATTGCTTTCGTTAAGTTCTTGAATTTACTTCCTAAGAAGTCAAGTGATGCTTGGTGGCGAATCTGGTTTTGCATAAACAAGTTACGCTCTAAATCCACATCCACCGTGTTGCCATCACCAGTGTCAGGTTGAGTTGGAACGCGGTAAAGCATTTCCCCTGTCACAGTCGTAGAGGCAGGAATGTGCCGACCGTCCGTACGGCTAAGACCAATGCTTGCCCCCGAACTTGCCGCCTGCAAAGCCTTATTGAAGTCCATTCCTTTCGCCTTAAACCCAGGTGTATTCGCTTGAGCAATGTTAGTAGAGATAACCTCTGCATTGCGTTCACGAACACCCACCGTATGCTGGTGTATACCGAGTGCGTTGTTGAAAGAAATAGCCATACTTTGCCTCTTTAATAAGAACTGACCGTTAGTCATAGATTAAAAGCAATTAGCGTACCAACTTTTAAATTTACCAATTCACAATTAATCTTTTCTCGTATTGCAACCTTTTAGCTTGCAAAAAACAGGTTGCAAAAAGCACGCCGTTTTGGCAGTAGCAAACCTATAAATTTAGAGATTTGGAATGTCTCTCTTTAGGTATAGAACAGAGAACCAGAAAGGAAAGAAAAAGCCCAGCACGTTGCTGGGCTTTAGAAAATAATGGGTTTGAAGCTTATGGCTTACTTGAGCTTATAAATGATGCCAGGGTTACAACGCACCATTTCAAACTTGTCCGTCAGCCCAGTTAAAGACTCAGATGCACCAAGCAGCAGGTAACCACCGGGATTTAGGTTGTTTGCCATCTGATTCAATACTTTGGCTTTCATATCTGGCGAGAAGTAAATCAATACATTTCGACAGAAAATGATGTCGAACTTACCGAGCAACGCATAGCTTTCCATTAAGTTTTGCGGGCGGAAGTTCACCAAACGTTTGAGGCTATCTTTTACCTTCATACGTCCGTCCCCTGCATCTTCAAAGAATGCACGACGGCGCTCAGGAGACAAACCACGTCCCAAAGCGAGGTTGTCATAGACACCTGCACGACACATATCCAGCATGCTTGCTGAGATATCCGTTGCCGTGATCGACACGCTTGGAAGTAAACCAGGACGACGCTGTTGAGTTTCAAGGATAGTCATTGCCATTGAATAAGGCTCTTGACCAGAAGAACTCGCCGCCGACCAGATTTTAATTGGGCGTTTTTTTGCCGCCATTTCTGGCAGTAAACGCTCAGCAAGCACAGTAAACGGATACGTATCACGAAACCACAAGGTTTCATTGGTTGTCATCGCATCAACTGCTGCCACACGCAAATCACGATTTCTCCCTGTTACGACATCTCGTAACAGGTCAGATAAACTAGCTAACTTATATTTAGTCACAAGTGGACTGAGACGACTTCTCACCAAGTACTGTTTGCTGTCTCCCAACACGATCCCGCATTGAGATTCCAGAAATCGGCAAAAGTCGCGATATTCTTGATCGCTTATAGTAATAGCAGTCATTAATTTCTCTTTATTTTACTAGCGCAGCCTTCACCGCATTACCAAGCTCATCAGGGTTAAACTTAGCGATAAATGCATTTGCACCTACTCGTTCAACCATAGCTTGGTTAAATACCCCACTCAGTGATGAGTGCAGTATAACGTAGAGATCTTTTAATTCATTATTCCGGCGTATTTCTGCCGTTAAGGTGTAGCCGTCCATCTCTGGCATTTCAATATCCGAAATCACCAAAGAGATTTGTTCGTAAATACTACCTTCTTTTGCCATTTCTAACAGCTTTTCGTATGCATCTTTACCGTCTTTGGTCAAAATACATTCAAAACCGATTGACTCTATCGCTCGTTGAACTTGCTTACGAGCTACTGTCGAGTCGTCTGCAATTAAAATACGACGAACAATCGCCTTTTCTTGTTCAGCTTCCGCTATATCATGACCGATACTAGCATCCATCTCTTCATTAACTGGTGCGATTTCTGCAAGGATCTTTTCTACATCGAGAATTTCAACCAGTTCGTTATCAATATTGGTTACGGCTGTCAGATAGTTGGCTTTACCAGCACCTTCTGGCGGAGGCAGAATTGCTTCCCAGTGCATATTGATTATACGTTCAACCGAACTTACTAAAAAAGCTTGAGTTGTACGGTTAAATTCCGCAATGACAACAAAACTTTTTTGAACATCTTGAGTCGGACGACCACCGATGGCCAAGCTTAAGTCAATAACAGAAAGCGTTTGACCACGAATATGGGCAACACCTTTAACTAAGTGATGCAAGTTAGGCATAGCAGTCAATTTAGGACATTGTAGAACTTCTTTGACTTTAAAAACGTTAATGCCATAACGTTGGTGTCCGTTAAGACGGAAAGTCAGTAATTCTAGTCGGTTTTGGCCGACAAGTTGCGTACGCTGATTCACAGAATCAAGAATACCCGTCATAAGCACATCTCCATCTCAAACTTATGTTCATAAAAAAGTGGTAGTCTACTACACGCTATGAAGAAACGAGAGACACGAACAATGCATCCGAAGATCTGTTTACATCTACATTCCCTATCTAAGTGTAGAGCTTTCTATAATATTTTTTTTAACTCTATCGGTTTTTTGTTAGCTTTCTTTAGTCTTTCTTTGTTTGCTGCAACACCAGAGCAAGTAAAAATGATTCAAAATGCCGCTGAAAATCATGTTTTGAGCAGTGTTGAAGTCGCCGAAGGAGGCGAGCTCGTAGTGAATGCCGCAAACATAGATGACCGCATATTCGCCACCGATTGCCCAAACACTCTCACAACCTCTTCGTCATCCAGTAATGCGTCTGCCAGCAACATCACCGTGCTAGTTGAATGCGAAACAGATAACTGGAAAATCTATGTTCCCGTTCGCCTAACAATGCGAGTTCCTATGGTTACCGCTGCTAATCATATTAGCAGAGGACAAGTTTTAACAGACAACGATATAACTATCAGTATGGTAGATCTGCTGCGCTTTAGACGGCAAGGTTTTTCCTCGATAGAGAGAGTGGTCGGAGCAAAAACCAAGAAAAACGTGAAGTTAGGTGATGTTATCGAACAAAATGATATCTGTGTGGTATGCCGAAATGACAGTGTACTTATCCAAGCAAACGCCAGTGGTATGAATATTACTACTAAAGGAACAGCATTATCTGACGGAAGCTTCGGTGAACAGATAAAAGTGAAAAATGATAAATCTAACCGTATAATAGATGCGCAAGTCAGTGGTATTGGCGAAGTAACCGTTCAGTTTTAGTTACTTAGCAATAAAAGCGTTAAATTCGTCACGAAGCCATAAAATTGCTAAAGTTATTCTTCTACATGTCGATATTGACAGTACAGATTCATATTTTAAAAAAGGCTCATTTATGGCAGGCATTGATAACATACGCTCAGGGCATTCGTTAAACACGACGAATCGCGCCCCTGCTCGTTCTAATTCAGATGCATCTTCATCAACATCAAGTGCGACCAACCGTGGTGCTGTTAAGCAAGATTCTGTATCGCTTAGCCATCAGGGAAAGGCCATTGGTGAACTGCATAACGACATGACGACGACCCCTAGCTTCGACAGCGCTAAAGTTGCTGCGATTAAAGAGGCGATCGCAAACGGATCTTATGTTGTTGATTCAGAAAAACTGGCCGACAATATGATCAGATTTGAAAAAGAATTGGGTGGCTTTAACTAACCCGATTCGGTTTATAGGCAATTTAAGTTATGGCAGCACTAAAAGACTTGATCGAATTCCAACTTAAAAACGCACAAGAATTATCAGTGCTGTTGGAAAAAGAGAAAATCGCAATTACTTCGCGAATATCTGCGGATATAGAAGCGCTTGCCAAACAGAAAACCACTTTGGTTAACCAACTGCAAACGACAGATCAACGAATTGCTGCTCATCCTCATGTCTCGAGCCTGGCTGAGGATAGCTACCTCAATGAGTTAACCAATCAAATTCGTTCTGTTATTCACGATTGCCAGCAAGCCAACTTGATAAATGGCGAAGCCCTGAATCGCGCACAGCTTAGCTTTAATAAACTCAATAATATGATGCAGCAAAGCTTGGGCAAAGTTGGAATGACTTATAGCGCAACAGGCCGCACTCAATCCGTTTCGACTTTGGGTACCAATCTCAAAGCGTAATCGGCACATCGCAGTATTAATGGTCACAGTATTGATGACAGGCGACGGCAATAAAACCAGAAAATAGAAAAGCGGCAATATTTGCCGCTTTTTTTGTATGCCGATTTTAAGTATCTGGAGAGTGATAATTAAAACTACAAGAGATAGAACAGAGACAGTTAGAACAGAGTTTGCTGACGTTTTTCAGGCACCTGTTGAACTTCGCCGTAATCTCGAAGCATGTTCATCTTATTAATGTCTAGACGTAATTCCGTTACATAGCTGTCGCCAACTTTATAGCTACGAACCACTTCTGCACCACGAATAACACCATCAACTTCACCGCTGGTACGTTCAGTACCAAGACGCTGATCGCTTAGCTCCGCTCGGCCGCTAACACGCATGCCATAGACTTGTTCAGCCAGCTCGCGGTAAGCATCAATTTTTGAAGCTCGCATCGCTCGAACTCGCTTCTCTTCAACATCACGCCCTTTCTGCTCACTGATACTCGCGTATCCCACCGCAGTTAACCAATCATCGGCTCTTGTTGTTTGAAGAGGCTGACACCCCATCATTACAAACGCTGTCACTAGGACCAATAACCATTGTTTCATCATAAACTCCTATGGGCGCAGAATGACAGTGTAAGGTTGCTTCATCGTTGGATCAGAACGAATGAGAACACCATCTTGAGTACGCATACTGTTCAAAGTATCTAAATCTCTACCAATGCGATCAGCGGGTAGGAAACCTTGCGCAGTCGCCACAACAATACGAGATTGCAAACCAACAACACGAGCATTAACAAGAACGCCACCATCTTGACGAAGCATAGTGCCCGTTAACACGTATTGGATTTCTTGCTCTTGAGCTAAGTCTTTCCAGTCGCGGCTAAACGCAAAATCGCCTTGCTGCGTTACTTGAATCGTACCTGTGGTTTTATAGTCAACAACCTTAAAACCACGGCGTTGGAACTGGTAAATAAACCCTTCGGATACCGAATTACCCAACCAGTTTGTTGTATCCATATTTTGCAGATCAACAAATGAGGTCACAGCAATAGCATTACGTGCAGTAATACTCGTGTTCGATATCATTAAATCTTCAGTCATACTCTCTACAAAGAAATCCAAAGTATGTCTTGGACTCTCCATCAACATAAATTGTGAACCAGAGTACGGCTCTTTTCCGTTATAAATCGGGGCATAGGCACATGCAGTCAAAAAAACTGCTGGCACTAAAGGAAGCCATTTTTTCATTCTCTTCATCTCCAGATATACTAAGGCATCGGTTCCATTTCACTCTCACTGATGAAACTGGAACACTCTTTGCTTTTCTAAATTCGTCTACTATTCAGAAACGCGATACCTACATCAGCTACGAATTAAGAAGCAAAATTTATACCTAACTGGTAATTCATAATGAAAAAAATTATTTATTGTTTAATTTCAATACTTTCAGCAACACTCAGCGTACCCAGAGCTTATGCAGAATGGTATGAAGTGACAGGTACTGCCGCTGTTGTTTCAACAGAAAGTGCCGCCCGACTCCACGCATTAGAAAACGCCATTTATAAGGCGGTAAAATTTGCCGGGGCAGATATTGGCAGTATCAGCAACTTAATGCCGCTATTAGAATCAGAACGTACCGAATACCAGTTTTCAAACCATGAAGTAAGGTACATCCTGATTGAACAGACAACTTCTAGAAACGATGTGATGAGTGTTCGAGCTCGTATTGACATCTACCCATCGGCAGCAGGTTGCCAGCAAAACCAATATAAAAAGACCTTCTTAGTCGGCAATATTGATTTAGCATCACCTCAACAAGCGGTAATGGGGCAGATTTATAGTCTGGGAGATGATTTTGCCGAAGTAGTAAACCGCCAAATCGGTCAGGAGTCAGGAAGCTTCGTCTCTGTCGGTACCACCAACTATGATATCAATGCCCGTAATCCTGAACGAATCAAAATGATTGCTCAAGATACCGGCGCACAATACATCATTGGCGGTGTAATTACTGACCTTACGGCGACTATCGAGCAGAAATTACTACAAGATGATGTCATTAACCGTCAGTTCGCTTTAGAGATGAAAGTGTTCGATGGCAAAACTGGCAGTGAAGTCTTTAAACATAACTATCGTGAAGTCGCCCGTTGGCCTTTTGCGAAAACCAGCCAAATCGATACGCGAAGCGCACGCTTCTGGGCTTCTACTTATGGCGATATGTTACTTAGAGTAAGCCGAAATATTATGTTGGACTTAGAGTCTGAAATTTCGTGCAAGATTACGCTTCCTGAAGTTGTTGCCAAATTTGGCAACACACTAACCATGGATTTAGGCAGAATTCACGGCGTTCAAGAAGGCGATAAACTGCAACTTTGGCACACAGGCGCATTCATTGATCAAAAAGGTTTGCCACGCAATAAAGTTACCCAAAGTGATATCACTTTAACGGTATCACGTGTTTATGAAAACGACGCTGAACTGATGATTGATCAGCCAGAACTACTATCGAGCGTGCAAATTGGCGACGTTATGCACAAACAGAATTAAAAGTGTTTATCGGTGGTTAACTTATTCAAATAATTGAGTAATATAAGAGCCCTGCTCCCGTGGCACAGCTGGATAGCGCGGCCCCCTCCTAAGGGGCAGGTCTCAGGTTCGAATCCTGTCGGGAGCGCCAAATAAAACAACGCCTTAGCTAACATTCAAGCTAAGGCGTTTTTGTATATATCCACATATTGAACCAATTAAAACTGTAGCAACCTTATTCGTTAATTGCATTTATACCTTCTATTAATTTCTTACCTCTAAAGAGTGAAATCATACAACTCCACTCGATACGGCAGGCATAGCTAAACTACTTATAGATTGCCGATATAGAAACGACTTGAACGCGGCAAGATTTCCCTAGAACGGGCGCACAGACCTAATTCGATCCCTCTCATACAGTCCAAACTCATTTCAGAAAAGTCTCTATAAAAACGGGAGTGTAACTATCAATTTCTGTAAGGAATTGTGCTTAAATATGAATTGAAATTATCAAATAAAGAAGAAAAATCATAAGGTTGCCTAGAAATGAAAGTCGAGTGCCCTCGATGTCATACCGATAATAAAATTGAGTATGCTGAGAACATATTGTGTAAAGAGTGCGAAAAAAGCTTCAAAGGTTATAAGTTCAGTAAACGGAAATTGGTCTCTTCAAGTGCTGCTTTATTGGTAGGTGTTGTAGGTGGGTACCAAGTAAATGATGTCTTTGATGAAATTCGATATCCACTTCAAGTTGAGTATGCGCTTGTTGATACATGCTTGAATGCTTCAACTAGTGCAGTTTCTAAGAGTTGGTTTAACAGCAAACGAGATATATGCCTGTGTGCTGTAGAGAAGACAACTAAAGATGTTTCCTATTCTGACTACAAAACAGACGAATCTCTGTTTATTAGAAGATTAAAAAGAAACGCTGAACGCTGTTCATAGGTTAAAAGAGGCAGATACGCTGCCTCAAAAATTTATTTAACGCTTTGGAGTGTTACCACGCCCAGGCCCTGAAGGGTTACCGGTTTTGCTTGGATAATTAGGATTTGGTTTGCTCATGATAAACTCCTTATTTACCTTGTTTTTTATTATTGTCAGCCGCTCTCTGAGCACGAGCAGCGAATGAATCTTTAGAGACTTTCCCACCATTTTTTTTAGCTTCATCTGATTGAATTCGAGCCGCGGCTTTAGTCGTCATAAGTGTTTTATTTGACATAGTGTAGTTCCTTTTCATTAATATTTACTGTCTCCGCTGAGACAATTGCATACTAACTAATAGGTTTGGGACAAATGGGGACAGAGCAAAAACAAAAACAAATTCGTCAGTTGCTAAATGCGCTAGGTTGGAGCAATAAACAATTAGCTGATGTCCTATACGAAGAAATGTATTGCGATGAGCAAGTTGATATTAATGAGACTCCAAGTAAGTTTCGAGAAAAGCTCAAGAAACAACTGCAACGCCCAACAACACCAGAATCAAGACTGGACGAATACATTAAAATTATTTCTGAGCACCCAGACTTCAAGGAATTGGGATTAGATTTGATTGTGACAAAGTATGTCGACCATAAATGCCTAAACAAACACATATCTGAAAGACTGAAAGACATTTCTAGTTGGCTAGATACCAAAGCAGACAACTAAGGACCCAACCCCAGTAAACCTCGAACCTATAGAATGCTGAACTCTTCATAGATGGAACATATACAGTAAAAACCCACCTGCATATCTACTAAAGCGGTGTTTAAGGAAATAAACCGAGTGCGCTAATTAATGATTAAAGTCCTAGTTGCTATGTGTGGCAACTGAATAATAACTATGAAAGATATTTTCCAATAAACTCTTCAATTGGCATCGGTTCATCAAAATAGAAACCTTGATAGTGCATTACATTATTGGCATACAAATATTCAAATTGTTCTTTATTCTCAACACCTTCTGCCAAAATCTCTGTATTTGTTGCGTTAGCTAAGTTAATAATGGCATCTAACACATGAGTGTTTGGACCCTCAGATATAGTGTTTACAAATGTGCGATCAATTTTAATGATATCAATACTTGAATTAATTAAATATTTCATTGAGCAATGACCAGTACCAAAATCATCAAGAGCAATTTTTATATTCTTATCTTTAAGTTTATTGATATATGAGGAGAAAAGTTTGCTTTCAAATTCTTGTCTTTCAGTTATTTCCAATACAATTAAAATAGGTTTTGATGACAATTCTTTCTGTAACAACACTATGTCTTCATACAAAAGATTTGAATCAAACTGTATTGCACATACGTTAAACCCTAAATGGAACCCGCCCTTTCTTGTGAATTCCACATTACGTAAATACGTCGAACACTTTTGCATTAAAATCTGGGTTATTTCTCTAATTTTTCCGTTTGCTTCTACTTCTTCAATAAAACTGGCAGGAGGAATAACACCTTTAGTTGGATGAATCCAACGAACGAGAACTTCCGCCCCAGTTAAAGTACCATTGATGTCAAAAACAGGTTGCAAATATGGATGAAAGTGGCGGAGTTTTATGGCTTTATTTATATCCCAATAACTAATTGTAAACTTATCAAAAATTGGTGACTTAACACGTACTATCAATAAATATAAAAGCGTCCAAAATATTATCACAAAACTGTGATTTATTATCACATATTTAAAAAACAAATACGGACTAATATTATACTTAACTTCATAAAGCGATTTTCCTTCCAAGGCGTTATTTTTACCAACTATTTTATCTTTATATAAAACAACATTTTCAAAGTTTACATACACATCATATTCGGAGTAATCATCGATGACTTCAGTTAATGATTCAGGGTATAACCCTATGATAGTGCTGTAAGTAGGGGTATAAGATATCTTTATTAAGAAAGCCTCCATGTTTTTTTGATTTATACTGTCACTATAAGGAGTCTTAGATATATAAAAAAACCGTATTTTCCCAGTTTCTTCTTTGGTAAAGTTTAATTCCATTCCATTGAGTAAATTAATTGAAGAACAAACTACTTTTTTATTGTCGGTTATACTTATACTTCTTATGTTTCGATTATTTAAAAGTAAAGTTGCATTTTCTTCCAAGAAGTTCCAACAATTTTTAACTGGTAAACTTCCACTTATCTCATCTTCGTAATACTTTATATTTTCAAAGATTATATTGTTTACTTCTGCTGAAACTTCTTCTACAACGTCAAGTGAATCGTAGTTGTATTTGGCGAATAGTGTTAACAGAATTAATGACAAACCAAGAACGTAAATATGATGTTTTATTGTTTTTTCTGAGTTCATTTCAGCTCTCTGCTTTCCTCTATAGAGCAAGAATCATTCTGCAATCTGAGGCTAGTTTGCATCATTTTCATCTTAATTAGCCAACCCTAATTAACATTATTAAATTGCCAGCGAAATAGTTGCTTACACAATATGACAAATAGCGAACACATCGCATTAATGCAAGAAATAATTCTCATTTTTGATAAAACTATGAACTGAATAAGATAATTCCCTCTCAATATTCAAGAAACAATTAGTTTATGGAAGTTCTTTTGACTGGTAGGGAAGTGAGAAATGTCCAAATTCGGCACTAGAAGAGATCGAATTCTAGTACCCTCTAGTACTCATTGAGGCGTTATCAGTAATGATTTGAACTAGGAAGTCATTGCTTAAAGTTTCTTTGTTTATATGATGATGAAGTACCAGCGTTAACCGAGACATCAAAGGAATCATAAAAATGAAAAAGGAAGAGGCAGAACATCTTCGCATTTCACTCCGTGGGCTAGACATCACTATCAGACCAATTACCCCTGAAGACAATTATGCTATTGCTGAAGTCATTCGTAACAGCTTCATAGATAATAAAATTGACCATCTAGAAGGCGTAAGCCTACACGATCCAGCTTTAGCCAGCCTGAGTACCGCTTACACCTCTGATAAATCCGGTTATTGGGTAGCAATACTTAATGATCAAGTTGTTGGTGGAGTTGGCGTTGCACAGTTATTAGGGGCTAATGAAGAGTATGGAGAAATGCAAAAACTATACTTGGATAAATCCGTGCTAGGTATTGGTCTTGGAAGGTGTTTAATTGATTTATCGATAAAGAAAGCGAGAGAGTTTGGATACAAGTACCTATATTTGGAAACACTGGAAGAACTGAACTCTGCTGTCTCTTTATATGAGCAATTTGGTTTCGAACATATAGAGGGAAGTATCGGTAATACTGGGCACGGCAGTTGCGAAATTTGCATGCTAAAAACCCTTTAACGCTTTAGATATATTCGTTCAAGCAAACAAAAAGACTAATCATGATGAGTTAGTCTTTTTTGTTTTAGAGTGCTTAGTCGTCGGAAAACTAACGGAAGTTGCAACTTAACGCATTAATGTTATTTGCACTTATATGTGCTTCACATGCATTCTCGCTTGCCTGCCCAACTAAATCGACGTTTTGATTAGATACCGCTTGTACATGGTGAACGTTTTGGCTGATTTCAGCAGTAACCGCACTTTGCTCTTCCATGGCTGACGCAATCTGAATAGATTTGTCCTCAAGTAACGACATCATATCAATCACACTAGACATAATAGACTGGACACTTTGGGCCTCAGTATTACACCGTTGCGATTTATCTTGGTTGGTTATCATGGATTTTTGCCACGTTTGCATTGAGTTCTGAAGATTGGTTACTGAACTCTGAATATTCTGTGTGGCAAGTTGAGTTCTTCCGGCCAAGGTTCGCACTTCATCAGCAACAACGGCAAAACCTCGACCTTGCTCTCCCGCCCTCGCCGCTTCTATTGCCGCATTCAATGCCAATAAGTTGGTTTGATCTGCAATCCCTTGAATTTCGGCCATAACACCAGAAATTTTATTGGTATCTTCTACCAATTGAAGCAAGCTCTGAGCTGCCGCGCCAATATCTTCCGACAACTCATTCAGGTTCTCACCGTTCCTTGTTAACGTATCTGCCGCATTACCGCACTTAGCTTTGACTTCCCGCACGTAATCACGAGTATCTAAAGTTGCGCTGTTTACTTCTTGTATTGACGCGTTCATTTGCGTGGCCGCAGTAGATAGCTGCTCTAAAAGCTCACTCTCTGCTTTCAAACTTTGTAGGGATGATTCACTGGTTGATTTTAGCTGCTCTGAAATGTTCACTAATGCCTTACCAGAATCCAAACTTCTTCCCAAGATTGTCCTAATTTTGGCTAATTGAATATCCACATTGTAAGCAACCTTTCCGCTTAGCCCCGTTCCACAAAACACCACACGTGAAGGGCTATTGACTATATCTGCTTGTTTATGAATCAAGGTTGGCAATTTGATGATTTCATCAAAGAATAGACCGCCGAAAATGACTAACGCTGCCAAAACTAATGCAAACATTGTCATTCCGGCTATCCAATATGCGCTGCCCAACAAAGCTATTGCGACTATCGCCGCGACGGCTCTCTGAAATAAAATGTGTTCAGTGACAGGGAATGGTTTCTTTCCATTATTAATTCTCTTATACAACCTCTCAGCAGAGGCTATATCTTTGCGCGACGGACAATGTCGAACAGACTGATAACCAATAATTTTATCTTTGTCGTAAATAGGAGTAACGAATGCGTCTACCCAATAGTAGTCTCCATTCTTACAGCGGTTTTTTACCATTCCTCGCCAACTGTTGCCTTTTTTTAGCTGCCCCCACATATCTGCGAAAGCCGCTTTAGGCATATCAGGGTGACGAACGATGTTATGAGGTTTGCCAATCAGTTCTTCAGCGGTAAAACCCGCCACTCGGCAGAACTCATCGTTAGCATAAGTGATGATACTGTTTGTATCCGTTGTTGAGACCAAGAACTCCGATTGGGAGAAGGTCACTTCTTTTCCTTTATGAGTAGACATAGCCAATTGCGTCCTTACTTGCTCATTCTTATTATAAAAAACTGACAACTTCTTATTACGTGTATTCTTTCGAGCCTCTGATTGCTCACTCCTTAGTAATAAGTTACACAATAATTACACTATAGTTACGATAAGACGTTCGATGTGGTAAACGTTGGAAAATGTGACAAACATTAACCTTGCGTCATAGCTGTTACATAAGCGACATGTTGTTCATCAACTATAAACGTAGTAGATATTCTGAAAACCATTCAACGTTGTTGCAGATAAAAGACGAAAGTTTTATCTCGCAGAATCCTGACTCAATTTTGATATAAAAAATTAACATTCAACTAGACTCTTTATTCTCCTTATCCGGGATTTAATCTAAAATTACTATTAACAAAAATGTTGATAACCCAAGGCACTTGCTGCTTTTGGGTGGTTGGTAAACTTTTCTAACACTCGGCACGTCTAAGTTCTGTTGTTGGGATAAGAAATCCACCACCTTGAACCCATCAAGTTGTAAGGGAAACCGCTAGCCTATGAAGAAAAGTAACCTAGAAACCAATACTGGCCACCGATTTATCTCTAAAGCTAAAACGGCTTATAAAATTCATATTCACACTCCCGATGACAGTGTTCTCCACAGATCGGTCGGTTACATACGTCTAGGAGAAACCAAGGGGCTGAAAAAGGCGATTAAACTACGAAATGAATTAGGCAGAGAAATGTGGGGCAAGCATTGGCGACGTATATTGAAAGATCCTTATCTGATGACTCGTTTACCTCATAGTTTAGAGCCCAAAATCATCTATAAGCCACGTCCGACAAGCGATAACCCAGATAGCCGAGATGCTTGCTATATTGCCGCTTGGCGCGATTATGACAACAAAGGCAAATGCACCTTCAAGAGTGTGGTTTGCTCTATCAATAAACACGGCAAACTCGCCGCTTATACCAAAACGAAAAAAGCGCTATTGGAAGCCCATAAAGACTGTTTGGATATTCTTATTTATATGGGACGTTTGAGCAGTATTGATTTGAAATAATCTCATTGAAACCGAGTAACTCATTGCTGTCTCAACAAATTCCCGAACGCCAGAAAACAAAAAAGCTGTGGTTGTTACACCACAGCTTTTTCATCACTCAATAAATAGCTTATTGTGCGTTAGCTTCACGCTCTTCGATAAATGCCAGAGCCATCTTGATACGTGCGATAACACGCTCTTGGCCAATTAGCTGCATTACCGCATCTACAGAAGGTGATTGACCGCCGCCAGTGACTGCTACACGTAGAGGCATACCAATTTTGCCCATACCAATTTCAAGTTCTGCACATACTTGTTCAATCACTTGGTGCAGTGCTTCTGTTGTCCACTCAGTCAAAGCTTCAAGTTTGCTTAGTGCAAGCGCTAGAGGCTCTTTTGCCACGCCACGCAGGTGCTTCTTAGCCGCGCCTTCTTCAAACTCAGAGAAATCTTCATAGAAGTAGCGAGACTGCTGAGCGAGTTCAACAAGTGTATGGCAACGCTCACCAACAAGACTCACGATATCTGCTAATGCAGGACCGTTGTCTTTGTTGATACCTTGGTTGTCAAAGTGCCATTCTAGGTGCTTCGCCACATACTCAGGATCAGAAGATTTGATATAGTGGTTGTTCAACCAAAGTAGTTTGTCAGTATTGAAAGCCGATGCTGATTTAGAAATCGCATTCAGACTAAACAAATTAATCATTTCTTCTTGAGTAAAGATCTCTTGGTCGCCATGACCCCAACCTAAACGAACTAGGTAGTTGATCAATGCTTCAGGCAAGTAGCCTTCGTCACGGTATTGCATTACAGATACCGCGCCATGACGTTTAGACAGCTTAGCGCCATCGTCGCCTAGGATCATTGCACAGTGAGCAAACGTTGGAACTTTCGCGCCAATCGCTTCGTAAATGTTAATTTGACGAGGCGTGTTGTTGATATGGTCTTCACCACGAATAACGTGAGTAATGCCCATATCAATATCGTCAACCACAACACAGAAGTTGTAAGTTGGAGAACCATCAGTACGGCGGATAATCAGATCATCAAGTTGGTCGTTACGAATTTCGATACGGCCACGGATCTGGTCATCAAATACTACGCTGCCTTCTTTCGGATTACGGAAACGAATAACGCAAGGATCACCCTCTTTCGCTGCTTCATTCACCGCTTTGATTTTAGGGTGGTTCGCATCGTAACGAGCCATCTCTTTGTTCGCTTCTTGCTCAGCACGGATCTCGTCGAGAAGCTCTTTAGACGCATAACATTTGTAAGCTTTATCTTGAGCTAGAAGTTGATCGACCACTTCGTTATAACGATCAAAACGTTTTGTTTGGTAGTAAGGACCTTCATCCCATTCCAAACCTAACCAACTCATACCTTCAAGAATCGCATCTACTGCTGCTTGAGTAGAACGTTCAAGGTCAGTGTCTTCGATACGTAGAACAAATTCACCACCTTGGCTTTTTGCGTATAACCAAGAGTAAAGTGCTGTACGTGCACCACCAACGTGAAGATAGCCCGTAGGACTTGGGGCAAAACGAGTTTTAACCGTCATTTGACTTCCTTAGATATAAAAACAACAGTGGCACATTAAGCCACTGCGACTGAAAGGATAAAATTTGGCGCCATTTTACCATTGATGACTAATTCCACAATGGAAGATTAATTCATATTCAACCTCGTTTGAGATAGACGAGTAACAAACGACGTTTATTATTTCGCCACACAGCTTGACCTTACCTTTAGGTCAAGGTTTATGCTTTTCTTACTGTCGATTGGAGGAAAAGAAAATGGGCCATTACGCATTACCTTTATCAGGCTTGAATTGCATGGGCTGCGCACGAAAAGTTGAACGTCAGCTCAACACTGATTTTACGGTTGAAATTCAAACCCTATCACCCACTTTTATCGAGTTGGATGTCAATTCTCCGCTCGAAAAGGTCATCGACAGTATAGAATCGCTGGGCTATCACGCAGGCAACACCCTGCAATTTAGTCTGCAAGGGTTAAACTGCGGCAATTGTGTAAATAAGCTCACTAAGCATTTGCAGACCTTTGACGATATTGCTCGTCTGAATGTTTCTAAAGAGTCTTTATCACTGATTACTTCAAGCTCACACGAAGAAATTATTAACCGAGTGGTGGAAGTTGGTTACGAGGCAACTCTTATCAACACCCCTCAAGTTGAAGAGGAACAAATTGAAGTAACCGCAGATGAGCCTGCTCAGCAAGAAAAAATTGCTGAGCCCAAAGTCGCAACTGAAGAACCAACATCGGTTGAACCAGAACCTGCTGAGCTAACACCAACCCAAGCTGATGATTTAGTAAATACTCACTTACTGATTAAAGGTATGACGTGTGCAAGCTGTGTTTCATCCGTCGAGAAATCCTTGCTTTCCGTTCCTGGAGTAGAAAAAGCGCAGGTCAATCTGGCTGAACAAAGTGCTTTAGTCATTTCAAATCAAGATGTCACATCGGCATTGGTGGCAGCGGTCAGCCAAGCGGGATATCAGGCTGAATGGGTCGATGACCCAGCCGAGCAACAAAAGAAACAACAACTCAATTTAGACAATATCCAGAAAGAACATAAACGTAATGCGTTTCTTGGTTTAGTCATGGGTGTGCCTTTAATGGCTTGGGGTGTATTCGGTGGCAACATGATGATCCAAACCACCGGCGACCAAATGGCTTGGGGTGTGGTGGGATTACTGTGTCTTGCACTTTTATCTACCGCAGGGAAAGGATTTTTCACCAGCGCATGGCAAGCATTAACTCACCGCCGTGCCACTATGGATACACTCGTTGCCTTGGGCACGGGTGCGGCTTGGTTCTATTCAACATTAGTCGTCATTGCGCCAAACTGGTTCCCAGATAATGCTCGTCACGTTTATTTTGAAGCGACAGCAATGATCATCGGTTTGATTTCTCTCGGTCATTACATCGAAGCAAAAGCCAAAGCCAAAACTACGCAATCACTGCAAGCTCTAATCAATTTGCAACCACAACAAGCCACTCTGGTTGTGACCAATAACGGTAAGACGACAGAGCAAACTATTGCTATCGCTGATATCAAACAAGGGATGACTTTGCGCGTAAAACCGGGTGAACAATCTCCGGTAGATGGTGTGGTATTAGAAGGCAGCTCGTATGTTGATGAATCCATGCTGACCGGAGAACCGATTCCTGTACATAAATCGGCTTCAAGTCATGTATCCGCAGGCACCATCAATCAGGATGGTAGCTTATTAATTGAAGCTACTGGCATTGGTTCGCAAACCATGCTCTCGCGCATTATCAAGATGGTTCGTCAGGCTCAAAGTAGTAAACCAGCCATCGCAAAAATGGCTGACCAAATTTCGGCAGTATTTGTTCCGACCGTGGTGTTAATCGCTATTTTTTCTGCGCTAATTTGGTACTGGTTTGGCCCTGAACCGAAAGTCAGCTACATGTTGGTTATTGCAACTACAGTACTGATTATTGCTTGTCCTTGTGCGCTTGGTCTGGCTACACCTTTGTCTGTAACGGTTGGCGTAGGTAAAGCGGCTGAAATGGGAATATTGATTCGAGATGCCAACGTTTTGCAATCTGCCAGCAAAATAAATACGGTTGTGTTTGATAAAACAGGCACTCTTACTCAAGGAAAACCGAGCGTTCAACAGCTTGTGGCTTTTAATTCAGACCAACAACAGGTGTTGAGTCTCGCTTATGCCTTGGAATTACAATCAGAACATCCTTTAGCTAAAGCGGTGTGTCTGTATGCCAAAGAAAATGAAATCACGGCAGCAACGATTAACAACTTCGTTAACTCTCGTGGCCAAGGCATTCAAGCAGATTATCAAGGCCAAACAGTACATATTGGTTCTGTCGGTTACTTCCAGTCTTTAGACATCGATCTAGCAGAAGCACAACAGACGCTTGATGAGTTCTCATCAAACGCTTGGACACCGGTTGCGATTGCTCTCGACAAACAACTGATTGGTCTATTTGCGATAGCTGATCCTGTAAAAGAAAGTGCATCACAAGCAATTCAGGCGCTTAACGAGATGGGAATCCATACCGTGATGCTAACAGGTGATAACCAAAGCGTAGCGAATTCTATCGCCAGCAAACTGGGCATAAGCCAAGTCATTGCACAGGTGTTGCCAGACCAAAAAGCTCAGCATATTGAAGCGCTACAAAAACAAAACCGTATTGTTGCTATGGTAGGTGATGGCATTAATGACGCGCCTGCTCTTGCTCAAGCTAATATTGGTATCGCAATGGGCAGCGGCAGTGATGTAGCGATAGAAAGCGCGCAAATGACACTGTTAAACTCATCACCGTTATCAGTAGTCAGCGCCATCGAACTATCACAAGCCACCATTAAAAATATGAAGCAAAACTTGTTCGGTGCGTTTGTTTATAACACCTTTGGTATCCCTATTGCAGCGGGTGTGCTCTATCCAGCATTTGGATTTTTACTCAGCCCAGTAGTGGCTGGGGCGGCTATGGCGCTGTCTTCCATTACCGTAGTGAGTAATGCTAACCGATTACGACTCGTCAAAACACGCTTTCACTAGTCGATTAATATTAAACATAGTGAATCGCAATTGAAGGTAGTCATTAACGATTAAATGGAGCGTTCTGAGTATAACTAAGCTAATCTCTTCTAAAGTAAGGTTTTTATCCTAGTTTAGAATTGGAATAGGAAACAGCATGTTTGGCATTACTCAAACGCTCCGTTGGTTGCTACCTTTTGTTATCTTTTCTGCTCATGCAGAACCTTTGTACTGGAACGCAACAAACGGCAAAGTCAGCCTCACCATTATCGGCTCTGTGCATGTAGGGGAACCATCCATGTTCCCATTACCTGATGATATCTACCAAGCACTCAATAACAGTGACGGGTTGATTGTCGAATCGGACACAACCCAGCAACAGCAAATCGTCTATCCCCCAGCGTCCAAGCAAGCAGCGCAAGTTCTTTCTCAAGAGCAGTTATTCAATCTTGATCAAATCGCCTCTGAGTTTGGACTGAATGTTGAGCAATTCCATACACTTCCGCCATGGAGTGCCGCTTTATCACTTCAGTTCTTACAATTGCAAAAACTCGGCTATGAAACAAAAGATGGTGTCGACCTTCATCTGATGCAGAAAGCGATAGAAACTAAGGTTCCATTGGTACCTTTAGAAACGATGCAATTTCAGATTGATCTGTTAACCCGTCAGCCAGAAGACGGCAAAGAGTTGTTGGTCAGTATTATCGACGAGTGGGAAAGCAATGAAGTCATGACTCACTGCATGATAGAGAGCTGGAAAGCGGGCGATAGACTGAACCTTGAAAAGATGATGCATCTAACTGAGATGTCACCAGAAATGGAGCAAGCCTTTGTAATTGACCGCAACCAAGATTGGGCCAATAAAATAAGTTCAGGCAAGTTCTTACCTAATCCAAAAGGTCAATATGTCATGATTGTTGGCGCGCTTCACTTAATCGGTCAACAGAGTTTTATTGAACTACTGGAAAAGAAAGGTTTCAAAATCACACAGCGGAACCGAAGCCAAAAAGCAAACTGCGAGTTCTTTTAACGCAGTCCAGTTCTTAATGATTATTGGTATCTCAAAACGAAAAAAGCCCAGCATTTCTACTGGGCTTTCTAAATATGACCGGTGAAGAGCCGAATTCTGAACATCAGGCGAACCCCACTCTGTTCGAATCCTTAAAATTCTCTAAGACGAAAAAAGCCCAGCATTTCTGCTGAGCTTTCTAAATATGATCGGTGAAGAGCCGAGTTCTGAACATCAGGCGACCCCCACTCTGTTCGAATCCTTAAAATTCTCTAAAACGAAAAAGGCTCCAGTCTTTCGACTAGAGCCTTCTTCTAAATATGGTCGGTGAAGAGGGATTCGAACCCCCGACCCTCTGGTCCCAAACCAGATGCGCTACCAAGCTGCGCTATTCACCGAGAACGGGGCGTATATTACGGATTCTGTTTCGTTACGCAAGTCATTTAATTAACTTTTTCTCAAATTCAGTTCGTTCGCTCAAAAACCACTCAACAAACCATAAAATGTGACCAGATACACAGCTAAAGAAACATTCACACAACCTATCAATCACAATTGATCCAGATCAGTGTCGGTTTTTTATCCAGAATTTAACTTATGCAGTGTCTCAAGCACTTCTGGAGGAAATACTATGGACTTATGGCTAGATCTCCTGTTTGGTAATGCAGTTGGGTTATCTTCAATGCTGGTTATATTCGGCGCTATAGGGCTGATGCTATTTTATGGCAGCTATTTCATCTACAAAGTGCTGAATGACAAATCTCCTCACTAGATCGCTTAGCATCTATTTTTAAATAGAATCACGCTTTGCACCGGAGTTGATCGCTTGTCTGCTCCGGTTTTTTATTGCCCACTGTTTGCTTCTAATCAACCTAGCTACTTTGTTCGCTAGACTCTTGATCGGCTATCCCTTGGCTAATTCAGTGACTTCCTTGCAAGCTTGTCCCAGCGATACATCACAAACGCGCTTTGACTACACAAACAGAACAGGTTGCTTGAGCAGTCTTGATTGTTATACTTCCGAGATTCCATGATTAATTCGAGATAGCACTATGTCTAACGATGACTTCGAGTCTCAAGATGATTTCGAACTATTTCATCAAATGATGGGTGATGTAAAACCGATCAAGCAAGATACCGCTGAACTTAGTAAGTCTTATCAGGTTACAGAGGCGCAACTCGCTAAACGTGAAGCCGCCATTACCCATTCAGAAAATGATCCTGATTATCTTTCTATCGACCATGCTCCAATGCTAAAACCAGACGACCACGTTGAGTTTAAACGTGATGGCGTTCAGGACGGGGTCTACAAAAAAATGCGCTTGGGCAAGTACCCGATTCAGGCTCGCCTTGATTTACACCGCAAGACACTCAAACAAGCACGTGACGAAGTGGTAGCCTTCGTTAATCAATGCATGCGAATGGACGTCAGAACCGTGATTATCGTTCATGGCAAAGGAGAACGTTCTAATCCTCCCGCATTGATGAAAAGTTTTGTCGCGCACTGGTTAACTCAAATGAAAGAAGTGCAATGTATTCATAGCGCACAGCGCTTCCACGGCGGCACGGGCGCTCTTTATGTCTTGTTTAAGAAAAGCGTTGAGAAGAAAAACGAAAACAGAGAGCGCCACCAGAAACGGCTTGGCTAAGCATAGATACCTGTTAGAATGCGCCCTCATTCGTTTTTTGAACACATAGATTCGTTTTCAAAAGAAAAAGCCGTTGAGAAACGTTACAGGAGACAACATGTCACAATCTGAAGGCAAACGCCTAAACAAATACATAAGCGAAACTGGTTACTGCTCTCGTCGCGAAGCCGACAAATTAATTGACCAAGGTCGAGTGACCATCAATGGTAAGGTTCCAGAGATGGGTACCAAAGTCACCGATGACGATGAAGTGCTGGTTGACGGCAAGTCACTTCGCACCAAAGAAAAGCCTATCTATATCGCGCTCAACAAACCTACTGGTATCACTTGTACGACTGAACGAGATGTTCCGGGGAATATTGTCGATTTTATCGGCCATAAGAGCCGTATTTTCCCTATCGGGCGCTTAGATAAACCTTCAGATGGTTTGATTTTCCTGACTAACGATGGCGACATCGTCAACAAGATCCTGCGCGCTGGCAATAATCACGAAAAAGAGTACGTGGTTCGTGTCGATAAGCCAATCACACCGGATTTCATTAAGCAGATGTCTACTGGTGTCAGAATTCTCGATACGGTGACCTTGCCATGTAAAGTGGAAATGGAGACCAAGTTTTCATTTCGTATTGTTCTGACTCAAGGTCTCAACCGTCAAATTCGTCGTATGTGTGAAGCCCTAGGGTATGAAGTATTTAAACTGCGCCGTGTGCGTATTATGAATATTTCTTTGGATGGTATTCCAAACGGAAAATGGCGCTATCTGACTGACGCTGAAGTAGCAGAGATTCTGGCGATGTGTGAGGATTCTACGGGTACTGAAGAAGCTTCAAAAGTTGACGCCAAAGGACACAATATCCGCAAAGCGACAGATGCGAAACTGTTCGATAGCCGAGAAGAAAACCGAGAATCAAAAGCTCGCAGAAACCAGAGATCGAGCGCTTCTAAAGACAAAACTTATCAAGGTCACAATGCTGATACCTTCCGCCATGCGCCAAACTCAAAGAAAGGAAAAGCGAGAAGTGACAGCCAAGGCAGAGCTCAGCAAGGTAAACCTCAACATAGCAAACCGAATCAGCAAAGTGCGAGAGGCAACAATAAGCCATCAAACACACCTAGAGTCGGTGGAACCTTAGGTTTGAAGAAGTAAGAATTTCAGTAAAAACAGAAAAGACAAAAACAGAAAAGGGAGCCTAGGCTCCCTTTTCTTTTCAGTAACCTAATTTTCAATAACTTAAGTTACTTAGTACCAAAAATCTTATCGCCTGCGTCACCAAGACCCGGAACGATGTAACCTTTGTCATTCAGTTTTTCATCAATCGCCGCAGTGTAAAGCTCAACATCTGGGTGAGCTTTTTCTAGCGCTTCAATACCTTCTGGTGCAGCAACTAGAACCAATACCTTGATTTGGTTACAGCCTTTCTCTTTTAACAGATCGATAGTTGCGATCATTGAACCGCCAGTAGCCAGCATTGGGTCAACAACTAGCGCAATACGCTCTTCAATATTTGAAGCAAGTTTGTTGAAGTATGGTACTGGTTCTAGAGTTTCTTCATCACGGTAAATACCCACAACACTGATACGAGCGCTTGGGATATGCTCCAGAACACCATCCATCATGCCTAAGCCAGCACGTAGGATTGGAACTACAGTCACTTTTTTACCCTTAATTTGGTCTACCGCTACAGGACCGTTCCAACCATTAATGGTCACTTTCTCAGTTTCAAAGTCTGCAGTTGCTTCGTAAGTTAATAGACTACCGACTTCCGTCGCTAACTCACGAAAACGCTTAGTGCTGATATCACCTTCTCTCATCAAGCCTAGTTTATGTTTAACAAGAGGGTGTTTAACTTCAACAACTTTCATTTCCATCTCCGGCACAATTTAAATAAACCTCGGGATTATACACCTATTTTTTCAACTTTACCGACCAAAAATCGCGATAAAAAACTGACGCAAACGTTTTCCTTTTTGTTTTAAGCCCTGTAGAATAGCGCCGTTTTCATATCCAATTAGACCGAGGAACTTCCCCGTGAGCGGTAACAAGACTTCACTTAGCTACAAAGATGCTGGCGTAGATATCGATGCAGGCAATGCACTTGTTGAACGAATTAAAGGTGCTGTAAAGCGTACTCGTCGCCCTGAAGTAATGGGTGGCATTGGTGGCTTTGGTGCATTGTGCGAGCTTCCAACCAAATACAAACAACCTGTACTTGTTTCTGGTACAGATGGTGTTGGTACCAAACTTCGTCTTGCTTTGGATATGAAAAAGCACGACACCATTGGTATCGACTTAGTGGCTATGTGTGTAAACGACCTGATTGTACAAGGTGCTGAGCCACTGTTTTTCCTAGATTACTACGCAACAGGTAAGCTAGACGTAGACACAGCAGCTGACGTTGTTTCTGGCATTGCTGATGGCTGTGTTCAAGCTGGCTGTGCTCTAATCGGTGGTGAAACAGCTGAAATGCCAGGAATGTATGAAGGCGAAGATTACGACGTAGCGGGTTTCTGTGTCGGCGTAGTAGAAAAAGAAAACATCATCGACGGTACTAAAGTTGCTGCGGGTAATGCACTGATTGCTGTGGGTTCTAGTGGTCCACACTCAAACGGTTACTCTCTAGTTCGTAAAATCCTAGAAGTTTCTGCTGCAGACAAAAATGAACTTCTTGAAGGTAAAACGATTGGTGAACACCTTCTTGAGCCTACTAAGATTTACATCAAGTCAGGTCTTAAACTGATCGCAGAACACGACATTCACGCTATTTCTCACATCACTGGCGGCGGCTTCTGGGAAAATATCCCTCGTGTACTTCCTGAAGGTACCAAAGCAGTTATTGATGGTAAGAGCTGGGAATGGCCTGCAATCTTCAAATGGCTACAAGAGAAAGGCAACGTAGATACTCACGAGATGTACCGTACATTTAACTGTGGTGTTGGTCTAATCATTGCCCTTCCACAAGATCAAGCTGAAGCCGCTGTAAACCTTCTAAAAGCAGAAGGCGAAAACGCATGGGTTATCGGTGAAATTGCAGCAGCTCAAGCTGGTGAAGAGCAAGTAGAGATCAATTAATCCATGAAGAGTATTGTTGTTTTAATTTCAGGAAATGGTACCAATTTACAAGCGATCATCGATGCTTGTGAGTCAAGCATTAGTGAAGGCAGAGTAACGGCTGTTTTTTCGAATAAAGCAACTGCTTATGGCTTAGAGCGAGCTAAAAAAGCAGGTGCAGCGGCAGTATTTGTCGATCCAAAAGAGTATGAGACTCGTGATGCTTACGACCATGCCCTGATGGAGCAAATTGATGAATATAAGCCTGACCTTATAATTTTAGCGGGCTATATGCGAATCCTAAGTAGTGAATTTGTACGTCACTACTTAGGTCGAATGATCAATATTCACCCTTCTCTATTACCTAAGTACCCAGGTCTGAATACTTACCAGCGTGCTATCCACGCGGGTGATGAAGAACATGGCACCAGTGTTCATTTTGTGACAGAACAACTCGATGGCGGCCCTGTCATTCTGCAAGCGAAAGTACCTATTTTCGATGAAGATACTGTTGAAACGCTAACAGACCGAGTTCAAACTCAGGAATACCGAATCTACCCTCTGGTAACACAATGGTTCGTTGAAGGCAGGCTTGAGATGATTGAAGGTAAAGCGTTTTTAGACGGTGAACCTTTAGGTATGCACGGTTATGCTAGCGAATAAACGCTAGTTAACGCTTAGATTTAAAGCGAGTAAAAAGGGTTGATACTGCATCAACCCTTTTTTCATGTTCGTTTTTTATGTTCAGCTTTTCACTCAAGCGGCTCTGTAGGCGCTTGGTTTCCCGGCTTAGGCGCAGCAAATGCTACATCGGATAAATCGGCACTGTTACTTTCGAACAGTTCACCATAGTGGAAAATATTGAATTCACCGGGCTTCATTCTTTGCCACTGCTCATTTCCAGTTAAAGGTTGAGTCGCAATCACAGAAACCACATCATTCGGTGTCGTTTCTTCCTGAAAGTTGATTTCAATATCTTCATCAAGCAAAGCTGCTCGACCAAATGGCGCTCGACGAGTGATCCAGTACAGATGATTGGTGCAGTACGTCATCAGATATTCACCATCAGACAACAGCATATTAAAGACACCTTTCTCGCGCAGATCATCGCAACGCAAAGAGATGTAGCGAAAAACCTCATGCATATCTTTCGGTGGCTCAGGATAGCGATTCTCTAACTTATCGAGTAACCAGCAAAATGCGGCTTCACTGTCGGTTTCTCCGACAGGACGATGACGACCGGTTGGCAAATCTTGGTAATCGGTGAGTTGTCCATTGTGAGCAAAGGTCCAATAGCGCCCCCACAATTCACGGGTAAATGGGTGCGTATTCTCTAAATTGACACCGCCTCTATTAGCTTGGCGAATATGGCTTATCACCGCGCAGCTTTTGATTGGGTATTCCTGGACTAACTGTGCAATCTTCGATTGGTAACTAGGATTGGGATCTTTAAATGTTCGAAAGCCTTTACCTTCATAAAACGTGATACCCCAACCATCTCTGTGTGGTCCGGTATTGCCACCACGTTGAATCAAACCAGTAAAGCTAAAACAAATATCAGTCGGGACATTGGCGCTCATTCCGAGCAATTCACACATCTTAACTCTCTCTCCTACTACAACCCTAAAACTCCTGACTACCGATCATGTTTCGAGCTGGCCTTTATTATTTGTTATAAAAAACCAGCTCGATAAACATCACTTATTCCATTTCTTTTTCAATAAGCTGAATAATGATGTGGATAATTTTGATGTGTACTTCTTGGATACGATCAGCATAGCCAAAATGCGGTACGCGAACTTCAACATCCGCAATACCTGCCATTTTGCCGCCGTCTTTACCAGTAAGAGCGATAGTCTTCATGCCTTTCGCTTTTGCAGCTTCGATTGCTTTTAAAATATTGCCAGAGTTACCAGAAGTCGATAAACCGAATAGCACATCACCAGCAGAGCCAACCGCTTCAACATAACGAGAGAAAACAAAATCATAACCAAAGTCGTTACTCACGCACGACAGATGACTTGGATCAGAAATAGCGATACCAGGGTAACCAGGGCGGTTTTCACGGTAACGACCTGTTAACTCTTCAGCAAAATGCATTGCGTCACAGTGTGAGCCACCATTACCACAAGACAGCACTTTACCGCCTTGTTTGAATGAATCAGCAATAAGCTTAGCAGCAGCTTCAATTTGAGCGATGTTATGATCGTCACTCAAAAACTTGTTCAACACTTCAGCCGCTTCTGTTAGTTCACTTCTAATTAGATCCTGATACATAGTTATTCTCTTCTTAAATCTGCTTGCAGATGAACTCTCTTCTTTGAGAGCTAGGACACTATTGAGTTTACCCAAACCTGTGATTCTGTCGATAGATAAGCCTCAATAATTGCACTATGAGAACAATTTTCATCTCCCTGGAATCGAATCAGAGCGCACACTTTAGACTATTCACTCTACTTAGATCACTTTTTGAACATTTAATGGTTTTACATTTTATTAATAATTCATTTACACTTTACTGGTTAGACCACTTTTAACAACTTCAGAAAGCTCATAAAAATGAATGCTGAAAACTCGAAATAACAAACAGCATGACTATAAGGACATTAACATGGACATCTTGCTCTCAACATTAGGGTTCTTTGCAGTACTTGGCGCTTGCTTGTATCACAGAACTTCATTATTTGTATCACTCGCGGCACTCACCATCACTATGCTGATGCTCTCCCTATTCGGCCCTGTGGGCATTGTAGGCTGGAGCTTATACTTGGCCGCAATCGCGCTTTTTACTGTTCCTTCTATTCGCCAAGCTGCCATTAGCGCAAAGGCGTTAACCGTATTTAAAAAAGTACTTCCTGCTATGTCGCAAACAGAAAAAGAAGCGCTGGATGCAGGTACGGTATGGTGGGAAGCAGAGCTGTTCAAAGGCAAACCAAACTGGCAGCAATTGCACGACATTCCTGCGCCGCAGTTAAGTGAAGAAGAACGCGCTTTTCTTGAAGGCCCGGTGAATAAAGTCTGTGCCATGGTCAATGACTATCAAGTGACTCACGAACTGGCCGACCTTCCTCCAGAGGTATGGCAGTATCTGAAAGACAACAAATTCTTCGCCATGATCATTAAGAAAAAATACGGTGGCTTAGAGTTTTCGGCTTATGCGCAATCTTTAGTTCTTCAAAAGCTAACTGGGGTATCTGGTGTTCTTTCTTCAACCGTTGGCGTACCTAACTCATTAGGTCCGGGTGAACTGCTGCAACACTACGGTACTAAAGAACAGCAAGACTACTACCTACCTCGCCTTGCACAAGGTAAAGAGATCCCATGTTTCGCACTAACCAGCCCAGAAGCAGGTTCAGATGCTGGTTCAATTCCGGATTTCGGCGTTGTCTGCAAAGGCCAGTGGGAAGGCAAAGAAGTTCTTGGTATGAGACTGACTTGGAACAAGCGCTATATTACTCTTGCACCAGTCGCCACCGTTCTGGGATTAGCTTTCAAATTACAAGACCCAGAACACCTACTTGGTGAGAAAGAAAATATTGGTATCACTTGTGCTCTTATCCCAACCAATCTAAAAGGTGTGGAAATTGGTAACCGCCACTTCCCGCTTAACGTTCCATTCCAGAATGGTCCTACTCGCGGTAATGACATCTTTGTTCCGCTAGATTTCATTATCGGTGGCCCAGAGATGGCAGGCCAAGGATGGAGAATGTTGGTTGAGTGTCTCTCGGTTGGACGTGGTATCACTCTACCGTCAAACTCAACTGGCGGTACAAAAAGCGCGGCTTTGGCAACTGGCGCTTACGCGCGTATTCGTCGTCAGTTCAAACAACCTATCGGTCAAATGGAAGGTATTGAAGAGCCATTAGCACGCTTGGCAGGTAATGCGTATGTGATGGACGCTGCAAGTAATTTGACCGTTGCAGGTATCGACCTTGGTGAGAAGCCATCGGTAATTTCTGCAATTGTGAAATACCACTGTACTCATCGTGGTCAACGTTCAATTATTGATGCTATGGACATTGTCGGCGGTAAAGGTATCTGTTTAGGCCCTTCAAACTTCTTGGCGAGAGGTTATCAAGGTTCACCAATTGCAATTACTGTGGAAGGCGCAAACATTCTGACTCGTTCAATGATCATCTTTGGTCAGGGCGCGATTCGCTGCCATCCTTATGTATTGAAAGAGATGGAAGCTGCTCACTCTGAAAGTTCGAATGCTGTTGAGCTGTTTGATAGCGCATTGGCAGGCCACGTTAGTTTTACCACCAGCAACTTAGTTCGCAGTATCTGGTTAGGTCTAACCGATGGTATCGGCTCTTACTCGCCAACTAAAGATGCAACACAACGCTACTACCAGCAGCTAAACCGTTACAGTGCGAACTTAGCGCTTTTAGCTGACATATCTATGGCTGTTTTGGGCGGTTCTTTGAAGCGCAAAGAGCGTTTATCTGCTCGTCTGGGTGATATTTTGAGTCAGCTATACATGAGCTCAGCAACACTGAAACGTTTTGAGAACGATGATCGTCCAGTTGAGGATTTGCCATTGGTTCACTGGGGATTACAAGACAGCTTGAAACAAACGGAAGTAGCGATAGATGAGTTTCTTGCTAACTTCCCGAACCCAGTGATCGGCAAAGTGTTACGTGTCTTAATTCTGCCTTTTGGTCGAGTTCGTAAAGGGCCAAACGACAAACTGGACAGCAAACTGGCGCAAATACTTCAAACACCAAGCGCAACACGTACACGCCTTGGCCGCAACCAGTATTTAGCACCTACAGCACATAACCCAGCAGGTCGCATTGAACTGGCACTAAGCGTTATCCTGCAAGCGGAACCTATTTTCGATAAAGTATGTAAAGCGCTTGATAAACGTTACCCATTCACTCAACTCGATAAGATTGCAGCAGAAGGGTTAGCTAACAAGATCATCAATGAGCAAGAAGCAGAGCTTTTAATCGAGGCTGAAAGCCACCGCTTGTACACCATTAATGTTGATGACTTTGCACCTGCGGAACTTGCGGCAAAAAAGACAAAAACCAAACTGGAACAAGTCGCTTAGATAAAAATTAAGCAACAAATTAAATCAGTTAAAACGTAAAAAAGGGAGGTTTAACCTCCCTTTCCTATTATCCGCTCTGTGTTATTTCTTTGGCATGTTGAGCTGCATTTCAGGAAGCATTTCCTTACGAGCTTTAAACTTACGCATAAAGAACCAACCTATCAGCGCCAGAATAATCACAATCACGTTACCGATGCCGATATAAATAATGTATTGAGTACGTCGTTCTTCACGAATCTTTTGTAGCATCTCTTCTTGAGCGATTTTACGGCGCTGCTCTGCTTCCGCCTCCTGCATCAAGCGAGCTTGTTCAAGATCGAGCTCTTGAACCACACTGTAAGTACTCTCTTTAATCGGAAAATAAAGCGGGCGCTTAGAAGCCAGATCGGTCGCATAAACACCACCTTCCCACGCGTAGTTACCTAAATCTCCATCATAGGGAACCGTAAGCGTCATCTTTAATGATTCAGGCTCGGCAACCCCTTCAACCAGAAACTCTTTATTATCGGGCGATTGATGGCGAATGTGCGCAGCAAGTGAGCCGGGCTCGATCATCCCCTGTTCACCACTGATCACAACCTGATGAGGTTCGTTCGCGATACGCGACTGAATAAAGCTCGAAGTAAGTGGCGATGGGTATACCAACACTTCCTGTTCAAGCGCTCGTAAAAACACACCATTGCCAGAAGTAATTCGCACCCGATATTTGCCGGGTTCCGGCGTAATATTGAGCTTAACCGTAAAGACGCCGTCACCGGGCTTTTCATCTAAATCTCGCCCATCATCAGCAAACTCACCAATCACTGTTGGTACAGGTCGCGCCTCTTTTACTAAGTTCTCTTCATCTTCAATATATTTACGAAAAGTGACTTTGAGATTCACTCTTTCAAGGAAGTCTTTGAGCAGTAAAGGTTTGCCATCTGAGGTTAAGCGAGCCGTGAACTTCATTTCCTCGCCTTGATAAATTCGGGTTGGAAAGGTATCTGAGGTCAGCTGTAGGTGTGAAATCAGCTTTACGTTGTTTTTAGGTGAAACTTTACCTATTGCTTGCCAAGGCCCCGGCATTGGGTTGTCGATAGAAATAATGTCCATCGTCGGTTCTTGATACCAACGCACACTATCTGGATTTTTTGTCGCGTAATACTTTCTACCATCAGGGCGCACCAACACTACTGGCTGAGAACCTTGCTCACGGTAAATGACAAACGTTATTTGAGTAATGGTTGGATCAACACGAAATCGGTTATCTAACAAAGAAAGTGAGGATTCACGGCTAGCGAAAGTATTCAAACTCAAGAGGAGCCCCAAAAGAGCAATTCCAATCCTCAACATATCATCTCCTAAAATAGACCACTCTTACTGACGCCAAAGACTATTGACGCCAAAGGCAAGAACCACTCTTCGCGACTAAATCTAAACGTTCTTGATGCGCTTCTATTTCATCGGCGGTAGCCATCAATACCTTTAGCGCTTTTCGTCCACTTTCTACTCGCTTAATCAATCCAGCACCATTCTCGCCATCGGTTTGTGAGCCAGCGTTAAACTGAAGTGACGTTTGCCCACCGGTCATCAACAAATAAACGTCAGCAAGAATCTCAGCATCGAGCAAAGCGCCGTGAAGCGTTCGGTGCGAGTTATCTATGCCATAACGTTCACAGAGAATGTCCAAGTTGTTGCGCTTGCCGGGGAAGATTTTCTTCGCCATGGCAAGGGTATCGGTGATTTTGCAGATCTGTGCGGTTTTAAGTGAACAGCCAGCTAACTTAGAAAATTCATAGTCCATAAAACCGACGTCGAAGGGCGCGTTGTGTGCGACCAATTCAGCGTCTTTAATAAACTCTAGAAATTCTTCATGAACGTCACGATATTCTGGTTTATCAACCAAGAATTCATCGGTAATACCGTGAACTTCAACCGCTTCATCTTGAATAGGTCTATCCGGTTTTAGATAAACGTGAAAGTGGCGTCCGGTGAGTTTTCGATTGACGATCTCCACCGCACCGATTTCAATGATTCGGTGACCTTCGTAATGTGGACCGCCTTCTAGGTTCATACCCGTGGTTTCGGTATCGAGAACCACAATGCGGTCGTATTCAGAATTGCTGCTAGTATTCATAAGGATATATATGTCAGACTATGCCAAATGTGTGCGTAACCCAATAGTATCAAATCATGAAGAAACAGGTGGAAATTTTCACTGATGGATCGTGTTTAGGCAACCCAGGCCCTGGCGGTTATGGTGTTGTTCTTCGCTACAAAAACAACGAAAAAACCCTAGCAAAAGGCTATAAGCTCACCACGAACAACCGCATGGAAATGCTTGCAGCCGTTGTTGCGTTGCAAACGCTCAAAGAATCTTGCCATGTAATCCTAACCACGGACAGTCAGTACGTGCGCCAAGGTATCACTCAGTGGATCCACAACTGGAAAAAGCGCAATTGGAAAACCTCTGCCAATAAACCCGTCAAAAATGCGGATCTCTGGCAAGCGCTTGACCATGAAACGGCTCGTCACCAAGTTGACTGGCATTGGGTAAAAGGTCATGCAGGACACAGAGAAAACGAAATGTGTGACGAACTAGCACGAGCGGCAGCTGAAAACCCAACAGAAGAAGATGTAGGTTATCAGCCCGAATAACCGCTAATTTTCATCGTGTTTGATGCGGTAGTTTACTCCAACAGGAGAAAGCCGCCGTTTCAAGCGCCAGTGTGGCTTAATCGGTTTAAGTGGATAGGTACGCTTACGGGCAACAATAAAATACAAGCTACAAAACGTTGATCCAAAATCCCCTCTGCCATTTTCCAACCAAGTCCAGAATGTGCGGTACCTTTGCATCGGAAACAGTGCATATTGGTCACACTCAATCACCTGATAGTTCAGCAGCCCTAGCCAGTCCTTGACTCGATTTGGCGTGAACATTCGACCGCTCCAAGGCAAATTATTTTTGCGCCACGGCATTAAGCTCGCAAGACCCGTGAAACTGATCGGATTAAAACCCGTGATAATAATGTAGCCATCATCAATCAGTACTCTGTCCACTTCTCGCAACATACGATGCGGGTCACTACTATAATCCAGTTGATGTGCAAGGATTGCTGTATCGATGCTTTTTTCGAAGAAGGGCAAATCGAAGTCATCGGCGATAACTGTATGCAATGGATTTTGTTTATCCAAATGGACTTGATGTTGAATATTGCAGTTACAACTGGCAAGCTCGCAACTCAAGCCACCCAGTTTTAGCATATGATAACCAAAGAGTTTCGGGCACCACTCATCGAGCCGTGTTTGGATAGACTCACTAACCCATTGACCATTTTTCAATTGAGACCAAGAATGAGGCTTCTCAATTTTTTTTTCGCTGCGTGCTGGTTTCATCGCTAACCCGCTTCACCAAGGTGACTGGAGACAACTCATGTTACAGATCAAAAGCATACCTGCATTTAACGATAATTACATCTGGCTGATTCAAAATAGCGACAACCGTTGCGCTGTTGTTGATCCAGGCGATGCCACGCCTGTTCTTGTTTATTTGGAACAACACCATCTCACGTTAGAAACAATATTAATTACCCACCATCATAAGGATCATACTGGCGGAATTCGCGAGCTTGCTAAGCAGTATCCGAATATCGAAATCATTGGCCCAAGTGATGACCCTGTACCTTATTTAACCCAAAAAGTTACCGCTGGTGACCAAATTGAGTTGTTTGATGAACGTTTCTGGGTGCTGGGATTACCGGGGCATACTTTAGGCCATATTGGCTATGCCGGTGATGGCAAGCTGTTTTGTGGTGATGTGCTTTTCTCAGGTGGCTGTGGACGAGTATTCGAAGGCACCATGGAACAAATGTTTACTTCGTTAGAAAAAATTCTAGCCTTACCAGAAGAAACCGAAGTGTATTGCGCTCATGAATACACCGCGAGCAACATTGCTTTTGCGATTGCTGTTGAGCCAAATAACGAACAGTTACAAATTTATCGTGATGAAGTGATTCGTCTTCGAGCTCAAAACAAATCGACCATTCCGACCACGCTAAGAAAAGAGAAATGGATAAACCCCTTCTTGCGTACAAGAGAGGCGAGCGTAATCAAGTCGGTAGCAAATCGCACAAAACAAAATGATCCTATATCAATATTTACCGCATTACGCGAATGGAAAAACGATTTTTAGGAATTTGCCACTTGTCAGGGTAATTAATAGACAAGTATTATCACCAGCCATTTATTGAAAAGATTGTTTTGCATGCGAGTAAAAACCAGCTGTCTGTTGGCTCTCTTATTGGCCGGGTGCCAACTTAACCAGACAGCAGAACAAACCACACAAAACGACGTTGAAGTAAACACGCCTCAACAGCAAGTCACTAAGAAAAAACCAACGGTAGCTTCGAAACCAGTACCCGTTGAACGCGTTGTTGAACCTGTCGTGATTACGCCACAAGAACAAGAAGATGTCTGGCAGCGCATTGCCATGCAACTTACTATGGGTATTCCCAAGCAAAAATCGGTCGACTACTACCGCACTTGGTACCTGAAACATCCAAGCCATTTACAAAAAGTGGCTGAGCGTGCACAACCATTCCTATACCTAATTACCGAGAAAATTGAGCAAAGAGGCTTACCGCTTGAGCTAGCCCTTTTGCCAATTGTAGAAAGTGCGTTTGATGCTTTTGCTTATTCACACGGTAGCGCAGCAGGTTTATGGCAGTTTGTGCCTGCAACAGGAAAAATGTACGGCCTTGAGCAGAACTTCTGGTACGACGGTCGGCGCGATGTTGATGCTTCAACCGATGCAGCTCTGACATACTTAACCAATTTAAGTAAGCGTTTCGACGGTGACTGGCAACACGCTATCGCGGCTTATAATAGTGGCGGCGGTCGAGTTTCCAGTGCTATTCGCAAAAACAAAAGCTTAGGGAAACCTATCGATTTCTTCTCACTCGATTTACCTGAAGAAACCAGCGGTTATGTGCCAAAGCTACTCGCACTTGCTGACATCATCGCTAATCAGGAAAAATACGGTATCCAACTTCCTGCCATTGCCAATAAACCTGTGTTGAAGTTGGTCGATCCTAAGGAACAACTGGATCTTGCTATCGCAGCAAAATACGCAGGCTTGGATGTTAAAGAACTTCAAAGCTACAACCCTGCATACAATCAATGGGCTACCGCACCGAACGGTCCATTCCAACTACTTCTACCAGTCGATAAAGCAGACACCTTCCTAGCGAATGCAGCAAAGCACCGTGGAGAAGGAATGAAATTAGTTCGATACAAAGTGAAAAGTGGCGACAGCCTAAGTGTGATTGCCGCACATCACAACACAACAACTAAAGTAATTCAGACTGCCAATAATCTTTCAGGCAACTCTATACGTGTTGGACAATATTTGATGATTCCAACATCGGTGAAAGATGAGAAAGCGTATGTTCTGAGTGCTAATAACCGTCTGCAGAAAACCCAATCTATTGCTAGAGGCAAATACAAGCTGACTCATACTGTTGCCAGAGGTGACAACCTATGGACAATCGCTCGTAAACACAATGTGTCGACCACTTCTCTGGCTAAATGGAACGGAATGGGGCCAAGAGATACCTTGAGTATCGGGCAAAAACTGGTGATTTGGAAAAACAATACTGATGGCGCGATCATCCGCACGGTTTTCTATAAAGTGCGTAACGGCGATACACTCAGTGCTATTGCCAGCAAGTTCAAAGTGAAAACAGCAGACATAGTGAAATGGAATGACTTGTCTAATAACAAATACCTGAAACCAGGTCAGAATCTTAAACTCTATGTCGATGTCACTAAGGTTAGTGTATGAACCCGTCCAGTAATCCTTTAATTATGCTGGTGGATATATTCCGTTCACCTCAAGATTGCTTTGCTGCACTGTATGAAAGAAGTGCATGGGGATGGCAGCCATTTATTGTCCTGCTGATCACTCCGTTCCTATTCTGGGGAGCTTATTTCGCAAACGTCGATTTTGAATGGCTTAAAGCTGGCTTATCCCCTCAGATGGAAGCGACGAATCCTGATCTTATTCACTTGCTGGAAGCTGATACTTTACTGGCGAGTGAAATCATTAGTGACGTTATGAGCCGAACTCTGACCATTATTCTTCTGGCGCTTTGGTTTAACCTTGCAACCCGCCAAGGCTCAACAAAATTAGGTTTCTGGAAATGGTTTGCAGCAAGCTCAGTTGTCATTTTTCCAGCCGTCATCGGCGATCTAGCCAGCTATGCAAGCATGCTGTTAAAGCATGGACAAGTAATGAGCTACGCAGCCGATCTCAACAGTGTGAATGGCTTAATTAAGCTGCCGTTAACCAATCCTTGGTCCCCCTTTACCAGTTCATTCCCTCTGCTATTGCCTTGGTATATTTTCCTCGGTTATGCAGCGGTCATTACTTGGACGCAAATAGAGCGCGCTCAGGCAATCGTTATTGCTACCCTGCCTTGGGTTGCTTACTACGGCATTTGGGCTATCACTATTGCAATAAGCTAAAGCTAAGCAGTAAAGGGTTATGATCAGAAGCGTCCGATTCGGGCGCTTTTGCATTTTCTAGCTTTAAGCCCCGATAAAACACATGGTCCAACGGTAGGCCGCTGATAAAACGCACTCGGTTATCAGGAGAAAAACTGACCTCATTCAGCCCTAAAGAAGTCAGTACCTGCTTCATCACTCTCATTCTCTCTTCACTCCAGCTATTGAAGTCTCCAGCAACAATGATGGGGCCTGTATGCTGACTCAATTCATTGGCTAATGCCTGTAACTGAAGTTGGTATTCATTTGTGCCATAGGTGAAGTTAACCGCATGCAAATTCACGACAGCGAGTACTTGCCCGTTACTGAGAGGATATCGAGCATAGATTCCCGACTTAGGAAGTCGTAACCAAGGTTCCATCTCTGTATAACCACAGGCTAAGTTAGGTGTAGTCCGGGCAAGATTAATGACTCCCGCAGACTCCCCCATCACTTTAAAGGCATTGACCTGATTACCTTCCCATCCTTGATCTGATAACCATTGTTTTAATCCTGAATTAAGACTAGCTTCTTGCAGCAGCAGTAACTGCGCATCTGAACTTAAACGGCTAAGTTCTTCGCTCCAGCCCTCTCTGTTCTGCTTATAGATATTCCACACTAGAAGGCCCAGTTGACCTTGCTGGTCTAGAGGCAAAGCTTTGTCGTCCTGAAAACAAACTAACGGTTGCCCGACACTGTTTTCGCCGACAGTGATCAGTTGAGGGTGCTCTGGAATGTTAAAAACCAGCTTATAACCAGAGAAGACTATCGCTAGACAACTCAATAAGCCAAATAACAGCAAATAGCGCTTTTTCATAACAAGTACAAGCTAGGCGTAAAAATCTTGGTGGAGGAAAGAAGATATCTGAATTTCATCTGCGATGAGATGTAAAAAAAGGAGCATTCGCTCCTTTTTTCTAAACTGCGTCTTCGTCTTCTTCGCCAGTACGAATACGGATAACACGTTCGACATCAGTAATGAAAATTTTACCATCACCAATTTTGCCTGTTTGAGCGGTTTCGATAATAGTATCGACACATTGGTCAACGACATCTTCGTTAACAACAATTTCCAACTTCACTTTTGGCAAAAAGTCGACCATGTATTCAGCGCCACGATACAGTTCCGTGTGACCTTTTTGACGACCAAAGCCTTTGACTTCGGATACCGTCATACCCGTAATACCCACTTCAGCTAACGCTTCACGAACATCATCGAGTTTAAATGGCTTAATAATGGCTTCAATTTTTTTCATGTTCATCCCTTAAACTTGTATCAATGCTCGGCATTATCCGCTAGCCCTTGAAAACAATCAAATAATTAAGTCGCTTTATACTTATTTCAAACTTGCGTAGTAAGCGGCTAAGTTAGCAATATCGGCATCGTTCAACATAGAAGCTTGTGCTTGCATTACTGGTGCAAGTCCACCAGTACGCTGACCCGCTTTATAAGCTTTAATAGAAGACACTATGTATTGTTCACTTTGTCCTTTGAGGTTCGGATATCCCGGAATAACCGCAATACCATCCGCACCATGACACGCTGCACACACCGCTGATTTTGCTTTACCAGCAGCCACATCTCCAGCGACTGCATTACCCGCTAGAAGTCCAAGACCTAAAACAACACTCAATGCTAATTTATTCATTGCTCTTCCTTATGTTATTGAATTTTCTTTTTATATCACTGCTACTACTAGGGTTAATTCTGGCACGAAAATTAACGCTTGTCCCAAACCAGCGTGCAATCTTGCCCACTGAAATCACGATCAACAAACAAATTTGCCACCGCAACCACTTTATCTTGATACATGAGTATCGGCGTCCGGCGTCTTAGCCAACTCGGCACACCGTATTCCTGAAAGAGCTTTTTCAACTTTCTTGAGCCGATCCTTCCTACCGGACATGCACTTAATCCTTCAGGATTAAAGCTCACCCACAAATCTTCCACCCTTTCTGGCAGTCGAATTTCACCCTTATACTGAGTAAGATTCAAAACACCTAAGCCATCGGGCAATGGCAGATTTTGTTCAAGCAAAATTGGGCTTTTCCAGTCTGATATATCTCGACTCTCTTCAACACAATATAGACGATTATCAAAACGGCGGATCTCTCGCTCGCCAAGTTTCAGTTTTGGATTAGCATCAGCAGTGGCCAAAGCGACTTCCTGCCAAATCATCTCTGTATGTTTACGGCTTGGCATCACCATTTGATGATTAGCTAACCATTGGCGGATGATTTGCCGACGTACACCATCACTTTTCGCGCTCAATGTATCTAGTTTCAAACTTCCATCATAATGAAGTGCTTGTACAAGTTCATCTCGTAAGAGTTCATCAAGCAAAGCTTGTTGCTCAGCACACAACTCCGCACTACGTTGAACTGCTTGGTGAATCGATGGCCAACGCTGACTGAGAATAGGTGTGACTTGGTGACGAATGAAATTGCGCTCGTAGCGAACATCATCATTACTTTCATCGGTTACCCAAGTTAGATGATTCTTCGCCGCAAAAGCCTCTATATCAGCGCGTTTGACACTCAATAGCGGTCGTAACATCAAACCGTTTGAAAATGGCGCAGAAGGAGCCATAGAAGCCAAACCTTTTGGCCCACTCCCTCGTTTAAGGGCGAGTAAAAATGTCTCTATCTGATCATCTGCGTGCTGACCTAAAAGCAGTACATCATTCGCTTGCACATGTTTAGCTAACACCGCATAGCGAGCATCGCGAGCAAGCTTTTCAATACTCTCTCCGCATTGAGTATCCAGATGCACTCGTTCTACAGTCAAAGGGATAGCAGAGTCATCACACCATGCCTGACAGCACTCAGCCCAATGATCTGCATTGCTGCTCAAACCATGATGAACATGTACCGCCGCAATTGATGCACCGCATTCATCGCGAAAACGTGCGAGCAGCGACAACAGAGCACGAGAATCAACACCGCCACTCAAAGCGAGAACGAAACGGCGGGAAGAGTATGCATTCAACTGTTGGCAAAAGTGAGAGTACAAATCGAGCATAGTAGGTTTATCAACCAGTAAGGCTATCAACAAGAAACTGGGGTTAAGTGTAACGTTAAGCCAGATAAACAAAAAGGGTTGGAATGAATCCAACCCTTTAGCAAAACAATCAGCTTTAGTTGCTACTTGTTCAGAGCAACGATTAGCAGTAACCGTAGCTCAGTAGACGTTGGTAGCGGCGTTCAAGTAGAGAATCTGTATCCAGAATTTCTAGATCCGCTAACTGACGTAGTAGCGTTGCTTTCATGTTCGCAGCCGTCTCTTCGTGGTTACGATGCGCACCACCTAGAGGCTCTTCAATGATTTCATCAATCAGTTCTAGCTCTTTCAAACGAGGAGCAACCAGACCCATAGCTTCGGCTGCTTGTGGTGCTTTATCTGAATCACGCCATAAGATTGATGCACAACCTTCTGGAGAAATTACTGAATACGTAGAGTATTGAAGCATGTTTACGTAATCACCCACACCGATAGCCAATGCGCCACCAGAACCGCCTTCACCGACAACGTTACAGATAACAGGTACTTTCAAACCTGACATCACTTTGAGGTTTTTAGCGATAGCTTCAGACTGACCACGCTCTTCTGCACCAACACCTGGGTATGCGCCAGCAGTGTCAATAAAAGTAATGATTGGCATGTTAAAACGCTCAGCCATTTCCATCAGACGCAGTGCCTTACGGTAACCTTCAGGCTTTGGCATACCGAAGTTACGTTTTACTTTCTCACGAGTTTCGCGACCTTTTTGATGACCAATAATCATCACTGGACGGTCTTCTAAACGAGCGATACCACCAACGATAGCTTTGTCATCTGCAAAAGCGCGGTCACCCGCTAGTTCATCAAACTCAGTGAAGACATGTTCAATATAATCAAGCGTGTAAGGACGCTTTGGATGACGCGCCAATTGCGCTACTTGCCATGCACCTAAGTCGCCAAAAATTTTCTTTTTCAGCTCTAAGCTTTTCTTTTCTAGTTGTGCAATTTCTTTGTCGAGGTCAACTGAGTCGTTACCACCGTGACGAGACATGTCACGCAGTGCCTGAATTTTAGCTTCAAGTTCGGCAATTGGTTTTTCAAAATCTAGAAAATTTAGGCTCATCTACCTATCCTTTTTTACTCAGCTTGCCCTTGGCGTCGCTGAATTTTAGTTAAATTCAAGTTCTACCTGATCATTGCCAAGTAGCTGTTGCAATTCGTCTAACAATGTATCGCTAGGTGTGACACGCCATTCTGTACCAAGTACTAGACGCGCTCGCGCATCAGGGCGCTGGTAGTATACATTGACAGGAACCGTTCCTGCTCGGTGAGGCGTAAGTATTTCACTAAAACGCTCAAAAAACTGCTCATCAATTTGAGATTGCTCTATCGATATTGATAAGCCACGGGCATATTTTTCACGTGCGCTGCCCATGTCCATGACTTCGCGCGCCGACATTTTAAGGCCACCGTTGAAGTCATCAAAGCTGACCTGTCCGGAAATCACCAAAATTTTATCTTTTTCTAACAATTCTGCATACCGTTCAAGCGCATCAGAGAATAACATCACCTCCATGCGACCGGAACGGTCATCCAAAGTCATCAGACCAATTCGGGTTCCGCGCTTAGTCGTCATCACACGCGCTGCAATGACTAAACCAGCCACTGTAATCGATTGATCACGGCGCGTTGGCGTCGCTTCATTTAAACGACAGCTAGTATATCGATTAAGTTCCTTCAAATAGGCGTTAATTGGGTGGCCTGTCAAATAAAGCCCCAAAGTTTCACGCTCACCTTCTAGCCAAACTTTTTCTGGCCACTCAGGGACTTGGGTGTATTTCTGTTCGACTTCTTCCGGCGCATCCGTCAATACACCAAACATATCTGCCTGACCAAACGCTTCAGCCTGATGGTGTTGGCTTGCTGATTTCACAGCATCGTTCAGTGACGCCATCATAGCGGCGCGGTGTGGGCCTAAACGGTCCAAAGCACCCGCCAAAATCAGCTTTTCAATTACGCGTTTATTGACCTTTTTCAAATCAATACGAGCACAGAAATCAAACAGGTCTTTGAAGTAACCGCCTTTTTCTCGTGCTTCTTGTATCGCTTCGATTGGACCCTCTCCCACCCCTTTAATCGCGCCGATACCATACACGATGGCTCCTGTTTCATCGACATTAAAGCGATATAAGCCAGAGTTAATATCTGGCGGAAGTACTTTCAGCCCCATACGTATACATTCATCCACCAAGCCAACGACTTTTTCTGTGTTATCCATATCAGCGGTCATTACCGCTGCCATGAACTCCGCAGGGAAGTGCGTTTTCAGCCATAGTGTTTGATACGATACTAAAGCATAGGCTGCCGAGTGCGATTTGTTAAAGCCATATCCAGCGAATTTCTCTACAAGATCGAAGATTTTCATCGATAATTCGCCATCAACGCCGTTTTTGATCGCTCCCGCTTCAAAGACTGCACGCTGCTTTGCCATCTCTTCTGGCTTTTTCTTACCCATTGCACGACGCAACATATCTGCGCCACCAAGAGTATAACCGGCAAGGATCTGGGCTATCTGCATTACCTGTTCTTGATACAAGATAATGCCGTAGGTTGGTTCAAGCGTCTCTTTGAGAGATTCATGCTGCCAAGTTTCATCCGGATAGGAGATCGCCTCACGGCCGTGTTTACGGTCGATAAAGTTATCTACCATGCCTGATTGCAAAGGCCCCGGACGGAACAGTGCCACCAATGCGATGATATCTTCGAAACAGTCAGGCTGAAGACGTTTGATCAAATCCTTCATACCGCGAGATTCAAGCTGGAATACCGCAGTGGTTTCTGAATTCTGCAGCACTCGGAAGGACGCAGGATCATCTAATGGGATAGACTCAATGCGTACAGGCTCTTTACCTTCTCTATCCATTCGAGGGTTAATCAAGCCCAATGCCCAGTCAATGATAGTTAAGGTTCGTAGACCCAAGAAGTCGAACTTAACCAGACCAGCGGTTTCAACGTCATTCTTATCAAATTGAGTAACAGGGAAATGGCCTTCTGAATCTGCGTAGATAGGTGCAAAATCAGTAATTGTGGTTGGCGAAATTACTACGCCACCAGCATGCTTACCGGCATTTCGAGTACAACCTTCTAGAATTCGGCATTTATCAATCAGCTCTTTGACATCTTCGTCTGAGTTATATAACTCAGGAAGTGCGGGCTCTGCCTTGAAGGCTTTCTCCAGCGTCATGCCGGGATCTGGCGGGATGAGTTTTGAAATACGGTCGACAAATCCAAACGGGTGACCAAGGACACGCCCCACATCACGGATAACCGCTTTTGCCGCCATAGTACCGAAGGTGATGATCTGTGATACAGCATCACGACCATACATTTCTGCCACGTGATCAATAACTTGGTCACGCTTATCCATACAGAAGTCGACGTCGAAATCGGGCATGGATACACGTTCTGGGTTCAAGAAACGTTCGAACAGCAAATCGTACTCAAGCGGATCCAAGTCTGTAATTTTCAGGGCGTAAGCCACCAAAGAACCGGCACCAGAACCACGCCCCGGCCCTACCGGAATATCGTTATCTTTGGACCATTGGATGAACTCCATTACGATCAGGAAGTAACCTGGAAAACCCATGTTGTTGATTACTTCAAGCTCAACTTTCAGGCGTTCATCGTATTCAGGACGGCGCTGAGCTCGAACTTCTGGATCAGGAAACAAGAACTCCAGACGATCTTCCAAGCCTTCTTCTGATTTTTTAACCAAATATTCAGTTTCCAGCATCCCTTCTGTTGGGAATGCAGGAAGAAAGTATTCACCCAATCGAACAGTAACATTACAACGCTTGGCTATTTCGACCGTGTTTTGCAGTGCTTCTGGGATATCAGCAAACAGCTCACACATTTCGTCTTCAGAACGTAAATATTGCTGTGGGCTATAAAGTTTCGGTCTGCGCGGGTCTTCTAATGTATAGCCATCGTGGATAGCCACGCGAATTTCGTGTGCATCAAAGAACTCTTCTGTCAGGAACACCACTTCGTTCGTAGCAACAACAGGTAAGCCTTCTTTTTCCGCCACTTCCAATGCAAAGTGAAGATAACTTTCTTCATCCGCACGGCTTGTTCTTATCAACTCAATATAGAAATTGTCAGCGAAGTAGGTTTGATAGAACTCTACGCACTTATCAACCAGTGGTTGGTTACCTTTAAGTAGCGCTTTACCTATCTCACCCTGTTTAGCTCCGGATAAAATAATCAAACCTTCCGCATGTTTGATTAACCACTCTTTATCAATCACAGGTTGGTGTTGAACATGACCACGCAGATAAGCTTCTGATATAAGAAGAGTCAGGTTTTTATAGCCAACATTATTTTTCGCCAAGATAGTAATTCGGGTCAGCTCATCACCAAACTCTTCTGAACGCATGGTGAAGTCCGCACCTATGATAGGTTTCACGCCGCAGTTGTGTGCAGTTCCGTAGAACTTAACTAAGCCGCACAAGTTGGTAAAGTCGGTTAATGCCATCGCTGGCATGCCCATTTCAGCCACTTTTTTAACCAAAGGAGGCACTTTTGACAGGCCGTCAACCATGGAGAAATCACTGTGAATACGTAAGTGGATAAACTTAGGGTCTGACATTCAATTCTGTCCTAGATACTCAATATTCGCTTTTATTGGGGGTATTCTACGTCAATACCAAACGTATTGCAGGGCTTATTCCAAGCCTAACGCACGTTTAACGGGGCCAAAACTTCTGCGATGTTGCTCAATCACGCCGTGTTGTTCAATCGCCTCAAAATGCGCTTTGGTTGGATAACCTTTGTGTTTAGCAAAACCGAACTGCGGAAATTCTTTGTCTAACTGTTCCATTTCCTGATCGCGAACGACTTTTGCAATGATTGAAGCGGCACTGATCTGCGCCACTCGTAAGTCACCTTTGACAACGGCAATCGCGTCCATAGGTAGCTGAGGTACTTTATTACCATCAATCAATACTAAATCAGGCTTAATCCCCAAACCTTCAACCGCACGTTGCATAGCAAACATAGTGGCTTGAAATATATTCAGTTGGTCAATTTCTTTGGGGCTACAACGCCCTACTGACCAAGCGAGGGCTTTTTCTTTAATTTCAGGTAAAAGCGCAAGACGTTTTTTCTCGCTCAGTTTTTTAGAATCATTCAAGCCTTCAATAGGGTTGTTAGGATCTAAAATCACAGCGGCAGTCACCACATCTCCAACGAGAGGCCCTCTCCCCACTTCATCCACACCGGCAATAAACTGATAGCCTTGTGGTATTTCAAACGGAGGTAACTCTTGGGGAGGCTTCTTCGCTGAAGTCTTTTTTGTCGACATAATTACGCTTTCTCTATTAATTTCAGTACAGCGTGAGCAGCTTGTTCATCTGCACCTTTTCGAATCCATTGATGCATTTCGGCAAATTTTTCCAGCATCGCTTGATTGTCACCATCCAAAAGTTGGCTTACATGATGCACCAAGTTTTCTACGGTACACTCGTCTTGCAGCAATTCTTTTACCAGCTCTTGCTCGGCTAATATGTTCGGCAGTGACACATAAGGTGTTTTCACTAATCGCTTCGCCAAGAAATACGTTAATGCATTAACGCGGTAACCGACAACCATAGGACGTTTTAAAAGCATACATTCCAGCGCCACTGTGCCAGAAGCCAATAGCACTGCATCTGAAGCGGTAATGACATTACGCGCGGTATCATCCACCAGCACAAAATCGAGTTCAGGAGCCGTCTCTTTCCAAGCGGCTTCGAACTGCTCACGACGCTTCTGATTGACTAAGGCAACAACGAAACCAAGAGCAGGGTATTTATCACGCAGTTTTTGACAGGTTTCGATAAATGGTTGTGCGAGCATTTGCATCTCACCACCACGACTCCCCGGCAATACAGCTAACCAACGGCGTGTTGGATCAAGTCCAAGAAGTTGCTGTGCTGGTAATTTATCATTTTGCAACGGAATCGAGTCTGCCAACGTGTGCCCAATAAATTCACAAGGGACATTAAACTTATCGTAAAAGGCTTTTTCAAACGGTAGAAATGCTAAAACAAGATTGGTCGCCGCTTCAATTTTAAAAATACGTTTTTGGCGCCAAGCCCATACTGACGGACTGACATAATGCACAGTCTTGATACCTGCATTTTTGAGGTCCAACTCAAGGCGCAAATTAAAGTCTGGCGCATCGATGCCCACAAACACATCTGGCGGATTAGAGGTAAAGTATTTAACCAATTCAGCTTTGACTTTCAGTAGACGAGATAAGCGACCAAGCACCTCAACTAAGCCCATTACAGACAACTCTTCCATATCAAAGAGCGACTCACACCCTTGAGCTATCATTTTCGGACCGCCAATACCGACAAACTCTGCGTCTGGGTATTGCTGCTTAATTGCTTTGATAAAGCCTTCACCTAACGTATCACCAGACATCTCTCCGGCAACAATACCTACGCGCAGCGGCTTTCTCGCTTCAGACATACTTTTAGCCTTAAATTATGGAAGAATGTGAGCATAGCAAATGAATATCGCTAGCCTTAAAACACAAAAAGACCGCAGCATTTAAGCTGCGATCTTTTCCAATCGTCAGTTCAATCGCAAATTAACGAATGATGCCACGTTCCGTCGTTTCCAAAATGGAAATGAAACGTTCTACAGCAGGCCACTCTTGCGCAATCTCTTTCAGCACTGGCAGCACTTCTGCTTGCGTTTTACCTGAGCGGTAGATCTCTTTGTACGCTTTTTGAATTGCGCGAATCTCCGCTTTTTCAAAACCGTTACGTTTTAAACCTACTAGGTTCAAACCGAAAGGCGTTGCATGGTTACCCTGTGCAAGTACGTATGCAGGTACGTCTTGAACAACCGCAGAACAGCCACCAACGTAAGCATAAGCACCGACACTACAGAATGGGTGAATGGCAGATAGCGCCATTACACCAGCGTAGTCTTCGACTGTTACATGGCCGCCCAAAATAGCGTTGTTACCAATATGCGTATGGTTACCAACAACCACATCGTGTGCGATATGCGCGTTAACACAAAGCAGGTTGTCATTACCTACTACAGTGGTCGCTTTGTCTTGCACTGTACCACGATGAATTTGCACCGCTTCGCGGATCACATTGCGATCACCGATAACGACCGTAGTATCTTCACCGCCGTACTTCTTGTCTTGGTTTTCTTCGCCAATAACAGCATGAGGGAAAATACGGTTTTCTTTGCCGATGACCGTATTACCTTTGATAACAACGTGCGACATCACTTCTGTGTTGTCGCCAATTTTCACGCCTGAAGTGATGTAAGTAAAAGGTCCAACAGTTACGTTTGCACCAATCACCGCACCTTCTTCTACAACTGCGCTTGGATGAATTTTTGCTGATTCGTGAATCATTTTAAAACTCTCTACGTGCACATTTTAGTTCAGCAGAACATACAACTTCACCGTCTACTTTCGCGACACCATTAAACAGTGCGATACCACGACGTTCTTTCAAGAATTCTACTTCGATAATCAGCTGGTCACCCGGAACAACTGGCTTGCGGAATTTTGCATTATCGATACTTGCGAAGTAGTAAAGTTCATTTTCTTTCGATGAGCCAAAAGACTTAAACGCTAGCAAACCCGTAGCTTGAGCCATAGCTTCAAGAATAAGTACGCCAGGGAAAATCGGTAGCTGCGGAAAATGACCTGTAAACTGAGGTTCATTTACTGAAACGTTTTTAAGGCCAACCAGATATTTGCCTTCTTCGTAATCTGTTACGCGATCAATCAACAAAAACGGATAGCGATGAGGAAGTAGCTCCTGAATTTCGGTGATATTCATCGTTTTCTTTTCAGTCGTCAAAGTCATATTCCTATTCATTAAATTTTAAAAAAATCTTTTCGGCATTATATACTCAAGTGACTTCAAGATGCTTGTTCTGCGAGAATTTATTCGCTCTTAGGCAAGGCACTGATTTGAATACATAGCCATTCTACGTAGAAAAGCAGTAACGCAGCATAAGAGCGAATAAAACTCGCCCTTCGGGAGCTCATCAACGAGCCCATTGCTGCGCTAAATAACGTTGAAAGGGAACACCATTCCTACCGTTATTTATCTTGAACTGGGCTCGTTGATGAAGCTCTGAATCCTGTATCTTGAGGTCACTTGAGTATAGAAGAAAAAGACTCGCACTTTGCGAGCCTTATCGACAAAGGTCTGTAAAATATGCCATTAAGCGTCGTTTTTTTGCGCTAATTGCTTTTCAACTTCTTTAAGACGCTTGTTCATCTCATCAATACGATGAACACGAGTTGCAGTCTTACGCCACTCTTTGTTTGGCTGTAAAGGAATACCTGACGAGTACATGCCTTTTTCTTCGATGCTGCGCATTACCATACCCATACCCGTGATAGTGACACCATCAGCAATAGTAATGTGGCCGTTAATAACGCTTGCACCACCAATAATGCAGTACTTACCAATGTGAGTGCTTCCGGCAACAACTGTACCACCAGCCATGGCTGTACCATATCCGATGTGCACGTTGTGAGCGATTTGAATTTGGTTATCGATGATCACGTTATCTTCGATCACGGTATCGTCTAGCGCACCACGGTCGATCGTGGTACATGCACCAATTTCAACACGGTTACCAATTCTTACAGAACCGATTTGAGGGATCTTAACCCATTCGCCACGCTCATTCGCATAACCAAAGCCATCGGAACCAATCACTGTGCTTGATTGAATCAAGCAGTCTGAACCGATTTCAACGCTATGGTAAACACTGACATTCGCCCAAAGTTTGGTGTTGTTGCCCAATTTGGCATTTTTGCCAATAAAGCAGCCAGCACCAATCACCACGTTGTCACCCAACTCAACACCTGACTCGACCACAGCATTGGCACCGATAGAAACGTTAGTACCCATAACTACATCTGCAGCGACAACGGCACTTACAGCCACACCATTTTCAGCCGGTACAGGCGTCAAATCTAACGCTTGAGCTACCTTAGCGAAGGCAACGTAAGGGTCAGCAACAACCAACACATTCGACGGACACAGCGCTCGCTCTGACTCTTTCACCATCAACACTGTTGCTTTTGATTCCGCTAAGTGTTTGCTGTATTTAGGATTCGACAAGAAGGTCACATCGCCTTCTCGTGCGCTGTCCATTGGTGCAACACGATGAACAACAGCATTGCTATCACCGTGTAACTCACCGCCAGTAATTGCTGCTAATTCAGCTAAAGTCAGTGTTTTCATGTTTAAATGCTTTTGTCTATAAGAGCTAGTTATTTGATTGATTTAATTACTTTTTCTGAAATATTGAACTCAGGCTTTCCGTATTGCATAGCGCTGATATCAATGATCATATCGTAACCTTCTTTCTCTGCTACTTTCTTCACAGCTTCCTGAATCACGTGGAATAGCTTTTGCTTTTCTTCCGCTTCACGTTGAGCAGACGCTTTGTCCAGTGCTTGAGCTTTGATTTTATAAGTGCTGTCCAACTGACCAATTTCGATACGCAGTTTTTCAACTTCATCTTGGCTCATCAGAGAAGAGTCACGTTTTAGTTTTTCAATTTTGGTTTTAGCTTGCGCTTGAATGCTTTGAAGCTCTGCTGCTTTGTCTTCAAACTCAGCTTTCATTTTTTGCAGCACAACTTCACGTTGTGGCAGTGCTTGGAATACTTGCGCAGTATTGATGTAACCGACTTTTTGCGCTGCTTCAGCTGCATTTGCGAACATTGATGAGCTAAGAACAAGAAGACTAACACCAGCAGCTTTCATCATATTTTTCAAAATACTTTCCTCTATTAGAACGTTTTACCGATGGTAAATGTGAAGAACTCTTCATCATCCCCTTCGTAAATTTTTATCGGCTTAGCCAACGAGAAGACCAGAGGGCCCATCGGTGACATCCATTGTAATGCAACACCGTAAGATGAACGATAATTGGTTGGATCTGAGTAGTCATAGTAGTACTCGTTACCATAATCTGCGCCGCCATCACGGTAGTCAAATTCTGTGTCCCAGACACTTGCCATATCGAAGAAAATACTGGTACGGATTTGATTTCGAGCTTCATCCGATGCAAATGGCGTTGGAACGATTAACTCGATACTACCTAATGCGATCGCGTTACCACCAACAGATTCATCAGAGGCAATATCCGAACCATTATTGGAGCCCGAATAATCACGATAAACGGCTTTCGGGCCAGCGGAGTTTGACCCAAAACCTCTTAAACTGGTGAAACCACCCGCATAGAAGTTTTCATAGAATGGATACAAGTTGTCGTTACCATCCGTCTGACCATAACCATTACCATAACCCAATCGACCGCGAAGCAACAACGCAAACTCATGTTTCTTGGTTAATGGGAAATATTGGCGGACATCATACTGCAGTTTAAAGAACTGTGCGTCAGAGCCAGGTACGGTCATTTTATAAAAAGCACGTTGATAGTTACCCGCGGTCGGGAAATAACCTTTATTCAGGTTGTTGCGCGTCCAAGATAGGTTGATATCAAAGTCATTTGTTACCAAGCTGCCATCGCTATCGACATTGCTTGCCTGTGCAATCAGGAAGCGCTCAACCTGCAAGTAAGGAGACAAGTTACCGAGCTTATTATGGGTATAGCCGATACCAAACTCAAAGCGGTTTAACTCATCAAACGGGAAACCCCAAGTCAGGTTGGTACCGTAACTTTCGTTGGTATAGTCAACAATACCCGCTTCCTTTGCTTCAAATTGGTTGTAAAAAACCTTACCACCTAAACTCACACCATCAAGGTTCCAATATGGATCTCGGTACTCTAATGTGATGTTCTTTTGGTAATCATTGGTCATTGCATTGATGCCAACGCGGTTACCCGTACCAAGGAAATTATCTTGTTGCAGACCGACTTGGAAACTCACACCAGATTCAGTACCGTAACCAATACCAAAGTTTACGCTGCCAGAGTTGGCTTCTTTAACGTTATAAACGAGGTCAACTTGGTCTTCGCTGCCTGGTACTCGAACTGTTTGTACATCTACAGTTTCGAAGAAACCTAAACGGCTCAAACGCGCTTTACCCGTATCTATCGCTTTCGAACTTAACCAACTGCCTTCCATTTGACGCATTTCACGACGAAGTACTTCGTCACGAGTCGCATTGTTACCAACAAAGCGAATGTCGCGTACATAAATACGCTTGCCAGCTTCTACGTTGACAACTAAGGATACTTCTTTGGTTTCGTCATTAAACTCTGGAATCGTACGAACTTGAGGATATGCATACCCCGCCTCACCAAGAACGCGTTTTACGCCCTCTTCAAGCTGAGTAACGGCAGAGCCGTTATAGGTTTCGCCATCTTCAAACGGAATCAGGGCATTGAACTCATCTTCTTTGCCGATAAGTTCACCACGGAATTTTACGCCCTTGACTGTATAAGGTTCACCTTCAGTCAGGTTCAACGTGATATAGACACCTTTCTTATCTGGAGAGATAGAAACGTTGGTCGATTCAACCTGAAACTTTAAGTAACCACGATCAAGATAGTAAGAACGAAGAGCCTCAATATCACCTGCTAAAACCTGTTTCTGATACTTATCATCAGAAAGGAAGTTCCACCATGCAACATCAACATTGAGGTTAAAACGAGACAAAAGCTCTTCGTCAGAAAAGACTTCGTTACCGATAAAGTTGATCTGCTGAATTTTTGCAGAAACGCCTTCGGTAAAAACAAACTTCAAATCAGCGCGATTACGCGGCAACGGTGTAACAACAGCCTGAACTGTCGCGTTGTACTTACCAACACTGTAATAAAAGTCTTCAAGGCCTTTTTCAATGTTGCTTAACGTTGTGCGATCTAATGCTTCGCCCACTCGAATACCTGAAGCATCTAGGTTTTGCTGAAGCTGCTCTTCTTTGATTGCCTTATTACCAGAGAAAGAGACCGTGGCTATCGTCGGGCGCTCTTTCACCTCAACGACCAGCACATCACCGTCCCTTAGAACTTTAACATCCTCAAAGTTACCAGATGCGTATAACGCTTTGATAATCCCTGCAACATCTTGAGAGTCGACAGAATCACCGATACGAACTGGCATTTTCAACAAAGCTGCACCAAGTGCCACACGTTGCAATCCGTTGATCTGAATGTCCTGTACAACAAAATTTTCGGCACTGTTCGCCGACACGCTGGTTGCGAGCAGTGTCGCGAAAAGGATCTTTTTCATTGCCATATGTATTTGAATTATTCCTTACTACAGCTTTTGCCTAATGCTAATCAATCACAGGCGAGTAAAATCGTTAAATAATGCCACGGCCATTAAGGAGAAAATGATTGCCCCACCAATTCGATAGCCCATTTCTTGTACTTTTTCTGGTACTGGGCGACGGGTAATTCCCTCAATAGCAAAAAATAATAGGTGTCCGCCATCTAACATCGGTAGTGGCACCAAATTTATAATTCCTAAATTCACACTAATCAGTGCTAAGAAGCCCAAGAAGTAAACCAAACCGTAATCGGCTGTCGTTCCCGCGCCTTTGGCAATCGAAATTGGACCGCTTAGGTTATTCAGACCAACATCACCCACAATAAGTTTCTTCAACATATTGACGGTTAAACCAATAACTTGCCCTGTTTTTTCGACCGCTTTACCAACCGATTCAAATACACCATATTGGAGATCAAAGCGATAATTTTCAGGCCATTCTGCGACTTCAGGTGCGATACCAGCAAAGCCAATCACTTTCCCCTGAGCAACATTCTTTGCCTGAGGAGTTAAAACCAGAGATAACTCTTCACCTTGTCGTTCAACTTTCAATTGAAGTGGCTTGTCAGGGTTGTTTTGGATAGCCGTCACGACCTGTTGCCAGTCATTGATAGCATTACCATCAATGTGCGTCAGAACATCACCAACCTCAAGACCAGCAAGCTGACCTGCCCCCCCTTCGGATACACTCTGTAAAGACATATAAATTTCAGGTGTATAAGGTTTAAAGCCTAAGGCCTCCATAGCAGACTCTGATTCTGGATCAAAGTTCCATTCTGACAGGTCTAAAGTTTTAATTTCGTCGAATCCAACACCTTCTTGAGATGTTACAGACATTACCAGTTGCTTATCACCGATATGGTCGATCAAGCCCATGTTGACCGATTCCCAATTCAGTGTTTCGACACCCGCAACGGATTTAATTTGCATACCAGACTCAAGACCAGCTTGAGCTGAAATGGAATGAGGAACAACTTCGCCAATAACAGGCTTAACTGATGGGACCCCGACGAGGAAAACCAGCCAGTAGGCAAAAATCGCAAAGAAAAAGTTAAATGCTGGACCGGCAGCAACGATAGCTGAACGTTTCCAAAGTGGCTTTTTATCAAATGCATAGCACTGCTGATCAGCAGGCACATCGTCCACACGCCCATCAAGCATTTTAACGAAGCCACCCAGTGGTATCATTGAGATGCTGTATTCCGTACCATCTTTGCCAATTTTGCTCCAGATGGATTTACCGAAACCAATAGAAAATTTTTCGACTTTGACGCCACACTTTCTGGCAACCCAGAAGTGTCCAAATTCATGCACCGCGACTAATATGCCAAGGGCAACGATAAAGGAGACAAAGTTCCACAAAATGCCACTCATAATATACGCTCTTTAAGTGCTTGGTTAGCTAGCTTGCGAGCCATTGTATCTAGCTCTAGTAGGCTTTCCAAGTCGTAGGAATGTAACTGGTTATTAGAGCCACATGCTTGTTCCAACACACGTTCATTAATCACTGCAATATCGGTAAAGCGAATTTGTCCTTTCAGGAACGCCTCCACTGCTATCTCATTTGCCGCATTTAATGATGTTGTTGCATGTTGTCCTTCATAACAAGCATCAATAGCCAATTTCAAACAAGGGTATCGTTGATAATCCACGTCCATGAATGTCAGCTCACTTAAACGAGTGAAGTCTAGAGGTTTTACACTCGCACTAACTCGATGTGGATAAGCCATAGTGTACGCGATTGGCGTTGCCATATCTGGTTCACCCATCTGTGCTATCACGGAACCATCTTTAAACTGCACCATGGAATGAATTACCGACTGAGGGTGAATCAACACTTTAAGCTGCTCTCTTGAAGCGTTAAACAACCATTTAGCTTCAATATACTCCAAACCTTTATTCATCATGGTTGCCGAATCAACGGAAATCTTAGGCCCCATAGACCAATTAGGATGAGCTATCGCCTGTTCAGGAGTAACACTTGCTAGCGTGCTGATATCACTGTAGCGAAATGGACCACCCGAACCTGTCAGCAAAATGTGAGACACCCCATTTGAAGTGAGATCACAGCGACCTAGCTGAGACTGCACCTCTCTAGGTAGACACTGAAAGATAGCATTATGTTCACTATCGACAGGTAAAAGTTCAGCACCATATTGTTCAACAGCATCAATAAACAACTGGCCGGACATAACAAGCGCTTCTTTGTTGGCAAGTAACACTCGTTTACCTGCTTTAACTGCTGCCATAGTAGGCACTAAGCCCGCAGCACCAACGATAGCGGCCATGACTGTATCAACGTCATCCATAGAGGCAACATGACACATAGCATCAATGCCATATGACACTTCAGTGCGAAGATTAAGCCCAGACAACTGTAAGGAAAGTTCTTGAGCAGCTTTAGCCGTCGCCATCACAGCATATTGTGGCTTCCAAATCAGGCATAGCTCACGCATTTTTTCTACGTTAACACCTGCCGCCAAAGCAACAATTTGGAATTGTTCTGGATTTTCTTTAACTACTTTAAGTGTGCTAGCACCAATAGAGCCTGTTGCACCAAGAATCGTTAACTTACGCATAGCAAAACCGTTGTTAATAATAGGAATAGGCAAGACGCGCTTGCCTATCTGTTAAAGCATGAAGTAAAGAAAAGCGAAAACAGGGAAAGCGGCTGTCAGGCTGTCTATACGATCAAGTATACCGCCATGCCCTGGAATAATATTGCTACTGTCTTTGATACCGGAAACTCGTTTGAACATACTTTCAACTAGGTCACCAAGCACAGAAATAACCACCGTTACTAAGATGGTGAATAGCATGACAGGCACAGAAGAGAATTGAATGCTAAACAAATCGGCAAATATCCAACCCACCAACATTGCCGCAATAACACCACCTACTAAGCCTTCCATCGTTTTGTTTGGGCTAACAGCGGGCGCCATTTTGTGCTTACCGAAGCTTTTACCAGCGAAATACGCTCCGCTATCTGCAGACCATACGATAAAGCAAACAAACAGGACTAGACGTGCACCGTGATACGAATCAACAGCAATATTTTCTGCTCGAAGGAAAATTACACTCCAGAAAAACGGAATCAGTGTAAGAAGGCCAAACAGGTGGCGAAGAATATTGGAGTTTTCCCACCATGGGCGAGATTTAGGATAACTAATAGCTAGAAAGCTAGAGAATACCCACCATAAACTACCCACGATAAGTAACAAAAAATGAGAATTACTGAGAGAATGGAACCAAGCATCGTCTGGGACTAACCAAAAGTAACTTCCTACCCCAGCGATAACTGCGGGGACTAAGGCAAGGTAACGAGATGAAGCATTTACAAACTGTGTCCATTCCCATGAACCAATAAAAGTCACCGTTGCCAATGCAACCATGAACCAAGGAAGGGAGAGATAAAAAATGGCTAAAATCACCAAAGGTGCAAGTATGAGCGCTGTAATTATTCTTTGCTTCAAACTTTAAAATCCTATTTTATTTTTCCATCAATGCCTTGATTTGTTCACCAGTGCAGCCAAAACGACGCTCACGATTAACAAACCAAGTCACTGCTTCAACCAAACTTTCCTCACCAAATTCTGGCCAGTAAGTTGGCGTGAAATACAGCTCAGCATAAGCCAGCTGCCACAGCATAAAGTTACTGATGCGACATTCACCGCCAGTACGAATCATTAAATCAACTTCAGGAATATCTGACATGGTCAAATGTGCACGGATGGTTTCCTCAGTAATATCAGAAGCAACCAACTCACCTTGCGCAACCTTTTCCGCAATGCTTCGGGTTGCTTGAGTAATATCCCATTGACCACCATAATTTGCCGCGATATTGATCAACATGCCTGTATTATCTTTCGTTAACTCTTCTGCCTGAGCAATTTTATTTTGCAAGCGCTCACTAAAACGACTCTTATCACCGATAACACGCAGACGTAATTGATTTTTATGCAGTTTCTTAACTTCAGTCGTCAGAACCGTCATAAACAACTCCATTAGCACACCCACTTCTTCTTCAGGGCGACGCCAATTCTCACTGCTAAATGCGAATAAGGTGACAGCTTTGATTCCCAAACGCGCGGCAGTCGAAATAGTTTTACGAACTGATGCCACGCCATTTTTGTGTCCGAAAACACGAGGTTTACCCTGCTCTTTTGCCCAACGGCCATTACCATCCATAATGATTGCAATATGTTGTGGTAAAGCTTCTGGAGAGAGTTGCGAATTTTGCATAAGGAAGTTTTGACGATAAAAAGATGGTGAAGAGTAGCATAGTTAAACGCTGTGCTGCGAGCACAGCGTTTATATCATTGAAAGTTATGAGAGATTAAACTTCCATGAGTTCTTTTTCTTTTACTGCAAGAACTTCATCGATTTTCTTCACAGCGAGATCTGTCAGTTTTTGGATTTCGTCTTGTGCTTTACGATCTTCATCTTCAGAAATTTCTTTATCTTTTAGAAGACCTTTAAGATCGCTGTTTGCATCACGACGGATGTTACGTACAGCAACACGAGCACCTTCAGCTTCGCCACGTACAATCTTAACTAGGTCACGACGACGCTCTTCCGTTAGCGGAGGAAGTGGAACGCGGATAACAGTGCCTGCAGACATCGGGTTCAGACCAAGATCTGACATCATGATCGCTTTTTCAACTTTTGGCGTTAACTCTTTGTCGAAAACAGTAATAGCAAGCGTACGAGCGTCTTCTGCTACAACGTTTGCAACTTGACTTAGAGGCGTTGGTGCACCGTAGTACTCCACAGAGATACCAGAAAGTAGGCTTGGGTGCGCACGACCAGTACGTACTTTAGAAAGGGTGTTTTTTAATGCTTCAACACTTTTGTCCATACGCTCTTGAGCGTCTCTTTTAATCTCATTAATCACAATTTCACCTTAATTCTTGTTTCATCTAGAGAGTGATTATACTTAGGCGCTGATTAGCGTACCTTCCGCTTCACCCATAACCACACGGCGTAGAGCGCCAGGTTTGTTCATATTGAATACGCGGATCGGCATGCCGTGATCACGAGCCAATGTAAATGCCGCTAAATCCATTACTTTCAATTCTTTCTCAAGAACGTCGTTGTAAGAAAGTTTATCATACAACTGAGCATCTGGGTTAGCTACAGGGTCAGCCGAGAACACTCCATCAACTTTCGTTGCTTTTAGAACGATATCCGCTTCAATTTCAATACCACGCAAACATGCAGCTGAATCCGTTGTGAAGAATGGGTTACCAGTACCTGCCGAGAAAATCACAACACGACCACCACGTAGCTGGCTGATAGCATCTGCCCAGTTGTAATCGTCACACACACCATTCAATGGAATTGCAGACATTACACGAGCATTCACATACGCACGGTGAAGTGCATCACGCATTGCCAAACCATTCATCACTGTCGCTAGCATCCCCATGTGGTCACCCACAACACGGTTCATGCCCGCTTTCGCCAGACCAGCGCCACGGAATAAGTTACCGCCACCGATAACAACGCCCACTTGGACACCAAGCTCCACCAGTTCTTTCACTTCTTGAGCCATACGATCTAGAACGGCTGGATCAATACCAAAACCTTCTTCACCTTGAAGCGCTTCACCGCTAAGTTTTAACAGAATACGTTGATATACTGGTTTAGGGTTCGTTGTCATGGACTTTACCTTCCAAAGAGAGTTGTTGATTAACAGTCATGAATAGGCTTACTCAAGTAAGCACATTCATCACGGTTAAGCTGCTGGCTGAACTATATAACTTCGTGAGTTATACAAATGAGCGAGCTAAACATTCACCAGCTTATTCGTGAAAAGACCGCAGCCTTGGCTACGGTCTTTTTATAAGCAATTCGCTAAGGATTAACCTTTTTGAGCCAATGCTACTTCTTCAGCAAAGCTTAGGCCTTCAGCTTTCTCGATACCTTCACCAACTTCTAGGCGAACGAAAGTAGAAACAGCAGCGCCACGCTCTTTAAGGATTTCACCAACAGATTTCTTAGGTTCCATTACGAATGGTTGACCAGTTAGAGAAACTTCGCCAGTGAATTTCTTCATGCGGCCTTCAACCATTTTCTCTGCGATTTCTTTTGGCTTGCCTTCGTTCATAGCGATTTCAACTTGAACTTCACGCTCTTTAGCAACTACGTCTGCTGGTACGTCTTCAGGGTTAACGTACTCTGGACGAGAAGCAGCTACGTGCATAGCAACGTGTTTTAGAGTTTCAGCGTCGCCTTCACCAGCAACAACAACACCGATCTTCTCACCGTGACGGTAAGTAGCTAGTGCAGCACCCTCAACGTATTGTACGCGACGGATGTTTACGTTTTCGCCGATTTTAGCTACTAGAGCAACGCGAGTTTCTTCGAATTTAGCTTGTAGTTCTTCAACAGAAGCTTTAGACGCTAGTGCATCTTCAGCAACTTGGTTTACGAACGCAGTAAAGTTAGCATCTTTTGCAACGAAGTCTGTTTGACAGTTAACTTCAAGAAGAACAGCTACACCGTTTGCTTCTTTGATTGCGATAGTACCTTCAGCAGCTACGTTACCTGCTTTTTTAGCAGCTTTAGCAGCGCCAGACTTACGCATGTTTTCAATCGCTAGCTCGATGTCACCGTTTGTTTCAACAAGCGCTTTTTTACATTCCATCATACCTGCGCCAGTACGTTCGCGCAGTTCTTTTACTAGAGCAGCAGTAACAGCCATTCTCTATTCCTCAGTTAAATTCTGGATAAGGTAAAAATTGAGGGCCTACATTATCGGCCCCCAATACTAACTATAACCTAGCATATGTTTCAGTTTTTGACTCATACGCTAAGTGAGACTCGGAGCCGCTATTATTCAGCTTCTACGAAACCGTCTTTTTCAGCAACTACAGCTACGTCTTTGTTACGGCCTTCATTTACTGATTCAGCCGCTGCGTTTAGGTATAGTTGAACTGCACGGATTGCGTCGTCGTTACCAGGGATAACGTAGTCAACGCCGTCTGGGTTAGAGTTAGTATCAACAACCGCGAATACTGGAATACCTAGGTTGTTTGCTTCTTTAACTGCGATGTGCTCGTGATCAGCGTCGATTACGAATAGAGCGTCTGGTAGACCGCCCATGTCTTTGATACCACCAAGAGATTTCTCTAGCTTCTCCATTTCACGAGTACGCATTAGAGCTTCTTTCTTAGTTAGCTTGTCGAAAGTACCGTCTGTAGACTGTGCTTCAAGATCTTTTAGACGCTTGATTGATTGACGAACAGTTTTCCAGTTAGTTAGCATACCACCTAACCAACGGTTGTTTACGTAGTATTGGTTGCTTGCAAGAGCAGCTTCTTTAACAGCTTCAGATGCAGCGCGCTTAGTACCTACGAAAAGAACTTTACCTTTTTTCTCGCCAACTTTAACTAGCTCAGCTAGAGCTTCGTTGAACATTGGTACAGTTTTTTCAAGGTTGATGATGTGAACGCGGTTACGAGCACCGAAAATGAATGGCTTCATTTTTGGGTTCCAGTAACGAGTTTGGTGACCGAAGTGAACACCAGCTTTCAGCATGTCGCGCATTGATACAGTTGCCATTATAAAATCCTCTATGGGGTTAGGCCTCCACATCCCCCATGCATCCGACTCCTAAGCTAATACTTGGAGCACCCCGGAACACGTGTCGGAATGTGTGTGATTTAAGATAAAAGTTAATGGAACAAAATCTGATTCGCCTATATAGAAGAAAACAGACCTTGATTCCGGCGCGCTTTATACCATATTTTTCACCTTTATGGCTAGAAAAAAATGCCTCTCGCTTGTCAGCGACTAACGCTCACTCTGGTGAAAATCCATCAATAAATGCTCAACGCTTAGAAGTCATTATAGGCGATCATAACAATTCTTATTTGAGTGTTTTCTTGCGCTTCCACTTTCCACTGATACAATAACGCGATTAGCACACACCAAGTGCAAACACGAATATATAGAGTAAAGCCGATGTCTGTAAAAATTAAGAATGCTGAAGAAATAGAAAAAATGCGCGTTGCTGGTCGCTTAGCCGCAGAAGTTCTAGAAATGATTGAACCTTATGTAAAAGCAGGTGTGACCACTGAAGAGCTGGATCAAATCTGCCATAAACACATCACCGAAGTTCAAGGCGCAATCCCAGCACCTCTCAATTACCACGGCTACCCTAAGTCAATCTGTACATCGATCAACCACATTGTGTGTCATGGTATTCCTGCAACTCAAGATACCACTTTCGGTCAATTGGTTCGCCCTGCGGTACTAAAAGACGGTGACATCATCAATATCGATATCACTGTTATCAAAGATGGTTACCACGGCGACACGTCGAAAATGTTTTTAGTGGGTGATGTATCTCCTGCGGACAAGCGCCTATGTATGGTTGCACAAGAAAGCTTGTACTTATCACTGAAGAAAGTGAAGCCGGGTATTCAACTTGGTGAAATCGGTACAACTATCGAGAAGTACATCAAAACGAACAATAAGAACAACCCTAGCACTAAGTTTTCTATTGTTCGTGACTATTGTGGTCACGGCATTGGTGCTGAGTTCCACGAAGAGCCGCAAGTGGTTCACTACAAGAACAGTGATCGCACCATCCTTCGTGAAGGCATGACATTTACCATCGAACCAATGATTAACGCTGGTAAGTTCGGTTGTCGTTTAGATGATGAAGATGATTGGACTGTTTACACTGCAGACGGCAAGAAATCAGCTCAATGGGAGCACACGATTTTAGTCACTGCTGACGGTTGTGAAATTCTGACCTTACGTGAAGAAGAATCACTCCCTCGCTTCCTCGTTAATGCTTAAGCGAAATTAAAATTGAATACAGATAAAAATATCCCTGCTCTCAGGGATATTTTTTTATCTGTTCGTATCTGTTAGATTCATTTCAACACGTACTTATTTGTTATCTCAATAAGAGATACCAGCATGGATGCTTTGACTATGCCTTTTCAGTCTCCTTTAACTTTTTCTGATGAACAACTGACCATCGGTGAGTTAAAACAACAGCTTGAACATTTTGCCCAGTATCAAAAGCAAGAATTTTTGAATCACCACCCAGTGGCTGATCTTGTTTTAGGACGTTCAGAGTATATGGATTTACTCCTGCATCGTTTATGGCAATATTTCGGATTTATTGACAACCCTGAGCTTAGCTTAGTCGCGGTAGGCGGCTACGGACGAGGAGAACTTCACCCACTTTCTGACATCGATATTTTGATCATCTCGAACAAAAAAATCGCTGAGGAGACAGAACGTAAAGTCAGCGAATTTATTACTCTGCTTTGGGATTTACGCTTAGAAGTGGGACACGCGGTTCGCACTGTTGATGAATGCTCAGAGATAGGCCGATCTGACTTGACGGTTGCAACCAACTTACAAGAAGCACGACTATTAGCAGGCAGTGAAGATACCTTCCACCGCTTGAAGATGCTGATTCATTCAGAATCTTTCTGGCCAAGCGAAACCTTCTACAAAGCGAAGATTCAAGAACAGCGTGAACGTCATGCACGTTATCACGATACCACCTACAACCTTGAACCAGACATCAAGTCGACGCCAGGTGGCCTACGTGACATTCATACTCTAAGCTGGGTTGCCCGCCGCCACTTTGGCGCGACCTCCCTTTATGAGATGAGCCGCTACGGATTTTTAACCGATGCGGAATATAGAGAGCTGGTTGAGTGCCAAGACTTTTTGTGGCGAGTGCGCTTTGCCCTTCACATGGAACTCAAACGCTACGACAACCGCCTGACATTTGGCTTGCAGGCACAAGTTGCAGAACATTTGGGCTTTACTGGTGAAGGCAACCGAGCGGTTGAGATGATGATGAAAGAGTTCTACCGCACGGTTCGCCGAGTTGCAGAACTCAACAAAATGCTGCTAAAACTGTTTGATCAAGCCATTTTGAACAATGGTGAAGAGTGTGAACCCGTCGTCCTCGATGAAGATTTCCAACGTCGCGGTAGCTTGATCGAAGCCAGAAAGCCTGCTCTGTTTCAAGCAAGGCCAGAAACAATTTTGGACATGTTTCTCCATATCGCAAATGACTCAACCATTGATGGTGTAGCTCCGGCAACCATGCGCCAGTTACGCACTGCTCGCCGCCGTTTGAACAAATTCTTGCATACCATTCCTGAAGCTCGCGAAAAGTTTATGGAACTTGTGCGTCATCCGAATGCGTTGCACAGAGCATTCAGCTTAATGCACAAACTGGGCGTTCTAGCCGCTTATCTGCCGCAATGGAGCCAAATAGTTGGTCAGATGCAATTCGACCTTTTCCATGCTTATACCGTTGATGAGCATAGTATTCGACTTCTCAAACACATCAATACCTTTGGCGATCCAGCGAATCATGACAGACACCCAATCTGTTGCGAAATCTATCCTAAATTGCAGAAAAAAGAGCTATTAATTCTTGCGGCTATTTTCCATGATATCGGTAAAGGACGAGGTGGAGACCATTCAGAGATCGGCGCGGGAGAAGCCTATGATTTCTGTATCGAACATGGGTTGTCAAAGCCAGAGGCCAAACTTGTCTCTTGGTTAGTGCTCAATCACCTTTTAATGTCTGTGACTGCACAACGCCGAGATATTTACGATCCTGAAGTCATCATCGAATTTGCGAAAAAAGTACGTGACGAAGAATACTTGGAGTATTTGGTTTGTCTGACGGTTGCTGACATTTGTGCAACCAACCCTGAACTGTGGAACAGTTGGAAAAGAACCCTGCTTGCAGAGCTTTTCTATTCAACTCAACGCGCCCTGCGCCGTGGACTGGAAAACCCTGTAGATGTGCGCGACCGTATTCGCCACAACCAACAGCTTGCTTCCGCTTTGTTACGTAAAGAAGGCTTTAGCAGCAGAGAAATTGAGTTACTCTGGCAAAGATTCAAAGCGGACTATTTCCTGCGACATACTCACAAACAAATTGCATGGCATTGTACTCATTTACTTCGCCACAAAGATCCAACGCAACCATTAGTGATATTGAGTAAACGTGCGCCTCGCGGCGGTACAGAGATATTTGTCTACACCAAAGACCAACCTTCCCTCTTTGCCAAAGTGGTTGGTGAGTTGGACAGACGCAACCTTAACGTCCATGACGCACAGATCATGACAAGCAAAGATGGCTATGTGCTCGATACCTTCATGGTACTAGATCAGAATGGATCCGTGATTGAAGAAGCTCGTCATCAGGCGCTAAGTAAGCACATTGTTAACGTGCTAAAAAGCGAAAGTGCTCTCGAACTGAAAACACGTCGACTTCCTCGTCAGCTGAAGCATTTTACAGTAAAAACCACTATCGACTTTTTGCCGACCCGAAGTAAAAAGCGCACGCTTATGGAATTCGTCGCTCTTGACACTCCAGGGCTGCTAGCGACTGTTGGTGCTACCTTCTCTGAGCTAAATTTGGATCTGCACGCTGCGAAAATCACCACTATGGGCGAACGAGCGGAAGACTTATTTATCTTAACCAGCCCACAAGGAAACAAGCTGAGCGAAGAAGAAGAAGTCCTATTACGTGAACGACTAATTGAAAATGTTTCAGAACTCGCACCGGATTGAAACTGTGATAAATAGCGATCTTGTCCACAACTTGATCTATTTAAGCAAAATCAGCTATCTAACACACTTCGGGGCTGCTACATTTACCTCAGGGTCTGTCTAAATTTCAAACTACTCAGACCCTATAAAATTGATGTAAAACACAAACCTAGAGGTCGCTTATGTTTCCACACCTCAATGGCTTAGGAATTCATGATCCTAGCCAGATAGAACGCTACTCTTTACGCCAAGAGGCGCAAAAAGATGTGTTAAAAATCTACTTTAAGAAGCAAAAAGGCGAATTATTCGCCAAAAGTGTAAAATTCAAATACCCAAGGCAGAAAAAAAGCGTTTTGGTTGACAGTGGAAGTCATCAATATAAAGAGGTCACAGAAATCAACCGCAACTTAACGTTGATTATTGATGAGCTCAATAAAATAACCCGACATGAGACACCAGAAGAAATCGATGTTAAACAGAAGATATTGAAAGATCTTCGCCACTTGGAAAAAGTGGTCGCAAGCAAGATAGCGGAAATCGAAGCAGACCTCGAAAAACTGTAAACTCAACGGTTATAAACAGAAAAGGTTCCCATTGGGAACCTTAATTTTTTCTATGATTACTGCAAAAGCTGGAATCTAATAGTCATGCACTGTTCGTAGATTTTTGCCTTCGCAAGAATGCCGAGAGACTAGGCCATCCACCCCGCCCAATAGCCAATCAGTCCAAGACTAACAGCGGACATCACACCCGCCACTAAATCATCAATCATGATGCCTAGCCCGCCATGAACACGTTTGTCTAGCCAGCCTATTGGCCAAGGTTTTACCATGTCGAAAAAACGGAACAAGACAAAGCCAGTTACAAGCCATTTCCAATCGAAAACTGGCAGATTAAACATAGGCACCACCAGCATAGTGATCCAAAAACCTGCGAATTCATCCCAGACAATCGAGCCATGATCATGCACTTTCATGTCATCGGAAGTAATTTGGCAAATTTTAATCCCTACGATGCTGGCAACCACCACCACAGCCACGTACAACCATAAAGGCAACTGCACAAGTAACAAGTAGAACGGTACTGAAGCCAGTGTTCCCACCGTACCAGGAACAATTGGAGACAAACCGCTTCCAAAACCGGTAGCCAGCAAATGCCAAGGATTACTTAATGATATGAGTGATTTAGGATTCGTCATACTTCTACCTTATACATCAGCCTTGAAATGATCGTATCCTTCCAGTGACCAATTCAGCTTTTTACCTTTGTTGTGCAGTTCAAATGTGCCATGAGGTCGAATTTGACCGATACAAGTCACCTTGGTGCCCGTATGCGCAAGCACACTTTCAAGCGAACCTTTATTCTGTTCTGGCACAGTAAAACATAACTCGTACTCTTCGCCACTGGTTAAAGCACATTTTTGAGCGTCAGAGATATCACCAAGGAATTGCATGAGTTCTTTGGAGATAGGCAACAGGCTGGTATCAATAGAAGCACCGACTTGTGAGCGATTCAAAATATGCTTTAAGTCTGAAATAAGACCATCGGAAATATCAATCGCGGACGAAGCGACGTTCAATAGAGCTTGTCCCGCCAAGACTCTCGGGTGAGAGATATAATGGCGCTTTTCCAACTCCAAAGCGAAAGGTTCATGCCTTTTTTCAGCATCAAGCACAACACTTAACCCAGCCTGACTGTCACCCAGTTCACCTGTGACATAAATCCAGTCACCAACTTTAGCGCCCGAACGAGTTAAAGCTCGGTTATCCGGTACAAATCCTTGCACTGTCAAACTAATGCTGAGAGGGCCTTTAGTTGTATCTCCACCTATAAGCTGGATATTGTAGTAATTCGCGAGTTCGAAAAACGCGTCACAAAATGGCTTCAGCCAAGCTTCATCAATAGAAGGTAAAGTTAACGCCATTGAGACCCAAGCAGGCGTAGCCCCCATTGCGGCTAAATCACTGATGTTTGAGGCTAATGCCTTATGAGCCACCCAAGCAGGATTAGCATCCGCTAAGAAGTGAGTGCCCGCTACTAAGGTATCCGTACTGATAGCAATACGTACACCTTCCGGCGCTTTCACAATAGCACAGTCGTCCCCAAGCGCGAGATGGACATCTTTACGCTGAGTTTGACGAGCAGAAAAATATTTATCGATTAGGTTAAATTCACCAAACATTCGGTCATTCCAATCCTGTCGAATAGACATTTGATATTCACGATATAAAAAAGGTCAGCAATTGCTGACCTTTATATGCTAAATCGAATTACGATTTTTTACGTACGTGCGGCGCTGCTTTATCAAGCACACCGTTAACAAACTTATGGCTATCTTCTGCTGCGAATACTTTCGCTAGCTCAATCGCTTCGTTGATAACGACTTTGTAAGGTACATCATCACGACGAGTCATCTCGTACATTGCAAGACGGAGCAATGCTAGCTCCATCATATCTAGGTCTTGCATTGGGCGAGACACAAAAGGTCTTAGCTTGCTATCTAGTTCCATGTGGTTAAGCACGACACCCGCTAAAAGGTCGCGGAAATAAACAACGTCAGTTTCTGGCGCAGCTAGTGCTGGTTCAGATGCGTGATGCTCTTCTTCATCATACTTACCATTTGATAAAAATTGCTCTTCAATTGTTGCAACATTATCTTTAGTAATTTGCCACGAATAAATAGCTTGTAGCGCAAATTGACGTGCATTACGACGTGCGGCTGGTTTCACACTGGCCCCCATTAGGAATCAATTTCAGAAAGAACGTTAATCATCTCAAGTGCGCTTAGTGCAGCTTCTGCACCTTTATTACCAGCCTTGGTTCCTGCGCGTTCAATAGCTTGATCGATTGTATCAACAGTTAGTACACCAAATGCCACTGGAATGCTGAATTCCATAGACACTTGTGCCAAACCTTTATTCATTTCACTACAAACATAGTCAAAGTGTGGTGTACCACCACGGATCACTGAGCCTAGAGAAACGATAGCGTCAAATTTACCTGTTTTTGCAACACGTTGCGCAGTAAGTGGCAGTTCAACTGCACCTGGGCAGCGAACCACAGTGATGTTATCGTCGCTCACCTGACCGTGACGCTTCAAAGTGTCGATGGCACCAGACAATAGACTTTCGTTAATAAAACTGTTGAAACGAGAAATCACAATCGCTACTTTTGCATTGGGTGCTGGGAAACCACCTTCTATCACTTTCATAAGCTTTCCTTTAACTCTGGTTCATCAAGTGAGAATCGCCGGATTCTAGCATAAGTTTGTGAGCTATATCTAATGGAAATTGGCTCGCATAGTTATGAATAACCGACATTCAATCACTTGAATTAAAAATAAAGATGAAATTTAACCCGCAATAGAAATCTATTACGGGTTAATTTTAGCGCCTAGCTTTTTGGATTATTCGCAAACGTACTCAACAACGTTCAGACCAAAGCCACCTAGTGCGTGATACTTTTTGTTTGGTGAAGAGAGCAAACGCATATCACGAACCCCCAAGTCAGCTAGAATTTGCGAGCCCACTCCTACACGGCGTGACGTACCCTGCTTCTTAGCCATTGCTGGCGCATCACCACTGTCTTGCTGCTCAAACATTTTGATGCGGTGAACCAAAAGATCACTCGACTCTTCGTTGCCCAGAATGACCAGTACACCACCTTCTTCAGCTATACGTTTCATCGCACTTTGTAGAGTCCAACTGCGATCAGAGCTTCTGTTGCTGTGAAGAATGTCTGTAAACATGTCTTGTAGATGAACACGAACTAATGGCGCTTTTTCCGTTAAATCGCCTTTTTGCATCGCAAAGTGAACTTGGTTATCGATGATGTCGCGGTAAGTAACCAATTCAAAATCACCGTATTCTGTTGGCAGTTTGCACTTAGCTACGCGTTCAATCGTCGTTTCTGTGTTATTGCGATGTTCAATCAGTGCAGCGATTGTGCCGAGTTTAATACCGTGCTTCTCTGCAAAAATTTCTAGGTCAGGGCGACGAGCCATGCTGCCGTCATCGTTAAGAATTTCCACAATTACAGACGCAGGTTCTAATCCAGCAAGACGAGCCAAATCGCAACCCGCTTCAGTGTGACCAGCACGAACTAAAACACCACCATCTTGAGCTGTCAGCGGGAAAATATGCCCCGGCTGTACAAGATCAGACGCTTTAGCATCTTTTGCCACTGCCGCTTGAACGGTGCGAGCGCGGTCTGCTGCAGAAATACCCGTAGTTACACCTTCTGCCGCTTCAATCGATACTGTGAAGGCAGTACTGTACTGAGCGTTGTTGTCTTGCACCATTGGTGGCAAGCCTAACTTTTCACAGCGCTCTTTGGTCATAGTCAGACAGATCAAACCACGGCCATGTGTCGCCATAAAGTTAATAATTTCTGGCGTAATGTGTTCCGCAGCAACGATTAAGTCGCCTTCGTTCTCACGGTCTTCGTCATCCATCAGGATAACCATTTTACCAAGGCGGATATCTTCAATAATTTCTTGTGGCGTGCTGATTGGCATTATTCTTATCCTATTGTTAGCCGCTTAGGCGACTTCCGTTAAGTCAATCGGGTTAAAGTAGAACAGAGTTAAGCAAAACCGTTCTGTTGCAGAAATTCCATCGTCAATCGAGATTCAGGTTGTTTTGCCTGCTCTCTTCCTTGCAGTAAACGCTCTAGATAACGCGCTAACACGTCCACTTCCAAATTCACTTTTCGTCCGACTTGGAACGAATCGATCGTGGTTTCCTGAGTGGTGTGAGGAACGATGGTCAGTTTAAATGCGTTCTTACGTAAATCATTGACGGTCAAACTAATACCATCAACGGTAATTGAGCCTTTCTCTGCAACGTATTTATTCAGTTCTTCAGGTAATTCAACCCAGAATTCGATTGCTCGGCCTACGATGTTGCGCTCGACGATTTCACCAACCCCATCAACGTGACCCGAGACAATATGTCCACCAAAGCGAGTAGTTGGCAGCATGGCTTTTTCCAAGTTCACCTTGTCGCCCGCTTTGTAATCGGCAAAGCCCGACTTTTTCAGTGTTTCCAGCGATAAGTCAGCGCTGTAGCTCGTGTCATTAAAGTCCACGACAGTTAAACACACACCGTTAGTCGCAATACTGTCACCCAACTTAACATCAGACATATCCAGTTTGCCGACATTGACAGTGATGGTAACGTCTTCGCCTTTTGGTGTGATTGCGGTAAGTTGGCCGACCGCTTCGACAATTCCAGTAAACATATGATTAATCTTTTCTTTTTGATTCTATTGGCATAGGTACGGCGACAAGTCGAACGTCCGAGCCCACCAGCCGGCAATCTTTAATATCAAGCTCCAGCACTTGCTGCATATCCGTTAAGCCAAACGCGCCGAATAAACCGCGACCGTCACTACCCATAATTTTAGGTGCCAGATACAAAACAAGCTCGTCAACCAATTGCTCTTCAAGCAAAGATTTGGCAAGCGTCGCTCCAGCCTCTACCCAAATATGGTTGATATTGTGCGTCTTGGCTAATGTCGCGAATGTTTGGCGCAAATCTAGCTGACCTGATTGGTTCACTTCAACGGTGACTTCAGCATTTTCATTACTAACTCGCAATACAGGAGAGTGAGACGCATACAGTGCTAACTGTGGGTGTAATTTACTCTGTCTGTCCAAAATGACGCGAGCGGGTTGACGCAATTCGGCTTCAGGGTAGTGCTCTTTAACGCTTTCTGGCAGCTCATTCCAACGCACGGTTAATGATGCATTATCATCAATAACCGTTTGGCTCGTAGACAGTATTGCGCCTGCTTGTGCTCGATAATTCTGAACGTTTTGGCGAGCCTGTTTTGATGTGATCCACTGACTCTTGCCGTTAGCAAGCGCGGTTTGACCATCGATACTGGCTGCCATTTTCAGTTGGACAAACGGCATGCCTGTTTGCATACGCTTAATGAATGCAGGGTTCAACGCTTTCGCATCCGCTTCAAGCAAACCGACTTCTACCTCAATGCCAGCATCATGTAGCATTTGAATACCACGACCTGAGACTTGAGGATTAGGATCTTGCATCGCACATATGACTTTAGAAACGCCAGCGTTAATCAGACCTTCAGCACATGGAGGTGTGCGTCCGTAATGAGAGCATGGTTCTAAAGTGACATAAGCGGTCGCACCGCGAGAGGATTCGCCTGCCATACGCAAGGCATGAACTTCGGCATGAGGTTCACCTGCGCGGTAATGGAAACCTTCACCAACGATAGATTCGCCTTGAGTGATCACACAACCGACATTAGGGTTGGGAGCAGTGGTAAAGCGACCTTTTTGAGCGAGCTTAATCGCTCGCGTCATCATTTGGTGATCAAAAGGGGTAAACTTCGGCATCATCTATTCTTATTCAGGGAATTTCGAGCGCTGGAAATCAGTCTTCTAACTTGGCAATTTCTTCGCCAAATTCACGTACATCTTCGAAACTACGATAAACCGAAGCAAAACGAATGTAGGCAACTTTATCTAATTCTTTCAATGCATCCATAACAAGGTTACCGATTAGCTGGCTAGGCACTTCTCGCTCGCCAGTGGCTCTTAGTTTGGATTTAATCGTGCTTATCGCAAGCTCAATCGAATCGGCGCTCACAGGGCGTTTTTCTAATGCACGTTGCAGGCCGCCAATCATTTTATCTTCATCAAAAGGTTCGCGATTACCATTCGACTTAATGACTCTTGGCATCACTAACTCTGCGGTTTCAAAAGTAGTGAAACGTTCGCTACATGCAAGACATTGGCGACGACGACGAACTTGGTGTCCATCAGCCACAAGACGGGAATCGATGACTTTCGTATCGTTTTCAGAACAAAAAGGACAATGCATACCACCTCCATAGTAAGGTTCCGCTGACTTTTCGAACAGAACGGAACCTTGGCTAGTTTACAGGAATCACTAATATTAAGAAAACAAAAAGGGGCGTTATACGCCCCATTTCAATGGATTAATTGCTTAAAATACAGAACATAACTGCAGTTCGAAAAGAGTAATTAAGCACGAGAAAGATAATTTGCCTTACCCACCCACTTGTAACTGGTTAGCTCTTCCAAGCCCATTGGTCCGCGTGCATGCAGTTTTTGCGTTGATACCGCAACTTCTGCACCCAAGCCAAACTGAGCACCATCAGTGAAACGAGTCGAAGCGTTAACATACACCGCCGCAGAGCCCGCTGAGTTAATGAATTTTTCAGCGTTGAACAGATCATTGGTCATGATGGCATCGGAGTGGCTCGCATTGTGCTCACGCATGTGATCAATCGCTTCATCCACATTCTTAACCACTTTGACGCCTAAGGTGTAGCTTAACCACTCAGTATCAAAGTCGCCGTCTTGAGCATCGCGAATTTTTTCTGCCGATTGCATTAGGGCTTTCGCTTTCGGCTCGGCAACGAAGGTTACTTTGCCATTCAATTTCACCATCAATTTTTCAAGCAGTGATTGAGCAATATCCTGATGAACCAAAAGTGTATCTAACGCGTTACACGCTGATGGACGCTGCACTTTAGCGTTTTCAATCACATCCACGGTTTTGTCCAAATCTGCACTTTGGTCAACGTAAATATGACTGATACCAAACCCACCAATAATCACTGGAATAGTACTGTTTTCTTTACACATTTTGTGTAAACCAGCACCACCACGAGGAATGATCATATCCACGTAAGCATCCAGTTTAAGTAGCTGAGAAACCAGTTCGCGATCCGGTTTTTCAATGTACTGAACTGATGCCGAAGGTAGCTGTGCTTTTTCTAATGCGGATTGAATAACCTTGACCAACTCCATGTTGGAGAAAAAAGTTTCTTTTCCGCCACGTAAAATAGAAGCGTTACCCGTTTTCAAGCACAAAGCAGCGATGTCGATGGTTACATTTGGTCGCGCTTCGTAAATAACGCCAACCACACCAAGCGGTACACGGCGACGAGACAGTGACATACCGTTTTCCAGTACCTTACTGTCTATTTCGCTACCAACTGGATCATTAAGACTGATGACATTACGCACATCGTTTGCAATGCCCGCTAAACGTTCTTTATTCAGTAACAGACGATCGAGCAGTGCGTCCGATAAACCAGCTTCACGGCCGAGTTCAATATCTTTTGCGTTGGCAGCCAGAATGATGTCTGCACTAGCTTCAAGTTCATCAGCAATAATTGATAACGCTTGGTTTTTTTGAGCCGTTGTCGCTGTCGCGAGTTGAAAAGCCGCGTCTTTCGCCGCTTTTCCCATAATAGTTAAGTCCATGCCTATCCTCGGTTTATTCTTGGATCACGACCATGTCATCTCGGTGAACGACTTCTGAGCCGTAATCATAACCAAGGATGTCGATAATCATTTTACTGTGTTTGCCTGCAATTTTTGCTAGGTCTGAATTTGAATATGCGGCTATACCGCGGGCGACAAGCTTTCCAGCTTTATCGGTCACTCGAACCACTTCGCCACGTGAAAACTGACCGTGAACACTCACAACACCTTTTGCAAGCAGGCTGCTGCCTTTTTCATTGACCGCTTTAACCGCACCATCGTCAATCACGATGTCGCCCGAAGCAGATGGGCCCGCCAGTATCCAGCGTTTGCGATTTTCCAATGATTCTTCTAAAGGTAAGAAACGAGTCCCTTGCGGTGCATCACTTAAAGAGTCAAAGATGACGTTTTCAGCACGACCTGCGGCAATAATCACTTCAATGCCTGCTCGACGGGCAATATCGGCCGCTTGCAGTTTGGTTGCCATACCACCAGTGCCTAACGTAGTACCACTGCCACCCGCGATTTTACGCAAAGTGTCATCAATGGTTTTGACCTCTTTAATCAGTTCCGCATGTGGATCTTTGCGAGGGTCGGCGGTAAACAGACCTTTCTGGTCAGTCAGTAGCAGAAGTTTATCCGCACCACACAAAATACCCACAAGAGCGGACAAGTTGTCATTGTCCCCTACTTTGATTTCGCTGGTTGCTACCGCATCGTTTTCATTAACGACAGGGATAATGTCGTGTTCAACTAAAGCATTAATGGTGTCACGCGCATTTAAGAAACGTTCACGATCTTCAAGATCGGCACGCGTTAACAGCATTTGACCAATCTTGATGCCGTAGATAGCGAACAGTGACTCCCAAACTTGAATCAGTTGGCTTTGTCCAACCGCAGCAAGCAACTGTTTGCTCGACATCGCGTTGGGCAGTGCGGGGTAACCTAAATGTTCTCGGCCTGCTGCAATTGCACCCGAAGATACAATCACCACAGAGTGGCCTTGTTTTTTCAGTTCTGCACACTGACGAGCAAGCTCGACCATATGAGCTCTATCAAGAGCAAGTGTGCCACCGGTAAGAACACTGGTTCCTAGTTTTACAACGACAGTTTGCGCTGTAGTTCCGCTTTGCTGATTCGTTTTCATGCCTTCTTCTTCAAATTGAAAACAGTTAAGAGAAGATGTTTTAGCAATCAACCGCGCTGAGCACAAGAAGAAAAAGGTGCTAAATAGCACCTTTTACGTTCAGTAACATTCAAATAGCTAAAATCACACAAATTCTGCTGATTCTTCATGCATAGAAAGCGTTAAGCCGAAACGCTCATCTAATGTCTGTTCTAGCTTCTTATGAAACTCTTCTTGGTTTTGGATAACGTCAGATAACGAAGCTTTAGGAATCGCTTTGGCTTCCCATTCACCCGCTAAGTTGTAACGTCCCGATTGATATTTTGCCTCATATCCGGTGTCTGTCTGATCAAGTACCATCCACCATCCCCAGAATTCACGTTTTTCTGGCGCCTTTTTGTCATCCACACAGGCTGCTAAACAGTCAAACAAATAGCTACCTTCTTTACATTTTCCTTCACGTAAATAAGGGCCAATTGCTTTAAATGCGGATAATAATCGGTAGTGCGTCGGATTTTTCGTCCCTTCCGGCATAGGATTCTCCATTTCCATCGATAAGAATAAATATCACTACTATTTATATGCCTTAAAAAGCATATATTTAGTGCAAATATTACTCTTAACTAATTTAGGAGAAATGTCACCTACAGAGTTCCTCTTGAAGCCACTTTATCGCCAAATCGAGGGATTGCTCATATCCTTGCGAAATTGTTTTGCTTTTTATCTGTTTAGCTTTGCCACCTTGACTAAAAATCGCCGCAAGTTGGTTGTCTGAATGTGGTGATACCGGATCACCTTCTAAACCGAGAGCCAGAATCGGCACTTTTGTGCGTCGGCTACTCAGGAAGCCTTGCGTTTTTAGCGACCAAGCCTTCAATTGACCAGATAAGCTATCGATATCTACCGCTTCTTTACCCAATCTTGATGCCAATATGTCGAGATACATTTTAGGCATTTGTTTGAGTTTGGTCGGAGATGTCCACACATCGTGGAGAGGAGCACCAATAGCGACACATGCTTTGACTTTTTCTTGCTCTAGAAATGACAAACGAACCATAGCATTGCCACCAAAGCGGAAACCGATTAACCCAATACAAAAATGGTCGACCCAAGGTATATCGGTCAACTGATTAATCACAGCTTGGTGAAGGCAAGATGTATCCTCAGTGAGTGGCCACTGAGAACTTTGACCAATAGAAGGCATGTCGATTGTTAGCATCGCGATATCGTGTTTTGCCAAATAATCACGAAATAAGCGCCACATGTCAGTTTGTAAGCTATCCAATCCAGCACTCACGATCACTACCGGATGGGGTTTATCGGTATTAGTCAGATGTAAGTAACCTGAGAACTTTCTATTTTGATAGGTGAAATCGAGTTGCTTAACGATGTAATTGGTTAACTTGGCCGCTTCAGAGTAGGCCTTGTTTGCTAGTACTTGTGCTTGAAGAGCTAGGTTGTCGTTTTTCAGATGTGGATAACCGGCAATACTAAAGCAGAGAGACGCTTTAAAGAGCTCTTCCGCTGCTGCATCACCTTCTAATACAGAAGCGGTTTTCTGATGCTTCATACCAAGACGCGTCCACTCAAATGTCCAGTTACCGTTGTGATATCCCATCACAGTGTCAAGCCAATCGTCATCGGTACGGGAGTGTGTAGAGGATGCAATACGAGATAGCACTTCCTCTTGTTCGATAGGATTCACACCTTGCCACACCCATTGAAGGCGGCGAACATTACGATACCAAGAGAACCCTTCGCTCTGCTTCTTCTTCTGCAGAAACTCTATATTACTAGGCATGTATTGAGTCAGTGCCGATGTTTCTTTTGCTTGTTTATGCTTTACAAACAACGTCTCTGACAAGTTAATATTTGTACCATCTTCAGACATAACCCAGTCTCGCTTAACGAACCATTGATTAGGTTCATATAGTAATAAAAAAAATGACCCATGAAAGGGTCATCTTTGAGTAAATGCTATTTTTTAAGCAAAAGCCATGTTTAAACAACAGCAATGTTGGTTTATTTACGCTTACGATTTACTGGCTCAACGAAAGACAGTTGCATATCCCAAGGTTGTTCAATCCAAGTATCTTGTTCGATATCTACGATATATTCATCAACCAAGTCTTTGCCAGCCGGTTTAGCACATACAGTTACGAACTTAGCTTTTGGATACATTTCACGAATCTTACGTGCTGTATCGCCGCTATCAACCAAATCATCAATGATCAGGAAGCCTTCTCCGTCATGCTCTGGTGCTTTTAGTACACTCATATCACGCTGATGATCGTGGTCATAGCTAGAGATACATACTGTATCTACATAGCGAATACCCAGTTCACGAGCGAGAATAGCTGCTGGTACTAAACCACCGCGGCTAACACCTAGGATACCTTTCCATTGTTCTGCAGGCATTTGACGCTCAGCGAGTTCACGACAATAGTTCTGCATATTGTCCCAAGTGATAACGAATTTTTTGCTCATTGTAATAAACCTAAATTAAAACATGTGAAGCGCAGTGCAGTTCACTGCGCCTATTAAATACTTAAGCGAAAATCAATTTAGCTAGGAAAATAGCTGTCATAAACCAAACGCTGACTGAAATATCACGGCCTTTACCGCTCAAAACCTTGATCGCTGTGTAAGAGATGAAACCAAGTACAATGCCTTCAGCAATTGAGTACGTCAGAGGCATTAATAAACAGGTCACAACAACAGGTGCAGCTTCTGTTAAGTCACGCCAATCAACACTTATAAGTCCAGACATCATCAAGATAGCAACGTAGAACAATGCGCCTGCGGTTGCATAAGCTGGAATCATCCCTGCTAATGGCGAGAAGAATAATGCAAGAAGGAACAAAATGCCAACCACAACTGCAGTTAAACCTGTACGTCCACCCTCTGCTACACCCGCTGTACTCTCTACATAAGAAGTCGTGTTTGAAGTACCCAATAGAGCACCAATAGACGTTGCTGTTGAGTCTGCTAGCAATGCTTTGTTTAAGCGAGGGATCTTGCCATCTTTACCGATAAGATTTGCTTTAGTCGCAACGCCCACCAATGTACCTGCTGTATCAAACAGGTCAACGAATAGGAAGGCAAAAATCACTGAAATCATGCCGATTTCAAATACACCAGAGAAATCTAATTGTAGGAAAGTAGGTGCAATACTTGGTGGAGCAGACATAACGCCATGCCATTGAACATCACCAAAAATCAAACCTAAACCTGTAGTAAGTAGAATTGCAATCATTACCGCGCCTTTTACGCCACGGTTAACCAGACCAATTGTCAGGAAGAAGCTTACTGCTGCTAATACTGGAGAAAGACTAGTGAAATCGCCAACAGAGACAAGGGTCGCTGGGTTGTCTACTACGATTTTTGCGTTTTGCAGTGCAATAAAAGCAAGAAACAAACCGATACCCGCAGAGATACCCGTTCTCAGTGCCATTGGGATTGAGTTGATGATCCACTCACGAATCTTAAATAGGCTCAATAGAATGAAAAGCACACCAGAGCAGAATACTGCTGCTAGAGCAACTTGCCATGTGTAACCCATACCGAGAACAACGGAATAGGTAAAGAAAGCGTTCAAACCCATACCAGGAGCTTGCGCGATTGGGTAGTTAGCAACTAAGCCCATAATGAAACAGCCAATAGCCGCAGCTAAACAGGTCGCCACAAATACAGCGCCCTTATCCATACCTGTCGAAGATAAAATGGCAGGGTTCACAAAAATAATGTAAGCCATTGTCAGGAACGTAGTTACCCCTGCAATGATCTCAGTACGCACGTTTGTGCGGTTTTCACTGAGTTTAAATAGCCTTTCCAGCATGATCGAGTCCTAATAAAGGTAAAAAGTAAACGGTTGCGTAAACGATTGGGCGCAAATTATAAAGACATCAGATCACAAATTCCAGACCGAATTTATTTTGATTTCAAAACAACTGATGAAAGATTATGCAAGGAAAATCATAGGTAGGCGGGCTATTTTACTCATGAACCCCGTTTTCGTTAATATAATGTAGCGTTTTTGCAAATGCTCTACCTATGAATATTCATCTTAGGTAGAGCATGAAAACTTGATTAATGTGGCGTTATCAAGCCATCACTTTATTGGGTAACCAGGTGACAATGTCTGGAAATACCATACAGATGATAAGCACCAACAACTGAACCAATATAAACGGTGTAACTGACTTATACAGGTCCATCATTGTCACGCCTTTTGGTGCTATCCCTTTCAAATAGAACAGCGCAAAGCCATAAGGTGGTGTCTGCACAGCAATAACAATATTTAAAATCATCAATACGCCAAACCAAATAGGATCATAGCCAAGAGCAACCGCTACTGGTGTGAATATAGGTGCACACATCAGTACGATGATAAACTCATCGATAATGAACCCCAAAAGCAGCATGATAACTTGAAACATCATGATGATAACGATGGGTGGTAAATCAAGATCACGAGTAAACCCTGACACCATTCCCTGTATTCCCATCAGCAAATGGAAATTACTGAATACAGAAGCGCCTAATATTATCCACATAGCAACGCTGACTAACATCGCCGTTTGCATACCAGACTTCATTAGAATTTCAGGTTTAAAACGCTTAAACAGAATAGAGAGCAGAATAGCACCAGCCACGCCTAACGCACCGGACTCGGTAGGTGTCGCAATGCCAGCAATAATACTTCCCAGTACCACAACAATCAGAGCAAACGAAGAGGCTCCATCACGAATGGTTTTAAATAATTGGTAGCCTTTTGGAATTTCAATGTCATTGTCAGAATCAAATGGGGCGCGTTCCGGCTTAATTTTACAGCTGATAACGACATAAGAGATCAATAAAACAATCGTAATTAATGCAGGCACCATAGCGCCAAGAAACATCTTACCCACTGAGTTTTGAGTCGCGGAGGCAAACATGATCATTGGAATACTTGGGGGAATCAATATCCCCAAAGAGCCACCAGCCATAATGACTCCGAGAGCCAGTTTCTTATCATAACCACGGTCAAGCATAGGTTTTAAAGCAATACTGCTCGAAGTCATAATACCCGCACCAATAATACCGACCATAGCGCCAATCATTGAACATACACCGATAACACTAATGGCAAGAGAACCTCTCACACGGCCGATCATCAGTTGACTGGCATTAAACATTGCGTCGCCAATTCCCGAACGGGTAAGAATTTGTCCCATATAGATATAGAGAGGGATAGCAAGAAGTATGAAGTTAAAAAAGGTACTCTCAACAGTAGTCGGGATAATATTAAACAGAGCCTCCCCCCAAACTAAGTAGCCGACACCCATAGCGATCCCGCCTAGAGCTAGACCGACCTGAGCTCCGAGAGCAAATGAAGCTAAAATACAGCCCAAAAGGACTAGGGTTAACATCTCAATTCCCATTTGTGCTCTCCTTGTCAAAAACGGAATTCAATTGGTCGCTATCAACCTTAAAAGGCTGCTCTTCCAACGCTATATGTTGGTGAACTTCACCATTCAGTTCGCGGCCTTTGATCAAAAAGAACAAGTTAGAAATTAACTCTGTTGAATACTGGAGAATAAAAATCACAGCTGAAACGCTAATCATCAACCAGAAATGATGCATTGCTGGCGCCCATTCACTCTGTGTTTTATAGCCGAATTGCAAACTCTCAAAAAACATCTCAAGACATACTTTTGCCATGACAGTCAGAAAACCTATCGCAATCATTCCGGTAAACAGGTCAAAAATACGACGCGTTTTTTCAGAGACTTTAGCGTAAAGAATATCCACGTTGATATGCGCTTCTTTCTGTTGGGCGTACGCTCCACCTAACGCAGAAATATAGCCAAATAAGAACAATGACGTGTCATAGCTCCAGATTGTCGGTTTACCTAAGATGTAGCGGGCAAAAACTTCGTAAAAAACAATCGCCGCCAACACAGGAAGTAAATAAGAGACCGAGCGTCCAATTAAGCCGACAATGTACTTTATGAACTGACAATACTTCAGTAAAAGGACTTCCATCATACAAATTATCCCTAAAAAAACAGGTGAACCTCTCTCGAAGTCCACCTGATTGAATCCATTACTCTTGCTCTAAAATCTCAACAAGTTGTTTTGAGTATTTATCTTCACTTGCATACTCTTTTGCTAATGTCAGACCTGCATTTTTCCAAGCAGCAACGTCTTCATCTGACGGTTTTGGACTCCATTTCAAACCTTTTGCTTCCATTTCAGCAACCGCTTTAGATTCCCACAGCTTAGATTTCGACATTTGCTCTTGAGCATGTACAGCCGTTGCCGCTTTTACAATCGCTTGTAAATCAGCAGGAAGTTTCTTCCACTCTTTTTGATTGACGACAATAGGCAGAACCTGAGCACCAGCAAGCGGTGTTGGGTACATATATTTCGCTACTTCTACGTGGTTACCATCGCGGTGATCAATCATGTTTGAACCGATAGAACCATCGATAACACCCGTAGCTAGTGAAGTGTAGATTTCACTCCATGCAAGAGACACAGGCGATGCGCCAAGATTACGCAAGAATTTGCCATAAGCACCCGGCGCACGAATTTTTAACCCCTTAAAATCTTCAAGTGAATTGATAGGTTCTTTAGTAATGATATAGACAGGAGGCTGAATGTAAGGGTCCAACCATGTTAAACCTTGTGAAGCGTATGCTTCTTCCATCACTTTACCGAAGCCTTTATCGTGAAACAGTGTTGTTAGCTCTGCCACATCAGAAGTACCACCTGGTAAGCCAACTTCTACAACACCAGCAGGAAACTCTCCAGCATGCATGGGTTGAAATGGTGCACCCATCGTAATAAGCCCCGACTTCACAGCGCTTAGAATGCCGCTGGTCCCTACTCCCTCTCCAGAATAAAGCACCTGTACCGCTATTCGACCATTTGACATGGTTTCAATGTTTTTAGCCAAGTCTTCATAGACCTCACCAAATGCAGTACCACGGCCATAAAGGTTAGCAAAACGCCAATTATATTCAGCAGCCATGCTAGCTGTTGAGGTAACCAAAGCACTGACACCAATAGCTGCAGCCAATACTGCTTTGGTAAATTTGTTTCCTTTCATTCCTAGCATAAGAAATTCCTCTTTCTCACATTGTTACACTTTTGTTAGCGATTTATTTCTTAGCTAAATATGAAGAACGGATTTCGAATGTGACAGTGCCAGAGGTGAAGTTGTTATGGTACCAGCAAGTAAGTCTTAGCTGGTACCACAGTTTTGACACAACTGGTACTTAGATTACGCAGAGTTTTGAGACTAACATGCATACAACAGACTACAAAAGAGACACAAACATGGACCAAATCATTAACAAATCACTCCTTAATGCGACCTGTCCTCAGAGTGACGATGCGATTGCTGTCATTAACCCAGCGACTGATGAAGTTCTTGCTTATATCCCGTCAGTAGATACACAAACCATTCACTCGTTGATACAAGCTTCGAAACAAGCTCAAATCTTCTGGCAGCAAAAAACGGCGGCTGAGCGTTCAGTGATTCTGAAGCGTTGGTACGATTTAATGGTACAGAATGCTGATGATTTGGCTCGTATCATGACTCTTGAACAAGGCAAGCCTCTGGCAGAGGCGAAAGGGGAAGTGATGTATGGCGCTTCATTTATCCAATGGTTTGCTGAAGAAGGTAAACGCGTTTACGGCGAGACGATTCCTTCACCAACTGGTGATAAACGCCTGATGACGATAAAGCAACCTATTGGTATCGCGGCAGCCATTACACCGTGGAATTTCCCAATTGCAATGATTACCCGCAAAGCCGCCCCAGCTTTAGCTGCTGGTTGTAGCTTCATTGTAAAACCAGCAAATCAAACGCCACTTTCTGCCTACGCAACAGCAGAACTCGCTTATCAGGCTGGTTTACCAAAAGACTTGCTGGTCATCGTGAACAACCACTCTTCTGTGGCAGTGGGTGAAATTCTTTGTACTCACGAAGATATCAAAAAACTGTCATTTACAGGCTCAACCGAAGTAGGTCGAAATCTGATAAATCAATGTGCGGATACCATTAAGCGTACGTCAATGGAACTGGGTGGTAATGCGCCATTCATCGTATTTGACGATGCAAATGTTGAGCAGGCGGTAAAAGGGGCAATCGCTTCTAAATTCCGCAACGCAGGACAGACCTGTGTGTGTGCTAATCGCTTCTATGTACAAGATGGCATTTACGATCAGTTCGTCGAGAAATTCACTGCTGCGGTTGCTGAGTTAAAAATGGGCAACGGCCTTGAACCGGGCGTTAACATTGGACCGCTAGTGGATATCAAAGCGAAGAAGAGTGTTCTTGGCTATATCGATAATGCAGTTAAACAAGGTGCAAAAATCGTTCTAGGCGGTAAAGCAGAACAAGGGCTGTTTGTTCAGCCAACAATTCTGACTGAAGTGACTCAAGACATGGATATTACCCAAACCGAACTTTTTGGTCCCGTAGCTCCAATCATTCGCTTCTATGACGATCAGGAATTGGTAGAAAAAGCTAATGACACTATCTACGGACTCGCAAGTTACTTTTACACCGAAAACATTAAACGAGCCTTCAATATCGCGGAAAAACTTGAATATGGCATGGTTGGAATCAATGAAGGGTTAATTTCAAATGAAGTAGCTCCTTTTGGCGGCGTAAAACAATCCGGCTTTGGCCGTGAAGGTGCAAAACAAGGCATCGATGAATATCTAAACATTAAGTATCTCTGTTTCGGCGGCTTTTAATCTTCGTTAGCAACTGACCGATAACCACTGAATAAGGACTATCAAACATGACCAATATGGAATGGCAAAGCCGTAAGGAAAAAGTTGTCGCAAAGGGAATGGCAAACCTTGCACCGATTTATGCGGCGAAAGCTGAAAACGCTCTAATTACCGATATCGAAGGTAAAGAGTATATTGACTTCGCGGCTGGTATTGCAGTTAACAACACTGGCCACTCAAACCCGCGAATCGTGGCAGCAGTAAAAGAGCAACTAGAGTTGTTCAGTCATACCTGTTCAATGGTTACCCCATACACCAGCTTTGTTGAACTGGCAGAGAAAGTTGTAGAAATCGCACCGGGCGACTTTGATAAAAAAGCGGCATTTCTTACAACAGGAGCTGAAGCTGTTGAAAATGCAATAAAATTCGCTCGTGCGCATACTGGTCGCAGTGGTGTAATTGCATTTAAAGGCGGGTTTCATGGTCGTACCAACTTATGTATGGGGCTGACAGGTAAAGTTGCTCCATATAAAGCGGGCTTTGGTCCTTTTCCCAATGAAATTTACCACCTGCCTTATCCCAACCAATACCACGGTGTTAGCGAGGCACAAAGCTTGTCTGCGTTAGCGGATTTATTTGCCTGTGATATTGAGCCGTCTCGTGTTGCTGCGATCATTTTTGAACCAATTCAGGGCGAAGGTGGCTTCTATCAAGCACCAAACACATGGGTAAGTGAATTGCGTAACATCTGTGACAAGCACGGAATAGTGCTTATCTGTGATGAAATTCAAACCGGCTTTGCGCGTACAGGTAAACTTTTTGCGTGTGAATATTTCGATGCAAAACCAGATTTAATCACTATGGCAAAAGGCATTGCTGGCGGCTTTCCTCTATCTGGGGTTGTTGGTAAAGCTGAAATTATGGACTCAGCAAATCCTGGTGGTATCGGCGGAACTTACGCAGGCTCACCGTTGGCGTGTCGCGCCGCACTTGAAGTTATCAACATTATTAAAGAAGATAACTTATGCGAACGAGCTCAGCATGTGGGTCAGCAATTCAAAGAGATACTGACTGTACTGCAAAAAGAAATTCCTCATATCGGAGATATTCGTCAGGTTGGCGCAATGATCGCGATTGAGCTTAATGATCCAACCACAGGACAACCGCTTGCAGATCTGACTAAACAACTGGTATTAAAGAGTAACCAGCAAGGCCTCATTCTTCTTTCTTGTGGTGTAAAAGGTAACGTTATTCGCTTCCTTCCACCGTTAACAATTGAGCCAGAATTAGTCTCAAGAGGGCTGGAAATAGTTAAAACGCAACTACAGTCGCTTATATAAAATGTGTATAGAGAAAGTGAGCCTCATTTCACTTTCTCTCCTTTTTGGACTTTAGATGCGGCGGTTACATAAGCGGGGAAGCTATGCTGTATCAATTTATTCATATCGACTCGCAAGATTCGAGAACACTGCAAGATCAAATCAAAAGCGACATCGCTAAAGCCATATTCGCAGGTTTTGTTCCAAAGCAAACCAGCATCACTTCCTCACGCCAATTAGCCGAAAAACTCAAAGTTTCGCGCAATACAATTTTACGTGTTTACGAACAGTTAGCCGAAGAAGGGGTACTTATACCCATTGAAAGAAAAGGCTACTACGTTAATCCTCAGCTTGAACTGAATAATGCATCGCCCGATCAGCAAAGCGCACAATCAGTCTCAACTCTCAATTGGGACGATTACCTAAACAGTGAACAATCGCTTTCAGATGCCTCAGTAAAAGATCTTTCCAACTACCCTTATTTGTTCGTCAATGGCATGGTCGATGAAGATCTCTTTCCTGTTAGTGAGTGGCGTAAGTGCAGTATTCAATCTTTAAATAAAAGTAATCATCGTAGTTGGACATCAAACCATAATGACTATGAAGAGTTAATTGAACAGATACGTACTCGTGTTCTGACTAAACGTGGAATATTCGTTAACAAAGAAAATATCGCCATTACACTGGGTTGCCAAAATAGCCTTTACTACCTCACTCGGTTACTGGTTTCTAAACAAACGTCAGTAGGAATGGAAAACCCTGGTTACCCAGAAGCACTTGTTCAGTTTCAAGCTCGTCGAGCAAATGTAGTCCCCATTGATGTCGATGCAAAAGGGTTAGTCATCGATTCTCGTCTCAACAATTGCAATTTGGTTTATACAACCCCCAGTAATCAGTTCCCAACTACCGTTCGCATGTCACCAGAAAGGCGCAAGGCACTCATTGACTCAGCGAATGAACATGACTTTTTAATTATCGAAGATGATTTTGAACACGATGTTAACTTCATTGAAGATAGCTGCCCTCCGCTGAGGTGTGAGTATCCAACAGAGCGAATCATCTACATATCCAGCTTCACCTCTACGATTGCACCAGGGTTACGTATTGGATTTATCGTTGCGGCATCGCCGTTAATCGATCAAATCAAAGCACTGCAAGTACGTACGCACAGTCTACCACCCAAAAGTAACTGTCAGACCTTAGCTCTGTTTCTCAGTCTAGGCTACTACGACATGCTGACTCAGAAGCTACTTAAGCGCTATAGAGAAAAATGGTTAACGATGGAAAAAGCAATGAACTATTACTTTCCGCAATCTGGAGTTACTCCATCGCTAGCCGGAACCGCTTTTTGGGTTGATTATAAGGAAAGTTTTGATGCCACTCGTTTTGAGCGACTTGCAGAAGAGAATGGTATTTTGATTAATAACGGGCAGAAGTATTACTGCTGCAACCACAAGAACAATAGCTTTAGACTGAGTTTCCAATCGATTCGCACAGAGAATATACGTGAAGGTATTGCTCAACTGGCGCGCATAGCTAAAGAAGTATTACCCAATATTAGCTTGGCCGAATGCTCCGAACCGCCATTAACAGGGCAACAGATTAGAGCTATGGTGACCAACAAAACGCTACTATCTAAAGATTGCTTCAATATCCCCTACCGGATCACTCTTCAAGCAGATGGTAAAATGATCGGAATTTCCGATCGCCCGAATGATATTGATGAGGGCTACTGGTGGGTAGAAAATGACAAATTTGTTTACCAATGGCGTAACTGGCAATTTTCAGATATTCGACACATTACTATCGTTTATGAAAACAATGAGCTGAAACGCTTTGATGAAGAAGGCTACTTCATTGGAGAAGTCAGTATTATTGAAGAGTAATACGAAACAGCAGGCAAAAAAAAACGCCATCTGAGATACAGATGGCGGTGAATCATATTAACCACTCTTGGTTCACCAAGCTGTGGCTAAAAGCAAATTCCAATATATAGGGGTGAACATTACTGTTCAAATCACATGCATTTGGTCTCACTCACCAAAGCGTGTGGGGTGTAACATCGCTGATCGACATAACATCTTTCATCAATATTACGTGGGTAAACTAGCTTCGAAGTCATTACTTTCGAATTGGTTATTAATATACCACAAAGAAAATATATTACAAATATATAGTGAGTCAAATCACACATTTTCAATAAAACCTACAATCACCTCGGAATTATTGGTAATAAAATTACACAATCCATGTTTTATTTTTGAAGTGGATTGCAAAATAAATGCAACTTATTGAGTAGTTCAATGATAACTTACGAGTTCCTACTCATTTATGAATCTACTCTCACTGAAAAATCCCCTTCCGTGCTACTACTCGATTCAACGACTCAATGGTATGCTGTCACACAAATATTGCCCCGTAGACAGGTTATTTCTCTACATTATTAACCTTTATTCGCGATTTAATCGGGGTATAGATAAATAAAGGAGTCATCTATGTCTGAGTTCCATTCTGAAATTAGCACCCTATCACCAACTCCAGTTTGGCAGTTTTTTGATAAAATCTGCTCAATTCCACATCCTTCAAAGCATGAAGAAGCGCTAGCTCAAGCCATTATTGGTTGGGTAACAGAGCTTGGCTTGGAAGTTCGCCGTGATGCAACGGGCAACGTGTTTATCAAAAAGCCAGCGACACCGGGAATGGAGAATAAAAAAGGTGTGGTGCTTCAGGCTCATATCGATATGGTTCCTCAGAAGAATGAAGATACCGACCATGACTTCACCAAAGATCCAATCCAACCTTATATTGATGGTGAATGGGTAACCGCAAAAGGCACCACATTAGGTGCTGATAACGGTATGGGCATGGCGGCATGTTTAGCTGTATTAGCTTCAACAGACATCAAACACGGTCCACTAGAAGTTTTGCTGACGATTGATGAAGAAGCGGGAATGACTGGCGCATTCGGTCTTGAAGCAGGTTGGTTAGAAGGTGAAATTCTTCTAAACACCGATTCAGAACAAGAAGGCGAAGTTTACATGGGCTGTGCTGGCGGCGTTGATGCTTCAATGAAGTTCGACATCAAGCGTGAAGCAATCCCAACCAATTTTGTCATTCGTCAACTTGTACTTAAAGGTCTGAAAGGCGGTCACTCAGGATGTGATATCCATACGGGTCGTGGCAACGCAAACAAGTTACTTGCTCGTTTCTTAGCGGGGCACGCAAATGAGTTGGATCTGCGCTTAGTCGAATTCCGTGGTGGTAGCTTACGTAACGCCATTCCACGTGAAGCATTTGTGACTGTGGCTCTTCCTGCGGAAAATGAAGCGAAGTTAGCGGAGCTATACAGCTTCTATACCAATCTAATAAAAGAAGAACTTGGTAAAGTTGAAACTAACATTGTCACATTCAACGAAGCTCAGCCAACCGCTGTTGATATGTTTACAGTTGAAACGCAGAAACCATTTATTGCTGCACTAAACGCTTGCCCTAACGGCGTTATCCGTATGAGTGATGACATTGAAGGTGTGGTAGAAACGTCATTAAACGTAGGCGTGATTAAAACGGAAGAGAACCAAGTCACCGTACTTTGCCTAATCCGCTCGTTGATCGATTCAGGTCGCAGTCAGGTTGAAGGAATGCTAGCGTCAGTCGCTGAACTTGCAGGTGCATCAATTCAATTTTCAGGCGCGTACCCCGGCTGGAAACCAGACGCAGATTCAGAAATCATGCATATCTTCCGCGACATGTATGAAGGCATCTATGGTAACAAACCAAACATAATGGTCATTCACGCAGGTCTTGAGTGTGGTCTGTTTAAGAAACCTTACCCAAATATGGACATGGTTTCTTTTGGTCCAACGATTAAATTCCCACACTCTCCAGATGAAAAAGTGAAAATCGATACTGTCGGATTATTCTGGGAACAAATGGTTGCGCTACTGGAAAATATCCCAGCTAAATCTTAAGCTTTTTTAACAAAAATGCCTGACAACGAGCCGAAGCTGACAGCTTCGGCTTTTTTGCTTATGAACAAATATTTTTGTCGATACGACCATTTTTTTTCATTAGCGAGAGAATAATCACTACTGTTAGAGTGCGCGTCCTTGAAGTTCCCAGAGAAGTTCACCACACTCTATTCAAGGTATTACCTCTTTTGTGGGCTGTACTTCATTTCAGCCTTAAGTAAATTCCAAACAAAACACTAAGATACTGCGATGAAAGAAAAAATGACTGTCGGATGGCGAGAGAGACTTAGCCTTCCAGGGTTAGGTATTGAAAAAATTAAAGCGAAAATCGATACCGGAGCCCGCACATCTTGCTTACACGCATTTAAGTTAGAGAGCTTTACTAAAGAAGATAAACTTTGGGTTCGCTTCTGGATTCACCCAAATCAACATGATGTGGATACTGTGGTAGTTTGTGAGGCTGAAGTAATAGAAGAGAGAACAGTACGAGACTCAGGTGGTCATGAAGAATCTCGTTACGTTATTAAGTCCGACATCAGTTTAGGCGGACAAACGTGGCCTGCGGAAATTACATTAACCAATAGAGAAAATATGGCATTCCGCATGCTTTTAGGTCGCACCGCGATGCACCATAGGATTGTTGTTGATCCAACAGCATCGTTTTTAATTCCTTTTGAGGCACCCAAGTTATGAAAATTGGTATTCTGTCACGCAACTCTTCGCTATATTCAACCAAGCGATTAATCGAAGCTTGTAAGCAACGAGGGCACGAAGTAAAAGTGATTGATGCTTTACGTTGTTACATGAATATCAATTCAGACAAACCTGAAATCCATTTTAAAGGTGAAGAACTGGCAGGATTTGATGCGGTTATTCCTCGAATTGGCGCGTCAGTTACCTTTTATGGTACAGCGGTATTACGTCAGTTCGAAATGATGGGTGTCTACCCAGCCAACGAATCTGTCGCGATCAGTCGCTCAAGAGATAAGTTACGCTCAATGCAACTGCTATCTCGTAAAGGCATTGGTATGCCAATTACAGGTTTCGCAAGCAAGCCAGATGATGTTAAAGACCTACTAGACATGGTTGGCGGCGCACCTGTGGTGATTAAACTACTAGAAGGGACTCAAGGGATCGGTGTTGTTCTTGCCGAAACTCGTAAAGCAGCAGAAAGTGTTATCGAAGCCTTTATGGGCCTGAAAGCGAACATCATGGTTCAAGAATATATTAAAGAAGCTGGCGGCGCGGATATTCGCTGTTTCGTCATTGGTGATAAAGTTATCGCAGCAATGAAGCGACAAGGGGCTGAAGGCGAGTTCCGTTCTAACCTTCACCGTGGTGGTTCAGCATCACTGATTAAGATCACACCACAAGAACGTAAAACAGCTATTGAAGCCGCTAAAATCATGGGACTCAATGTCGCTGGTGTTGATTTACTTCGTTCTGCAAGAGGACCTTTGGTCATGGAAGTAAACTCTTCGCCAGGCTTAGAAGGCATTGAAGCTGCAACCGGAAAAGATATCGCCGGTATGATTGTCGAATTTCTAGAAAAAAATGCGGCAAGTAAAAGGACAAGAACACGTGGTAAAGGCTAGAAAATATAAGAATACAGCATACGAATTTCTGGGGGAGAAAATTCCCCCAGCAACCAAACAAGTCATCGAACTGGAAGGTGCGAAACTCTATACTCATTCGCCCCTTTCCATTCCTATAGAAATCATTCATGGCGCTTCACCGGGCCCGGTGCTTATGGTTAACGCCGCCATCCATGGTGACGAACTCAATGGTGTTGAGATCGTAAGACAACTTATCAATTCCATCGATCCTACTAAGCTCAAAGGTACTCTTATTACCGTACCTATCGTGAACGTCTTCGGCTTTATTCATAAGTCACGTTACTTACCAGACAGGCGCGACTTAAACCGCTGCTTCCCCGGCAGTGACAGCGGATCGCTGGCTTCAAGAATGGCACACATCTTCTTTTCTCAAGTCGCGTTGAAATGTGATTACATCATAGACCTGCACACTGGTGCGATTCACAGAACAAACCTCCCTCAGATTCGAGCAGACTTAAGCAATCCAGAAACACTGCGTATTGCACAAGCTTTCGCGACACCAGTAATTTTGGATTCCCCGCTCAGAATGGGCTCTCTACGTAGTGAAGCAGAAAAATCCGGTATCACAGTACTGACTTATGAAGCTGGTGAAGCGCTTCGTTTTGAGCCTATTGCGATCAGTGCTGGTGTCGTTGGTGTAAAACGCGTGATGCAAACTATTGGTATGCTGCGCGCCAGCCGCAAAAAACTGCCAAGCTCAGTGATCGCAAAATCGACCAGTTGGTTACGAGCCGAAGCAGACGGTATCTTACGTACCGTAGTGTCACTCGGCGATCGTGTAGAAAAAGGCCAAGTATTGGCTTACATCAACTCACCTTTGGGCAACGTCGAAGTTGAAGTCAAAGCCAACAAAGGCGGTATTGTAATCGGTCAGCAGACACTACCTTTAGTGAATGAAGGTGATGCTGTATTCCACCTCGCTTACTTCACTCAAAATGACGACATGGTTGAACAACTGGTTGGTGATTTCATTGAAGAGTTTATCGAAGTGGATTTAGAGCCACTCACCACGGGGCAAATAATGCCACCATCACCCTCGGAATAACGAGAAAATATAGACTCTCATTTTCATGCATAAAAAAACCTTGGTATCTCTACCAAGGTTTTTTGTTTCGGCTTGGACTAACCAAACGACGCCCAGATAACTGTTGCCACTAAAATTGGGCAGACAAACTTCACATACCAAGGCCAGATTTTTCCAAACGTGCTTTGACGGAATTCCGGGAAGCCTTGCTCCAATTCTTTGAGCTTAGCATTACGATTCCATACCCAGCCACCAAACAAACAGAACATCAATGCAGCGGTCGGTTGCAAGTATTGCGTAGCCGTAGTGGCCACTAAGCCAAACAGTTGGCCAAAGTTGTAAACAATCACCACACTAAACAGAGCAATCAGTCCGCCTAATACCCAACTGGTTGGTGTACGTTTAGTGTTAAAGCGTTCTGAAACCAGAGCGACAGGACATTCCAACATAGAGATCGAAGAAGTTAGCGCAGCAATCGTCAATAACAAGAAGAACACGATTGCAAATAGCTGCCCTAATAAGCCTAGGCTATCAAACATTAATGGTAGAACTGTAAAGACTAAAGTATCTGAACTCAGTAGCGAACCATCTTCTGCGTATATCTGAACACCTTTGTTCATTGCAACAAACATGGCAGGAAGAACGACAAGACCAGCAATAAAAGCAACACCGGTATCCACTAACGTCACGTTCATCGCCATTTTCGGCAGATTCTCTTTCTTACTTAAGTAAGAGCCGTAAATTAGCATTGAGCAGCCACCAATGGTCAAAGAGAAGAATCCCTGCCCCATCGCAGCCAAGATCATTTTGCGATCAAAAATCTTGTCAAAATCCGGAACCAGATAATGTTGCAGGCCTTGAATAGCGCCTGGTTGCATCATGATGTAAATGAACAGAACACCAAATAAAACGAACAATGCAGGCATTAAGCGAGTTGACCACTTTTCGATACCTTGTTTCACACCACCTTGAACAATCAAGATAGTAAGAACATAGAAAACCAAAGTGCCGAATAAGTTACGTTCAACACTAAAACCTTTAAACCAAGCAGTCGCACTTTCCATACCCAGCACATCGGTGATAGCGCCGAGCATAAAGCAAATTATCCACCCACCAACAATGCTATAAAACGCTAATACTGCGCTTGGAACGCTAAGACCTAGCCAACCCACTAAGGCACCAGCTTTTTTAGCCATAGGATTAGGCGTAAGTGAACGCATACTATCAACAGGGTTTGCTTGACCTGAACGTCCAATCGCCATTTCGACCACCAGCATAGGAAACGCAACCACTAAAATGAGAACCAAATAGACTAACAGGAATGCGCCACCGCCATTACTGGCTGCCTGAGTGGGGAAACCCCAAATATTTCCAAGGCCAACTGCAGCACCTGCTGCGGCCAAAACAAACCCAAGGCGTGAGCCAAAAGTTTCGCGGGTATTACTCGATGCCATTACTACTCACAAATATCACTAAACTAGTTGACTAGTACATTAAATGAAATTGACTAGTGACACAATAAACACCAGTACAGTTTGCTGCTTTAATAGACAAATATTTAGTATTTATTACGTAATAATTAATTTACACCGACTAAACGAACGGAATGTTTGTTAAATTGTTGTACAACGTACTGATCTCTACCTTTTCTCTTTGCTGAATACAGTGCCTGATCAGCCTGATGAAACATTTCTTGAAAATAAGCCATGCTGGGTTTATCTATTTGTACTCCACCAATGCTAATAGATAAGTATTCTCGCCCCGCTATAGGGATAAATGGATGAGGTATCTTCAAATTGGAAACTGCGTCTTTTAGCTTCTGTGCATGTTCACTTAGGTTAATAGGCCCATCACTGGCCAATACCACGCAAAACTCTTCACCACCAAAGCGAGCAACGATCTTGTCTCCGTTGTACTCAACAGCATCCAGCGCCTTAGCAACAGCCTTCAAGGCATTGTCACCATCCATATGGCTCAGGTTATCGTTGTACAATTTGAAGTAATCGACATCCACCAAATAGAGCGAAATATGACTAAAGTGATAGTCATTTATAAAAGCCGTCAGACGGCTGTTTAAATGGCGGCGGTTAGAAAGCTCTGTAAGAGGGTCGTGCTCAGACTGCCAGCGTAGCTCTCGCCGGCTTGCCTCTAAATCATTCATGATTTTATTGATAGTTCGAGCAAACCCTTTCATCTCTTTTGAAATGAAATAAGACTCATCGGGGATGAAACCACCTTGTGCTTGAAACTTCTCTAACACCAGATTGGCGTTAGTGATTGGCTTCACTAAAGACTTAGCCAGCAAAAGATTAATGAAATAGAACATGATAGAGAATGCCAGCAAGGCAAACACTTCCTGCCAAACAATAAAGCTTGGAATTTTCACATGGTGAAACACCTTAATAACTACACTGGAGCCAGCGTCGTAATCTAACTTAGTGATGTAGGATATATTTTCAGAAGGCTCAAACGTTTGAGTATTACTCTCGTTAACTAGGATTTCGATCTGAATACCAGTGGCTTTATTTATCTGCTGAGAGAAGTGATCAGAGAGTTTTTTGAAAAAGATAATGTAACCTTTATCACAACCGGACGCGTCACTATTACAAACGCGGGAGGCGGCGGCAAAGTATGGTTCATTATCAATCACAATGAAGTGCACAATCGCTTTTACAAAATTGGTATCAAGCAGCTCCGCCTGATGAAGAATTGTTGGGAAATACTGAGTATAACGCTCATCATCAACGAGATGGTTCGTCTCGATATCAAGTGTTTTTCCCCATACGAAGGTTTTATCTGCTGCAAAGACAAAAAAACCATTAATAAGTTGTGATGTATATGAGTGCGCACCAATGCCGCTTTCGACAAATTCTTCATTTGGAGAACGGATAAACTCAACCATATCGTCCCAAGCCGCATAATCCACTATCGAATCACCAAGTTTAATCTTAGTAATATCAATAACGGTTTCGACTCGTTCAATCTCTTCTCTCTGTAGTTCCTCAGCTTGTGTGACTTGACGATCATAAGTCCACAAATACTTAAACGCTAAGTAGCAGGCAACGAAGCAAACAACCACAGATACCGCGGTTAAGACACTTATCCAACGAACACTCACATTGTTAAAAATCATCTCACCTTCAAATAGAACAAAGTAAAAAAAAGAGCGCTTGATGCGCTCTCTTAGTTTAGATCGTAAAGACTTGGTAATTCTTTAGTTCAGGTATCTTTTTGTGCAATTCTTGCTCCTGCTCAACAATATCATCAAGAGATTCACACAGTTCTTTGCCTTCTTTTTCTACCGTAGCCTCATGCTCTCTCAAGCGGGCTTCGAACTTAGCAGTCAGTTCACTCATGGTGTTGCCCAGTTCGGTCAGGTTTATCCCACCATCCTGTTTCATCTTTTCAGATACGGCATCAAACGCACTCGAGAAAAACTCCTGACTAAACATCGCTTTTGCTTTTTCAAAATCTTGTTGCCATTGCTGAGTCATAGATTCAAAGGTATTAGCAGGTAAAACGAAATCTCCACCTTGGTAATAACGGCTTTCTACGTCAGCAAAAAAATCTTTCATAGACTGTTTAACACCTTCAAATGCATTAGGTGCATCAAGGCTTGCTGCTACATCGTCTAGTAGGTCACTGGCGACATCCATTCCTTTCTGAGCCAGCTCTTTCGCACGGGGAACAGCTGAACTGACACTTTCTCGATAAGATTGGATCGCTTGTTGTTGAGAACCGTCCAACTCAATTTGTTCGCCATGAAGATAGAGACGATTACTCTCGTCCATCACAGCAGTATCACCACGGGTTGTATGTATTTCAACACTGGAACCACTTAGATGAACTTCATTTTGCACGTCGATTTTACACTGAGCAGCCCAAACAGAAGAGCTACACAATAAAGAAGCGATTAAAATTGTCTTTTTCATACCTGTCTCTCAGGCCAGTTGACCTTTAAAAATTAAATTTTGCTTAACAATATCGGAGGTTGATTAGTGATACGTTAGTGCCGTGTCAGTTATTGTGCTCAAAGCGCTTAGAGTTGAGGATATAGAGTAAATGGAACGCTTAAATACTCGGGTATCTTAAGCTAAATCAGACTATAGAAAAAAGCTTAAAAGAAACTGAGCTGCTTAGATTGTTCTTCTGGTTTTAACATCACTGACAGTCCTAGCAAGCGGATCTCTCGCCCCTTTTGACGTTTGAGAACATCACTGAGCAACTGTCTGAAATCATCCAGCTCTAATTGTGGGTGGATATGTTCTATGGTCGTAAGCTGAAAGTCTGCAAATTTCACCTTAATACCCTGCTTAATGATCGCTTTATCCGGACTCGCTTTTGCTAAGCGGATATCCAGCTCAGGAAACAGTTTACCCTCGATGATTTGCCAACACTCTTCATAAGTCGAAATATTCTGGCTGAAAGTACGTTCTACACCGACAGACTTGCGCTCTCGTTCTACAATAACTTCGCGATTATCAATCCCGTGGCTCTTTTTCCATAACGACGCACCTAAACGGCCAAACTTTCTCAGTAACTCGCGGTAGTCACTATGCTTGATGTCTTCGCAAAGATAAAACCCAGCTTGATGTAGCTTTTCTAAACTCACCTTCCCGACTCCGGGAATTTTCTCTAGCGGCAGCTTATCAACGGTAGATTGTACCTCTTCCGGCGTAACCACAAACTGACCGTTAGGCTTATTGATATCAGAAGCGACTTTTGCCAAGAATTTTATCGGTGCGACGCCCGCTGATGCCGTCAACTCAAGCTCATTCCAAATGTCTCTGCGAATTGCCTGAGCGATCAACGTGGCACTTCCATGGCAGAGTTCGACATCGGTAACATCCAGAAAAGCTTCATCTAAGGATAGCGGTTCAATGATTGAGGTATAGCGCTGGAAAATAGCGTGAATTTTACGTGATACATCTTTATATACCGACATTCTACCGGGCACCACTAAGAGCTGAGGACACAACTTCAAAGCTTGAGCCGTTGGCATAGCAGAACGGACGCCAAATTTGCGCGCCTCATAATTACAGGTACTCAGCACCCCTCTTTGTTTCTCATGCCCACCGACAGCTAACGGCCTGCCGCGATATTGCGGGTTATCACGCATCTCTACTGCGGCATAAAAACAATCCATATCAATATGAATGATTTTTCTCGTCGATTCTTGTTCCACATGCCACCAGATAACTGTATATAAACACAGTCATTGTAGAACCAATTTAAGCAAAACGAAAACAACTTTCTTACCCTGACAAAATACCGACACAGTCTGTCAATTAATCATCTTATTCCTACATATGCCAATTCTGTTCTCATGTATAAAAGGCACCCTGTTAAAAAACCATCAATCGGCATCGATTTCAATCAAGGCAAAGCTATCGTGAATCGTTCAAGCAACTCTGTACTCGTTATAGATGGCAGTCGCATTTTTCGTAACTACCTTAGCACTCATCTTTCAGAGCTAGGGTTCGAGGTCACTGTGTGTGAGGATCTCGTACAAAGCAAGCAAGTGCTTGAGCAGCGAACTGACTTCGCCTTTGTCGTGTCGTGTTACCACCTTATTGATGCTGAAGATGGAGTGATCATCGATCTCTTATTGAGCAGAAATCTAAAAGTCGTCGTACTTACCGCTAAATTCGAGCAAGAAACTCGACAAGAATTTCTGAAGAAGGGTGTCCTCGATTACATTCTTAAAGACAGCCTAAGCTCGGTGCAATACGTCATCCCGTTTGCTAAACGAATTAAGAACAACCAGTTTCATCATGCACTGGTTGTTGATGACAGCACCATGATTCGCCGTACCATTTGTCAGCTACTAGAATCGCAATACATTCGCACGACTCAAGCAGGCAATGGTGAGGAAGCACTGCAAAAACTGACTGAAAATCCTGACATCAGCCTTATCATCAGTGACAACTATATGCCTGAAATGACTGGGCTTGAGATGATTCGCGAAATTCGCCGTCACTCTGCTCACGATGGTATTTCGATTCTTGGGTTATCTGGTTCAGACGATAAAACCATCACTGCTCAGTATTTAAAAGCGGGTGCTAATGACTTCTTGCATAAGCCTTTTAATCAGGAAGAACTGTTTTGTCGCGTAAACCAACTGCTTAACATGCAGGAAGCGACAAAGGAACTGTTTAAACTTGCCAACCAGGACGCGCTAACAGGTCTGTGGAATCGCCGTTACTTATTCGACACCGTTGGTAAAAATGAAGCCGAACGCTGCATTGCGATGCTTGATATCGACTTCTTTAAAAAGGTCAATGATAACTACGGTCACGATGGTGGCGACGCCGCTTTGACTCACATCTCAGGTATTCTCAAGGCCTTTTTCGGTGATCAAACAGTTGCCCGATTTGGTGGCGAAGAGTTCTGCATTCACTATGACGGTGAGTTCGAGAAATTCTGTAAGCAGCTTGAACGAATGCGTCGATGTATTGAAGCTGATCAGGTTGAACATCAAGGCCAAGTAATCAAATACACCATCAGCATTGGTGCCACATCCATGAAAGGTACCCTTGACCAACAGATAAAAGTCGCGGATATGCGACTGTACAATGCCAAAGAAGGTGGACGAAACCAACTGGTTAACGCCTAGAATCTAACGCCTTAAATCTAGTTCCTTAAAGCCATACTCAAACAAAAACGGTTCTATCTAATAACGATAGAACCCTTTTTAATCAAAACTGCTGACACGTGTTTACGCGATGCGGTCTTTTTCCCAAGCAGCCAATTTCTCAGCTCTTGCCGCTTCACGAGCTTCTCGCTTTTTGCGTGCGTCACATGGCTCAGGACAATTACACACTTTCTCAATGCCAACTGCACCTAATCCGCCACAACTGCCTTTGACGACTTTTTTCTGGAAAATATAGCCGACAGCCATTGCTGCGATAACAGCCAGAAAGACGCCGAAAGTAATCAGAAACGTACTCATAATGACAAACTCACTTCTGCTATTTGCGGTTTAAGAATGGTTTGAATGCGCTTGAAGAGATCTCTTCAAAACCGTCATCCGTTTTCACAATCATAAACACAGGAATGTTTTTTTGCTCTGCGATCTCAATGCCTTTGGCTTCGCCTAGCACCATTAACCCCGTTGCAAGACCATCCGCTGTCATACAAGATTTATCTAATACAGTGACCGAGACAACACGGTTGTTAATTGGGCGCCCTGTTTGAGGATTAATAATATGCGAGTAACGCACACCATCACGCTCAAAGTAGTTACGGTAATCACCAGAGGTAGCAATTGCATAGTCACCCGGTTCAATGACTTCTTGAATCGTGCGTTCATCCACTGTCGGTTTTTCTACCGCGATACGCCAGCCGACACCTTCACGATTGACACCTTTCAAACGGATTTCACCACCCACTTCCACCATGTAGTTAGCAACGCCCTGAGATTCAATATAGTCAGCAACCACATCTACACCCCAACCTTTGGCAATCGTCGAAAGGTCTACGTACAAATGAGGAAGGTCTTTACTCAGCTTGTTGCCTTCAACACTCAAATGCTCAATACCGATGTTCGCTTTACGCTCTGCCAACTCTTCGTCGGTAGGAACCACTTCTGGACGCGCTTCTGGGCCAAATCCCCACAAGTTAACCAATGGGCCTACAGTGACATCAAGAGCTCCTAACGTCACTCCGTTAAGACGAATCGCTTCACGCACCACTGTTGCCGTCTGAGGTGAAACTTCAAATGGAGTGGTCTCTTGAAACTGGTTAAAACGGCTCAGCTCTGACGTTTTACGGTACGTTGACATCTGGTCGTTTACTTCTTCAAGTAAGCGATCGATCTCTTTGTGCAAGTCTTCAGAAGACGGAATACCATCTTGTTGAAGATACTTAATGTTGTATGTGGTGCCCATCGTTGGGCCGCTTAAATGAACTTGCTCGACTGGTTTTTCACAACCAGCTAAAAGCAATAAAGAAGCTAATGCAACAAGCCAAGTTTTCACTTGTTTACTCCTATAGAGATAAGTAGATATAGAGAATCCATGTGTTATTCAGCACATAAACCTTACGAGATTCTCTATACAAACTTCAAAAAATTATGGCTGACTCAAATGAGTCAGCCATTAAATCAGACGCTTAGCGGAGATTAACCACCGAAGTCATCCAACAAGATGTTTTCATCTTCTACACCAAGATCTTTCAGCATGCCGATAACAGCTGCGTTCATCATCGGTGGACCACACATGTAGTATTCACAATCTTCAGGAGCTTCGTGATCCTTCAGATAGTTTTCATACAATACGTTGTGGATGAAGCCTGTGTAACCATCCCAGTTATCTTCTGGTTGCGGGTCAGATAGCGCACAGTGCCATACGAAGTTGTCATTCTCAGCCGCTAGGCCGTCAAAGTCTTCCACGTAGAACATTTCACGCTTAGAACGAGCACCGTACCAGTAAGACATCTTACGCTTGGATTTCAGACGTTTTAGCTGATCGAAGATGTGTGAACGCATTGGAGCCATACCAGCACCACCACCCACAAATACCATTTCAGCATCTGTATCTTTCGCGAAGAACTCACCAAATGGACCAGAAATCGTACATTTATCACCAGCTTTTAGAGACCAAATGTACGAAGACATTTGACCCGGCGGTACGTTTGGATTATTTGGCGGCGGAGTCGCGATACGTACGTTTAGCATAATAATGCCGAACTCTTCAGGGTAGTTCGCCATAGAGTATGCACGAATGATATCTTCATCTACCTTAGACTCGTAGCGGAACAGGTTAAACTTGTCCCAGTCGCCACGGTACTCTTCAGGTACATCGTAATCCGCGTATTTTACGTGGTGAGCAGGAGCTTCAATCTGGATGTAACCACCAGCACGGAAAGGTACTGATTCGCCATCTGGAATTTGTAGCTTAAGCTCTTTAATGAATGTCGCTTTGTTATCGTTAGAGATAACAGTACATTCCCACTTCTTAACACCGAAGATCTCTTCTGGAAGTTCGATCTCCATGTCAGCTTTCACTGCAACCTGACACGCTAGACGTTCACCTTCACGAGCTTCACCTTTAGTAATGTGGTCAAGCTCGGTCGGTAGAATATCACCACCGCCAGATTTAATTTTTACGCGACACTGACCACAAGAGCCACCGCCACCACATGCCGATGACACGAATACGCCAGAATTCGCCAATGCGCCAAGAAGCTTGCCGCCTGGAGAAGTAACGATCGATTTGTCTGCATCGCCATTGATTGAGATTGTAATGTCACCTGTTGGTACTAGCTTAGATTTAGCGAATAGAATCACTAGAACTAGCGCTAGAACAATCAGAGTAAACATCACTACACCAAGAATAATGTCCATTGACTATTCCTTAATTGTTGCGGTTTACCCGTCTTACAGTTGAACACCAGAGAATGACATAAAGCCAAGCGCCATTAGACCAGCAGTGATAAAGGTAATACCTAGACCACGTAGACCCGGAGGCACGTCTGAATACTTCATTTTCTCACGGATACCTGCAAGAGCGACGATAGCTAGCATCCAGCCCAAACCTGAACCGAAACCATAAACTACAGACTCTGCGAAATTGTAATCACGCTGAACCATGAAAGATACACCACCAAAGATTGCACAGTTAACTGTGATCAATGGAAGGAAGATACCTAACGCGTTGTACAGAGGCGGGAAGAAACGGTCTAAGATCATTTCTAGAATCTGTACTAATGCAGCGATTACACCGATAAAGGTAATGAAGTTAAGGAAACTTAAATCCACACCTTCAGCAAGCGCATCTGGTTTAAGAACTAGGTTGTAAACTAGGTTGTTCACAGGAACAGAGATGGTTAATACCACTGTTACCGCAATACCTAGACCAAATGATGTCTTAACTTTCTTCGATACCGCCAAGAAGGTACACATACCTAAGAAGAAAGACAGTGCCATGTTCTCGATGAAAATCGATTTCACCATCAAACTAATATAATGTTCCATGACAACCTTACTCCTTCGCTTCTACTTGTTCAGGCTTGAAGGTACGAATCGCCCAAATCATAAATCCGATCAGGAAGAAAGCCGAAGGTGCTAATAGCATTAAACCATTTGGCTGGTACCAACCACCATCTCTAACTAACGGTAGAACTTCCATACCAAACAACTTGCCAGAGCCAAACAACTCGCGGAAGAAGCCAACAGTGATAAGAACGAAACCATAACCCAAACCGTTACCAATACCATCAATTAAAGAAGGAATCGGAGCAGACTTCATAGCGAACGCTTCAGCACGGCCCATTACGATACAGTTAGTAATGATAAGACCAACGAAAACTGAAAGCTGTTTAGAGATATCGTATAGATACGCCTTCAAGATTTGGTCTACCACAATTACTAACGATGCAATGATCGCCATCTGTACGATGATACGTACACTACTAGGAATGTGGTTGCGAATAAGAGAAACGAAAAAGTTAGACAAAGCCGTTACAAACATTACCGCTAGAGTCATAACAAAAGCCGTTTCAAGCTTGGTCGTTACTGCAAGAGCAGAACAAACACCAAGAACTTGTAGCGCGATTGGGTTGTTATCCAATACAGGCGCTAACACACTCTTTTTAATATCTTTTGCGCTAGACATTAGTTCAGACCTCCGTCACGAACTTTTGCTAGGAATGGACCAAAGCCCATATCACCTAACCAGAAGTCGAATGTGTGTTGAACACCGTTACTGGTTAATGTTGCACCTGATAAGGCATCAACACCATGCTCAGAACCTTGTGGTGCGCCACCTTTTACAACTTTAATTGCAGGTTTGTGGTTCTCGTCGAACAGTTTCTTACCTACGAATTGAGCACGCCAGTTAGGGTTTTCAACTTCACCACCCAATCCAGGAGTTTCGCCTTGTTCGTAGTATGTAATACCAGCAACTGTGTTACCGTCGGTTTCCACAGCTACAAATGCATACATCATAGACCATAGGCCGTTACCATGAACGGGTAAAATTACTTTAGATACTTTGTCACCATCTTTCACAAGGTAAACAACACTTGTGTTTGAGCGGCGAAGGATTTTTGCAACATCTTCCTCAGGAGACAGTTTTACTGATTCACTAGGAGTTTTTGCAGCTTTACGCTGATCAAAAGTTGTTGCATCACCTTTAACAAAGTCGCCACTGTCAAGGTCAATAAGACGAGGTTCAATGTACTTAGAGTACAACTCTGGAATCTTACCTTGTTCAGTGATACCTGCTACTTGAACGATTTTGCTTTGCTTATCAAGCAGAGCATTCGCTTTTTGCTTGTCTCGCAGGCCAACAGCCGCTGTCGATACAATGATTGAGCACACTAGGCTCAATGCGATAACAACAAACAGCGTTTTCTTAATGCTATCGTTATTACTTGCCATAGCGCGATAATCTCCGCTTGATGTTTTTCTCTACCACAATATGGTCGAACAGAGGAGCAAATAGGTTAGCGAATAGAATCGCTAGCATCATGCCTTCTGGGTATGCAGGGTTAACCACACGGATTAGTACACACATAGCACCAATCAAAATACCGTATGCCCACTTACCTTTATCTGTAAACGACGCAGATACTGGGTCCGTTGCCATGAAGAACATACCGAATGCGAAACCACCTAGAACTAGGTGCCAATGCCAAGGCATGTTGAACATCATGTTGGTGTCAGAACCAATCACGTTGAACAACGTAGAAAGAGCAATCATACCGATCATCACACCAGCGATAATGCGCCATGAAGCAATACCCATGTAAACAATGAATGCCGCACCGATTGCTAGAGCAAGCGTAGACACTTCACCAATTGAACCTGGAATATTACCAATGAATGCATCCATCCAAGTGATTGCTTGACCTGTTGCAGCATTCATCAGAGCACCGCTACCACCTTGAGTCCATTGACTAAGAGCAGTTGCGCCTGAGAAACCGTCCGCAGCGGTCCAAACTAAATCACCAGAGATTTGCGCTGGGTATGCAAAGAATAAGAATGCACGACCTGCTAGAGCTGGGTTTAGGAAGTTACGACCAGTACCACCAAAGATTTCTTTCGCCACAACAACACCGAAGGTGATACCTAGCGCTGCTTGCCATAGAGGAAGCGTTGGTGGAACGATCAATGCGAAAAGAATCGAAGTTACAAAGAAACCTTCGTTTACTTCGTGCTTACGCACCATACAGAACAATACTTCCCAGAAACCACCAACAATAAATACTGTTGCATAAATTGGAAGGAAGTAAGTTGCACCTAACAGAATTTTACTGCCCCAACCTGCATCAGACGACATAGTGCCGCCTAGCATTTCAGTCAGCCAGTAATGCCAGTTGCCATCAACGATGGTTGCAAGTTGATCACTTGCGTACAAGTGATGAAGTGCAGAGATAGCCTGGCCACCTGCGTTATACATACCCCAGAACATTGCTGGGAACACAGCTAACCAAACCATGATCATGATACGTTTTAAATCAACGCTATCACGGACATGAGCGCCTCGCTTTGTCACAAGACCTGGCGTGTAAAACAGAGTCGCAGCAGCTTCATACAAAGCAAACCATTTCTCGTGTTTACCACCTGGTTCAAAGTGATGCTCGATGTCTTCAAGAAACTTTTTAAGGCCCATGAAAATTACCCTTCTTTCTCAATCTTATCGAGGCATTCACGAAGTAACGGACCGTACTCGTATTTACCAGGACATACAAAGGTACACAATGCTAGATCTTCTTCATCAAGTTCCAATGCGCCAAGGCGTACTGCACTATCAGTGTCACCAGCACACAGATCACGAAGCAACAGAGTTGGCTCCATATCTAGCGGCATAACTTTTTCATAGTTACCAATTGGCACCATTGCGCGATCACTACCGTTAGTCGTCGTTGTCATGTTGAACAACTGACCTTTGAATAAGTGACCTAAGAATGAGCGAGTAACAGAGAACTTGTTCTTACCAGGCATTGCCCAACCAAACAGTTCTTTCTCACGACCTTCGCGAAGAACAGAAACCTGTAAGTGGTAACGACCTAAGTAAGCGTGTGGACCTGAAGCTTTAGTACCTGTTAGTACTGAACCAGAGATCACGCGAACTTCGCCAGGCATCATTTCGCTATCCGTCAATTGCTCTAGGCTTGCACCTATTACAGTACGGATTAATCGAGGATTATTTACGACAGGGCCAGCAAGAGAAATAACACGCTCGCTGTATAACTCACCAGTAAGGAACAATTTACCGACAGCGATAACGTCCTGGTAGTTAATGTACCATGCCACATTTTCTGCATTTACAGGATGCAGGAAATGCATGTGTGTACCAGCTAAACCTGCTGGGTGAGGGCCGTCAAAGACATGTTCTTCAACATTAGACTGAGTTGAGCGTGGTAAGCTGGTACCTTTTTTACAAACGTACACCTTACCTTCAGTCAAAGCTGAAAGTACATCAAGACCAGCAACGAAGGCTTCCGAATTGTCGTTGATGATAACCGTCGGCTCTGCTGCTAATGGATTAGTATCCATGGCAGAAACAAAAATAGCCTTAGTCGTCGAATCAACTGCAGGAACCTTGCTGAACGGACGAGTACGCAGCGATGTCCAAAGACCAGAATCGACCAGTTGAGTTTTCACCGCTTCGCGGTCAAGACTTCCTAATTGATTCGCTTCAAACTTGTCGAACGTCACTTGGTCATCACCTGCAACTTCAATCACTACAGACTGAAGTACACGTTTTGCACCACGATTAATTTCAACAACTTTACCGCTGACCGGTGAAGTAAATTTCACTCCCGGATTCTTCTTATCTTCAAAAAGAACTTGAGCTTTCTTTACTTCATCACCTACGCGAACATGCATAGTAGGACGCATGCCGACGTACTCTTCGCCAAGCAAGGCGACTTTGTTGATGGCTTTGCCATCATTAATCACCTGGGAAGGAGTTCCTGCGATAGGAAGGTCCAAACCCTTTTTTATTGTAATCATACGCACTTGCACTACTTTATCGGGAAAAAGATTCATTCATTGCGCAAATTGGAGGCGGTGGTCATCCGTACTTCTACTGGAAGTGTGTAATGACAAAACTAAACCGTCTCTAGACACGACATTATTATATCTGTCCGCCTTGGTTATTTAATCACCAAAAGCGCAACATACTTTTAAAAATCACATTACAGATTTGAGATGAGATTTATCAAGGGCGGTAGTTTAGCACCTTTTACGAATACGATGCCATTCAAGATCTCTAGATTCGTGATTTTATTTGGGCACAAATTCGTTTAAAAGGCGCATTAATAATCATTATTTTGATATGTCGCACAATTATTTTCACCACCTGAATATAAGGGTTATTTTTTGCGATTTTTTTTGAAAAAAATTGTTTTCAGCCCCTTTACAGAATGGCAGCTGTATTAAAATTGTTAAACAATCATCCAAAATAAGAGCAATTAATGAGCCCTTAGCTCATCACTATCCCCCCAAGCACATCGGACTATCTGGTGCTTTTTTCTTCAACTCATCCCACTCTTGTGGTGTGTAAGTATGTATCGCTAGAGCATGAATATGGTTGCTTAACTCTTCCGACAACGTCTGATTGACTTGACGGTGGCGCATAATCAAACGTTGCCCTTCAAAGCTCGAAGTAACAATCACTACTTTAAAGTGACTCTCTGAGCCGGGTGCCACATTATGCATATAGCTTTCATTCACAACCTGCAAATAATTGGGTTGAAATGTATCTTGCAGCTTAGTCTCAATGACTTGTTGAATCATAATGCTCCCTTCTTTCACACACTGATATAACAAAACCAACAAACAGTTTACTTTGGCGAGCTTTGCTTTGACAAACACAAACCATAGGTTCGACCAACAAATTGTCAGCGAAAGGTTTATGTTTCTTGATCATCGAGCATCTGAGACAATAATAGTGTCTTTAAAACTATCAATTAAACCGAATATGAAAACTGAGCTTTCGCTATTTGAACGCACGCTAACACTGCATCGCTTCCCGATTCGTAACAATGAGCTTCTGCAAGCTTGGGATGCGGGTGATGAGTACTTGATCTCACACATTGAAGAACTAGCGCTAGCCTCACCAAAACGCATTTTGATTTTAAACGATTCGTTCGGCGCTCTCAGTTGCTGGTTTTCTGCGCAGCACCAAGTGTTCATGATGAGTGATTCTTTCATTGCTCACAAAGCAACACTGGAAAACTTAAAACGTAACTCTTGCAATGACGTGACACTTCTCAACACCATGGATGAGATACCTAACGACATCGATCTGGTGTTGATGCAAATCCCTCGAAATAACCGTCATCTGGTGTGGATTCTGAGTAAACTTCGTCAATCTGTAGACGAAAAATGCCCCATTATTTCTGTCAACAAAGCAAAAGAGATTCATTCTTCAACACTGCAGTTGTTTGAGAAGTATTTGGGTGACACTAAGACATCTCTGGCATGGAAAAAACACCGCTTAGTGTTTTCTTTTGCCAATTGCACACCAGTACCCAATGTGGACGAAGAAGTTCGATGGGAAGTCGAAAACGAGCAAATGAGCTTAGTGAATCTTCCCAACGTGTATTCTGGAGAGAGCCTCGACCAAGGCGCGCGCTTGCTGCTTGAACATTTGCCAAGTGAAGATCTCACAGACTTTATCGACCTAGGTTGTGGAAATGGCGTGCTATCGATAAAACTGGCGCGGTTAAATCCCAATGCCTCGATTACTTGTGTTGACGAGAGCTTTATGGCGGTGGAAGCAGCCAGACGCAACTTGAACAACAATTTACAAACACAACCTGAGATAACTTGTATCGCGAACAATTGTTTAGATGAGTTTGAAACGGAGAGCGCTTCGTTTATCGTATGCAATCCCCCTTTCCATCAACAACAAGCGATCACAGACCATATCGCATGGCAGATGTTCTGTGATTCAAAGCAAGTTCTTAAAAAAGGGGGCAAATTATTGGTTATCGGCAATCGCCACCTCGGATACGATATAAAACTTGCTCGCCTTTTCGGTCACACACAAGTAAAGACTGTCGCTAGCAACAATAAATTTGTTATCTTACAAGCTACTAAGTATTAGGGTCTGGTGACCTTAAGCATGTTCCTGACATGCCAAAACAAACGAAAGGAATTGACCATGAAAAAACTGGTTCTCGCAGCTTCTATTGCTTTATTGGCCGCTTGCTCTGCACCTCAACAACAGCAGATAAGCCTAAACCCTACGGCTGTTTTAAGTAACAGTGATATTGTGACAAACAGCAAGTTCACTTTGGTTAGTAAAGACGTTCGCTCTGCGCAATATGTTGCTTTAGTCGATAGCGGCCGCAACAACATCGAACCTATTCATGCACGCCAAAACGTTCGTATCGCTTTGGAGAATGCACTTTCAAGCCAATTTGATTCTCAAGGCTTCACTATCACAGTTAACAGCGAAAACATGCTGACGCTTGAAATCCAAGAAGCCTTAGTGACTGTGACTCATACCATCATGGAAAATGAGATGAACGGTAAAGTTCTGCTACAACTGACCGCAGAAACACCAAAAGGTAAGTTAGTGAAGAGCTATACAGGTACTGCAAAACGTACTGGTGCCCTAAGCGCTTCAAATGAAGATATTGAACAAGTTCTGAATGATGTTGTGAACCTTGTTCTTAAAGAAATCGCAGCAGACACAGAACTACAAAACTACATGAAGGAGCGTTTCCATGGTTAAAACTCTATCCATGGTGAAAAGAATGTCCATGGTGAAAGGCTCTTTGGCAGCGCTCGCTATTGCAGCGAGCAGCTATGTTTGGGCAGGGCCTCAAGTGGAAGTTGAAACCACTTTAGGCACTTTCACCATTGAATTGAATGAAGAACAAGCACCAATCAGTGTTGCTAACTTCCTTCGCTACGTTGAAGACGGCAGTTATGTCGGTACTATCTTCCACCGCATCATCCCGGGCTTTATGGCACAAGGTGGCGGTTTCGATACCGACATGAAGCAAGTCAGCACCTATGCTCCAATTCAAAATGAAGCGAGCAACGGTTTACGCAATGACACCGCGACAATTGCTATGGCTCGTACCAACGATCCAAATTCAGCCACGCGTCAGTTCTATATCAACCTCGTTGATAACGATTTTCTGAACTACGGCCAACGCCCACCGGGCTACGCTGTGTTTGGTCAAGTCACTAAAGGTTTTGAAGTCATTCAAAAGATGGCTCAACAACCTACTCGATCAATTGGCTACATGAAGGATGTTCCTGTAACACCTATCATCATCACCAACGCCACTCTGATTAAATAACACCTAAAGCTCCGATTTATTCGGAGCTCTTTTTCCGACAAGGAAAGGTCCATGCAACAAGAAAATCAATCTCTCACTTGGGTTGAAACTATCCGTAGCTACTTCGATAAACGTCTGCTTTGGGTATTGATGCTCGGATGCTCCAGCGGTTTCCCTTGGGTGTTGATTGGCTCAAACATGTCTGGCTGGTTAAAAGATGCAGGACTGACTCGCAGTGCCATTGGCTATTTCGGCAGTGTGTTTGCGGTTTACGCGATTAACTTTCTATGGGCACCCGCGGTTGACCGAGTCCGCTTACCGGTTCTGCACTCTCTGCTTGGGCAGCGCCGCAGTTGGATACTCCTTTGTCAGGTTCTGATTTTAATCTGTACGCTGTTTATTGCTGGCGTAAACCCAGCGACAAACCTGATGCTGACATCCATGCTCGCCCTAGGTATTGCGATAGCTTCTGCAACTCAGGATATTGCGGTTGATGCGTTTCGTATTGATACCTTTCCGAAATCGGAATCCAGTAAACTGCCACAAGCTTCTGCTATGGCAGTGATTGGTTGGTGGACAGGCTATTCGGTTCCCGGCTATCTGGCATTTATCAATGCTGATTCAATGGGCTGGAATGGTGTGTACTACGGCATGGCTGCCATCGTGGGCGTGTTGATTCTGTTTACCCTGCTGGTTGGCGAGCCTAACACCAACCGTGAAGCGCTACAGAAACAGGCTGAGCAACGACACAACAAAGTAGTTAATTCAAAGATATTGGCCTGGTTGAGTGTAACTGTACTGGAGCCATTCATTGATTTCTTCCGCCGCAACGGCACTTCGGTAGCTATCACACTGCTGTTGTTCGTTTTCCTATTTAAGATTGGTGAAGCGTTCCTCGGTCGAATGTCTATCGCGTTTTACAAAGAAATCGGCTTCAGCAACGAGCAGATTGGTTACTACTCCAAATTGATTGGCTGGGGTATTACTATGCTGTTTACCCTGCTTGGCAGTATGGTCAACGTACGCTTTGGTATTGTCCGCGGATTGATGATTGGTGGTATCGCCATGTCAGCAAGTAACTTAATGTTCTCTTGGATTGCTCAGGTTGGTCCAAATGAACATCTTTTCCTTGCCACTATTATTGTCGATAACTTCACCACGGCATTTTCTACAGTCGCCTTCGTCTCCTTCTTAACAGTGATGACGGGGCAAGCCTTCTCTGCAACTCAGTACGCCTTGCTAGCCTCATTAGGTAACTTCGGCCGCACTACACTGGCCTCATTCAGTGGCGAGCTGGCAGACTACTTAAATGACTGGTCGCTGTTCTTTATTCTGACCGCTTTGATGGTTATTCCAAGTTTGATCATGCTGTATACGCTGCGTCATTACTTTACTGACCTGTTAAACAAAGCAAGAGATCACAAAGAAGAACTGGTAGAAGATAAAATAGTGAAATAAAAACAAGAGGGAACCTAAGGTTCCCTCTTGTTTACCCACTGAGTTATTCGTAGTCATCCAAATGAATGCGCGGTGCTCTTGCGGCATTCACCGCGCAGATAAGAGCAAGAGTCCCTGCGAGCAAAAAACCCGTCTGGAAAGCATTAGAAATCACAGGCTGCGGTGTATTGAGTAACTCACTGAGTGAGCCTTCTGCACTGAAATTCGGAATCAGTGAGTAAATTAATGTACCAAACACCGCTGTCCCTACAGAAGCACCGACAGAACGGCTTAGCGATCCCATTGATGTGATTCGGCCTAAATTTTCTTTTCCAGCAATGGTCTGAATTTGCAGTTGAGTCGACGGCATAACCGTTCCGAAACCCAATCCACATAAGCAACCAAATAAACTCACAACATAAGGCCCGAAATCAAACATCGCCAATGAGAAAAATGCCAGACAGCTTAACGACATGCCCATCACCGGCATCCATTTAGGGATACCCGTTTTGGCGATAACCTTACCTGTAATATAAGAACCACTAATCATTCCCGCAGACAACGGCATCAACAGTAGTCCAGCAGTCGCAGCCGAAGTGTTAAGACCCACCTGAAGATAAATTGGTAAGAAGAACACTAATGAAAACAAGCACGCTGCAAATAAGAAGGTGGAAGTCAGTGGAATATAGATTTCTTTTTGCACTAATAGCCGCAAAGGAAGAAACGAGTGAGAAACCCTTTTCTGTTGCACGACAAGCACAACTAGCAAGACAGCGAAAGTGGCCAACAACGTAATGCTGGTTGAGGAACTCCACGAGAAGTAATGTCCACCAGCAGACAACCAATAAATAATTGCAGTCATCATGCTTGGAAATAGTATTAATCCAAAGAAATCTATTGGCTTTTTCTCGGCTTTACGGCTGACTTGCTCCAGTTTTGCTAAACGATACAGTGCAAATCCAATTAGGGGTAAGTTAAACCAAAACAACCAATGCCAAGTTAAATAGGTCACCACAACGCCGCCAAGCACGGGGCCACAGATACTGGATAAAGCAAACAAAGAGGCAAAATAACCTTGGAACTTTGCTCTTTGTCTGGGCGGAACATATTCACTAATCAAAGCTTGAGACAGACTCATTAAGCCGCCACTCCCTAGCCCCTGAACAATTCGGCCAAACACTAAACCATGCATACTCACTGCTAACGCACAAACTACAGAGCCAACAGCGAAAATGCAGAGCGCAATCATCAACATCTTTTTACGACCATACTGATCACCAAGCCAACCATACACAGGTACGGAAGCCGCACCCGCAAGCATATAACCAATTGCAATCCACGATGAAAGCTGAATATTACCCAAATCTCTGACCATGACGGGTGTTGCGGTTGCTAGCAGTGTTTGATCGATAGCCGCCAAAAACATCGGCAAAAAGACTGTGGTAAAGATGGTAAGAAAGGTTTTCTTATCTATCGGCTCCGCCATGGTATTCCTTCATTGATAACCAGAGCCAACATCATACACTGAAATAGTGTTTTATTAATCTTATAGCCTCCAATAGGTCCACTTCGATACTTGATATAAGCCACTGTATAAAAAGATTAAACCAACACATTTAATAAAAATAACTTGCACAAATTATTTTTAAATGAACAAAACAAACCTTTCATTTCCTGCCTAGATTGACCACAAAAAAAAGCTGAATAAAGTCGATCACGAAGACAGACAAAAGCCCCAAAACTTATATAAAACAAGGCTTACAAAACAAGTTTAATACCAAATATAAACCAACTGAATATTTAGCAATACATCATCTCCCAAGCTTTATTAACAAAAAGTGTTGGTTAATCGATCTGCTTCAAAAACAACAATTGGAAAAACTTGAGTGACACAAATCACATTAAAAATGCAATAAAATGAAATATGAATTTAGTTCACTTTTTATTTAAATTAATTAGATCTAACTCACAATGTTTATCTACTTTTGCAACTTTTCTCACTTTCAATTGAGATTTAAATCGCTATCATGCACCCAAATTGGACAGGCGGTAATCAAGCCGCTCCTGAATTGATACAAAACATAGAGAGTTACCCTTATGCGTAAATCACTTCTTACTCTTGGCCTATTAGCAGCAACTTCTGCTCCAGTTATGGCTGCGGATTACTCAGATGGCGACATCCACAAAAACGATTACAAGTGGATGCAATTCAACCTAATGGGTGCATTTGATGAGCTTCCTGGTAAATCTAGCCATGATTACCTAGAGATGGAATTTGGCGGCCGCTCAGGAATCTTCGACCTTTACGGTTACGTTGACGTTTTCAACCTAGCAAGTAACCCAGGTAGCGATAAAAACGGTAAAGAAAAAATCTTTATGAAGTTCGCGCCTCGTATGTCTCTAGACGCGCTTACTGGCAAAGACCTATCTTTCGGTCCAGTACAAGAGCTATACCTAGCAACTCTTATGGAATGGGGCGGTAACTCTGGTGTTAACTCTCAAAAAGTTGGCCTAGGTTCTGATGTTATGGTTCCTTGGTTAGGTAAAGTAGGTATGAACCTGTACGGTACTTACGACTCTAACAAGAAAGACTGGAACGGTTACCAATTCTCTATGAACTGGTTCAAACCTTTCTACTTCTTCGAGAACGGTTCATTCATCTCTTACCAAGGTTACATTGATTACCAATTTGCAATGGAAGACAAATACTCTTCTGCTAGCAACGGTGGTGCAATGTTCAACGGTATCTACTGGCACTCAGACCGCTTCGCTCTAGGTTACGGTCTTAAAGGTTACAAAGATATCTACGGTATTAAAGATACTGATGGCTTCAAGTCAACTGGCTTTGGTCACTACATCTCAGCAACTTACAAATTCTAATATTTGAAGTCTAAATTGCTCGAAAGGCGCCGATTGGCGCCTTTTTTATTGCTTTCCCAGTCCTGCTCATTATCCTTAGCCGCAGAGATTATTTAGCGGTGATTCTGGGGAAATATGAATATCGTCATTGTTGGTCCGGGTGCAATTGGCAGCCTATGGGCGTATAAGCTGCATCAGGCTGGACACAAGGTTTCCTTGTGGGGCACTAAACAAAGTCAGCAATGGATGTTGGCAGCGGATGATTCCCCTGAAATTCTATTTAGCTATAACCAACCACAGACTCTTATCGATGCGGATCTCTTACTGGTCACAGTAAAAGCATGGCAGGTTGAAGCCGCCATAACTCCACTCCTCCCCCATGTGAACAAAGATGCCATTTTGCTTTTTATGCATAATGGTATGGGGGCTGCTGATAACATCGCAGAGCTGATATCCGAATATCCGGTCGTCATCGCCACCACGACCCACGGCGCACTTAAAGTAGACGCTCACCATGTAAAACACACGGGAATTGGCCAAACTCAGCTTGGCGCTTTCAACCTAAAAGGCAGCCAGTGTACCTTTCTGGTTGACGTGTTGAACCACGCTTTACCGACAGTATCGTGGAACCCAAACATACAGTTTGCTCTGTGGAATAAATTAGCCATCAACTGCGCAATCAATCCCCTGACAGCCATTCACCAATGTCTGAATGGTGCACTAGCAGAAGAGAAGTTTCGTCCAACACTGGACGCTGTAATTGACGAGTTAGCATCCGTGATGCAGGCAGAAAAGATTCCCGTCGACAGGAACCAACTGACAACCACCATCGACAATGTCATTCGCGCCACAGCAGCGAATAAATCATCAATGCATCAAGATATTTTCTATCGTCGTCAAACCGAGATAGACTTCATTACAGGCTACCTTGTACGTAAAGCTCAACAACATGGCATAGAAGTGCCAGCCAATAGTGAGTTGTACAAGCAAATCCAATTATTAGGAAAAAACGGAAAACATCATGACTAAACGCATACTTGTTCCTATCGCTCCGGGTACGGAGGAAATGGAAGCGGTAACCATCATTGATATTCTGGTACGTGCTGGCTATCAGGTCGTGGTTGCGAGTGCCGATTTTGAAGGCAAACTCACCATGAAGGCGTCTCGTGGCGTGACCTTAACAGCCGACTGCAAGTTGGTTGATATCGCAGATGAAGAGTTCGACGCTGTTGTTCTACCGGGCGGCGTACAAGGCTCCGAGAACTTCCGTGACAGCACCGTTTTGGTTGAAATCATCAAGCAACAAAAATACGACGGACGCTTAGTTGCTGCTATCTGCGCAGCACCTGCAGTCGTTCTAATTCATCATGATCTTTTCCCAGGTGCGTTAATGACAGGCCACCCGAATTTTAAAGACCATATTCCTGAAGATTTATGGCGCAACCGTCGCGTCACTTACGATGTGAACAACAACCTTCTCACCAGCCAAGGTCCAGGTTCAGCGTTAGAGTTTTCTATTGAAATTATTGCCCTGCTTTCTGGCAAAGCGTTAGCTCGTGAAATTGCACTGCCTATGGTTCCAGTACCACAGCTGAACTATGAAAAATACGGTGAGGCATAAATGCTGGATATCAACGGCATTCGTGCGCAATTTCCAGCCCTGTCTCAGAACATCAATAATGAACCCTTGGTGTATCTCGATAGCTCAGCAACCACTCAGAAACCTCAAGTCGTCATTGATGCGATTACTCATTACTACAGCGCGCAGAATGCCAATGTGCATCGCGGCAGTCATAGCTTAACCGCGCACGCCACCAGCCAGTTTGAAGCAGCAAGAGATAATGTCGCTCAATTTATTGGTGCGAAGAGCAGTAAGAGTATTATCTGGACTCGCGGCGCGACTGAAGCGCTCAATCTTATCGCTCAAACTTACGCAAGAAATACGCTCAAAATTGGTGACGAAATACTGATTAGTGAGATGGAACATCACGCGAACATCGTGCCTTGGCAAATCGTCGCCCAGCAAACGGGTGCAACGATTGTAAAAGTACCAATGACGCAAAATGGCGAATTCGATTTAGCGGCGTTTCATCAGTTGCTGACCACTAACACCAAGATCGTCGCATTAGCTCATATCACTAACGTGACTGGCTGCCGTCAACCGATTGAGGAAGTGATTCAAGCGGCTCACGATAAAGGGGCGGTTGTCGTTGTCGATGGCGCTCAAGGCATAGTGCATGAAAAAGTGGATGTCTCTGCATTAGACGCGGACTTCTACGTATTCTCTGGCCACAAACTCTATGCTCCAGCGGGGATTGGGGTTCTTTACGGAAAGTTAGCTCTGCTAGAGGCGATGCCACCTTGGCACGGCGGCGGAAAAATGGTCGAGAAAGTATCATTCTCTGGCACCACTTTCTCAGGCTTACCTGGCAAATTTGAAGCGGGTACTCCAAACGTAGCCGGAGCGATTGCTTTAAGCTGTGCAATTGACTGGTATGAGAGCTTTGATAGAAATGACATCGAAGATCATATTCATCGGCTCCAACAGAAAACTTATCAGGCGTTAAGTGCGATTGATGACATTCGTGTATTGGGCTACCAAAGTAACGCCAGCGTCTTGAGTATTGTTATGGATGGTGTTCATCATCAGGACTTAGCGACTTTGCTTGATCAACAAGGTATTGCGGTTCGCGCAGGACATCATTGCGCCCATCCTTTGATGGAAGCGTTTGGTGTAAAAGGAACCGTGAGAGTTTCGTTTGGTATCTACAATACGGATGAAGATGTCGAACGCTTAATTGCCGCCATAGAAAAAGCTGTCGACATGTTGTAAGTCCGCCGCTTTTAGCTGTTTCTTTGCCTTATTCCTCCATTCAATTGGAACTATGTTCAGCTATTGCCAGACAGGACGTCTGGCAAAGTGTTGACGGACACAGGATGTGGCCTTCAACACGGTAGCTCGAAACAGAGTGGAAATTGGATGAAAGAGAGGAATATCGGCAAACGGGCTTTTTGGTGACTTTTTTGCCTGTAGAAAAAAGTCACATAGCCACGACAGTGGCTATCAATAAATGAAACCTAAACAGCGATCTCTTTTACTTTATCGATGATAGCCTTCAACCCATTCCCTCTGGAAGGACTCAAATGCGTGATGAGTCCGAGCTGTTCGAAATATCCATCCACATCAAAATCTTGGATCTGTTGAGACGTTTTGCCTTCAAAAGCGGCCATCACTAGGGCAATCAAACCACGAACGATACGTGCATCGGAATCGGCGCAGAAATGCCAGATACACTCTTCTTGCTGACTAACCAACCAGACTAAGCTTTCACATCCCGAAACCGTTACTTGTTCACTTTTCAGTTCTTCTGGCATCACAGGTAGCTTTTTGCCCCACTGAATCACCTGACGGTAGCGGTCTTCCCAGCCTTTAAATTGTTGCATGGTCTGTACTATATCTTCGCTGGTGATTTCTGTGCCAAAAGGTGAGGCTGGAAAAGCAGTCATGAACAATACTCCAGTGATTACTTACTGTGTTTCTGAATGATTTTTTCTACGATACGCGCAACAGCAACAAAACCGAATGTTGCGGTAACGACGGTAGCAGCACCAAAACCAGACGCACAATCCATACGTTTAGGACCTTCTGCGGTCGATTTGGTCGCACAGACTGAACCATCCGCTTGTGGATACTTGAGATGTTCTGTTGAGAAAACACAGTCGATACCAAACTTGCGCGCCGGATTGGTCGGGAAATTATGGTGCTGACGCAGACGATCTTTGATCTTCTTCGCCAGAGGATCTTGAATGGTTTTAGTCAGATCAGCCACTTTGATTTGCGTAGGGTCGGTTTGACCACCAGCGCCACCAATCGTAATCACTTTGATCTTGTTGCTGCGACAATAAGCAAGCAAAGAGGCTTTCGCTTTCACACTGTCAATCGCATCCAACACATAGTCATAATCTTTGGTCAGATACTCATGCTGGTTGTCAGGCGTGATGAAATCATCAATCAAATTAACTTTGCACTCAGGGTTAATTAGCTTAACGCGTTCTGCCATCACTTCAATCTTGCTCTGACCAACAGTGCCAGACATAGCATGAATTTGACGGTTAATGTTGGTCACACAAACATCATCCATATCAATCAGCGTCAATTCACCAATACCTGTTCTTGCCAACGCTTCAACAGCCCATGAACCCACACCGCCAATACCAATAACACATACGTGCGCCGCACGTAGGATATCTACTTCGCTATTGCCATACAGTCGACGAGTACCGCCGAATCGTTGGTTATAGCTATCTGAGGCTGGAGTATCGAGTTCACGCATGACAACAATCCAAATTAAAGAGGGTTCAAAAAGAAAGAGTGCGATTTATACGCACTCTTAATATAAATGTCCAGACCATCACATCCAAACTCCGCAAAAGTGATTGGCGTTGCAGGCAGACGATAACTAGCAGGCTGAAAAGTTATTCCAATTTTTCGGGTGGTAATGCCCAAGGCGCCTGCAGTGGCGAGTTCTCAAGACCTAACTTCCAAACTCGGCCAAAGTGTTTGTAGTGCCCCGCTTCGGTACCCGCTCTTGGTCCCATACCATGATAAAGGTCGAGATGGTTCTGTTTTACCGCGCCACCTGTGTCTAACACAATCAGCAAACGTAATTGGTGAGCGCCAGACCAAGTGCCATCCGCATTCAACAAAGGCACTTCCGCCAAAATAGGTGTGCCCATCGGAAACAGAGTGCGATCGCCCGCTACCGATGCCATTGGTAATAAAGGAATACCTGCCGTCCCCGTTACAGGTGCAGCCGCTCTTGGTTGGAAAAAGACATAAGAAGGGTTCTGTTCCAGAAGCTCTTTCACTGTTGCTTCATCATTCGAGTGAGCCCACTCATTGATGGCTTTGAGTGACATCTTTTCCCGTTCAACCAATCCTCGCTCAATCAGCACTTTGCCAATGCTCACGTAAGCTTTATTATTCTTACCAGCATACGCAAAGTACTCTAACGTATCGTCATCACCGAAATGCACAAAGCCACTGCCCTGCACTTCCATAATAAAAGGATCAATTCGGTTGGCCGCATATCCTAGCTCAAGCCCTTGTCCATCAAGTGCGCCATCATAGATTTGCGCTCGTGTCGGACACTCAATCTCACACTTAGGCATGCTGTGAACGGGATACTTAAAGGTTTCGTCAGGAGTATGACGCAGCTCTATCACCGGAGAAAAATACCCTGTGAACAAGACATTGCCTTTACTATCACCGCCGCCTAACTGAGCAGACTGGATACCAAACTGAGAGAGCTGAGTAGTATCGCCACTTTCTATTACCCACTCGTTGAGCTTCTCATAGAGAGGGCCAAAGGTTTTAGCCATAGAAGGAGAATTGACAACCACTTGCTCACTTTGCTTGGCAAATTCAGTAAAGTCGCGCGGTTTATTGGATTCCACCACATCCACTTTATTCAGTGTTCTGGTAAAAGGTTCATCTAAGTATTGTTGCGCTCTGTCAGTCGGTTGAGCACAACCAAACAGAAGCACTAAGCTGGCAAGAGAAAGAAGGCGTTTGTTCACTGAAGGCATCCCATATTGAATTCGACCGAAAGGATGACAAACTAACTACCGAAGCGCAATTGCGAAATTGTTAAATTAGTTTTTTCCTGACATTCGGAAAATGGGTTTGTAATGAGCACTGGTTATCTGCTTCATTTCCGTGTTCTCAGGGTTCGTCATTTGAAACTTGTATTCCTGCCCCGCAACCTCGAAGGTTAAATAGTGTCCGTCGAAATCATACCGCGTGGTATAAACACGCCCTTCCATCGTAATACCGTCAGGACCAATTTCCAGCCTACGAGTTGAGTAATAAGCCACATCTTGCTCCACCCAGACTCCGTAAATCTCTTGTTTCGGCGCAAGAGTGCCTTTTATTCGGTCAATCACATTTCCGTAAAGAATCGCCGCTACAATACTTCCCAAAACCAAGAGTAAGATTAGGAAGAGTTCCAACCGTTTTCTATTTTTCACACCACTGCCATTCGCGGCAGTGTCTTGTTGTGAATTATTAAACATTTGGTCTCGATTTAATTTAGCTGCTTTAGGCATCGTATCTCTTACTTAGAACTTATTTAAATCAACACTGCCAATACAGCGTTACAAAAAAATAGTCGCGTTAACCTACTAAAAACCACTTGCTCACAGATGAATAAAAAGTCATTATTCAGACATATTTAAACAACCATAAACATAAAGAGTGCCATCAGTGAAAATTCGTAGTACCGCTCTTGTTAAAGGCTTTAGACAATCAGCTCCGTATGTTAATGCTCACCGTGGAAAAACCATGGTTGTTATGGTGGGCGGTGAAGCGATTGCCGATAAAAATTTCGCGAATATTATTAGTGATCTGGCTCTGCTACATAGTCTCGGTGTCAAAGTAGTGCTTGTTCACGGCGCACGCCCACAGATAAATCAGATTTTAGAGACAAACAACCGCACCACTCCTTATCACAAAGGCATTCGAATCACTGATGAAGAAGCGCTGGGCTTGGTTATGCAAGCAGCAGGTCAGCTTCAACACGCGATAACCGCACGCCTTTCAATGAGCCTAAACAATACGCCAATGGCCGGAACACAACTCAATGTGGTCAGCGGAAATTTTGTTATCTCTCAACCACTAGGTATAGATGATGGTGTCGATTATTGCCACAGCGGGAAAATTCGTCGAATTGATATCGATGGCATTAACCGTATGCTCGACCAAGGTTCTATTGTACTGTTAGGTCCCATAGCTAGCTCAGTGACTGGCGAATGTTTCAACCTGCTTTCAGAAGAAGTTGCGACACAAGTTGCGATAAGATTAAAAGCTGAAAAGCTGATCGGCTTCTGTTCTGAACAAGGCATAATGGACAGCGAAGGTAATTCAATTGCAGAACTGTACCCTGCTGAAGTGAATAACCTGATTGAGAAAATGGAAGCTGAAGATAATTCCAATGGTGAGGAGAGGTCGGGAACCCTGCGTTTCTTAAAAGCAGCCGTAGCCGCTTGCCGAGCTGGCGTTCCTCGTAGCCATTTAGTCAGTTACAAGGAAGACGGAGCGTTAATCCAAGAACTGTTTTCTTTTGATGGTATCGGTACACAAATTGTAAAAGCGAGTACCGAGCAACTTCGCCAGGCACAGATCGATGATATCGGCGGTATTTTTGATCTGATTCGCCCACTGGAAGAACAAGGCATATTGGTGCGTCGTTCACGTGAGCAATTAGAGCAAGAGGTTCACAAATTCACCATTATTGAAAAAGATGGTCTGATCATTGGCTGTGCGGCACTTTATCCTTATCCAGAAGAGGATATGGCTGAGATGGCGTGTGTGGCTATTCACACCGAATACCGCGATGGTGACCGTGGTGCTTTACTGCTTCGCCATATGAAACAACAAGCTAAACTCATGAATATAAATAAGTTATTTGTATTAACCACCCACAGCTTGCACTGGTTCAGAGAGCAGGGCTTCATCGAGTACGGTGTCGATGCACTGCCAATGTCAAAACGTCAGCTTTACAACTATCAACGTCGCTCAAAAATACTCATTCTTAAGCTTTAGTCACATAAACATAATCAATCAATAGCAGATGCAATATTTATATCTGCTATTGATTGAATAATTAGTATATTAATTTGTATTTTAGATGTTCATTAATTAATCACTTTTCATACAACACAGAGCTGTGTAAAATCTCGCCACTCGTGACATAGATCACCTTATTGCATTGAGTTGGAATTCTACCTAAGGGCTTAACTTAGGGAGAGCACGGATTGCTTCAACGATAAATAACTTATTGAAGAGCAAACTAATTTATATGAAAACCGTAATTTGTAATTCGCTACAAAGCTTCTGGGATATGGCAGATCATAACTTCCTAGAAGGTCTAGATGTACATTGCGTGTTTCCCGTCAGTGACTACCTAAAAAGCTTTATCTTAGGCTCACAAACGCGCTATAAGATCCGCAATATCACTTTTTCAAAAGCTGTTTGCTAACACCTTTTGTGGATTCGCTAGGCAGCCAAGGAAGGTTGCCAGAATCTCTGCCTACGTCCTTATTAACTAAACATTAGTAACGACTCATTGTCTCAACCAGAACCGTGAAATTACCCTTTTAAGCGTTCAACCAATCCACTCGCTCGTTCAGTCTTAAACTGAATACCTCGTTTCAGCACACCAATATCACAATACAAAGCCAGACGCTCTTTTGCTCGGGTAATACCTGTATAGATCAGTTCACGCGTCACTATCGGACTGTACTCTGGCGGCAAAATCATCGCGGTGAATTCAAACTCACTGCCCTGTGATTTATGAATCGTCATCGCAAACGCGGTTTCATGTTGAGGAACTCGGCTTGGCAATACAGCTTTTACGCTACCATCAGGAAGCTCGAAATAGACCTTCAGCCTTTGCTCGGCATCCTCTTCATCTCGCATACATATGCCTATGTCACCGTTATACAGACCAAGGGCGTGATCGTTCAGTGTCACCATCACAGGGCGACCGTGATACCAAAGCTCCTGTTGAGTCTTGATCAAATTACGCGCCGCCAAAGCACGCTCAATACGATGATTCAGCCCCACCACACCAAAGTCACCCTCGCGCACAGCACACAATAAACGGCTTTGACTGAATGCTTTTAATACCGCTTTGGCTTTACTCGCCATCGTTTCAAGTTGCAAGCTTTCAACAGCATCAGTTGTAACATCAGCTTTGGTGCGCTTACCTGCCCGTTGAAGATAAACAGAATAAGCATCCACCAAAGATTTGATCATCTGGTTATAGTTGTCACTGCTTAACGGGTAGTGGTTAATATCCGAGAAATCTTGATTCCAGACTTCATCCACCTTCGCGGCTCTGCCGCTGTTTATCGCTTTAGCCAATTGCCCAATACCGGATCGGGCATCAAAACGGTAGCTTTTTTGCAGCATACACAAGCTATCTGCAACGCTGCTGTGCGAAGCCTTGGAGTGGGTAGATGAAACTGAATTGCCCAAGGTGTGGAAGCCGGTCAGTACAGAGAGCAACTTGCCTTGCGCGGCGCTGTATCCGTTATCAATAAATGAGCAGATATCACCCAACACTGCGCCCGCTTCAACGGAAGCAAGCTGGTCTTTATCACCAAGTAAAATCAAACGTGCATGGCTAGGCAGTGCATCGACCAGTTTGACCATCATGGATAGATCCACCATGGAAGCTTCATCCACCACCAGCACATCTAAGTGCAGCAGGTTTTTGTTGTGATGACGAAACTCAGCGCTGCCCGGAATGGCCCCAAGCAGGCGATGAATGGTGCTGGATGAAGTTGGAATAGCAGACTTTAACTCCGGCTCTACAGCTAAACTTTCTACCGCTTTACCGATAGATTCAGTTAAACGAGCGGCTGCCTTACCCGTTGGTGCGACCAACTTAATGTTCGGTGTATGACCTTGCTGCTGCGATTGGCGAATTAAAGCTGCAAGCAATTTGGTGACCGTCGTGGTTTTACCGGTTCCCGGTCCTCCGGAAATGACCGCAAAACGACGAGTCAAAGCCACTGCGGCTGCTACTTTCTGCCAGTTTAAACAACAGCTCGCAGGAACGAGCGTATCCAGCGGCTGAAGATCTTCCATTCGCTGAACGCTAATAAGCACGGCATCAATTGCAGTCCAGTCCAGTTGGCCATCGTCGACCACATCAAGGAAATCACACACCATTCGCTGACGACTGACCTGAGAAGTCTCAATGCTTTTCAAAGCTTTAAAAAGAAAGCGGTAGTCGCGTTCAAATAACACATCGAGCAGCTCCCTGAGTTTTTGAACTTGAATAGGCTTTTGTACATCAGTAGGCTTTAAGATCATCGGTGACCCAAAGCTCTGTAATCTGTCTGCCAGAGTCACTTCATAATGCCAGTAACGATGCAAATAGAGCCTCTGCCCATCAAACATCAGCGGAACAGCTTCCCCTTGCAAGCCAACCAGCTTTGAGTTTGGCAGAATTCGATTCCAATCCGCATTTACCCAAAGAGGATTCACCGCTAAAGCCGCTTCGCCATACAAACCCAGTTTGGCAGACAGATCAACGCTGCTGCCGTGACTGTCCCACAGAGCTAGACAAATATTGCCTTTGCCCAGTTCCGCGCTGACGGCTGCCACCAATAAAAGAAAGGCACTTTTTTCCTCTGCACTCAACTCGTCGCTAGACAAAAGCGAAGCGACAAAACGAGCAAACTGGTAATCAAGCTGGCGAATACTGCCCTGCTTAGCCAAACGCGCTAACACATCCAAAGCTTGTGTGCTCATAATCCTAGCTCCATTTGCCCAGCAGAGTTTGTTCGTTCATCCGGCTCTTTACCTTGTATCAATAAATCCAGTTCTTCTAACATTGTTTGGCTTGGTTTTGCATTGAAAATACCGTGCTGCGCTTTGCCATCCATACCGCGCAGGAACAGATAGTAAACACCACCGAAGTGTTTGTTGTAGTCATAATCCGCTAAGCGACTTTGTAAAAAGCGGTGCAGCGCTAATGCATACAACTGATATTGCAGATCGTATCTGTGTTCTGCCATTGCTGAAGCCAAGCGTTCACCGTGGTAAGCCTCGACTTCATTGCCTAAATGATTCGATTTCCAATCCAGAACATAGTATTTGCCTTCATGCTCAAACACTAAGTCGATAAAGCCTTTCAGCATCCCCTGAACGGTGTAGAACCCCAGATCACCCGCCTTAGCAGAAAGAGGATCATGGCGTTGAACCACACGGTTTAACGCTGGTGCGTTGAGAACTTCAATTGGCAACAAAAATTCCATCTCAACCAATCTCTGATGAGGCTGTTTTTGGTTAAGCAGTAACTTTTTACCATCTAGCGGAGTCGCCAACACATCGTTTACCAGCTTTTGGATCACAGGTAACCATTCCATCTCTAACTGTTCAAGTTCCAGCAGATGACTGATGATTCTCGTGTTGTGCTCGCTGGTTGCAGATTCAGTGAACTCAACCTCTTCAAACACGGTGTGCAAGAAAGTACCAGGGCGGGCACCACGCGGAAAAGTGAAAATAGTTCGTTCTATTTCCGTCTCTGTCAGGTCATCGTGTTCATCCGCAGAATCCACATCGAAACCCGCAATCTCAATTGTTGCGTCATGTTCTTTTTGATGACTGCCCTGCTTCACCAAACCCGAGTAACTGGTAATACGCCAAAAACGGTCAATCTCACTTCGCAGCTCCTTGGCTTTAAGAGCAGGCAGTGTTTGTTCTGACGGCGTAAATACGGTGTCATGTGCTTCTGGAGGCGAAGTAACAGAGACAGAAGATAAGTGTTTTGCATGGGTTTGAACGGACTGGGTCAGGAGATCAATCCCCCCTTCCTGCCCGTTTTGCAGCAGATAGCCGATAGCGCTGTGATGAACACCTGTTGGCTCTTTGGTTGAGCGCCCATTACGTAAAGGGGCAACACCGATAAAACAGCCATAAACCGAGCGGGTTAATGCCACATAAATCAAACGCAAATCTTCCGCCAAACGTTCTTTGTCTGCCTGTTGCAGAGCCTGTTTATCACCAGTGATATCCAGCAGGGTTTCACCGCTGGCAGTGTCGTAAAACTTACCTTCGCTCGCTTCTCGATAGCTGACCACAAACGGCAAAAACACCAAATCATATTCCAAACCTTTGGATTTGTGGATGGTAACGATCTGCACCAGATTTCTTTCTGACTCCAAACGCTGAATCGCATCGTCATTCCCCCCCATTCCTTGCTCGGCATCGGTGATCGTTTGAGCCAACCAACGTAACAAGCCGTGGTCACTATCGATATCTTGAGTGGCTTGTTGCAACAGTTCGCTGATGTGCATGAAATCGGTAAGATTTCGCTCTCCATCTGGCTCTTCCAACCAACGTTCTGCAATATGACGAAGGCTTAAAACAGATCGAAGCATTGGCAGCACGCCACGCTCAAGCCAAAGCTGTCGGTACTGCTTAAACTCGTTAACGGCTTTTTCCCACTCGTTTTCATCGTTATTGAGTGCATCAAGCTGCTTCGAATTCAGCGCAAACAATGGCGATGCTAAAGCCGCGCGTAGCGCTCTGTCATTCTCGGGAGTAAGCACGGCTTGCAGTAAACGTTGAATATCTTGAGCAATAGAACTGGTAAACACGCTATCACGGTTAGACAGATACACACTGGCAATACCCTGTTTCGCCAGTGCTTCTTTAATCATTCGCCCTTCATTACCTGTGCGAACCAGTACGGCGATGTCACCTGCTTGAATCGCTTTGTCTTTGCCACTACTAAAGTGGGCTTGACCTTGCTGCGCCGCCGTTAAAATGGTTTGAATCTGGCTCGCTGTAGCCTGCGCCATAACATCCAAATAACTCCCTTTGGTAACTGGCGAACCTTCCGTTTCTTGCAACCAATAAGTCAATGCGGGTTGTTTCTCGCCGTTTAACAGCCACTCTTTTTTAGCGGCGTACGGGTTTGGTTTAACAGGTAAGAAAGGAATATCTGCATCATAAATAAACGGGCTGTCAGCCAGCTCAAATACTTGGTTAACCGCCTCTACCATATCGGCGCTTGAACGCCAGTTGGTTCCCAAGGTGTAATGGGCAGCGACCTGATTACGCGCTTTAATGTAGGTAAAAATGTCAGCGCCGCGGAAGGCGTAAATCGCCTGTTTAGGGTCACCGATCATAAACAAGCCACACTCAGGATTGTTCAGATAAATGCGGCTAAAAATGCTGTATTGCAGCGGATCGGTATCTTGGAATTCATCGATCATTGCCACCGGATAAAGATGGCGAATGCGCTCTGCTAGCAAGCCTTGCTCATCGCCGTCGATAGACGCAGAGAGTTGACTCAACAGATCATCAAACGACAACCACTGTTTGCTCGCTTTGGCTTTCGCCAACATAGCGCGGCAATGATGAATGGCGTGAGCAACTAAAGGTGCTTCAATCGTTATTGGCTCTGCTAAGAACTGTTCAATAACGTTAAAAATCTCAAGTTGAGGCGGATTACCTTTCTTAGATTTCTCTGCCAGTTTGCTTTGAGCAAACTCAGATAACGCTTCAGGCACCAACAAATCATGAGTGGCGGAGCTCGCCCACTGAGTCAGACTTTCGATACGTCTCAATAATGCATTTTGAGAATTCTTATGCAGGTCGGAGCCAGTAATACTTGGCTCAATATCCTCCAGCGCAGCAAGCCATTGCTTTTTGATAGCATCAATTTTCAGCAGATTGTTTTTATGCAGTTCCGCTAGATCGCCGTCCATCATCGGAGTGGTCAGTGACAATGGAATACCCGATAAATAGCCACCAATTTTTTCTAACAATGCAGCGGGGGACGACCACAAGCGTCGAACTTCGGCCGCCAAATTTAATGGCAAAGGATAGAACTGACGACGCCAGTAGTCGGCGACGACTTGTGCTTTCAGATGACTTTCATCGGTGACAAATTCATTGTTAAAGCGGCTGCCTGATTCAAAAGCATTTTGCGTCAGCATTCGTTGACAGAAACCATGAATGGTATAAACCGCCGCTTCATCCATCTGGCGTTCAGCATCTAGCAGAAGCTTGGCTGCGTATGCGTGATCCGCAAAATCGTTGAGTAAAGGTTCAATCACGGGGTCGTCGCTGTGACCACGAGAGAAGGCTAAGCGGGCATCATGAATACGCGCTCGAATACGGTCGCGTAGTTCAGCGGTCGCCGCTTCAGTAAAGGTCACCACTAAGATTTGCTCAACGGTTAAAGGTACTTGATGGCGACTTTCTTCACTTCCATGTCCCAACAACAGGCGCAAATAGAGCCCGGCTATGGTGAAAGTTTTACCTGTACCCGCAGAAGCTTCTATCAAACGCGCGCCATGCAGTGGAAACGTCATGGTCTCTAGTGGCGTTGCTACGATACTGGAAGGAAGATTCATTCGTTATTATGCCTTTCGTTAAACCAATAATTGTGTCGCAAAATTTATGTGATCTTGTTTAAGAATTTATATGTTGGTGAATGCAAGCGTCAGCGCTCAGATAGTTATGCGAGCAGCTTCACAGAACGCACCAACTTGGAACATTACACTGCACCCACTTAATGCAAACTTAGTTTATAAAATAACCACTTATAGGTTATACAAACTATCCGTTTTAAAACGCTGCCTGCATTAACACCGAATTATGGTCCCTCTGACCTGTGGCCGTACAGCGAACGCCCTACACCAATAATGATTTTCTGGCGGCCACTTATTCCTGTACTTCTGTTACTCATTTGCACTACCCACCGCATCAGCACTCTCCACTAACTGCAACCTAGGTGCTTGTAGCACTAAGCAGGAAAGCAGCCGTGCCTGCTGAGCAAGTTCGTCATTCCAAGTTGGCCAGATTCGTGCGATATACGCGTTATTACCTTCACCAGTTGTGGCGTATCCGTCGTTAAAACATTCGGACATTTTTTTCAAAGATTTCTCTTCATCTTCTACCCATTTTCCACGGCTGAATCCGGCTTCAATACAGGCTAATGCCGTTTTCGGGAAATAGGCGATGGGTGATGTCATTCCCTGATAAAACAGACGGATAAGCTCATCCAGCAACTGTTTAGCCTGCTCGCTGCTTTCAACCGGAGGCAGAATCTGGTGCACAACACCTTCTTTGCGATCATAACCAACCAAGTGAGTTTTGCTGACAATCCCCATAGCAGCGTGGCACAGGTGATCTATCCAAGCTGCCAGCAAATCTTGTGACCGAATGGAACCACTGCGATAACGAACTAAACCGGATTGAAAGCGCTTAGTTAACCATCCGGTTAACTGAACTGGCTTAGATTCTCCCAGTACCTGACTGGTGATATTGACTTCAAAATCATCCAGCGGTGACTGACATAAGAAGTGGATTTTCTCTAACACCTCTTCGGTTTGAACTCGGTTTGCTTCAAACTCCAGTTCACCAAAAGCACCGACAGGCAATTTGCCCTGAGCACGTTGCTGTTGAATAAACTGCTGTAACCTTGCTTCTTTATCCGCCTGAACATCAACACTGAGCAACACATCAAGCAAACTATCGCGCAGCTGATAGCTGTTCAAACCATCCAACGCAAAAGGTTCATCATCTTCCATCACCGCTAATGGCGGTTCAAAAACCACTTTTAAGCGACGATTGAAAAAATACTGCACCGGAAGTCGCCAAAAACGTTGTAACTCAACCAAATCAAGTTCTAACGGATAACTCACATCCAGTAAATAATCATCCAGCGGCAAATTAAATTCACCACTTGGCGTGCCCAGACGCAACGCTGCTGGCAGCCATTCTTTGGCGTAACTGCCCGCTTCACTTAAGAAAGTTTGTGGACTAAACGGCACCATAGTGTGAACAGTGGATATCTTATCCACCAGCTTTTTGCCTGAATCGTCACTTGGCAGCGCTTCATCACCCGCTAAACAATAGTTTTGCTGACAGTATTCCAATAACTCACTCACCAGCACTGACGGTACGCGCTCAGTGTTATCTTGAATTGAGCGACCAACATAGCTGATATACAGACTTTGCTGCGCAGAGAGCATAGCTTCCAGAAACAGGTATCTGTCGTCGTCTCGACGTGAACGGTCGCCTCGTCGAGTCCGTCCATTCATCAAATCGAAACCTTCAGGCGGCATAGAACGCGGATATACGCCGTCGTTCATTCCCAACAAACACACCGCTTTGAAAGGAATCGATCGCATTGGCATCAGGGTACAGAAGTTCACTTGTCCGGCGAGGAAACGCTGACTCACGCGTGTACCCGACAGCTTGTTGGTCAGGTATTCACTGATGATTGCTGGCGCGATGTCTTCGTGATAACCGGCATCGGCCAATTGCTCTTTAAGGGAAACCAAAGTATCGCGAATGGATTTCAGCGCCATTTCACCATCCAGATCGACAGCAAAGAAATCATCAAGCAAGTTGCTGAGTACTTCGCGCCACTCATCAATCGCTTGAGTTTGAGCCAGCAACGTTCGGTAACGACTGACCGTTTCAACAAAGTGCGCCAGTTTACCTACCAGCTCAGCGTTCATCCCTTGCACCTCGTTATAAGGTGCGTAAGTATGTTCGCCATGTTCAAACAGTGTTGTCGAAGCGGGCATCGCATAGCCCAATAGCATACGAGAAAGACCAAATTGCCAGGTGTTCTGCTCTGTCTCTGGCAGTTCAAATTCTTGAGCGGTAGTGCCATTCAGGCCCCAGCGTATACCAGACTCTTCCACCCAGCGTTTCGTCAGTTCAAACTCGCTGTCATCCAGTTCAAATCGGCTCATCATGGCAGGCGTTTCCAGTAGCTCTAGCAGCTCAGACGCCAAACAACGTGAGTGCGGCAAATTCACCAACTGGATGAATGCATTTAAGATTGGGCTCTCTTGGTTCGCGGTTCGGTCAGAAATCGAATACGGAATAAAACGTTCACCGGGCGCATTACCAAACACAGCTTGAATATAGGGACTGTAAGCGTTGATGTCCGCCACCATTACAATGACATCACGCGGCTTAAGCGTTGGATCGCGGTCAAACATGGCTAACAGCTCATCATGCAATACTTCCACTTCACGCATTGGGCTATGGCAAGCATGAATGGTTAGAGAGCGATCTTGGCTGTTGATGGTCGGTTTATGAGTGCTGCTATCAAGAATGTGATCATCTTGATGCTCTTCCAGATGCAAAATGTCGGCTTGCAGTTGTTGTAACAACGTCTCACGTGGAATATCGATAAACAGCTCATGCTCTTCATTATCATCTTGAGCCAGCAAAAAAAGGTTATCGCGCCCCAATTTTCCCATTGAAGCCAGCAAGCTATTGCCTACCGCGCTGTTGATATGCAGTTCATCTTCGGCAACATTGCTTTCAATATCGCCTTTGAGTGGCGAAATTTCGCCCGTCACTGAAAGTGTATGTTCGTTCAGCGCTAGCTGTTTGCGGCGCTGGTTTTCTATTCGAGCCAGATATTTGCGATCTCGAATATCTCCCCAGTAATGCTGACAAGGATTGGTGAACATCAGATGCACATCGATGTGCTCGCCTAATGCTTTTAAAGCATCCATATAACGCGGAGGCAAAGAGGAGATACCAAAGATAAACAGCCGTTTGGGTAATTTCTCTAAAGGGACATGACCGTTCGCAAGAGCTTCAATAAAGCGTTGATATAAGTTTGCGCGGTGATAATGCGATTGCTGCTGATGAATGACGGTGTAGTCGTAAAGCTGTTTCCACAATATCGGTTGCCACGGGTGCTCTTCACCAATCTCGTCAACCGTTTCGCCTTTCTCCCAAGATTCAATCCAATCTGGTCGGTAAACCAGATAGCCATCAAAAATATCAGCGATTTTTTCAGCCAGCTGATAGAGCTTAGACTGGTCTGCATCATCTTTGAGATAACTTTTCAGTGGTGAGAAAGCGTCCAACTCCAACTGAGTCGGTAACAACTCCATCAGTTTCCAGATCATTGCCTCTTTGTTAAAGGCACTGCGCTTGGGAACATCCGGTAAAACATGGGTGAACATTTCCCAAATAAAGGTCGCTGGCAGCGGAAAATCGATGTTTGCCGCAACCCCGAGTTCCTGTGCCAAAGCCATTTTCAGCCACTGCGACATACCCGGACTTTGAACCAAGATTTGTTCTTTCTCAAATGGGTTTTCCAGAGGTGCAGCTTTGATTAAATGCACCAACAAGATTTTTAACGTATCGACTTTATTGGAATGGTAAACAGTAAACACAATTCACTCATGCAGTTCTCACCTAATAGCCGTTGAGATTAGCACAACTACCTGAACATTTATCTAAGCCAATATTCAAAAGGTTAACTATTCCTCACTCTCGCTTTTTACTTCATCAATAAGGTTTTTACTTCATCAGTGTTTAGCAGTAAGTTAAGTTTATTCAGTAGCGTTCAGTTTAGTTAAACAAAATCATGAGCAATATTTCTCTTAAGCAACTCAAAGTGTTTACCACTATTACTCAGCACAAAACCTTAACCACGGCGGCTGAAGCGCTGTTTTTGTCCAAGGCAGCGGTGAGTATGGCGCTGTCGGAACTGGAGAAACATATTGGTCATGCGCTGTTTGACCGAGTGAATAACCGACTGGTGCTTAATCAAGAAGGTCAAAAGCTCTTACCGCTTGCCGATGAGTTGCTCAGCCGCTCTAACGCTATTGACCAGCTTTTCGATGGTGATAACTCTTTATCAGGGCAATTGCGTATTGGTGCTAGTGACACCATAGGCAACCAAGTCGCGCCCTACCTGCTCAGCCACTTTCGCCAAAAATATCAACACCAGCAACAGAGCCTGTTCATTTCTAACTCTGCGCTGATTTGCGAAAAACTGGTCGACTACGAACTGGATATCGCTCTGATCGAAGGCAAAACACTTCACCCACAACTGATTTCTACTCAGTTCAGCCAAGATGAAATGTGCATTGTCTGCTCTCCTAATCACCCATTGGCACTGCAAGAAAAAGTCACCTTACGAGATTTTGAACAGAGTGAATGGATGTTGCGCGAAGCAGGTTCGGGCTCAAGAGAGTTCTTTTTAAGGGCCGTTGCGCCACGTATTGAACATTGGCAAGAAGCCTTTCAGCTAAACACGACCGAAGCGATTATCAACTGTGTTTCAGCAGGATTAGGCTTTGGTTGTTTATCTAAACTGGCGGCGCAAACTGCGGTCAATGATGGTCGAATCAAGATACTGAATGTACCTCTGGATATGAAGCGACGTTTCTGGCTACTGGTCCACAAAGAGAAATACCAAAGCCCGCTGCTCAAACATTTCATTGAGTTCTGTCATCAGTGGCATAAGAGTTCGGACATAGAAAACAACAGCAGAAAACCGCTTGATTGATGTATCAGCTTTGTTGTCCTCGTCTGGACATTTCATTATTAAAACTGTATAAACAGACAGTAATTCAAACACCAATTTAGAGGAAGGACCATGGCTGTCATCGTTAAGTACGTGGTGGAACGCAACGGAGAAGAGAAAATGACTTTTACCTCGAAAGCCGAAGCTGACGCTTATGACAAAATGCTGGATATGGCGGACGAGCTGTTCGAACTAATCGGTAAAAGTGAACTGATTGAAGATGAAGCGAAAACCGAAGAACTGGCTATGTTCTTAGCTCAGAACAAAGAAGACGTTTTGATCGCTTTAGGTGCAAAACGCAAACCAACACCACCGACAAAGAAACCAAAAGCAGTGAAAACGGAAGATGCCGTTGACGACGCTGCCTAAGCTTCCCTTGGAAGCTCGGTTGTTTAAGTTTGGTTTGAGAACCGCTGCCTAGTCAGCGGTTTTTTATTCCATTTAGAGAGATATATCTCCCAAAAGACAAAAGGTATCGTTCTACAGACTTATTGCTTTTTTGCTCTTTTATCACTGAAAAACTCTCTTTATGATGACCATCAACAGATTATTAATGCAGCGACTTAGCTCAGCAGGTTGTCTGCTATACCCCATTGAAAATAATACGGAGAGCAAACATGGCGTATTTTGCACTTGGCTTTGGTACGGCAACAAAAAACCGTGATGGAAAAATTATCGAAGCATACTTCCCTGCACCGATTCTAAACCCTAGCGATGCATTAGTGGCTGGCGTAGCAGCTATCGCAGGTTACACAGACGGTAACCAAGCAATTGAAATTACGGCTGAGCAAAGCGCGCAGCTAGCAAAAGCATTTGCTGACAACGACCAAGCCGTTAACGCTTCATTTGCAGAAAAAGCGGCTAACTCAGCACAACCTCTTGTACTAGTAGTACTCGCCGCAGATGAAAAACCTCAATCTGTATCTGAAGGTTTCCTTAAACTGCAACTTATTTCAAACCGCCTAGTGAAGCCACATGGCACTGTGCTTGATGGTATTTTCGGTCTGCTGCACAACATCGCATGGACCAATGAAGGTCCGATTGACCTACCAGAACTGACTGAGCGCCAAATCGAAGCTCGCCTAGCAGGCCGTGCTCTTACTGTCGATTGTGTAGATAAGTTCCCTAAAATGGTCGACTACGTGGTTCCAGCGGGTATCCGTATTGCTGATACTTCTCGTGTACGTCTTGGCGCACACGTGGGTGAAGGTACAACGGTTATGCACGAAGGCTTCATCAACTTCAACGCGGGTACAACAGGCGTGAGCATGGTTGAAGGCCGTATCTCTGCGGGTGTTCTAGTCGGTAACGGTTCTGACATCGGTGGCGGCGCATCTATCATGGGTACACTGTCTGGTGGCGGTACTGTGGTTGTTTCTATCGGTGAAAACTCACTACTAGGCGCAAACTCAGGTCTTGGTTTCCCATTAGGTGATCGTTGTACTGTTGAATCTGGCCTATACGTAACAGCGGGTACCAAAGTACGTATGCTGGATAAAGAAGGTAACGAAGTAGAGATCGTTAAAGCGCGTGATCTTGCAGGCGTATCGGATCTTCTATTCCGTCGCAACTCGCAAACCGGTCAGGTTGAGTGTCTGGCTAACAAGTCAGCGGTTGAGCTGAACAGCGAACTTCACAGCAACAACTAATCCGTTGTTCTGAGATCGAAAAAGGCGCATTAAGCGCCTTTTTTAATACCCAAACTACTTGAAGTTGCAGGTAGGCGGCAAGTGAATGAATCCCCATGAGCATAGATAACTATGTGATTGGGGTGAACGAACGTAGCCAACACCGCTGCAGCTTTAAGTAGGAAGGGGATCGTTATTTAAACCGAAAACGGATACTGAATTGGGTCATGGAACTCGTAACCCGTCACTTCGAAGTCATCCAAAGTTACCCACGTTTCCAAATCTTCCAGTGATTTAATCTCTGGATTGATATGGAATTTAGGTGCAGCAAGAGGCTCACGCTTTAACTGAACGTCTCGCATCAAGGCTAATTGGTCTTCATAGATGTGAGCATTCACAATCTTATGGAACGCCTGCCCCGGTTTCTTACCGGTAATTTGTGCCATCACAGCGAGGAAGACATAAACCTGAACCATGTTGAAGTTCAGACCAAGCGGGACATCGCATGAACGTTGTGTACTATTCAGATACAGAGTGTCACCTAGCAAAGAGAAGTGATGACTGTACATACAAGGGCGCAAGCAGCCCATATGGAACTCACCAGGGTTGTAGAAATTCAGAATTTCACCGCGATCATCCACACCACGAGTTAAGTCATCCACGATTTTCTTAAGCTGGTCAATATGACCACCATCCGGCTTTGCCCACGCACGACCTTGTACGCCATAGACTCGTCCCATGTCATCTTCACCTTTACGATAAGGATTGTTGAGCCAAGCTTCGTTCAGGTTTGCATTTGCATCCCAAGTTTTAGTGCCTAACTTGCGGAAATCTTCTGCGTTATCATAACCACGGATATAGCCAAGCAGTTCAGCAACAGCGGCTTTCCAGAAACTCTTACGCGTAGTGACCAGCGGGAACTGATTGTTGGCAACGTCATAAGTTAAGTCAGCATTAATAACGGTAAGACAACGTTTACCAGTGCGTTCATTTTCAATCCAAACGCCTTCATCAACGATTCTCTGGCAGAGATCCAAATACTGTTTCACAAAATACCCTTACTTTAATTTTTTAACTTACTTATTCGCAACGCTGTCTTTGTATAGGCCACGCTTGTACGCCCACACCATCATCAGTACACCCAGAATCACCATCGGAAGTGATAGCAACTGCCCCATTGAGATAACACCACCTAGCAGAAGGCCAAGCTGTGCATCGGGTTCACGAACATACTCAACAAGGAAACGGAATGTACCATATCCAGCTAAGAATAACCCTGAAACAGAGCCAAGAGGACGAGGTTTCTTGATAAACCAGTTAAGGATAAAGAACAGAACCACACCTTCAAGAGCCATCTCATAAAGCTGCGAAGGATGACGAGGTAATGGACCACCATTAGGGAAAACAAACGCCCAAGGCACATCTGTCACTCGGCCCCAAAGTTCGCTGTTCATAAAGTTACCTAAACGTCCCATACCCAAACCAAAAGGTACAAGTGGGGCAACAAAGTCAGCGACGCCAAAGAAGGTACGCCCGTTCTTTCGCGCATACCAAATCATGGCTGAGATAACACCGAGCAAGCCGCCATGGAAAGACATACCGCCTGTCCAGACTTTAAATAGGTAAAGAGGATCGGCTAAGAACATGTCGAAGTTGTAGAACACAACGTAGCCCACACGGCCACCGATAACAACCCCTAAGAATCCTGCAAACAATAAATCAGATACTTGCTCACGGTTCCAAACACCATCAGAACGATCTGCTCGACGATTGGCAAGCCACATTGCAAACAAGAAACCGACCAGATACATCATTCCATACCAGCGTATAGAAATAGGGCCAATGGCGACCAGAACGGGGTCAATATTTGGGAACTGAAGATAACCCTGAGACATAAAATACGTTCTCTTCTACTTAATGAAAAAAGGAATTACTGAACCAGCATGGTTACAGCAACAAACATAAGAAATACAGCAAAAATTCGTTTCAGCGATGCCGTTGGGAGTTGTGTCGATAATTTCGCACCAATACGCGTGGTCATCATTGAAGTTGCCGCGATGGCAACCAAAGCAGGCAAATACACATAGCCCCAGCTGTACTCAGGCAAATCAACCACCTGATATCCGCTGACAACAAAACCGAGCATACCGGATACCGCGATACCAAAACCGCACACGGCGGAAGAACCCACCGCTTTTCGCATTTCCACCCCGTGACGATTTAAAAACGGCACTGAAAGTGAACCGCCACCCACGCCAACAAGGCTAGAGACAATGCCAATTCCACCACCACACAACGCCGTGATCACTGCATTCGGCATGGGATGATGAGAGAGAACTTTAATCGAACGAAACATCTGCCAAGCCAGCATCATCACAATGATACTGAATACTTTGGGAAGATATTGATTGGGAATCCAATCAGCGACCGTTGCGCCGAAATAGCCACCAAACAAGACACCCGGCATTAACCATTTCACAGCGAACATGTCTACGTTACCGAGCTTAAGGTGGCTCAGCGCAGAAGAAAATGAAGTAAGAATAATGGTAGCTAAAGAGGTGGCTAATGCCATATGCATTAATATTTCGGAAGAAATGCCCGCCTTAGGTAACAGAAAAACCAACGCAGGAACAACAACTAAACCGCCACCAATTCCCAGTAGACCTGCAAGCACGCCAACAACAGACCCTAACACCAGTAATAGAGCCAGTAATTCGAAATTCACATTTAATTCCTATTTCTTGCCAGCGCGGACAAAACCTGCAAGCCCTTGTTCTTCAATATAACCTAGCATCATATTATAAATATCTTTGCCGTAAGGCTGCATCAACGCTTTGTCAGCAAGTTCAACTAATTGTGACATTTTTGCATTTCGTACAAGGTATTTGACCTTAGCTACATTGGAGGTGTTCATACTCAGTGTGGTATAGCCTAAACCGATAAGCAGCATAGAGCCTATCGGGTCACCGGCTAATTCCCCACAAACACACACCGGAATATTGTGTGTGGTACAAATTTGCTGAATTTGCTTAAGCGCCATAACAACAGCCGGATGCATTGATTCATAGACATCAGCAACGCGCGAATTGTTCCGATCTACGGCCAATAAATATTGAGTCAAATCGTTGGTACCGACTGAAACAAAATCAATTTTATCGGCAATCAGAGGAAGCAGATAGAGCATCGATGGCACTTCTACCATGATGCCGATTTCAGGCATCACTATACTCGGGTCTAACTTCACCGCTTCACTATATGCTTGATGAATCAACTTGAGTGAATCATCTAACTCAGTGGTGCTAGAAATCATCGGCAGCAAAATGCTGAGGTTATTGTGCGCTTTACTGGCGCGCATCATTGCCCTCAATTGGATAAGGAAAATATCAGGATGATCTAAGGTAAAGCGAATACCGCGCCAGCCAAGGAACGGGTTGTCTTCCTCTATTGGTAGATAAGGAAGCGGCTTATCTCCACCGACATCTAATGTACGCATGACTACCCGTTTATCTGGGTAGGCATTGAGCACACTGCCGTATTGCTGAATTTGCTCTTCTTCTGAAGGAAAGCGGTGTTGCAGCAAAAATGAAAACTCGGTTCGGTATAACCCGACGCCATCGACCCCTTTATTGATCGCAATATTGGTATCGGCGCTGAGCCCCGAGTTCAACATCAGCTCAATGTGAGAACCATCTTGAGTAATCGCAGGTTGATCAATGACTTCATTGACCATTTTAGACAGTTCAGTCTCTTCGTTCGCCAACGCTCGATATTCAGAGAGAATCGACTTCGCTGGTGAAATAAAGATCTTGCCACTGTAACCATCAACAATGCCGGTTTTGCCGTTGATATCTTTAAGGTTTAAAGACACCCCCATAACAGCGGGAATGCCTAACGCCCGTGACAAAATAGCCGCGTGCGAGTTAGCTGCCCCTTCAATAGAAACGACGGCTAATAATTTGTCTTTAGGTAGCGCAGCCAAAATGGTGGCGGTTAGCTCACGAACCACCAAGATGATGGGTTTTTCTAACTGATGTTGTTCTTGCTCTGTATTGTGTAAAAAGAACAATAGACGCTGGCCAAGCTCGCGAATGTCTTGCGCTCGTTCACGTAGATACACATCTGACATGCGAGCAAACCGGTTGGAATAACTTTCCACCACTTGTCGCAAAGCCCAATCCGCTCTATCACCTTTTTGAATCTGAGTTTTCAGATCCTTGCGCAGCATAGGGTCATTCAAAAGGTGAGTAAACAGATCGAAGATCGCCAGTGCTTCTTTGTTAATGTCACTGTCGAGCTTTTTGCGCATTTTGCGAAAATCGCCTAATGCACTCTCAATCGCCAGCGCTAACCACTCTTGTTCACGATCGATATCTAACGTCGATGCAGGGTAAACTTCAGAGAGCTGAGGTTGAGTGTCATCCCACCAAAACTCGCCAATCGCAACCCCTGAAGAGGCCGCGACACCTGAGATCGAATGTTGCTTCTTCTTTGATAGCAACCATTGTCCCTGAGTTTGAGCGTGCGCGACAATGACCGCAAGCTGAGCTGCTAATGTTACGAGGAAAGAAACTTCCATCTCGCTAAAAGAGCGAGGAGACTTTTGCTGAACAACCAGTACGCCGAGTACTTGTTTACGGTAAATAATTGGAGTGCCAAGGAAAGAGTGGTAAACCTCTTCCCCTAGTTGTTTGAAGTATTTGAAATTTGGGTGCTTAGACGCTTCTGCTAAGTTAATCGGTTCCGCTGAACGTTTGACTAAACCCACCAGACCTTCTTCGAAGCCGATATGAATTTTATCGCCTTTGAACTTCAAACCTTGAGTTGCCATCAGTTCTAAACGTTGCATTTCCTCATTAGCAAGATAGACAGTGCAGCACTCTGTTGCCATAGCGCTGCACGTTTGCTTTACAAAGATATCTAATGCCTGATTGACATTCTCTACCTTTGAAACCTGTTCAACTATCTCCCTTAGCTGAGAAAGCATGTCTATCCTCTTCGATTTTTGCGTTTACCTTTAACTTTCCGCTCTCTAAACGGCATCGCTAATGAAGCAAATTCCTTCATTGCACGACGATAAACATCACGCTTAAAAGACACCACTTGTCTCACTGGGTACCAGTAACTCACCCAGCGCCAACCATCAAATTCAGGGGAACTGCCACGTTGCATGTTAATCTTCGATTCATCACTTTCCAAACGTAGCAAGAACCATTTCTGTTTTTGTCCAATACAGACAGGTTGAGAATCCCAACGAACTAGGCGCTTTGGCAATTTATATCTTAACCAATGACGGCTTGTCGCAATGATTTTCACATCTTTCTTTGTTAACCCAACCTCTTCGTAAAGCTCTCTGAACAACGCTTGCTCAGGAGTCTCACCTTCATCGATTCCCCCTTGAGGAAACTGCCATGAATGTTGTCCGTATCGTTTCGCCCAGAATACCTGACCATGGTTGTTACAAATCACAATACCTACATTGAGTCGGTAACCATCGCCATCTATCACTGGCAAACCTCTAGTAAAATCTGTAATTGTTCTGATTTTTCCACATATCCCCAATATGAGCAAACTTACTAGTGTGATTCACACGAGATTTATCGTCGACAACCCCTTAATAGAATAGTTTTTAATCAAAAAATAAGTTATCAACAAAAGAGTGGGAGCTAGACCACATTTATTCACGTTTTCTGTGAATAACCATGTGAAGAAGACAGTGAACTGTGTAAAAAAAACATAAGGCCAATAAATACCTAGCAGACAAATAATATAGAAAAACCAATTTAACCCTTAATAAACATAAAGTTAAAATTAAATTTCTGATAACCAACTTAAAACAATAGTCATTCTATTTTTTGATCACTTAGGCAGGTTAAAGATCAACCAATATCACTGTTATCCACACTACCAAAAAAAAATAGCTGAAAATAACGCCAACATAGTGGTAAATGACTGTACAAACCCCTGTTTATTCATACATGAAGGTATTATTTCATCTGCTTTAATGTATTTTTTGTGGATAACTTGAGAAAAGATCATAATTTACTCACTATGTTCATTCTGTCACCAAGATCCTTTATCACCATATTTTTGCTACAATCGCCGTTTTCGTCATCAAAATTAGATTATTTAAACTCAGGCTATGAAACCAGAACCGAAAAGCGAACAAGAGCTATTAGAAAGAGCTTGGCAAATAGCAGGAATGAGCTATCAACAGTTAGCAGATGAAGCCAACATGATCGTTCCGCCTGATCTTAAAAAAGACAAAGGTTGGGTTGGTCAGTTACTGGAGTGGCATCTAGGTGCAAGTGCGGGTAGTAAACCCCAACAAGACTTTGAAGATCTTGGCATTGAACTGAAAAGTATCCCAATCAGCTATAATGGCAAACCATTGGAGACAACCTTCGTTTGCGTTGCTCCCTTAACCGGAGTTCACGGGCTCACTTGGGAGAGTAGCCATGTGAGAAACAAGTTGTCGCGCGTGCTTTGGATTCCTGTCGAAGGAGAGCGCGAAATCCCATTGGCACAGAGACGAGTAGGTTCTCCGCTAATTTGGAGTCCGTCTTTGGAAGAGGAAGCGCAGCTTAAAGCCGACTGGGAAGAATTAATGGAATTTATTGTGCTGGGCAATGTTTCGCAAATCACCGCTAAGCACGGTGAAGTTCTGCAACTTCGCCCAAAGGCAGCCAACGGCAGAGTATTAACTGAAGCTTACGGCGCGAATGGAAAGCCAATTCGCACGCTTCCACGTGGATTCTATCTTCGCACCCAATTTACCGCCAAAATCCTACAAAACTACTACGCGTAGTGTTAATTCAGCCAAACTCTATTATTCGGGTTTTCAGAAAGTTACCTTGTTCATAGCTGTCATTGCCCTTATGTGAAGAAGTGGCTTGTTCTGTCTGCTTCTTCCCTATTGAGTTAAGTGATAAATAAAATTCATTTCCGTTTCGACTCATTATTCGCTTATAGTAAAAATCATCTTATAAAAAGCTGTTTTAAATTCAGAGCTCTATACCACTCATCGTGGTTAACAGAGAACAAAGAAACAGTGAGTCTCGAGTTAAACAAGGAAGTGCTATGCAATATACCAAACTGCCACACTCAACCTTAGAAGTGAGTAAACTCTGTTTAGGTACAATGACATTTGGCGAACAGAACACTCAAGCAGAAGCGTTTAGTCAACTAGACTATGCTCTGGAACGTGGTATTAACTTTATTGATACCGCTGAAATGTATCCCGTTCCGGCAACGCTGGAAACTCAGGGAAAAACCGAAGAATTCATTGGCAACTGGATTGAAAAATCAGGCAAGCGTGAAAAAATCGTGCTTGCCTCGAAAGTATCTGGTCCAAATAGAAACGCACCGATTCGCGAGAATATGGCGCTCGATCATCGCAATATTCATCAAGCCATTAACGACAGCCTTTCTCGCCTAAAAACCGATTATATCGATTTATACCAACTGCATTGGCCTCAACGCCAAACCAATATGTTTGGTCAACTCAACTACCCTTATCCCGATAGTCAGGAAGAAGTCACGCTAATTGAGAGCCTAGAAGCGTTGAATGACTTAGTGCGTATGGGGAAAGTGCGTTATATCGGTGTATCTAATGAGACGCCATGGGGATTGATGACCTACCTGCGCTTGGCAGAAAAGCACGATTTACCTCGTATGGTCACCATACAGAACCCTTACAGCCTCCTAAACCGTTCGTTTGAAGTGGGCCTTTCTGAAATCAGTCACTTTGAAGGTGTTAAGCTGCTGGCGTATTCGCCATTAGCCTTTGGCGCTCTGAGCGGAAAATATTTGAACGGCGCACGACCAGAAGGGGCTCGTTGTAGCCTGTTTGAACGTTTCCAACGCTACTTCACTCCTCAAGGTGTCAAAGCAACGGAAGCTTACGTGAACTTGGCTCGAGAATTTGGTTTAGATCCGGCACAAATGGCACTAGCGTTTGTTAATCAGCGTCCATTTGTCGCTTCGACAATTCTCGGAGCGACAAACTTGGAACAATTAAAAGCAAATATTGATAGTTTGGATATTGAACTAAGCGAAGAACTGCTGCTTAAAATTCAAGAGATTGGTACTACCTACTCCAATCCATGTCCTTAACAAGTTATAGGGGCTAGAGCAGTCACTAGCCCCTAGTATCACGTCGGTATTCGCAAACTTAAAACACGACGGATATGACGTACATGGCGCTTAGCTTTGGCTTCAATAGGAACACTCACACCAATCGGACGACCGTCTGGTTGTAAACCAATATCTTTCAAAAGATGAGCATTATGCCAAGGTAAGTCATAGCGGCTACGGCGTATTTTTCGCTTCCACTCTCTTTCTTCTCGGCGTAAATCAGCACGAATTAAAAGTGTTGCTAGTTTTATATAAAATGAGTGACTCATGGTATTTCTCCAATTGATTAAACTACTTGATTTAACAAGTAAGCTGAGAGAAATAGCGACTAAGTTAGAAAGCATCGTTAAGACGCAATAAGGGTAGGATTACCTCTAAACTTCGCTGCTATTTCCGCAGCCTGATTTAGAGGTTACGGATTAACTAGATATCTTTGTCTTGTTTGCTGATTTTTCGATCAGCCATGGACGCGGCCATACCCGCAGCAATAAAGGCGGTATTGGACGCATTACGGGCGCAAACAGTATGAACAGATACGAAATGTTTCATGATGCGCCTCCAAGCAAAATAGTTAATCCAAAAGTTAGTGATTTCAGTAAGCTAGGCTTACGGTTAAATAGTATGCAACTCAGATAATAATTCAACCCCAAAAGATTAAAAAAGACAAAATAAAACCATTCATCTATTCACCATATAAATACAACAAGAGAAGTGAAACATTTCAATAACATTGGTCTAATGTGAAGAATTATTAACCAAAAAAAGAGGCCACCTATTGGTGACCTCTCATTTGTTCATTGATTACCGACCGATTATCCCGTGATTGAGATGCTGAATACGGGGGTTTCCTCCTAAATAAGAAGGAAAAAACGATCAATAAGTGCTGTCTGTGATTAAGTTGTGCTTATTGAGCAGACGATACATAGTGGCTCGCGATACTCCCAGCTCCTTAGCGGCAACAGATACTTGTCCTGAATACGATTCCAACACAAGTAACAATGCGTCGCGTTCTGAACGTTCTCGAATGCTTTTCAGGCTGCGTTTTCCGTCACTGCGCTTAGGAAGCTCTAGATGAGACTCTTCAAGCACCACTGTATCGGACATCAATACCACGCGTTTTATCTGGTTCATCAGTTCACGAACGTTACCCGGCCAATGATAACGAGTTAACGCACGTGTCGCGTCTTCTGAGAAGCTTCTGGCTTGCGCATTGTACTCTTTCGAATACAGTTGTAAGAAATGACGAGCCAAAATGGCAATATCCCCTGCTCGCTCCTTCAAACTCGGCACATTGATACGGAGAACATTAATGTAGTGGTAAAGCTCCTCATTAAAGTTGCCATCTATCAATGCTTTTTCAATATCCGATGAGTTAGCAGACAGAATGCGAACATCCACTTCTTTCACTCCATCCGGAGTTTCAACCGTACCTTCTTGTAAAAAGCGCAACAGATTCAATTGCTGACTCTTTGGCAATGTCAGAATGTCATTAAGCAATACAGTTCCGCCGTCAGCCTGCAACAAGATAGGCATTTCGCTGCCATCATTACCGATACCAAACAGTTCGCTTTCAATTCTATTCTCAGGCATCGCACGGCAGTTTACTGACAAAAACGGTTTCTGCGCACGAGCTGACGTTTTATGGATTGCTTTCGCCACAGTCTCTTTACCTGTGCCGCTTTCTCCATAAATCAAAATGCTGACATCAGTTGGACCAATTCGCTTAATTTGGTCACGTAGACGCTTAACTGGAATAGAATCACCAATCAGTCCCATATCGCTATTCGAGCCATAGTGAGGCCAAACTTTTTTCTCCAGCTTCAACATACCAAGCTGGTGACCAATCGTGCTTAACAGTTGAGTATCAGGAATTGGAGCAGTAAAAAAGTCGATACAGAAGTTCACAATAAACTGGCAGATGGTGTCAGAGCTGAGCTGAGATTCTCGAATAAATGCCAACCAACGAACTTGCTTATGGTTACTCACTAAGTTTGCTATGCCATTTAGACTGAACTCATCATGACACAGGTCAACAATACCAATACAAGGCCCTGTTTCCGCAAACAGCGTATCAGCCTGACGAAGATCCGCGCACTGCGTACATCTCCACCCTACTTGCTCTAAAACAGAAAGCCATGGTTCGTATGTGCCACCGACAACTATCAACGACCCCGGTACAGAGTCCATACGGAACTGATTAGCCATGAACTTATCCTTATTATTTAAATTCTTGATTTGCCACTGCTGTTTTACGCTCAGGCAACTGACGATACAGTAACGAGACTTAAGACTTTAGTCTGTCTCATATATAAGACTAGTAAGGAAATGGAAATATTTCTAATTAAAACCTTAATGTTGATCGAAAAACTCGATTAAGAAGTTGATCATTAAAACGAATATGCGATCTAACCAAGCATCATTTCTAACGCTAAAAATACGCAGATATAAAAAAACCGCCCTAAGGCGGTTTTTATTAAACGACAATTTCAAGCAACAAATTATTGCTGTGGACGCATTGCTGGGAACAGAATAACGTCGCGAATCGTGTGTGCGTTTGCAAACAGCATAGCTAGGCGGTCAATACCGATACCTTGACCAGCTGTTGGCGGAAGACCGTGCTCAAGAGCAGTAATGTAGTCTGCGTCGTAGAACATCGCTTCGTCATCACCAGACTCTTTCGCATCAACCTGTGCTTTAAAGCGAGCATCTTGGTCTTCAGCATCGTTAAGCTCAGAGAAACCATTCGCAACTTCACGACCACCGATGAAGAACTCAAAGCGGTCAGTGAAGAATGGATTGCTATCACTGCGACGAGCAAGTGGAGAGATATCCGCTGGGTAGCCAGTGATGAAAGTCGGCTGGATCAGTTTTGGTTCAGCTGTTTCACCAAAGATCTCTTCAAGTAGCTGACCACAAGTCCAGAAATCTTCAACTTCAACGTGAACAGATTTCGCGATAGAAATCATTAGGTCACGGTTTTGTAGATCTTCTTCAGTCAACGCTTGGATTTGAGCGTGGTTTGGATTGTAGTGCTTAATCGCTTCAAACATGCTCATACGAGCATATTTGCCACCAAATTCAACCATTTCGTCGCCATAAGGCATTGCTGTCGCACCAAGAACATTAATGGCTACGGTGCTTAGCATCTCTTCAGTCAGATCCATTAGATCATTGTAGTCAGAGTACGCTTGGTAGAATTCCATCATAGTGAATTCTGGGTTATGACGAGGAGAAAGACCTTCGTTACGGAAGTTACGGTTGATCTCAAACACACGATCAAAACCACCTACAACTAGGCGTTTTAGGTATAGCTCAGGTGCGATACGAAGATACATATCGATATCTAATGCATTGTGGTGAGTCACGAACGGACGAGCTGTAGCACCGCCAGGGATCACATGCATCATCGGAGTTTCAACTTCTAAGTAACCTTTAGAAGTCATGAAAGCACGAATTGCACTTACTAGCTTAGAACGGATGATAAACGTCTTACGTGAATCTTCGTTAACGATCAGGTCAACGTAACGCTGACGGTAACGCATCTCTTGGTCAGTCAGACCGTGGAATTTTTCTGGAAGTGGACGAAGTGCCTTAGTTAGCAACTCGTACTCATCCATGTTCACGTAAAGATCGCCTTTACCTGATTTGTGTAGCGCGCCTTTCACACCGATGATGTCACCGATATCTAGACCTTGGTATTTCTCTTTCAGCTCTTTTTGTACATCTTTAGATGCGTAAGCTTGAATACGGCCTGAAGTCTCTTGAATAACAAGGAATGGACCACGTTTTGCCATTACACGACCAGCAATAGCAACGATATGGTTTAGCTCTTCTAGCTCTTCTTTTGTCTTTTCACCGAACTCAGCTTGTAGATCACCAGCTAGGCTGTCACGACGGAAATCATTTGGATGACCATTCGCTTTGCAGCTCTTACGGATGTGCTCTAACTTGCTACGACGCTCTGCAATCAGCTTGTTTTCTTCTTGCGCGATTTGTTCTTGATTCATTTCGTTTTGAACAGCATCAGTCATTTTGCATGTACCCTGTATTGTCGGTAAAAAGCTTAAAGGCCAGATTTCAGGCTAGCTTCAATAAATTTGTCTAAGTCACCGTCTAGAACCGCTTGAGTGTTGCGGTTTTCTACGCCAGTGCGTAAATCTTTAATTCTAGAATCATCTAGTACGTATGAGCGAATTTGGCTACCCCAGCCGATGTCAGATTTCGCATCTTCATTCGCTTGCTTCTCAGCGTTTTGCTTCTGCAATTCAAGCTCAAACAGTTTCGCACGAAGCTGCTTCATCGCCTGATCTTTGTTTTTATGCTGAGAACGGTCATTCTGACACTGTACAACCGTGTTGGTTGGAATATGGGTAATACGTACCGCAGATTCAGTGGTGTTAACGTGCTGACCACCAGCACCCGATGCACGATATACATCAATACGTAGATCGGCTGGGTTGATATCAATCGCAATATTTTCATCAACTTCAGGATAGATAAACGCAGAAGCAAACGAAGTATGACGACGACCGCCTGAATCGAATGGTGATTTACGAACTAAACGGTGAACGCCCGTTTCTGTACGTAACCAACCGTAGGCGTAGTCACCAATGATACGAACCGTTGCTGACTTTAGACCCGCAACTTCACCTTCAGATACTTCAATCACTTCTGTTTTGAAGCCTTTAGCTTCAGCCCAACGCAAGTACATGCGCAGCATCATTGAAGTCCAGTCTTGCGCTTCTGTACCGCCAGAACCTGATTGAAGGTCGATATAGCAGTCAGATGAATCGTGGTCACCAGAAAACATTCGACGAAACTCAAGTTGCTCTAACTTAGTTTCTAGTTCAGCCAATTCTGGCTCAATCTCATCAAATGTTTCTTGGTCTTCGGCTTCTACAGCAAGCTCAAGAAGTCCTTCAACATCGTCGACACCTTGATCAAGCTGGTTAATCGTTTCAACAACCGCTTCTAATGCTGAACGCTCTTTACCAAGCGCTTGTGCACGCTCAGGTTCGTTCCATACATCCGGTTGTTCAAGTTCTGCGTTTACTTCTTCTAGACGCTCTTTCTTAGCGTCGTAGTCAAAGGTACCCCCTCAGGATATTAGTGCGCTCTGACACATCCTGAATACGGTTTTTAATTGGATTGATTTCAAACATTTTTGCTTAAGCTTTATGAGTAGAATTTAACCGGAGAATTCTACTTAAAAATGTGATGAAGATACAGGAAAAAATGGGGATATTTTGATTGGAGGATAAGCAGGGATTCTAGGTAGTCAGGCTCAATCTCTACCAATAAAAAAGGCGCTGAAGCTGTTTAAGAACAGTCTCAAGCGCCTCTTCAAAGCAAAATAACAGTTACACCGCTTTTTGTTCTAACTCTGTTTTCGTTGAACCACCAACAAATGTCATCACAATCATCGCTGCAAATGTAGGTAGCAACCAGCCCATACCAATTTCAAACAATGGTAGGAAGTTAAAGAACGAAACGTCTAAGCCAGACACTTTTGCCGCATCAATCAGAGCAAACAGTAGTGACACTAGAATCACCACACGGTATGCAGCTTGAGGATTCGCAAGCTTAGTGCGAATGAAAGTCAACGCAACCAACGCAATCGCTACAGGATATAGTGCAAACAGTACTGGTACTGAAAGTGCAATCAATTGTGCTAGACCTACGTTCGCCACTACCGCGCACGCAACACCATTAATGACTACCCATGCTTTGTATGAGATAGGCGTGTGTGTGCTAAAGAAATCAGAACAAGCTGAGATAAGACCAATAGCTGTAGTTAAACATGCTAGTAGTACGATCACTGACAATACTAACTGACCTTTATCGCCAAATAGAGCAATAACGTATTGACTTAATACCACACCACCATTGTCGGCGTCAGCAGCAACAGAGGCACTGGTTGCACCTAGGTAGAACAGTGAAATATAAACAAAAGCCAGACCAGCAGCGGCAATGACTGCTGCACTGATTAGGTATTTGGTTGTCGCTTTTTCTTCAGTTATACCTTTCGCTCTCAGAGCATCCACAATAAGGATACCGAACATCAGAGCACCAAAGGTGTCCATCGTGTTGTAGCCTTCCAAGAAGCCTTTTGTTAGCGGCTGTGTAGCGTACTCACCTTGCGCAGCAAGCATTTGTCCTTGTGGATCAATGAAAACCCCCAAAGCCAACACAATCAAACCGATGAATAACGCAGGAGTCAGCACTTTACCGATCACGTCAATCAATTTGCCTTGAGACCATGAGAAGAACATAGCCACAGCGAAGAATAAAATTGAGAAAACCGTCAGGTTAAGATCAGCAAACAGTGGTTTTACCGCCATTTCATAAGCAACGAGACCTGTACGAGGTGCTGCAAATGCAGGGCCGATAATAATAAAGATAAGAGCTGCCATCACCAAAGACGCTTTCGCAGGAAGGTGTTTGGTTAAGTGTTCCCAGCTACCACCTGAAATGGCAACGGCAATAATTGTCACTAACGGTAGGCCTACCGCAGTTACTAAGAACCCGCTCATTGCTGGAAATATATGGTCACCCGCTAATTGACCTGCCAGAGGAGGGAAAATGATGTTACCAGCGCCCAAAAAGAACGCAAAAAGCATAAAGCCTAAAGCTATAATATCTGTTAATTTCAAAGTCTGTTTCACAGATACCCCTTAATAATTATTTGTTAATGTAATACATCCTTCGCTTGAAAAACGGCTTTCCAAAGCTCAAGAGAGGTGGCGAATAATGACGAAACTATCATCACTTAGCAACCCGTGAGCCAAAAACGCCACATAAAACCATATTGAAAGCAAAAAACCAGTTCATAACACTAGATACAAAAACAAAACCAGAACAATTAACTATAATTTTAAGACATAAAATGAACACCAAATAGAACAAAAATCTATACATTTATGCAACACCAGCGTTAGTCACTTAAATTTCAACAAATACCGATATTTTCATGAAAAGTAGCACATTAAACACTAAAGGCTTTAAATTTAAGCAATTTTCGATTGAAGGTGGTCAAAGTGGCATGCCTGTCAGCACGGACGGAGTTCTTCTAGGATCGTGGGCTTTCCAAGATTCTAATTCTGCCAAAATGGCCCCATTGCATATCCTTGATATTGGAACTGGCACAGGACTACTGGCACTCATGTGTGCACAGCGCTTTCTCAATGCTGAAATACATGCGATTGATATCGATCAGAACGCTTACCATGCCGCGAAAATCAATATCAGCCATTCTCCATGGGCTAAGCGAATTGTTGTTGAACAGGCCGATATTTTAAATCTCACACAGAGTAAAACCTTCGATGCAATTATCTGTAATCCGCCTTACTTTAACGACGGTGAACACTCACAACATGCTCAACGGGCGACAGCCAGACACACTAAAACCTTAAAGCATAAGCAACTGATTCAGATCAGCTATCAGTTGCTCTCTGAGCATGGAATCGCCAGTTTTATTCTTCCCATAACGGAAGGTGAACAGTTTATAGCGTTAGCGAAAGAGTCAGGCTTTCACCTCTCACGGTTATGCAGAGTTCAGCCGACCGCCAATAAGCCTGTCAGCCGTCTTTTATTTGAGCTGCAAAAACAAGAAACGGACACAGAGCATTCAGAGCTGATCATTCGTGATGAATTAGGCTACACTCAAGCCTTCACAGAGCTAACACGATCTTTTTATTTAAAGATGTAGAATTAAAGATGTGATCTAAGTGACGATCCATCTATAATGTGCGCCCCTAATTTTTACTGGTCAGCGGTTGCTGATCGGCTTTGACTGCTCAGTCCGAGCGCTTGCGGAGTATTAACAGTGATCAAATCTTTTGCTGACTTAGAACTGGATCCAAACCTCATTGAGGCTATTGAAGAGATGGGTTTCGAACGCCCTACTCAAGTTCAAGCTGAAGCAATTCCTCAAGCCCTCGACGGAAAAGATGTGTTTGCATCAGCCCCAACAGGGACAGGCAAAACAGCTGCGTTTATTATTCCAACGCTGCAATACCTACAAGATTTCCCTCGTAAGAAAGCTGGCCCAGCTCGCGTTCTGATTCTGACGCCGACTCGTGAACTGGCACTGCAAATCACCGAGCAAGCGAAAGCTCTAGCGAAATACACTCGCATGAATATCTTCAGTATTACTGGTGGTGTTCAGTACCAAGAGCATGCTGACGTTTTAGCAACTACTCAAGATATCGTGGTTGCAACACCAGGCCGTTTATTGGAATACATTGACGCAGAACGTTTTGACTGTCGTGCAATTGAGTGGCTGATTCTTGATGAAGCTGACCGTATGCTTGATATGGGCTTTGGCCCTGTTGTTGATCGCCTATCGGCAGAATGTCGCTGGCGTAAACAGACCCTTTTGTTTTCAGCAACACTAGAAGGCAAAGGTGTCGATGGATTCACCGCTGATCTGCTAAATGAACCTGCGATTGTCAATGCCGAGCCACCACGTCGTGAACGTAAGAAAATCACTCAGTGGTATCACCGTGCAGACGACATGACACACAAGCTTGATCTGCTGAAAAACATCTTAACTGAGCAGTCAGAACGCGCGATCGTATTCTTAAAAACCCGTGAACGCCTAGCAGAACTTCGTACAGAATTAGAACGTGCGCAGATCCCATGTGTTTGGATCCAAGGTGAAATGCCACAGGATCGCCGTAACAACGCGATTGCTCGCTTCCGTGACGGTTCAGTCAACATTCTACTGGCGACGGACGTTGCCGCTCGTGGTATCGACATTCCAGACGTAAGCCATGTGATCAACTTTGATATGCCACGTACTGCGGATGTTTATCTTCACCGTATCGGCCGCACCGCTCGTGCGGGTAAAAAAGGTAACGCGATTTCTCTGGTTGAAGCGCACGATCAACCAATGATTGAGCGCGTTGCCCGTTACATCAAAGAAGAGATTAAAGAGCGATACATTGAAGGAATGCGTCCTAAACACAAAAAACCAGTGTTTAAGAAGAAGAAACCTGCAACGGTGAAAAAGAAAAAAGACACAGTGAAAAAGAAAACTACGGCTAAGAAGAAAAAGTAATTCTTAGCTGTTAAAAACAAAAAAAACCGATGCAAATGCATCGGTTTTTTTATATGCCAAACTTTCACAGACGTCATTCCAGCGAAAGCTGGAATCTAACCACCAAGAACACTGGAGCAAGAACCTGAATAAATGCTATGCATTTTTCAGGATGACGAAAAATAGTTTAGTGCTCACGGGTTGCGCGGAACTCAACTTCTGGTGAACGCTCTTGAGCCAAGTTCAGGTTAACCATAGTAGGCGCGATGTAAGTTAAGTTGTCACCGCCATCTAACGCTAGGTTACTTTGGTTCTTGCGCTTGAATTCTTCAAACTTCTTAACGTCTGAACACTCAACCCAACGAGCCGTTGCTACGTTCACGCCTTCGTAAATCGCTTCAACGTTATATTCAGATTTCAGACGAGCAACAACCACATCAAACTGAAGCACACCAACAGCACCAACGATCAAATCGTTGTTCTGCAATGGACGGAATACCTGAACAGCACCTTCTTCTGAAAGCTGAACCAAGCCTTTAAGCAGCTGTTTCTGTTTAAGTGGATCTCTCAAACGAATACGACGGAACAGCTCAGGAGCAAAGTTGGGAATACCTGAGAACTTCAGTTTTTCACCTTGAGTGAAGGTATCACCAATTTGAATCGTTCCGTGGTTGTGAAGACCGATAATATCGCCCGCATAAGCTTCTTCTGCACGAGAGCGGTCACCCGCCATAAACGTCACAGCGTCAGAGATGCTCACCTGCTTACCGATGCGTACGTGGTTCATCTTCATACCTTGCTTATAAGTACCCGATACGATACGCATAAACGCGATACGGTCACGGTGTTTAGGATCCATGTTCGCTTGGATCTTAAATACGAAACCAGTGAAGGAATCTTCCTCGGCTTCCACAATGCGCTCGTTTGATTGGCGCGGTTGTGGTGCTGGAGCCCACTCCGTCAGACCATCAAGCATATGGTCAACACCAAAGTTACCTAATGCAGTACCGAAGAAAACAGGGGTTAGTTCACCTTTAAGGAACAACTCAGAATCAAACGCATGAGAAGCGCCTAGCACAAGTTCAAGTTCTTCACGCAGTTGCATTGCCAGATCTTCACCAATTGAAACATCCAACTCAGAATTGTCGAGGCCTTTGATGATGCGCTCTTCTTGAATGGTGTGACCGTGACCTGTTGAGTACAGAATCGTTTCATCACGGTGAATATGATAAACACCCTTGAACTCTTTACCACAGCCGATCGGCCAGCTCACAGGAGCACAAGCGATGTTTAGCTCATTCTCAACTTCATCTAACAGTTCCATTGGGTCACGAATATCGCGGTCCAACTTGTTCATGAAGGTGATGATCGGAGTATCACGCAGGCGAGTAACTTCCATCAGCTTACGCGTACGGTCTTCGACACCTTTTGCTGCATCAATAACCATCAAACATGAGTCAACGGCAGTCAATGTACGATAAGTATCTTCCGAGAAGTCTTCGTGTCCTGGGGTATCCAGTAAGTTCACCAACGCATCACGGTAAGGGAACTGCATTACAGAAGTTGTTACCGAGATACCACGTTCTTTTTCCATCTCCATCCAGTCTGATTTAGCATGCTGAGATGAGCCACGGCCTTTTACAGAGCCTGCGGTTTGGATTGCACGTCCGAATAACAACACCTTTTCAGTGATGGTTGTTTTACCAGCATCTGGGTGAGAGATAATCGCGAAAGTCCTACGTTTGTTGACTTCGCTTAGAAAAATCGGGTCTGCCATTTGATCATTCTTTTCGTTTGAGCACGGATTCAGGGTACAAACAGCCACCTGCAAGGTGTTACTCGCACAAATCCGTTAGTTAATCGTGATTGGCGGGTATTTTCGCTGATTCTGCCTCCATAAACAATCAAAGCTTATATAAAGTAGTATCCACTGGCGGATTGGACTAGAAATGAGAACAAAAACATCATTAATTTCAGTCAACTAAGACAAAAACACAAACCCCCCCCTAGCCCGTCAATTAACTAAAAACATCAATATCAGATAATCACACTATTTCTATTGAGAAGATTAGCTAATTAACTTACTGTAAATTTTAATCTTATTCGTGCGACACAGGGATAGCACAGCGAAATGGCAAGTCCTGTAGGATTTCAAGATAAGCCACCATTCAAAAGTTAAACAAACACTCATTATTGGGGATTAATTTTCAGCCAAGATGGGCTATAACTTTAGAAGAATAAAAGGACTTTTGGGCGCAATGGCTAAAACTAGACAGCTAAATTCATTGGCATTTAAACAAGCCAAAACTGTTTTCTTGGTATCAGTGATACTGGGGATATGTTTTAGTTTTTATCAAATTCTTATCGACCTTCATCAAGAGCAGAAAAAAGTAGAAGAAAGCTACCATTTCAAGCTCATGCAAAGTTATGCCAATGCTAGCCTTGCTGCCTATCACTTAAACAACCTTCTAGCTGGACAAGTTGCCACCAGCTTAATGGCGGATCCCGCTATTTATCGTGTAGAAATTATTGATGATTTCGGTGATACGTTAATCGTGCAGCAGCGCCCTATCCCGGATATGAACGAGTTTGTCAAACTGCTCTCTCACTACTTCACTCCGAATATCCCAAGCTTCACGACCGATCTGCACAAACCGGAATCAAATGTATTGGTTGGCCGCTTAAGTTTCTCTGTTGACGGTACTTCTCTAGCGACAGAATTCATCAACAAAACGACTCAGGTGCTTCTGTTTGATCTGTTGAGAAATGTTCTGTTGACCAGCATCTTGCTACTTTTCTTTTATCGGAAGCTCTCCTTACCCATAATCAACTTAAACAAATGGGTTCGCTCGCTCAAACACAAGCAGCACATCACACTTCCTCCAGTCCGAGAACATAAAGATGAGATCAGCGAACTGGCTTTTACTTTCCACAAGTTGTGGAAGGACAGAGAAGAAGCAGAGGCAAAACTTAATCAACTTGCTTATTACGATAGTCTGACTGGGTTAGCAAACCGTAGCTTATTATTGCAAAACCTATCAGAAGCGATTGATAAAGCGCGACTTCTCAAAACAACGGGGGTGCTTTTTTATATCGACATTGACCGCTTTAAAACCATCAATGATTCATTAGGCCACACTATCGGTGACAAGTTGATCAAAGCGATTGCTCTGCGGATGGAAGGGTGGGCTAAAAAAGGCTACATGCCAGCACGAATTGGCGGTGACGAGTTTGCTATTCTTAATCACGATGTCGCCGCTAGAGATATCGAGAGCGCTGCCAAGCAGCTACTTGCTTTAATTTCAAACCCCTATTTAATCGATGGTCACCAGCTCTACTGCACCGTTAGTCTTGGTATCACAACCTTTCCAGAGAACATCACCACCAACATTGACCTTCTGCGTCAGGCTGACACGGCTTTATACCGAGCCAAAGTGGGCGGACGAAATAATTATGTTTTTTACAGACCCGAGATGCAGGCGCAAATTGAATCGTTCTTAGCCATAGAAAAAGGGCTGCATGAGGCGCTTTCAAACAACCAGCTTGAGCTTTATTACCAGCCTCAAGTCGACATTCACCATAATATAGTCGGTGTTGAAGCATTGATTCGCTGGAATCATCCTCAAAAAGGTCTGTTACCACCGGGATTATTTATGCCTATCGCAGAAGAAACTGGGCAAATCCTTCAAATTGGCAACTGGATTATAGAACAAGCTTGCTATCAGTATGCACAGTGGAAAAAAGCCGGAGTGCTTCCGCCACATTTCCGCCGCTTAGCTATCAACATCAGTCCTTTACAGTTTGCTCAAGACAGTTTCGTTGAGTTTATCAATGACATTTTGCAACAAGTGGAAATCTCAGGGGAACATATAGAACTTGAGATAACCGAAGGTCTGCTGCTAGAGAATGTTGAAAGCTCTATGGAGAAAATGGCAAAGCTCAAGCAGAACCACATCAATATCTCTATCGACGATTTTGGTACAGGCTACTCGTCACTTCGCTACTTAAAGCATCTCTCTGTCGATATGTTGAAAATCGACCGTTCTTTTGTGACTCAGCTTCATTTGGATGAAAGTGATCAAGCGATTGTCGATACGATCCTCATGATGGCTCGAAGACTCAATTTGGAAGTGCTCGCGGAAGGGGTGGAAAATATTGATGAACTCAACGCGTTAAAAGAACTAGGATGTGAGCAATTCCAAGGATATCTATTTGATAAACCACTGCCAGTAAATGACATTGAGCAGCGCTTTCAAGACAATCACTATAAAGATATAGCCAACCATAGCCACGTTATTCGCCTTGGCAACAAATAGCCACCAGCCGCGGCGACTAATCGTTACGAGAAGAAGTAGTAGCTCATAATAATGGCGTCTTCTTTACCTTTTTCTGTCGGATAGTAGTTCACACGGCGGTCTATCTCGTTGAAACCGAGATTTTGGTATAGATCAAACGCGCGAGTATTACTTTCTCGAACTTCAAGCCAGGCACTCTCCGCTTTGACGTCTTCACAATGAGTTAAGAAAAATTCAGCCAGTTGCTTACCATAGCCCTTCCCCTGCACCGCTGGATCAATCGCGATATTAAGCAAAGAGACTTCACCTACGATGTTTTGCGCGTAGAAGTAGCCAATCACTTTATCGTCTAGCAGCATACAAAAGTGGCAAGCACCTCGGCTGTCTAGCTGACGAACCATTGACTCTTTCCAAGGATGGCTGTGAGCCTGCTGCTCGATTTTCCACACATAATCCAGATGTTGTTCTTCTATCGGTAAAAACTGAATCGACATAAAATTATTTCGCCTTGTAAGAACATATCTGTTGCCATAAATCGCGGCGGTGTTGGGTGTTACCATCCACTTCGGACAATGGTGGTGTGTGGAGTTTTTTGATGCCGGAAATACTTGTATCATCGCAACCTGCAAACCAGATCCACTCTAGGCTTGAGAGATCTAAACTCGCCAGATTGTACAAATAAACATGCTGAGCTTGCTGCAAATCCACATTGAAGCTCTTCAACACTCTTTCAAACAGTGTCACTTCGCTTGGGGTTGGATAGCTTTCACTGACCAGCAACAATTTACACTCTTTGTCTAACCCGACTTTCGAAGCTTGATAACCTTGTAAACGCTCAGGATGAACCAGCTCCCAGCTTTGAATTCCCATCGCTTGTAAGTATTGTTGCTCTTGATTAGGCATAGTAATGATCAGTTCAGGCCTGTTGGCTAAGTAGTACATGATGATGTAAGCGAATGCTAACAAACTTCCTATGGAATCACCACAGCTCATAGAGAGCGTAAAGCTATTAAGCCATCAGACGAAATTGCTTGTTCAACAGGTGATAACTCGAATAGAAATATCTAGATAAATCAACAAAGGTAAAAAGTAAGAAGAAGCGGACGCTTCTTCTTAATGGAACGATTTAAGCGAGTTCATTAAACTCTGGGCAATATTCAATTAGCCCTTGGCGGTTATCGAGTTCGTTTTCCCACAATGCGACAATTTGAAATGCGTCCGCAGGTACTTCCCACTGGCATGTAAAGCCGAATTGATTGGCTGGTTTAAATCCAAAACGCTGATAGTAATCAGGGTTACCAAGAACAACGCAGGCTGGATAGCCCAGTTCACCAAGAGAAGCCAAACCTTCGTTAACTAACTCTGCACCAATGCCCTGTTTACGGTACTCTGCTTTTACGGCTAAAGGAGCTAAACCTTGCCAATTGAGGTGTTCACCAGCCAATGATACTGGGCTAAACATCGCGAACCCCACCACTTCGCCATCATCTTCACAGGCAACCAGTGACAGCGTGCGATTACTATTCTCGCGCAGAGCCATTACTAAGTTTGCTTCCGCTTCGGTATCAAATACCGATTTCAGTAATTGGTCTACAACCAGAATATCGGCTGGAGCCTCAGTTCGAATAAGCATTCACTACCTCTTTATGTGCGTTAGGTGCTTGCATGCCTTTATGCACAAAATCGGCCAGTTGGTGAAGTAAAATTTGCAAAGCTTTCGGTAATTGTTCCAAATCCACACTGTCCATCAAGTTTTTGACTTCTAGGCCAAGCTCTGTATCGCCTTCAATTGACAGTCTACGCTGGAAAAATAACGTGTCCGGATCTTCTTTGCGACCTGCAATCAGAACCAGATCATTCAAGTTGCCGCTGAAACTCACATCTTCATCTTTAATGTTGTCTGCAACCACAAGCTTGTCGTCTTCATAGCTGACATACCAACACAAGTTCATATCGCGAATTTCAACTTTTAACCACTTGCCTTCGAGGAACTCAAAATCACCATCTTCAAGCGCTTCATGGAAGACCATTTTCATGCCATCGAGCAAGGCTTTTTTTTGCACAAACTTAGGCAATAACTGGACTGGAGATCTCAAAATTGATGCTGCATTTTGAACTAGTTGAATACGAATGTTGTTAATCACGCCCTTTATCCGTTACCTTTGTCTTTGGAAAACTCATCATACGGGATGTGATAGTGGCGAACCCTGTTATGCATCAAGAAATTGTGCAACGCAGAGAAGCTTTTCTAACCGTGAAATCAACGTTATAGTTAGTACGTATCGCTCTTAAATAATTCTTATTGAACAAATAAGCGCTTAAACACAGTTGGTAGTTTCTTAATGCCGTCGCAAATGCCTTCGCAACATTTACAGCACTGGTTCGCAAAAATAACGTCTAACAGTCCGTTCTTTTTTGCCATATTAGATGACCAACATAATTATGTCATGGTCAACGAAAGGTATTGTGATGTCTCGGGTTTAACCGCGACTCAACTGGTTGGTATGAATGACTCGCAAATTCTTGGCGAGCGATTTTATAACCACCTCAAAGGCTATTACCAAAGAGCATTCGATGGCGAAACTCTAGAAGCTGAAATGACACTCCATGACATCGACATGGAAATGAGTCTTCACTTCTCACTCTCTCCCATTTTCAGTGACAAAAAAGACGTGGAATACATTGTTTTCCATGCCATTGATACCTCTGAGAAACAAATCCTCATCCGCTCTCTGGAAGATTCTGAAAACAAATTTTCGACCCTGACCACTTTATTGCCGGATGGCTTACTGTTAGTCGAAGATGATTTCATTATTTCAGCCAACCCTTCAGCAGCGCGCTTGCTGGGATTTGAAGATACCTCAGATTTGCTGGATGAAGAGCTGTCACGCTTATTTGTCGATGAAAAAACCAAAGGCGTGTTTAACGCTAAACTGGGTGAACTTTTAACAGATAACCCACTGGTATGTTTAACTGGCCCTCGTTGTGGTTTTGAGCGCCGAGTACAGCTGCATGCTGGTACAACTCAAATACTGGGCAGCAACTCCCAGTTAATTCTGATTCAGGATGCTTCTCAAGCGACGAAACAGCTTTCCGCTACCAGTCATACAGATATCCATGTAGACGCATTAACGGGGTTGTACAACCGATTAGGTTTTACTAAACGCCTAGAGCATTTAATTCAAAACGACACGCCATTGGTGATGTTGTATTTGGATATCGATAACTTTAAGAATATCAACGACTCTCTGGGTCATCACATCGGTGACAAAGTCATTCAGGAAGTGTCGTCACGTCTGAAACGTTTGCTGCCACAACAAGCAATTTTAGGCCATTTAGGCGGTGACGAATTTGGTCTAATTTTGCCAGAGCCAGAGCACAACCGCTCTGCGGAAATGTTGGCTGAACGCATAATCTCTTTGATCAACCAACCGTTTGATTTGCACCACTTCAGCAAGCGCCTAGCCTGTTCGATTGGTAGTGTGCAATATCCGGGTGACGGTAACGACGCACGTATTTTGCTGCAAAATGCCGATACCGCGATGTATGAAGCGAAAGATCGTGGCCGTAACCGCCTTATCAAGTTCCACGATCAGATGAACAAAGAAGCGCGCATGCGCTTATGGCTTGAGATCGAACTGCAAAAAGCCCTTCAACAAAATGGCTTAGAGGTGTGGTATCAGCCAAAAGTGAATGCTCGTGATTTCAGCGTCAACGGCGCAGAAGCTCTGGTTCGCTGGAAACACCCTGTTGAAGGCTACATCAGCCCTGCGGCATTCATTCCTGTCGCGGAAAAAGCAGGTTTGATTGAACACCTTGGCCGCGTGGTCATGCGTGATGTCTTCGCCACGGTGAAACGTTGGAAACAGCAAGGTATTCTTCCGGGACGAGTAGCGATCAACATCTCTCCAGAGCAATTTGGTAACCCACAATTAATCGACTATCTCGAGAAGCTGCTGCGTACGACATCGCTTGATCCTAGCTGTATTACTTTCGAGCTAACGGAAAGTGCCGTGATGAGCGATAGCGAACACACGTTGCAAATGCTGAACGCAATCAAGAAGTTAGGCTTTAACCTCTCTATCGACGATTTCGGTACGGGCTACTCATCGCTGGCGTATCTAGCACGTTTCCCAATTGATGAACTTAAGATTGACCGTGCTTTCATTACTGATATCGATACGCTACCTAAGCAGATAACCGTAATCGAAAACATCATAAACCTTGGTCGCTCACTGAACTTATCTGTGGTTGCAGAAGGTGTTGAAACACAACAACAAGCAACCCTGCTCTCCAACCTGAATTGTCATTCAATTCAAGGGTTCCATTTCCATCGCCCACAGCCTAAACATGAAGTGGAAGAACTGTTCGCTAAGCACCGTCGCCACCGTAAATCACTCTAAGTGAGTAAATTTTTCCTTATTCACTGAAACCTGCCTTACATCAAATTGATATCCATTGTTTATTCTTAAAATATGGTCACTTTTTCATAAAAATAAGTAACCGAGCAATGGAACTTCTCTGTCCAGCTGGTAATTTACCCGCTCTAAAAACAGCCATTGATTGTGGTGCAGATGCCGTTTATATCGGCTTCAAAGACGACACCAATGCCCGCCACTTTGCAGGGTTAAATTTCACAGGCAACAAACTGAACAAAGCTGTTCAATATACTCACGATCATGGAAAGAAAATCCATGTCGCATTAAACACTTTCGCCCATCCAGATGGTTTTGAACGATGGACTAACGCTGTCGATCAGGCTGCGGATCTTGGTATTGATGCCTTGATCGTGGCTGACGTTGCGATTCTTGATTACGCTGCGAACAAATACCCTGATTTAGAACTACACCTTTCTGTTCAAGCGTCAGCAACCAACGTCAAAGCCGTGGAGTTTTACCACAATAACTTCAACGTTAGACGAGTGGTATTGCCTCGCGTACTCTCTATTCATCAGGTAAAACAGCTTTCACGTAACATTCCTGAAGGGGTTGATCTTGAAGTGTTTGCATTTGGTAGCTTATGCATTATGTCGGAAGGTCGATGTTATCTCTCCTCTTACATGACAGGTGAATCGCCAAATACGGTCGGCGCGTGTTCTCCTGCTAAATATGTCCGTTGGCAAGAAACTGAGTCAGGTTTAGAGTCGCGTCTGAATGAAATTCTTATCGACAAATATGCTGCTGGCGAAAATGCGGGTTATCCAACCTTATGTAAAGGTCGCTTTATGGCGAGCATTGATGGTGAAGAAAAACGCTACCATGCATTAGAAGAACCAACCAGTCTGAATACGCTTTCGCTGTTACCTGAGCTTTTCGCAGCGAATGTTGCCTCGGTAAAAATTGAAGGCCGTCAGCGTAGCCCTGCTTATGTAGAACAAGTGACGCGCACTTGGCGCGCAGCGATTGATCGCTACCTTGCTAATCCTCAAAGCTATCACGTAGAAAGTGCTTGGGATGCCACACTTGCAAACGTATCTGAAGGCACGCAAACCACGCTCGGTGCATATCACCGAAAATGGCAGTAATCAGTAGTAAGGGGAAATTATGAAATACGCACTAGGCCCGCTACTTTATTTCTGGCCAAAACAAGATGTCGAAAACTTTTACCAACAAGCTAAAGAGAGCAGCGCTGATATTATTTATCTGGGCGAAACGGTTTGTTCCAAACGTCGTGAGATGAAACCACAACACTGGTTTGATATTGCTAAAGAGCTCTCTTCTGCTGGTAAACAAGTGGTTCTTTCGACAATGGCTCTATTTGAAGCGCCAAGCGAAATCAACGTACTAAAGAAGTATATTGATAATGGTGACTTCGCGATTGAAGCCAATGACGTTTCTGCTATTCAGATGGCTCATGAGAAAGGAATACCTTTCATTGTGGGGCCTGCCGTAAATACCTATAACGCGTACGCATTGCAGATCTTTCTAAAGCAAGGTATGACTCGCTGGTGTATGCCTGTTGAACTATCTCGCGATTGGCTTAACAACGTTTTGCTTCAGTGTGAAAAGATCGGTATTCGCAATCAATTTGAAGTGGAAGTCTTTAGTCACGGCTATCTCCCTCTCGCCTATTCAGCTCGCTGTTTTACTGCTCGTGCAGAGAACAGAGCGAAAGATGAATGCGAAACTTGCTGTATTAAGTATCCAACCGGTATTCAAGTCAGCAGTCAGGAAGGTCAATCCGTTTTCAACTTAAACGGTATCCAAACTCAGTCTGGCTATTGTTATAACCTGATGAACGACTTACCGAGCATGGAAGGTTTAGTGGATGTGGTTCGTTTAAGTCCACTGGGTGTCGAAACCTTCCAGCACTTAAACAACTTCAAACAAAACGAACATGGTGGTCATCCAACCAAGTTAGAGAGTCAGCAATGTAATGGTTACTGGCATCAACTGGCAGGTCTGGAAGTAAAAAACATCTAGTTGAGTGACATTAAAAAAGCGAGGTTTCAACCTCGCTTTTCTGTATTTCAAATTAGACTCAGACAAACCCTTACGGCTTACTTTGCCAGCTAATTTTCTGATGCTTAACCAAACCAGCAGAAAGAATACACAGCACACCACCAAGACCAGCGTAACGCACTGCAGTTTGCGCTTTAGCTTCAACTTTAGGTTTGGCATGGAAAGCAACGCCAAGACCAGCAGCTTCCATCATCACAAGGTCATTTGCGCCGTCACCAACAGCAACAGTATTGTGCATTTCAATATCAAACTGAGTCGCGAGTTCCTCTACGATATCCGCTTTGGTTTGAGCAGTCACAACATCGCCAAGCACCTTACCAGTCAGCTTGCCATCGATAATTTCTAAGGTATTTGATTGAGCATGATCTAAGTTGAGCATCGCTTTCAAATGATCAGAGAAGTAGGTAAAACCGCCAGAGGCAATCGCTGTTTTCCAGCCAAATGCTTGTAGCGTTTCAACCAGTTCTTGCAGCTCTTCCATCAAAGGTAGTGTTGAACGAACTGACTCTAAAATCGATTCATCGGCACCACTCAGTTTTCCAACACGCTGACGCAGGCTTTGTTCGAAATCGAGTTCGCCTTGCATCGCACGTTCTGTCACTTCAGCGACTTCATCACCGACACCCGCAAGCTTGGCGATTTCATCAATACACTCAATCTTAATTGCTGTAGAGTCCATATCCATCACAATCAAACCCGGTTTTGATAAATCAGGTACTTCATTGATGCGAGCGTAATCTAGGCCTAAGCCCTGTAAGATTTTCTCATGTTCCCCCGTCAGCTCACCGGACATCAAAGCGACTTCATAAGGACCGACTTTCCACGCATCTATAATGGCGTTGAAATAACCGGTAAAGAAATCAATATCGTCAAACTGTTGCGCTGTTAAAAAGTGGCCAAAAACAATCCAGTTGGCTTTGCTTTTGTCTAGTTGACGAGATAAACGAGTTTCAGGCAGACGATTGATAAGAGACGTATGTTTTTTGATAGCTAGCATAATAGTTAAGGCATCCATGTCTTCGTATAAGCAGACGTTACCCTATTGCAATTTAAAAACGCAAGTCTCAATATGTGCAAAGTCTGATTTTCTTTGGATTAACTCGATTATGGACGGTTCTTTGTTCTCGTTTCGTATGGTTATTCGCCTACTAACCTTACTGCTGTTGATTGGCATGTTCGTTATCACAATTAAAAATAGTGTTGTGATCAGTAAAGGTAACGAACGTATTCAAGCAAACCAGCTAGAAACACTCACGAAGGTATTGATTACTCAAGCCTCGCTAACCGCAGGCAGAAGTATCGCAGAGCAGGATCAAGAACGTCTGCTTAATCTCACCAATCAACTTGCCCAAGACCGATTAGTATTTGATGCAACGATTTATGATTCTGAAGGTGTAAAACTCGCCTCCAGTGATTCAGCGCTAAGCGTAAGAGAAGTGCTTGGTTTGGATACACCTTTGCAAACGGCAAGTATTGGTCGCCAGCAACTTGTAGAGCCAGTGATGCATGATGGCAACCTGATCGGTTTTGTTCGTATTACGTTTGAGACTGGTAAGGTGACTGCAATTTCCGATCATCACTATCGTAAAAGTGATCGCTACATGTACCTAATGGTTATCATGAGCTTTATCAGTGGCGTATTGTTCACTCTGCTACTGAAACGTAAGCCGAAGTCGAAAGGTGAAAACCTGCTGCTGCAGAACGCGGAATAGCGTTCAGTTGAGGACGTTAGCTAAAACGCATCATATAAACAAAAACCTCAGCCAAAGCTGAGGTTTTTTCTTTTATTAAGAATCAATAAGCGAATAGATAAGAAAGCTTAGTAACCTTCTTGATCGCCAATCAATACTGAATCTAATGCGATAAGCATCATATCGTTGAACGTGGTTTGACGCTCTTCAGACGTGGTCGCTTCGCCTGTTTTGATGTGGTCAGATACAGTACAGATAGTCAGCGCTTTTGCACCGTATTCAGCTGCAACACCGTAGATACCCGCCGCTTCCATTTCAACACCAACGATACCGTATTTGTCCATTACGTCGAACATAGATGGGTCTGGCGTGTAGAACAGTTCAGCAGAGAAAAGGTTACCCACTTTAACGTCGATGCCGCGAGCTTTTGCTGCTTCTTCTGCCGCTTTCACCATTTTGTAGTCTGCAATTGCAGCAAAGTCGTGGTCTTTGAAGCGAATACGGTTCACTTTAGAATCCGTACATGCGCCCATGCCGATAACGACATCACGTACTTTGATATCTTCGTTAACAGCACCACAGCTGCCCACGCGAATCACTTTCTTCACGCCGTAATCTTTGATTAGCTCAGTTACGTAGATAGAACATGATGGGATACCCATACCGTGGCCCATAACAGAGATTTTACGGCCTTTGTAAGTACCAGTGAAACCAAACATATTACGTACGTCACACACTTGAACAACGTCTTCTAAGAAGGTTTCAGCGATGTATTTCGCACGTAGTGGATCACCCGGCATCAGTACAACGTCTGCGAATGCACCCATTTCAGCATTAATATGAGGAGTAGCCATTATCTTGTTCCTTATGATGTTAAGTGCTCGAATTGCACCTTTACCAAACTGATAATTGGGGCTCAATGCTATCCTATTCACTAAGACAGAGACTAAGCCCCTAAGAAATTACAAAAAGTTCTTACCGTAATCCATTGGTGAAATACCAAAGTAGCTTGCTAGGCTTTGACCGATATCAGCGAATGTTTCGCGACGGCCTAATGAACCCGGAGCCACTTTCTTACCGTAAACAATCACTGGGATGTGTTCACGAGTATGGTCAGTACCTTGCCATGTTGGGTCACAACCATGGTCAGCCGTCAGGATCAGTACATCATCTTCTTGCATTAATTCTAGAACTTCAGGCAGACGCTTATCGAAATATTCGAGTGCTGCGGCATAACCTGCTACATCACGACGGTGACCGTAAGCTGAGTCAAAATCAACAAAGTTAGTGAAGACGATAGTGTCATCACCCGCTTGTTGAATCTGCTCTAGTGTTGCTTCAAACAACGCAGGAATACCCGTTGCTTTCACTTTCTTAGTGATACCGCAGTTTGCGTAGATGTCTGCGATCTTACCGATAGACACTACGTTGCCCTGCTTCTCTTCAACCAGCTTTTGCAGCACTGTTGCTGAAGGTGGCTCAACAGAAAGGTCGCGGCGGTTACCCGTACGCTCAAATTGGCCTTTACCAGCACCAACGAATGGACGCGCAATAACACGACCAATGTTGTAATCCGCCAGTTCTTCACGGGCAATTTGGCAAAGCTCAAGTAAACGATCTAGACCAAAGGTCTCTTCATGACACGCGATTTGGAATACTGAGTCAGCAGAAGTATAGAAGATAGGCTTGCCAGTCTTCATATGTTCTTCACCTAGATCATCCAGAACCTGCGTACCAGAAGCGTGGCAGTTACCTAGGAAATCATCCAGACCTGCGCGAGCAAGAATGCGATCAGTCAGCTCTTTAGGGAAACTGTTTTGTTTGTCGGTGAAATAGCCCCATTCAAACAGAACAGGAACACCAGCAATTTCCCAGTGACCAGACGGAGTATCTTTACCAGAAGACAGCTCAGCCGCATGACCATAAGCACCTATGATGTCTGCTTTATCATCCAATCCCGGAGCAAAACGACCAGTAGACTCTTTGTGCGCCATTGCAAGACCAAGCTTGGACAGGTTTGGCAATGTTAGTGGACCTTTACGATCAGCGTTGTCCGCTAAAGCTTGTGCACATTGATCAGCAATGTGCCCAAGTGTATCTGCGCCAACGTCACCAAAATCTTTAGCATCCGCGGTTTCGCCGATACCGAATGAATCTAAAACTAAAATAAATGCTCTTTTCATAACTCTTTCCTCACCAATCTTTCCTGAACGAACTACACGTCTTCTGCACGGATCTGACGGTAAACATCAGGAGTTGGGACGTATTCACCACCGACTTTAATCGCATTTTGTAGTGCGTTTGCCGCTTCTTGCCACTGCTCTTCACTACGAGCGTGAATGAACGCTAACGGCTTGTTGCTATCTGCAACTTCACCAAGGCGAATGAAGTTATCAAAGCCTACTGCGTAATCGATAGTATCTGTTGCTACACGACGACCACCGCCCATACCAACCACAGCCATACCAATCGCACGAGTATCCATAGCCGATACCACACCCGATTGAGCTGCGTAAACAGGTTTGATGATTTGAGCTTTATCTAAGTAGTTTTCGTAGTTTTCAACGAAGTCTGCTGGGCCACCAAGTCCTGCAACCATCTTACCAAAGCGCTCTGCTGCTTGGCCGTTGTCCAATACTGCTTGCAGTTTTTGACGAGCTTCAACACTGTCTTTGGCAAGTTTTCCTAGCACCAACATTTCAGCACAAGAAGCCATAGTTACTTCAAGTAGACGAGGGTTACGGTATTCGCCCGTTAGGAAACGAACCGCTTCACGTACTTCAACAGCGTTACCCGCAGAAGAAGCCAATACTTGGTTCATATCCGTTAAAATTGCCGTTGTTTTGGTACCAGCACCATTCGCAACCGCAACGATAGATTTTGCTAGTTCTTCTGACGCTTCATAAGTTGGCATAAATGCGCCAGAGCCTACTTTTACGTCCATCACTAATGATTCAAGACCTGCGGCTAATTTCTTCGAAAGAATAGAAGCAGTAATCAGCGAGATATTATCAACGGTTGCTGTGATATCTCGTGTTGCGTAAACGCGTTTATCTGCTGGTGCTAAATCACCAGTCTGACCGATGATCGCCACACCTGCTTGCTTAGTCACTTGACCAAACACGTCATTCGTTGGAGTGATGTTATAGCCAGGGATAGACTCTAATTTATCAAGAGTACCGCCAGTGTGGCCTAATCCACGACCAGAGATCATAGGAACATAACCACCGCAAGCCGCAACCATAGCGCCTAGCATCAGTGAAGTTACGTCACCCACACCACCTGTCGAATGTTTATCAACAATCGGGCCATCAAAGTTCATATGGCTCCAATCGATAACCATGCCTGAATCACGCATTGCACAAGTCAGTGCGATACGCTCTGGCATGGTCATTTCACGGAAGAATACAGCCATTGCGAAAGCTGCAATTTGTCCTTCAGAAACCGTGTTATTCGCCACACCTTGAATGAAGAAGTTGATCTCTTCTGTGGTCAGGATTTCTCCATCACGTTTTCTTCTGATTATCTCTTGTGGTAAGAAAGTTTGAGGTAAATACATTAGTGCCTCCCTAGCCCCGAACCAATTGGATGGGTAGCTATGGTTTTTTACTATTTAGAAATGAAGATGGCGCAATGCGCCATCTTGTAAAACAGAACGATTAGTAAGCCGCTGGATCAGCTTTCTCGTTTGTTACTTCTAATGTATTTAGTAGATTGGTTAGCAGGCTTGACGCACCGAAACGGTAGTGACGGCTGTCCACCCACTTATCACCTAGGATTTCGTCAGCCATCGCTAGGTAATCACGAGCATCTTCAGCTGTACGCACACCACCTGCAGGTTTAAAACCTACAGTTTCAGCAACGTTCATGTCACGAATCACTTCTAACATCATACGTGCGTATTCAGGCGTTGCGTTTACTGGCACTTTACCTGTTGAAGTTTTGATGAAGTCTGCGCCTGCTTCGATAGAGATTTGTGACGCTCTTTTGATTAGTGCTTCTTCTTTTAGCTCACCCGTTTCGATGATCACTTTAAGAAGAACAGTTGAACCACAAGCTTCTTTACATTGTTTAACTAAGTCGAAACCTACTTTCTCGTTACCAGCAATAAGAGCACGGTAAGGGAAAACGACGTCTACTTCGTCAGCGCCGTATGCTACTGCTGCTTTCGTTTCAGCGACTGCAATTTCCACATCGTCATTACCGTGTGGGAAGTTAGTTACTGTTGCAATGCGAACTTCTGGGGTGCCTTGCTCACGAAGGGTCTTCTTAGCAATAGGAATAAAGCGAGGGTAAATACAGATTGCAGCAGTGTTGCCTACGGGGCTTTTTGCATCATGACAAAGCTGGATTACTTTCGCATCCGTGTCATCATCATTCAGTGTTGTTAAGTCCATCAGTTTAAGTGCACGTAGTGCTGCTACTTTTAAATCGCTCATTTCTAACTCCGATCAATATATTCAATTAGTTCACTACCAAGGCGACTGTCATACGTCTATTTTGATAGCCACAAATGAACGGACTTGGTTCCTTGAAGACTCGGTGAGTGTTTAAAGTTCACCAATTGCTATCCTTGTCACCGCACAGTACCCATTTGGGTCTATGGCACAACAATCTGTGATTGCGGTGTCTTTCAGTTTCAGTATTAGGCAGTTTCAGTTTTAGACATTCACTACCTTTCAAAAACGCCGTAGTGGTTGACCTATCCAATTGGCTTCACTACGTCGTTTTGATATTCGCTTACTTCCTTCGGCAAGTGAATACAGTATAGATATTTATCACAAAACTGTAGTCCCATTCGAAGAGCAAACGGTTTGTATCTCAAAAATGGTCAATTTCTGACATCCTTGAGACACAAGGCTTTTCAATGCAATCCATTACAAAAAATCACTCTTTGTCATGCCCTGAAAAGCAAAAACACCCCGCAGCAATATTCTTGCTACGGGGTGAGATTAAACGGCGTCTATATATCGTTCTCTAAATCAAATTAGAAAGAGATAAAGAAGCCAGCAATTGTTGCAGCCATCAAGTTAGATAGCGTACCAGCAATCACTGCTTTGATACCCATACGAGCGATATCGTGACGACGAGTCGGAGCTAGACCACCTAGACCACCTAGTAGAATCGCGATAGAAGATAGGTTCGCGAAACCACATAGAGCGAATGAGATGATAGCTTGAGTCTTAACAGACATTAGCTGACCAGTTGCCGCAACTACTTGAGCGTTTTCACCCACGTATGGTACGAAGTTTAGGTAAGCAACGAATTCGTTTACAACCGTCTTCTGACCGATGAATGAACCTGCAATTGTTGCTTCTTCCCATGGCACACCGATTACGAATGCTAGAGGAGCAAAGATCCAACCTAGAAGAAGTTCTAGAGTTAGCTCAGGCATACCGAACCAACCACCTAGGCCGCCTAGGATACCGTTTAGAAGAGCGATCAGACCGATGAATGCGATTAGCATTGCACCAACGTTCAGAGCAAGTTGTAGACCTGCTGCTGCACCGCCCGCTGCTGCGTCGATAACGTTAGCTGGTTTGTCGTCGCCACCTTCAAGAGCATCTTCAATGTTCTCTTGTGGTTGATCAACTTCAGGGAAAAGGATCTTAGCGAACAGTAGACCACCTGGTGCCGCCATGAATGATGCTGCAACTAGGTACTCTAGTGGAACACCCATTGATGCGTAACCCGCAAGTACACCACCAGCAACAGAAGCCAAACCACCACACATTACTGCGAACAGCTCAGATTGAGTCATTTTTGGAACAAATGGGCGAACAACAAGTGGAGCCTCAGTTTGACCAACGAAAATGTTAGCTGCTGCAGACATAGATTCTGCGCGAGATGTGCCTAGAGCTTTCTGCAGACCACCACCTAGAATCTTAATTACCCATTGCATGATGCCTAGGTAGTAAAGAACCGAGATTAGTGCAGAGAAGAAAATCAGTGTTGGAAGAACACGGAAAGCGAAGATGAAACCGCCGCCACCGAATACTTCGAACATCTTGTCAGAAACAAGACCACCGAATAGGAAAGAAGTACCGTCATTACCGTAGTTAATAACGTTAGATACCCCGTTTGAGAAACCAGCAAGTAGATCGCGGCCCCATGGGACATAAAGTACAAATGCACCTAGTGCAAATTGGATAGCGAATGCGCCACCCACGGTTCTTAAGTTAATAGCTTTGCGGTTATTTGAAAGTAGTACTGCGATTGCAAGTAAAACGATCATACCGACTAGGCTCATAAACGTACTCATAGTTTATGGCTTCCTTATAGTTTAATTTGGCGTGTTAAACATTGGGTTGTTTTCGGGGTGCGATTATACGCATCTCTCACCGCAAAAAGTAATATATGCATCACGCATTTTTAGGTAATGGTTCAACATTACATTCAAAAACAAGAAGCAAGTCACAATAAAACCCTAAAACAGCGGGATTTTGACCTTATCAGCAACATATAGCCAACAAATTGTAGTCTACATTCGACAAAACGCTGCAACCGTTTGCCCATAAAAGAAGATGACAAATTCTCGAGTTTTAACGACAACTTCCTAACACTTACCACCCAACTTGGCGAAAAACACTGATTTTAATCTCAGGCAAAACATGAGTGCTCCATCACACTTGAATGTTACATTTTTCACTCAACCTCACTACAAATTTGTATTCAAACGCACATTCAACACCGTGCAAATTAGAAGACGATTCATCCATACATATAACCAATAAGTTGGCTTACCATTTGCTTAGTGAGCTGAACGCTATGAAAACGGCGGATAGCAAAGTAACTAAATCGTCATTTTGCACTATTTTGGTGATTCAAATCACATATATGGTGAGTCTAATTTCTTGTAAACGCTCGGAATTAACAAATAGACATACATTTATGGCTAATTAGTTCCTTCCTTTACAAAAAAATGTGATTTGGTGTGAGGTATTCGACTTTTTTTTGCAGCGCAAACGATAAACTTATACACGATCAAACTAGCTCACCAATAATTCATTCAAACTATTGATATTTTGTTTTTTTGGGTTTGTTGGACTTTTGTTAAAGGTCAGCAGTCTCTCGTCTAGTACAGTGGTATTGCAACATAGGTATATAACAGTGAAAAAATCTATTATAAAAATCTCAGCACTTGCTTTAGCGGTTTCGTCATTTCACGTATTCGCAGAAGCAAAACCAGCCGTAATCTATGATACAGCGGGTAAATTCGATAAATCGTTCAACGAAGCGGTATATCAAAATGGTGTAAAAGTGATGGCTGCGGAAGGTACTGAAGTTCGCGAATTTGAACCTCAAAATGAGGCTCAACGTGAACAAGGTCTTCGTCGTTTAGCAAGCCGCGGTTTTAGCCCTATTGTTGCAGTAGGCTTTAATATGGCATCCGCTGTAGAAAAAGTGGCAACTGAGTTCCCAGACATTCACTTCACAATTCTTGACTCAGTTGTTGATAAACCAAACGTTCAATCAATCGTATTTAAAGAGCACGAAGGTTCATTCCTAGTGGGTGCACTTGCTGCGAAAGCGTCAAAATCAGGCGTAGTTGGCTTCGTTGGCGGTATGGATATCCCTCTTATCCGTAAATTCCAATGTGGTTATGAGCAAGGTGCTAAATACACCAACCCAAGCATCACTGTTCTACAAAACATGACAGGTTCAACTCCAGCAGCGTTTGCTGACCCTGCAAAAGGTTCTGAGCTTGCTAAATCTCAATTCTCTAAAGGTGTTGACGTTGTTTACGCGGCAGCTGGCGGTACTGGTCTAGGTGTTTACCAAGCAGCGAAAGATGCAGGCAAACTAGCGATCGGTGTTGACTCAAACCAAAACCACCTACAACCAGGCACAATGCTAACTTCAATGGTTAAGCTAGTAGGTGCAGCTTCAGTTGATACTTGGAAAGAAGAGATGAACGGTACTTGGCAACCTGGTATCAAAGCTCTTGGTCTTAAAGAGAATGCGGTTGACTGGGCATACGATGACAACAACAAGTCTCTGATCACTGACGAAATGAAAGCTTACATGGATACGCTAAAAGCAGACATTATCGCAGGCAAAATCAAGATTCACGACTACATGTCTAATAACAAGTGTGAGTACTAATTTAGTTCTTAATACTTAGTTAAAACAATACGTTCCGTTTGGAAATGTCATACGCCGCTGCTTGCTCAGCGGCGTATGGTTTATTTGGCTGCTCGATCAAGCGCATCCATTTGAATATGGCCTTAGGGTCTGTTGACCTCATTAGTTCAGGAAGTTTTTACGTGACGCAATCTCAAAACTATGCCATCGAGCTTAAAAAAATCGATAAACGCTTTGGTGCCGTTCACGCGAATAAAGCTATCGATTTAAAAGTTCCAGCAGGTACGATTCACGGCATTATCGGTGAAAATGGCGCTGGTAAATCCACCTTGATGAGCATCATCTACGGTTTTTATACACCAAACTCAGGTGAGATGTTTGTCGATGGTAAACCATATAACCCTAACAACTCTCAAGAAGCGATTGCCGCAGGGATAGGCATGGTTCACCAACACTTTATGTTGGTTGATACCTTCACGGTTCTTGAAAACGTCGTTCTCGGCGCTGAATCAGGCTGGAAACTAGAAGACAGCTTAAAAGCAGCAAGAAAGAAACTGCACCAAATAGAAAAAGACTACGGTTTAGATGTTCCACTAGATAAATTGGTTGGTGACCTACCTGTTGGTTTGCAACAGCGAGTAGAAATTCTTAAAGCTCTCTACCGCGATGCAAAACTGCTTATTCTTGATGAACCAACTGGCGTGTTAACACCTCAAGAAGCGGATCACTTATTCGCAATTCTGGACAAACTTCGTAGTCAAGGCACAACGGTTATCATCATCACTCATAAACTGCGTGAAGTACTGGCTATTACCGACAACATTTCAGTCATGCGCCAAGGTCAGATGGTTGCCGATGTAAAAACCTCAGACACCAACCGCGAAGAACTTGCAGAGCTGATGGTAGGACGTAAAGTTCGCCTAAAAGTTGATAAGTCTGAAGCCAAACCAGCCAAAGAGTTACTGAAGGTAAACAAGCTAGGCTACGTCGATCACAGCGGTGTTAAACGCGTAAAAGACATCAGCTTCTCTGTTCGTGCAGGCGAACTGGTCGGTATTGCAGGAGTATCCGGTAATGGTCAATCAGAGATCTTGTCGCTACTGTCTGGCATCTTAAAGCCAACATCAGGCAGCTTTGAACTGAACGGTCACACGATTTCTGTCGATAAACCAGCGGATCCACAGCAAGTGAGAGCTATGGGTGTGGGTCATATTCCAGAAGATCGCCACAAGCAAGGTTTGATCAATAAATTTGAAGCTCAAGAAGCTTACATCTTGGGCTATCACAATCTGCCAAAATACAACAAAGGCTTACTGCAAGATAAAGCCGCTATTTCGAAGATTTGCCAAGAGAGCATGGATAAATGGGACGTTCGCCCGAATGATATCCACCTAAAAACAGCAAACTTCTCTGGCGGTAACCAGCAAAAACTGGTGATTGCCCGTGAAATGGAAGAGAACCCAGATGTCCTTCTGATTGGTCAACCCACTCGTGGGGTGGACATTGGCGCAATTGAGTATATCCACCAGCAAATCATTGCTAGCCGAGATGCAGGCAAAGCCGTGCTATTAGTCTCGGTAGAACTGGATGAAATCCTCAGCCTTGCGGATCGCATATTGGTTGTGTTTGATGGCGCTATTGTCGGTGAACTGCAAGCTCATCAGGCCGATGAGAAAACATTAGGTCTTATGATGGCAAACATCATTCCAGACCACATAAAAGAGAGTATTGCCCAAGGAGAGACGGCATGAGTCAGGCAAAAGTGCCCGCTTGGGTAACCATTGCGCTGTTACCTGCGATTAACGTTTTGGTCGCGTTTTTAGTTTCAGCTTTGTTGTTTATTTATATTGATATCAATCCATTAGATGCCATCAAAGTCATGTGGACAGGGGCGTTCGGTTACGCTGAAGGCTTCGGTTACACCCTTTACTACACCACTGGTTTTATCTTTACAGGTTTAGCCGTTGCAGTGGCCTATCACGCAGGGCTATTCAACATCGGTGTGGAAGGTCAGGCATATATTGGTGGTCTGGGTGTCGGGATAATCTGTTTAACCCTCGGCGAGTACGCTCCTTGGTATGTAGTATTTCCTGTAGCGGTTATCGCTGGCGGCATTTTTGGTGCGGCTTGGGCGTTTATTCCTGCTTACTTACAGGCAAAACGGGGTTCTCATATCGTTATTACAACGATCATGTTTAACTTCATTGCAGCTTCGCTTATGGCATACCTTCTAGTCGACATTCTGAAGCCAGAAACCACGATGGCAACAGAAAGCCGAGTATTTGCACAAGGTAGCTGGCTACCTAAAATGCACGAACTGTTTGCTATGTTTGGTATTAACGTTGCGCCAAGCCCACTCAACATCAGTTTCATTTTTGCTCTATTGTGCTGTGTGTTTGTATGGCTGTTCATTTGGCACTCTCGCTGGGGCTACGAGATTCGTTCTATTGGCGCTAATGCATCAGCTGCATCTTATGCAGGTATTAACTATCTGAAGATTATTGTCATCACTATGCTGCTTTCTGGCATGTTGGCAGGCTTCTTTGGTATTAACGTGCTGCAAGGTGAACTGCATCAGATCAAACTGAACTTCGTAGAAGGGTTTGGCTTCACTGGTATTGCAGTAGCTCTGATGGGGCGAAACCACCCTGTAGGTGTTGTTCTCGCAAGTTTACTGTTTGGCTTCCTCTATCAGGGCGGTGCTGAGCTGAGCTTCGATTACGGTGTTGACCGTAACATCGTTGTGGTACTGCAAGGTCTGGTCATTCTTTTCTCTGGTGCGCTTGAGTACATGTTCAAACCTTCAATTGAACGCATTTATCTGCGCTTATTTGGCAAACAAGAACATGGAGTTGCGTAATCATGTTTGAAACCATCATTTTAATGGCTGATGCCACAATTCGTGTTGCCACCCCGCTTATTCTTGCCGCTCTAGCCGGTATGTTTAGTGAGCGTTCAGGTGTAGTAAACATCGCACTGGAAGGTAAACTTTTGGCAGCCGCTTTCGCAGGTGCTGCGACAGCTTACATCACTGGCTCAGCTTGGCTGGGTGTTTGTGCTGGTGTGCTGGTGTCTATTCTGCTTGCCTTACTTCACGGCTTTGCTTCGATTACACACCGTGGCGACCAAGTAGTCAGTGGTATGGCAATCAATATTCTTGCGACAGGTTTAACCGTAACTCTAGGACGTTACTGGTTTAATCAAGGCGGTCAAACACCAGCGCTTTCTGGCGATGCTCGTTTTGCACCAATAACATTACCTGGCGCTGATGCCTTACAAGATGTTCCTGTTGTTGGGCTCATTTATTCTGAGCTAATGAGCGGTCACTCGATTATTGAGTACGTAGCTTTAGCGGCAGTACCTTTGTCTTGGTACGTATTGTTCAAAACTCGCTTCGGCTTACGTTTAAGAGCAGTAGGTGATTCTCCGGCAGCTGTGGATACAGCCGGTATTTCTGTTGCGGGCATGCGTTATAGTGCCATGGTGATCTGTGGATTATTGGTGGGTTTAGCTGGCGTGTACCTCTCTGTAGGTCAAACTGCGCAGTTCATTCCTAACATGAGCGCAGGTAAAGGCTATATGGCTCTCGCTGCTCTTATCTTTGGTAAGTGGCGCCCTGTGACAGCTATGGCAGCCTGTTTGCTGTTCGGCTTCCTTGATGCGCTGGCAATTCGTCTGCAAGGCGTGAGCGTTGGTGACTTCCCTATTCCGGTTCAAGCCATCGAAGCGTTGCCATATATCTTGACGGTATTTCTACTTGCTGGATTTATTGGTAAAGCAGTTGCGCCAAAAGCGATTGGTGTTCCATACACCAAAGAGCGCGAATAACGATTTAATCTTTTACTTAAAACAAAGGGAGCGAATTTCGCTCCCTTTTGCTATTCATCGTTCCCAAACAGCTCAATACTGTTTGTCCAAAGCTGTGATGCCAGTTGTTCTTTATTCGTGTCTCTCAGCGCCGCCAACTCTTCTAAGACATCAATTAAGTACTTAGGATGATTCGCCTCGCCTTGCCTGCCGGATAACGGCATGTCCGGTGCATCGGTTTCTAAAACCAAAGACTCTATCGGTAATTGACTGATCGCTTGTCGAGTTTTATTAGCTCGTGGGTAAGTAATCACTCCGCCTACACCGATTTTAAAGCCAAGGTCGATAAACTGTCTGGCTTGTTGTTCACTGCCGGAAAAAGCATGTAACACACCACCTTGAGTAAAGCGATGTTGTTTAATTAATTGCAGCAATCGATTATGCGTTTTGCGGCTATGCAGAATTACCGGAAGACGAGCGTGTTGCGCCATGGCTAGTTGGGCGATGAAAACACGCTCTTGGAGCGAGGTATTGACCTCAACCATAGCGTCTAATCCACATTCGCCTACGGCAACACAAGCGCTTTCTCGCAGTGCTAATTCATCTTCTAACAGCTGCAACTGTTCATCGGCAAAGTGTTCAAGAAAATAAGGATGAAAACCGAGGGCGTATCGAAGGGTTGCTGGGTATTGTGCCGCGAGATTTTTCACTCGCAGCCAATTAAAAACACCAACCGATGGAATAAGGATTTTATCTACCTGAGCATGCGTTGCGGCAGACATTTGCTCCGGAAACGAAGCGGCAAACTCATCAAAATCAAAGTGGCAATGGGTGTCAAACAGCCGCAGCTTATGATTTTTCAATGTCTTTGCCATGAGCAGGGTCTTTGTCATGGCTCGGTTCTTTATCATGAATTGGATCTTTACGATAAGGAACGCAACAACGTTTTTGATCTGGCGTTAAACCCATGCTTTGACACCAATCATCATAGCGTGCCAGCCATTTTTTAAACCAAGTTAGCATAACAACCTCATCTATAGGCTTATTGTTCTTCTCGTTTGAATACTAGCTCTGTTGCTGTCGATTCAGCGGCACAATAGTAGTAGCCCGCAGTGTCAAAAGATTCCAACTGCTTCACCGACTCAATACGGTTTTCAATAATGTATCGCGCCATCATACCGCGAGCTTTTTTAGCAAAGAAGCTGATCACTTTATATTGACCATTTTTGCAGTCTTTAAACACAGGAGTGATTACTTGAGCGTCTAAAGCTTTTGGTTTAACGGCTTTAAAGTATTCATTCGAAGCAAGATTGATCAGCACATTATCTTCTTGTGCCTTAATTGCTTCATTTAGCTTGTCGGTAATGATGTTGCCCCAGAATTGATACAAATTGCTGCCACGTTCATTACCCAGCTTAGTACCCATTTCGAGGCGGTAAGGCTGCATAAGATCGAGAGGCTTCAACAAACCGTATAAACCTGACAGCATACGCAGATGATTTTGCGCATAATCTAAATCCGCTTCAGACAATGTTTCTGCTTCGAGACCTGTGTAGACATCGCCTTTGAAAGCAAAAATCGCAGGGCGAGAATTATCAGGTGTGAAAGTTTCGGTCCACTGCTCAAAGCGTGCCACGTTCAAACCAGCAATTTTGTCACTGACTTTCATTAAGTCGGCAATATCTTGTGGCGTTAGTGTACGGCACACTTTAATTAATTCCGCAGAATGCGAAGTCAACTCTGGCTGGGTAAAGCGCGTTGTTGGCAATGGAGATTCATAATCCAATGTTTTTGCTGGAGAGACCACGATAAGCATAAGGTTTCCTTTATAAATTCTGTTGAGCTGACTTTTATTGCTTTTGAACGATAGCTTACAAAAAAAGCCATGCAGTGTCTGCATGGCTTTTCCAATCTATAACATCGGTACTATCTATTAGTGTACTTAGTTTGCTTTAGTCGACTTCGATTGATCCCAGATTCCATCTTCTAGTTGAGTTTTTAGTTCTGGGTAGTCATTGGCATTGAAAGTCGGTACTTTGCCAGCGTCTAGCTGACGGTTGTAGTCTTTCGCAAGCTTAATTACGGTTCCAGACAGAAGCAGAATCGCAATCAAGTTAACAATCGCCATCAAGCCCATAGAAACATCGGCCATAGCCCAAACCGTAGGCAGTGTCGCTAACGCACCAAACATCACCATACTTAAGAAAATCAGACGAAATACGACTAAACCTTTCTTGTTATTGTGCTCAAGGAATATCAGGTTCGTTTCCGCATACGAATAGTTCGCAATGATTGAGGTGAAGGCAAAGAAGAAAATCGCCATTGCAATAAACACGCCGCCCCAATCACCAACTTGTGAGCTTAGTGCACGTTGTGTTAGTTCGATACCTGTAATTTCACCGTGCGGAACATATTCACCAGACACTAAGATGATCGCCATAGTCGCTGAACAGATCACGATAGTATCTACGAATACGCCCAGCATTTGCACATAACCTTGAGACGCAGGGTGTGGAGGATAAGGCGTTGCAGAAGCCGCCGCATTCGGCGCAGAACCCATACCCGCTTCGTTTGAGAACAATCCACGTTTAACACCGTTGATCATTGCCTGTGCAATCGCATAACCAAGGCCACCAGCGGCAGCTTGTTCAAAACCAAAAGCACTTTTAATGATCAGAGAGAACACAGCAGGCACTTTCTCAATGTTCATGAACACGACCACAAGCGCAATTGCTAGGTAGGCGATAGCCATAAATGGGACGATAAGTTCAGCGGTTCGTGCAATTTTACGAATACCACCAAAAATTACGAAGGCAGTTAGTAGCACAATACCAATACCCACCATCATCGGATCAAAACCAAATGCATTATTCATCGCATTTGAAATCGAGTTAGCTTGTACTGCATTGAACACCAAGCCAAACGCAATGATAAGGAAGATTGAGAAAATCACCCCCATCCAGCGCATACCCAAGCCTTTTTCCATGTAATAAGCAGGGCCACCACGGTAGTTGCCATCCTTATCACGTGATTTGTAAAGCTGAGCAAGAGTACTTTCTGCGAATGAAGTCGCCATGCCTAGCATCGCTGTCATCCACATCCAGAAAATCGCACCAGGGCCACCAACGGTTAATGCAACCGCAACACCAGCCATGTTACCTGTACCTACACGCGCAGCAAGACTGGTACAAAGAGCTTGAAAAGAAGAAATACCAGCATTGTCAGCTTTACGGCTGTTTCTCAGCACACTAAACATGTGCCCAAAATGGCGAAATTGGATAAAGCCTAAACGCAAGGTGAAATAAATACCGACACCAACAAGGAGATACACCAGTATCGATCCCCAAAGCAGGTCGTTCATTAAGTTAATTAAGTCTGTCACAAAAACCTCTAAAAAGAGTAAGTATTAGAACCTGAAAATAAAAGTTAGCACTTTAACTACACGCTCGCTGGCTGCGATTTGCTTTTATAATGGTGTGTAGTTCAGGAGAATGAAGACACCTTATCGGTTTAGGTATCTATATGATGGGCGAGAATAATGCAGGCAGGGTTGTTAAAAATCAATATGAGTTAAGTTGCACTTATGAGAATCCGTAAGCGCTATTCGTAGAAACAACACCAAGTAAAAATCACACAAACAAAACATTACCATTACATTAATAAAACATTACCTCCCACACCAAACTTATGTCATGCACAATAAGTTGAAGTCACATTCAGCCTTATAGCTCTATATGCTCCATCACAAAATGATTTCTAATTGCGGAACTTGAAACATTTAGAAACCTAGCGACCAAATATTAATCAACCGACAATCCCACGGCCTAGATTAGTAACTTTTCATTAACATCAGCCAATTATCAATAAATAAGAAACTTGGTATCCAACCGGTTAAATAACAACCACCCCAATGCTAACAAAGTTTATATTCCTGGAAGAAATCCATAAAAATTTCATATCAATGAAACAAATGAGAAATAAATCATAGTTATTGTCCTTAAAAATATGATATTTAGAAAAAACTCCAGGAAAGGAGACAACCAGAAAGAGGCTTGCTTATGGACGACTTGCACTTTGATGAACTGTTAGATGCACAAATCGCAAAGCTCCGCTCAAATGCGAGTAGCAGAGCGAAACCTGCTAAAAGGATGTGGCGTGAGATAGAAGCTATACGAGATCGAAAACGGTTGGAAAGAGAGTTATTGGAAATGGATGTCTGTCTAGAACTCGATGACCTCAAATTATAAATAGAAGAGGCGCCTTTGTTGGCGCCTCTTCTATTTCTACACTTTGACTTTGTACATTTTTCCTAATTGCACTCTGTTTCGCTTTTTCTTACTCGACGAGCAAGCTGAGCGTATCTTTCCGCAATGGTTGAACCAAATACTGGATCTTCTTCACTACAATTCCACTCAGATTCCACCTGTTGCCAATCTGCAACGCTAAAAGTTCGATTAATCAGCGGTAAAACAGTTTGCTCTTCCATTTCTAAATGTTGACGCTGTGAATTAATGAATTGTTCTAGCTGTTCCATAAATACATCTTGAGGAACAACCGCATCATTTAGGATCATCTCCACCGTGTTCAAAAACTCATGTGTCGATTTGGATAACAGTGCATGTTCTTTTTCTAAATCCGAGACTTCTTCATGCTCGCCATAATGCTTCATGTAATGCCGATAAAGAATGTCTTCTTTGGGGTGATGGACACTTTCAGAATGCCTTGAAAGATAATCCACAATCTCCTTAACGAGGCTGTAGTTAATCGGTTTTTCGTCTTTAAGAAGCTGTAACTTTCCGCGCAAAATAGCCAACAGTCGAGTCATGTATCCATGTTCACGTCTGATTCTTTCAATCATCATTGTGCGTCTCCCTTACACAGTCATGTAGGTAAAGTCTATATAAGGAATGACTAATCCGCTTTGATTTTGGTCGAAAAAACAGCAATACGAACAACCATTCATCACATCATTGATTCGAATCAAGAGTTGGTTGCCAATCAATTGGTATTTGGCCTAACTGTTTGAGTATCTGATTTGTTTGCGAAAAATGCTTACAACCCAAGAATCCTCGATGCGCTGATAACGGGGAAGGATGTGGAGCCATAAGTACATGATGCTTACTTCTATCTATCATCTGACCCTTTTTCTGAGCATGAGATCCCCAGAGCAGGAAGATCACACCTTGACGATGTTGGTTTAACGCATCAATTACACGGTCCGTGAACGTTTCCCAACCCGTTTTAGCATGTGAATGTGCTTTCCCCTGCTCTACCGTTAAAACAGTATTGAGCAACAAGACGCCCTGATCCGCCCAGCTTTTTAAATAGCCATGATTCGGGATCTGAAAGCCGTCAATATCTTGAGCCAGTTCTTTATACATATTCACCAGAGAAGGAGGCGTTTTCACTCCCGGTAAGACAGAAAAGCACAAGCCATGCGCCTGATTAGGCCCATGATAAGGGTCTTGTCCGAGGATAACGACTTTAACGTCATCGAACTCAGTAAAACGAAATGCATTAAACACATCTTTAGCAGGCGGGAAAATGACTTTACCAGCGGCTCGCTCAGCTTCGACAAACTTCAGCGTTTGCTGGAAATATTCTTGTTCTTTCTCTAGACCAATGACATCGTGCCAAGTCAAAGAATGGCTCATAACAGCTCCTGAGTATAAAAATAATTGCTTTATCTTATACCCATGAGCACAAAGTTGCAGCCAGACAGCACTCGTAAAATCAAATACGACATCCCTGAAACCTCAGATTTTGATTAAGAATGTCGTAAACAGTTCACAAATGTCATCAACACAACAACCAAGATTTCATCTTACCGAGAAACAGCAGCTCTCATCAGTAAGCCTTACTTACAATGAGATTTACTTGGTTGCGGTGAACGATGGTGGCCTCGACCTGTTACATGCCGATTAGGCACTGGCATACGGGCAGCAGGTCGAGCACTGAATGATGAGGTAACACAAACTGAAGAGAACATAATTGGGTATCCTTCTTTACAACGTTTCATGAAAACGTCATGAGAAAAGCATGCCAATATCGTGATCTCAAACGAACAATTTATACACTTAAATGGTGCTCGCGCATTGTTTGGATCTCTAAATGCCAAATATCAGGATCAATTGTTTCTAAAATCAATGGGATATTATCAAAACGAGGATCTTTAGAGATGTATTCAAAGCAATCCCAACCGATCTCACCTTTGCCTAATGAATGGTGGCGATCCAGCTTACTGCCTAGTCCACCTTTTGAATCATTAATATGCATTGCTCTTAAATAGTGCATACTGACAACACGATCAAACTCCGCAAAAGTAGCTTCACAAGCGGCAAAGCTACTTAAATCGTAGCCAGCGGCAAAGGTATGGCAAGTATCGAGGCAAACACCAACACGAGATTTGTCTTCTACTTGATCAATGATTGCCGCCAAGTGCTCAAAGCGCCAGCCTAAGTTCGTTCCTTGCCCTGCTGTATTCTCGATGACAGCAATGACATCAGGTACAGCTTTATGAGCAAGGTTGATTGACTCAGCAATAGTCGCAAGGCACTGCTCTTCAGACACCAGTTTTAAGTGGCTACCCGGATGGAAGTTCAGCAGTTTCAACCCGAGCTGATTGCAACGCTCCATCTCATCAATAAATGCTGCACGCGATTTTTCCAGCTTATCTTCTTCTGGCGCGCCCAAATTAATTAAGTAGGAGTCATGAGGCAAAATATAGTCAGCAGAGAAACCTAAACGCTGACATTGCTCTTTGAAACGTCTTATTGTTGACGCTTCTAGTGGCTTCGCTACCCATTGACGCTGATTTTTAGTGAAGATAGCAAACGCGTTTGCACCAATCTCTTTTGCTCTTAATGGCGCCTGATCGACGCCACCAGCAGCGGAAACATGAGCACCAATATATTTGTTGCCAAGAGGCTTTACTTCTTTTGTCATTTAATCACTTTCTACTTTCAAATTGGCTTTTATAACTTACTGATTTGTTCTAGTTAGCTTGTTCTAGCACGTTAAAATGTAGTTTTATTACCACAAATAGAACAAAACTTAACCATAAAATATTTTTTAATCATTAAAATTTAATTGAATAATTATATTTATTAAACACTTATTGATTAACATCAATTTATTCACCTTAAACTAATTAAGGTTTTATGTTGTTTTTTGACCTATATCAATACTATAATCATGGATATAAAATATATAATACGAAGCTCAACAATAATTACGAAATTTAACACCAATAAATACCACTGAAAGTGGACTAGGAGATATTGATGATCCAAGGTATCCAAATCACTAAAGCAGCTAATGATGACCTACTTAACTCTATTTGGCTAATCGATAGTGAAACAAACGAAGCTCGTTGTGTTGCAGCAACTGGTAGCTACTCAGAAGATCAAGTTGTTCCAGTATCTGACCTTGGCGAGTACGAAAGCCGTGAAGTGGCTATCGAAACAACTCCAAAAATTGAAGGTGGTCAGCACCTTAACGTTAACGTTCTTAAGCGTGAAACGTTGGAAGATGCCGTTGCTCATCCAGAGAAGTACCCACAGCTAACTATCCGTGTATCAGGTTACGCTGTTCGTTTTAACTCTCTAACTCCAGAGCAACAACGCGACGTTATCGCTCGTACTTTTACTGAATCTCTATAATTCAGTTTCGCAAATTAAAAAAAGCGGTGCTCTTACTGTATAAAGTAATAGCACCGCTTTTTTATGCTTTGTTGGTAGAGAATCAGTAATGATCCTCTACCCTGTATTACTCGCCACGAACCTTGATTAGAAGCTTTCTCAGTGCTGCGAAGTCAACGTCCATCTCATCAGACAGTAGTTCCATAACAGCATGTTTAGCCAAAGGTGCTGGTAATTCGATGTCCGTACCTAAAATCTCATCAACCACTTCTTTGAACTTAGCTGGATGTGCAGTACATAAGAACAGTCCGGTTTCACCTTGTTGAAGTTGCTGTTCAAGAACGCGGTAGGCAATTGCACCGTGTGGCTCACACAGATAACCCAATGCGTTCAGCTCTTTCACTGATTCCGCACTTTCGTTATCGAGAACCGCACCTTTACCTAAAGTTTCCAAGCCCCAATCTTTGATTTTGCATAGCTCTTCGATACGTGGCCAGTTGTTTGGTTGGCTCACATCCATCGCATTTGAAGTGGTCGCCACTGTTGGTTTTGGATCCCATTTGCCAGTTTCTAGGTAACGAGGCACAGTGTCATTTGCGTTCGTTGCAGCGATAAAACGTTTGATAGGTAAACCCAACGATTTAGCCAATAAACCAGCAGTAAGGTTGCCGAAGTTACCACTTGGAACTGAAACGACAAGATTTTCGCGCTCTGCTTTGCTCATTTGAGCTGCCGCTTCGAAGTAGTAGCAGATTTGTGCCATTAAACGGCTAATGTTGATCGAGTTAGCTGAGTTAAGACCTACTTTCTCACGCAGCTCTGCATCATCAAATGCGCTTTTAACCAATGCTTGGCATGCATCGAAATCGCCATTGACCGCGACAGTGTGGATGTTCTTACCTAATGTACAGAACAGCTTTTCTTGTAGTGGGCTGATTTTACCTTTTGGATAAAGGATCACGACATTGATGTCTTCCATGCCGTAGAAAGCATGAGCAACCGCAGCACCTGTATCGCCAGATGTTGCTGTTAGAATAGTGATTTTTCCGCCATTAGATACAGCCGCAAGAGACTGAGCCATAAAGCGGCCACCAAAGTCTTTAAACGCAAGCGTTGGACCATGGAACAGTTCAAGAGCATAAACGCCATCTTTTACTGATTTGATTGGCGCTGGGAATTGGAACGCAGATGCCACCATCTCATTCACTTTCTCGCTTGGCAGTTCATCACCGATCAAAGCTGAAAGAATCTTGGTACTGCGAGAGACGAAATCTTCGGCTAATAGCGCATCAATATCATCAAATTTTGGTAATTCCGATGGGAAAAATAGGCCTTGATTACGACCCAATCCTTGGCGCACGGCTTGGCCAAAGGATACTTGTTCATCATTTTCTTTTATGTTGTAAAGCTTCATAGCTCACTTCCTGTCACTTTTGAACCGTTTTTGTCTAGACGACAAACGTGAACGAATCCTTCTTCGTTTTGTACGTAGTTTTGTTCGAGCCAACGCGCAACTCGCTCGGCAACGTCTTTTTCTTTGCACACACTAAATAGCGTTGGACCGCTACCGGAGATGCCTGTCGCCAATGCACCAGCAGAAAGCGCATATTGACGAGCTTTCGCAAAACCAGGCAGCAGTTTCTCACGATAAGGTTCTGCGATCACGTCTTTGATCATTTTCGCGGCTAACTCAGGCTGATTGGTGTGGCAAGCATGAATAAAGCCAGCCAGATAACGACCATGAGCGATGATATCTTGGCGGCGATACTGAGACGGCAAGATAGCACGCGCTTCAGCAGTTGAAACCTTAATACCCGGATAAGCCATTACCCAGTACCAATCATCAAAACAAGGCACTTCTTGGCTGATAATGCCAAGCTCTTCAAGCATCAGTTGTACGCCACCGAGATAGCATGGGGCAACGTTGTCATAGTGAATGCCGCCCGAGATCTTTCCTTCCATTTCCCCCATTAATGCCAACAGTTCAGTTTCGTTTAATGGTTGATCATGGAATCGGTTGAGCGCATCCAGTGCAGCCACAATTGAACAAGCACTTGAGCCTAAACCTGAACCTATAGGCATGTTCTTCTCTAGCGTCATTTCAAGAGGCTTCAGTTCAACCTGCTTTTTCTCTAGCTCACGAGCAAACACAGTCCAACAATCGTAAACAATATTTTCTTTCGGGTTTTCAGGAAGCTTAGAAACGAAGCTGCCTGCTGTTTTAAGAGTAAAAGGCTCTGAGCCTGCTTTTACCTGAACTCGGTCGCCAAGCAGTGTTCCGTCAATAGGTGAAACCGCAGCACCCAATACATCGAAACCAACACTTACGTTACCGATAGAAGCTGGGGCGTAAACGACTACGCCCATGTCACTTGAACTCATTGATTAAATCCCTAATTTCCAGCCAAGCGTACGCATGACATCCGAGAACACACCTGCAGCAGTTACTTCAGTACCTGCACCGTAACCGCGTAGTACTAGCGGAATTGGCTGATAGTAGCGGCTGTAGAATGCCAGAGCGTTCTCGCCATCTTTAATTTTGAACATTGGACCATTCTCATCGACCATCGCGATGTGTACTCGGCATTCACCTTCCGCGATTTCGCCTACGTAACGAAGAACTTTGCCTTCCTCCGCCGCTGTGGCTGACAGCTGTTGGAAATATTCATCCGCTTGAGGCAAACGAGCCATGAAGTCTTCTACACTACCTGATGCATCAAAGCCCGGTGGTAACGCTTGTTCCACTTTAATATCTTCTAGCTCTAATACCATTCCCGCTTCACGAGCAAGGATAAGTAGCTTACGAGCAACATCCATACCTGATAGATCATCACGAGGATCTGGCTCTGTGAAACCTTTTTCTTTAGCAATCGTTGTTGCTTGGCTCAGTGTCAGACCTTCATCTAACTTACCGAAGATGAATGATAGAGAGCCTGATAAGATACCGTTGAATTTTTCCAGCTCATCACCTGCAGCAATGAGGTTCTGCAGGTTTTCGATAACTGGCAAACCCGCACCTACCGTTGTTTCGTACATCAACTTACGACGAGAGTGACGAGCCACTTCGCGTAACTGATGGTAGTACGCCATGCTTGCTGTGTTAGCTTTCTTATTTGGAGTTACAACGTGGAAGCCTGCCGCTAAGAAATCTGTATATTGATTCGCGATGACTTCACTAGAAGTACAGTCTACCAGCACAGGGTTGATGATGTGGTTACGTTGAACCAAGGCAATTAAGCGAGCTAAAGAAAATTCTTCCGATGCTGCACCCATGCGGTCACGCCAGTTATCAAGAGGTAAACCTTCACTATCAAGCAACAAGCCCTTACTGTTCGCCAGACCACATACGCGAATCACGATACCTTTTTCAGCCAGTTTCGCCTGTTGACGGTTAATTTGATCAACCAGCTCGCCACCAACACCACCAACACCAACAACAAAAACATCAAGGAAGTGTTTAGAGTTAAATAAGTTTTCGTGACACGCTTTGATTGCTGATGACACTTTGTCTTCTGGGATAACAGCTGAAATAGCTCGCTCTGATGAACCTTGAGCAATCGCGACGATGTTGACGTGAGCTTCTGTTAACGAAGCAAAAAACTGAGAAGCAACACCGCGCGACGTACGCATACCATCACCAACAAGAGTGATGATCGAAAGATCTTCCATAAACTCAACTGGCTCTAACAAACCATCTTTAAGTTCGAGTTCGAAAGCTTCTGACAATGCTTGTTGAGCTAGCACTTTGTGCTCTGCTTCAATACAGAAACTGATGCTGTATTCCGACGAAGACTGTGTGATAAGAACGATAGAGACACCCGCAGCAGACATTGCACCGAACACTCGGCTAGCCATACCCACCATGCCTTTCATGCCAGGGCCTGAAACGTTGACCATAGTTAGGTTGTTAAGCGTTGTGATACCTTTGATCGCCAGATTATCTTCACCAGTATCAAGACCAATTAAAGTGCCAGGGCCTTGAGGATTGAAACTGTTTTTGATTAGACAAGGAATGTGGAACTGAGCAATAGGAGCGATAGTTTTTGGATGGAGAACGGAAGCACCAAAATAGGAGAGTTCCATCGCTTCTTGATAGCTCAGAGATTTAAGTAAGCGAGCATCATCAACTAAACGTGGGTCACAGTTATAAACGCCATCCACATCAGTCCAAATTTCACAGCACTCAGCGCGCAAACAAGCGGCTAAGACGGCTGCAGAATAATCCGAACCATTACGGCCTAGACAAACCAATTCACCTTTCTTATTACCTGCTGTAAAGCCCGGCATAATGTGGACATGTTTTTCTGGAAGAGGGTTTGCCTTGAAGTTTTGAGTTGAAACTTCAACATCAACCATCGCTTCTAAATAATCGCCTTTCGCTAGCAGATATTTTACTGGGTCAATCAGGTTGGCGGCTAATCCTTTTGCTTCCATTACCGCTTTCATTAGCTGAATAGAAACACGCTCACCTTTACTGATAATGCGAGCATTCACATTATCAGGACACATGCCTAATAGACTGATGCCATGCACGAACTGACGTAGCTGTGACATTGAAGACTTGACTTGATTATCAAACGCAGCGCCATCGATGTTTGGCAATACTGCTTTTACATCTTCAAATAAAGTGTTGAACGAAGATTCCAACTCTTTAATTTGTAGTTCTGCTTCTCCATTACGCATCGCGCTATCGATCACTGCCACAAGTTTATTTGTGGTTTTACCCGGTGCAGAAAGAACAACGGCAACGTCTTCCTGCTGAGCGTTATTGGCAATGATGTCTGCTGCCCGTAATAAACGGTCAGCATCAGCTAACGATGAACCTCCAAACTTTAGAACTCGCATCCCTTTACTCCAAGTCATTAAAAATAGGCATAAAAAAAGGCCTGTATCGGTGGGGATACAGGCCTTCTTTGAAAATTTTACGCTTAGCAGCCTGCCCCAACACGCGTAATGTCGGTAATAATAATGGTGGTTGTCATCATTACTAGGCTGTTATTAAACATAGAAATCTTACTTCGTTTGTGTGTTTGCTTACCCCTACGTTTAACCTATTTTTTATCGCATAGTCAACGAAAAAGTAGTTTTTTTTTATGTTTCATTCTGATTAGTTAGCTAAGTCTCTAAAAAATCAACAATCATTATTTGAGCAAACAAAACCGACTAAGCAAATAACCAAATACTCTAACGACTCCTCTGCCGACTCTGTTTTTTGTGCCTAGACTTTGTAAAGCGCAGTGGAAAAGTCATTTAAAAAATTTATAACTACAAGGGGGATATCATGAGACTTAGTCTTGGTATTACCTGCATGCTCATTGTTTTTAGTGCTCGCTCCGAACAACTTCCTACTCTGCCTTCAATGCAGAAGGATTCCCCACATCGATTGTTTCTTACAAGTGAACAGATCACCAGCGAACAAAACAGAGATGAATTTGGAGGTTGGGATATCAACATTGATGGTGGATACGCCTATGCGATATTCAACGATATTGATGTTTATGTCGGCGCCCGCATCAACCAATCTGACTCTGGCAACAACAGTTTTAGAGAAAATGGATTGCTCAGTGGAGTTAGCTACCAGCTAACTGAAAAAGTAACATTAAGCAGTTCAGTACAATCCTATTTTTCGGATAAAAACAGTGAGAGAACCTCAAATATTGGGGCAGAATTGTCCAGTCGATTACAGCTTTCTGATGATTTAGATTTGCATGCCACCCTTGGCTATCAAGAGTGGCAACAAGGTGTTGAAGTGGGTTTAGGATTTCGTTTTTAGCTCAAATCAAGCGCTTGCTTAGAGAGCAAGATTCCATTCCAGTCGGCATAGACATAATCCCCCGGCAACACCATTTGATTGTGCATAGCCAGGGCTACATTCACTTTACCTACACCTCGCTTTTCGGTTTTAAATGGACAAGCATCTAATGCTTTTATCCCTAAATCCATTTGCGAAAGCGCGACAACGTCTCGAACTGCGCCATAGATAATCACGCCTTCCCAACCGTTATCAATCGCCATCATAGCAACCTGATCTCCCATCAGTGCTTTGCGGCGAGAGCCGTGACCGTCAACCACCAGTACTTTTCCCTTGCCATTCTGGCTCAAGACTTCACGCACTTTTGAATTATCGTGATAGCAACGGACTGTCACTATCTCTCCCCAAAAACTGCTTCTCATACCGTAATTTTGCAAAGGTAAGTCGAGTAAAGTCACCTGTGACTCGTAGCGATCACATATATCCGGTGTGATATCTTTCATCGTTCCTCCATGATTCTCGTAATTGTAATTTCAAAAAATAATTAGGCTCTAAAGGGGAATAACCTCTTTTGGGTTACAGTTTGAATAAATTGAAATCCCCTAAGCATTCCCGTAGTTCTCCCTTACAGGAATGTAAATAAAGCATGTTGTTACACACGTAATAGATGGCATTCTGCCTATAAACTCTACCGAGAGCTAACGCCTTATCCAAAGGCATATTCACGGCAAAACTTTCTTCAAACCAATAAAACTCTGGATCACCAACGCGAACAGAGCACCAATCATAACTAATCAGCTCATTCTGTAAACGTTGATTATTTACGCAATTCTCATATTCTGACAACTTATCACTTTCAGGGTTCCATGCGGTAATGATGGCGTAGTTTTCAAAGGCCATTTTATGTTGAAGATCAAATTTCACGTTGGAATAAGCTTGCCAAAGGTTTGCATTTATTTTCATGAAGTTACTGGTGTTACATCTCGTCATTAGTTTTAATATCTGTTACATTCTAACAATTGATGTAAATCAACAAAGTGATTGGAATTAACATTTGGCCGTTGTTAGCATGCTGTTAACATTATAGAATCCGGCTCAAAGACTAGTAGAACCAAAGAGGTATTGGATTCCTCATAAACTAGTATTCCACGGATGGCGGGCAACCCGAGAGTAGATTTTTTACATAAATTAAGTTTTATTGTTAACATCAAATTACCCTATGTTATGTTTTTGCCTAGAATGAGTTCTATTAGCACAAATTTTTCACAAGTTTAGGTACCGCCAATGCAAACCCCGCAGATTCTTATCGTTGAAGACGAGCAAGTTACTCGTAACACTCTAAAGAGTATTTTTGAAGCCGAGGGATACGATGTTTTTGAAGCTAGTAACGGTGAAGAAATGCACCACGAACTATCTGACAACAACATCAACCTAGTGATCATGGACATCAACTTACCGGGTAAAAACGGTTTGTTGCTAGCTCGTGAACTTCGTGAGCAAGCTGATGTTGCTCTAATGTTTTTGACTGGTCGCGACAATGAAGTAGATAAAATCCTTGGTCTAGAAATCGGTGCAGATGATTACATCACTAAACCATTCAACCCTCGTGAACTTACTATTCGTGCTCGTAACCTACTAAGCCGTTCTATGAACACTGGCGTAACTCAAGATGAGAAACGCTCTGTTGAGAAATACGAATTCAACGGTTGGGTACTAGACATTAATAGCCGTTCACTGGTTAGTCCAAGTGGTGATGGTTACAAACTGCCTCGTTCAGAATTCCGTGCACTACTGCATTTCTGTGAAAACCCAGGCAAGATCCAAACTCGTGCAGATCTTCTGAAGAAGATGACAGGCCGTGAGTTGAAACCACATGACCGTACTGTAGACGTAACGATTCGTCGTATCCGTAAACACTTTGAGTCAGTGTCTGGCACTCCAGAAATTATCGCAACAATTCACGGTGAAGGTTACCGTTTCTGTGGCGACTTAGAAGAATAAGCCAGAGCTGTTCTTACTACTAAAGAATGCAAAAAAGCCCCTAAATGGGGCTTTTTTATTATGTCTTGGGTTCTCTATTTGGGTTTTATTCGCAATAGAAAATGCTATGAATCGACCTTATCGAACGTTAGATTCTATCGTTCAGTAGACCTTATCAATAGTGACATTACGTTCCACCAGCCAAACATCACCGTTGCTGTCACTAAGCTCTAAAGCCACGTGAACGCTCTTTTCGACATCCACTGGGATCTCCGTTGCAAACACCACTTCCCAAAGATTTTCACTCAATGTTCTCAATTCAGTCTCATCGCCTTGAACGATCCAAGTATTGTCTTTCTGCTTGATAACCACCATTTCAACAACAAGTTCCGCAGACAGTTCACCAGAAGTGTCTAGCATCAGCGTGCCGTTAAGAGGTTGGCTCTCAGACGTGCCATCAACTTTCGGCATCTTGTCTGTCCACAGATTACTTTTAAGCTGGATGTCAGTCTCAGATAACGCAGCAAGATTACCCTGTTTCCAGTTAATGTTTTCGTGATTAGAAGTCTGAGAAGTACATGCAGCCATTGTCAGAGCGAATAAAGCGAGAGCAAGTTTTTTCATTTTATTTCCTTTGTTCCAACCACTGTTTGAGTACTTCAATATCGTTGAGGTATTCGTTCTTAATTTCCTCAACCCAATCGGTTATGTTTTCCCACCAAGCTGGCGCTTCTGGAGATTGTGCTTTTTGCGCCACACTTTGAATGTGTTTTAGACCTATAGATCCTGCTGCGCCTTTTATCTTATGCGCTTCAGAAACAATGCCGTCTTGATCTTTCGCCACCATGTTGGAATCCAAGACTTCAATATAACTTGGCATCATCTCTTCAAACATTTTAATGCTATCAAGTACAGGCTTTTGCCCAACAATATCAACGTAAGAAGTCAGCATGTCGAGATCCAGCAGTCGAACATAAAGATCGTCGTTGCCTTCAATATGTTTTTCCATAAGTTTTACCTCGTCTGTTATTTGCAGAGGATTCATAGTGACCTTGCTTATCACATCCTGAACGGCTGAAACCGATAGAGGCTTACTTATCGCGTCATCCATGCCCTTTTCAAGATATTCAGAACGATCTTTAAGCACGTTAGCTGTCAACGCCACCAGCGGTGGAAGCTCTTGATAGTGGCTGCGGTAATACTGCGCAATATCAAAGCCCGTCATATCAGGAAGCTGAATATCCAAGAAGACCAAGTCATACAGTTCCGGTTTGAAAGTATCGATCGCAGCTTGTCCTGTCATGGCAACAGTCACCTTATGACCAAGACTTTCAAGCAATGAACGAGCAACGGTGACGTTGAGTTCAATGTCTTCGACCATAAAGATATTCAAACTGCGCTGAACCGCCCCCGGAGCCTTCTTCACTTCGGATGCTTCGACCAAAGGAACACTGATCGACACCGTAAAAGTACTGCCAAAGCCCTCTTCACTGCTCACGGTAATATCACCGCCCATCAAATTGACAAGCTGACGTGATACCGCAAGGCCAATACCTGTACCAACAGCGTGTAAGTTGTCCTCGCCAGACTTCACCTGATAGTACATGGCAAAAATTTTATCGAGTTCCGATTCAGGAATCCCGATGCCGGTATCTTCAATATCCATGGTGATATATGCCATATCATCTTCGATATCCGCACTGACGTTCATCACCACGCCACCTTCTTTGGTGAACTTCATTGCGTTACTGATCAAGTTCCACAGTACTTGGCGAAGTCGCGTTGCATCCACGCTGACGAGTTCAGGTAAATCCGTTAATCGTTCTAAATCGAAGCGCAGACCTTTCTGTTCCGCCATCAGAGCCGACAAGCTTTCTAGCTCGACAACGAATTCTTCGAAATTCAAAGGTGCAGGGAATAACTCTAGCTTGCGACGGTCAAACTTATCCATATCAATAATATCGTTAAAGATATTCCCCAAGGTGACAGCACTGACATTAATGGTCTGCATGTGTTTGCGCTGCTCAGGTGTCATTGGCGTATCCAGCAGCATTCGGCTTAAGCCGACAATACCATTAAGCGGCGTACGCAACTCGTGGCTAATGGTCGAGATGAATGTGGTTTTATCGCGGCTGGCTTTTTCCAGAGACTCTTCATGACGTTTGCGTTCAGTGATATCACGACCAAAGCCAACAAGGCCTAAGTGACGGCCATCTTTGCTGTAAAACGGTACTTTACGCAGCTCGAAATAGTTTTTGTGGCCATCTGGATATTCCAGCCACTGCTCATAAGTGATAGCGCGATTGTCTTTGAATACGCGTTGATCGGTCTCAACAATCGACTGAGCAATCTCTTTACGGTAAACATCCCAAGGTGTTAAGCCAACCAGCTCACTTTCTCTTTTACCGGTCAGTTCTTCCATAGCTCGGTTACAACCCGAGAATTCACCTTTTGCGTTTCGGTAATAGATCAAGTCAGGAGAAGCATCGATGAATGAACGTAACAGAGCCGTGCGTTCAGCCAGTTCAACCTGTGTTTTTTCACGTTGAAAAACCTCGGTTTCCAAATCCACCATGGCTTCTTCACGTGCTTCTTCCGCTTTTATACGCTCTTCAATCTCTTGATTCAGCTTAACAATGTTCTGCTGGAGCTTTTGGTTCAGCTCTTGATCTCGTGAACGCATGTCTTTGAGCTTGGAAACCAGTTTGGAAAGACGCTGACGTGACTCTTCCAACTGATCGACGACCACGGAAAGGAAATACACAGCCCAAGGGGTGATGATCAGACCAAAGAACACCGATCTCAGAATATCGATATCATCAACATAGCCATTAAGGGCAAGTGTGATACCTACCTGAACGACCACAGCCAGAGCAACTAAAGCAAGCGCCAGTAAAATAGAGAAACGCAAAATACCCAGTTTGACTAGCAGATCCACGTAGTACTGGGCGAGATTTTTCATCGGTTTCATTCATAACTCCACAGGAATGAATTAGCCGTAGTCTAGCCTGTTTCGATGCCAAGAGTCAGCCAAAGAAGTTACTCGTCGTTGAAGAATTTGAACTAATCAAGGGTTACTGATAAAAGTCCGACTCTTTTCCGCTGTGATGAGGGAAATTAACGGACAGTTTGATAGTGAAAAGGCTGACCAATAAGAGAACCTTGCGCCCCCTCTTTATCTAATGCTTTACCAATTTCCGTCATTGCGAGCCAGCGATTCTCACACCACAACGGAGATAACAAGGTTGGTCGGCGTGCTGCGGAAGAAACACGGTGATAAACCACATTAGGCGGTGTTAAACGAATCATTTCGCTGGCAATAGAAACATACTCTTCCAACGTTGGCGCTTCTAATCTTCCGGCGCGCCATGCCTTAGCCATTGTGCTGCCTTCGACAATATGCAGACCATGCAATTTGATGCCGTCAGTACCCACTTCCACAACTTTTTGCAGGGTTTCAATATTGTCGTCACGGGTCTCTTTTGGCAGGCCAACAATTAAATGAGTACAGACTTTAATCCCCAACGCTCGTGCTCGCTCAGTGATCTGCGCATAACATTCGAAATCATGACCTCGATTGATGTGTTTCAAGGTTTGGTTATTCGCGGTTTGTAAGCCCAGCTCCAACCAAATTTCATACCCTTGTTGTACATAGCCTGCGAGCAGATCAAGGACAGCATCAGGAACACAATCCGGTCGAGTTCCAACACATAAGCCGACAATATCGGCAGCTTTTAGTGCCTGTTCGTACATGCTCTTCAAAGTCTGAACTTCAGCATAAGTGCTGGTATATGCCTGAAAATAAGCGAGATATTTACGAGCTCGATGGATTTCACCAGCACGGTCTTTCAACTGTTCTTCAATACTTTGGATTTGCGTCTCTTCATCCGCAAACGAGGCCACATTGCAGAATGTACAGCCCCCACGGCCAATGGTGCCATCACGGTTAGGACAACTGAAACCACCATGTAAAGTCAGCTTGTGTACACGCTCTCCGTAACGCCTTTGGAGATCCTGACCGATGGTATTAACTAACTCGTGTAACTGCATATGGGTACCAAAATAGATGCAAATAGTTCTCAATGCGATCTTTGTAATTAAATTACAAAATCACAAAAAAATGGTAGCCAATTGTAAATATCCAGAACTTGCTAAGACCCAATCAAAATCAATAAACATTCACAAAATAAGCATTTAATATACATTGTTATTCATTTGTTAAAATCATTATGCATTTTGCAACAAAAAAATGACCTAGAAAGTAGAGTTTTCGTTGGAATTTCGTGCAACAAAAATGTAGGATATTTACAGTTTTGCGCTGATTTTGTTTATTTTATTACACAAAACCCTGTGAAACATCTGTGATTATCCAAGCCCACCTATATAAATCACTACAAAAGTGATCAAGAAAAATGGATATCACTATGGATTGTTTTTCTCACAAAATTTTTCCGTGAGAGACCGAAAGGATGCGAACCAACTAGCACTGGTTGGTTTAGATTCATTAAATATAAAAGGACTGGACGCAATGCTATGGCATGCCCTAGGGAAATTGCGTCTGCTTGAACTGGAAGGAAGTATCTATGGTAGATAGACAGCAAAATTCGCAAGGTCTCTATACTCCTGAGCTGGAGCATGATGCATGCGGTATCGGTTTTGTTGCTCACCTAAAGAACCGCAAGTCGCATCACGTTGTGACACAAGCTCTGGATATGCTCGCACGTATGGAACACCGCGGCGGCCAAGGTTGTGACCCATGTAGTGGTGACGGTGCCGGTATTTTATTGCAAAAACCACACGAATTTTTACTCGAAGAAGCGGTAAAGCTTGGTATTAAATTGCCATCTTTCGAAAAGTATGGCGTTGGTGTCATGCTGTTCCCGAAAGACGAGTACAAACGTGCACAATGTCGTGACATTCTTGAACGCAACGCTCGCCGTCTAGATCTAGACGTGATTGGCTACCGCGTTCTGCCAACAGACAATTCAATGTTGGGTGCTGATCCGTTAAGCACCGAACCACAGTTTGAACACGTATTTATTTCAGCAGCACCTGGCGTTACTCCTGAAGAACTTGAGCGCAAGCTATATGTTCTACGTAACTACACAATACGTGTTTGTCTGGAAAGTGTTTCTAACATCAAAGACGAATTCTACATTAACTCAATGTCTTATAAGACATTGGTTTATAAAGGTCAGTTGACCACAGAGCAAGTACCTCAATACTTCTTGGATTTACAAAATCCATCCATGGTTACTGCTTTGGCACTGGTACACTCACGCTTTTCGACCAACACATTCCCAAGATGGCGTCTGGCTCAGCCTTTCCGCTACATTGCCCACAACGGTGAAATCAACACAGTTCGCGGCAACTTGAACTGGATGAAAGCGCGTGAAGCGATTCTACAGTCAGATCTATTTACTCAAGTTGAAATCGATATGCTGCTGCCTATCTGTCAGGAAGGCATGTCAGACTCAGCAAACTTTGATATGGCGTTAGAACTGCTTGTTCTTTCAGGCCGTAGCTTGCCACATGCTCTAATGATGATGATCCCTGAAGCATGGCAAGAGAACAAAACCATGGATCCAACTCGCCGTGCGTTCTACCGTTACCATGCCAACATCATGGAACCGTGGGATGGCCCAGCGTCTGTTTGTTTCACCGACGGCGTTCAGGTAGGTGCAACTCTTGACCGTAATGGTCTGCGCCCTTCTCGCTACACAGTGACTAAAGATGACTTCCTTGTGATGGCGTCTGAATCAGGTGTGGTAGAAATCGCACCAGAAAACGTGGAATTCCGTGGTCGTTTGCAACCGGGTCGTATCTTTGTTGCTGACCTAGAGCAAGGTCGCATTATTTCTGATGAAGAAGTAAAAGACAGCATCGCGACAGCTCAACCATACGAGAAATGGGTTGAAGACAACCTACTAAGTCTGAAGAAGCTTCCAGAAGCAGACAACGCACACAGCCAACCAAACCCTGAGCGTTTACTGCATCGCCAACAAGCGTTTGGTGTCAGCACTGAAGAAGTGAACGATATCATCGTGCCTATGGCAAATGATGGTAAAGAGCCTCTTTCTGCAATGGGTGCAGACTGGCCGTTAGCGATTCTTTCGCACCAGTCACAGCATTTATCTAACTACTTTAAGCAGTTATTTGCGCAGGTAACCAACCCGCCGATCGACCCGATCCGTGAGCGTATGGTTATGTCACTCAATACCTATATTGGTAAAGATCAAAACCTGCTTGCTGAATCACCTCAGCACTGCCGTAAAGTGGAACTTGAATCGCCAGTTATTTCTAACGCTGAGTTAGAGAAACTACGTGCGATTGATAACGAGCACTTACAAGCAAAAACACTGGATATCGTATTCCAAGCCAGTGAAGATGCAGGCAAACTTGAGCGCGCACTAAAACGTATCTGCCAATATGCAGAAGACGCAGTGATCGATGGTTACTCCATCATCCTGTTGACTGACCGTGCAGTGAACTCAAACCATGCTGCAATTCCAGCCATGCTCGCTGTGGGCGCAGTTCACCACCACCTAATTCGTAAAGGCCTTCGTGCACGTTGCGGCATCGTGGTCGAAACCGGTGATGCACGTGAAACTCACCACTTCGCAACGCTACTTGGCTATGGTGCAAACGCAGTTAACCCATACCTAGTATCGGAAACACTGGTTGATCTACAACGCCGCAAGAAACTGAATCCAGAAACACCGGTTGAAAAGCTGTTCGACAACTACCGTAAAGCAGTAAACGGCGGCTTGTTGAAGATCTTCTCTAAGATGGGGATCTCAACACTTCAGTCTTACCATGGTGCACAGATCTTTGAAGCTCTGGGTATCCATAAGTCTGTGGTTGATAAGTACTTCACAGGTACCGTTTCTCGCATCCAAGGTTTGACTCTGGATGACATCGCTAAAGAAGTGATCGTTCGTCACCGTGTGGGTTACCCAACTCGCGAAGTGCCAATTCGTATGCTTGATGTAGGCGGTGTTTACCAGTGGAAACAGCGTGGTGAAAAACACCTGTTCAACCCAGAAACCATCAGCCTGTTGCAACAATCAACGCGTAATAAAGATTACGCGCAGTTCAAGCAATACGCTGCAGCGGTTGATAAGCAGGGCGATGACGCAGTAACACTACGTAGCCAGCTAGAATTCATTAAGAATCCTGCAGGTTCGATCCCGATTGAACAAGTGGAACCTATTGAAAGCATCGTTAAACGCTTTGCAACGGGTGCAATGTCATTCGGTTCTATCTCTCATGAAGCGCACTCAACACTTGCGATTGCGATGAACCGCTTAGGTGCGAAATCCAACTCTGGTGAAGGCGGTGAGGATCCAACTCGTTTTGAACGTAAAGAAAACGGCGATTGGGAACGCTCAGCAATCAAGCAGGTCGCATCAGGTCGCTTCGGTGTAACGTCTTACTATCTGACGAACGCAGAAGAGCTTCAAATCAAGATGGCTCAAGGTGCGAAGCCGGGTGAAGGTGGTCAGCTACCGGGCGATAAAGTCGATGACTGGATCGGTGCAACTCGTCACTCTACTCCAGGGGTTGGTTTGATTTCTCCACCGCCACACCACGATATCTACTCAATCGAAGACTTAGCTCAGCTTATCTTCGACCTGAAGAACGCGAACCGCGCGGGCCGTGTCAACGTGAAGCTAGTTTCTGAAGCGGGTGTTGGTACTATCGCATCGGGCGTTGCGAAAGCAAAAGCTGATGTGGTACTTATCGCTGGTTTCGATGGTGGTACAGGTGCTTCACCAATGTCTTCAATTCGCCACACAGGTCTTCCTTGGGAACTTGGCTTGGCGGAAACTCACCAAACGCTACTGAAGAACGGCCTACGTAACCGTATCGTTGTTCAGGCTGATGGTCAGATGAAAACACCTCGTGACCTTGCAATCGCAACGTTACTAGGTGCTGAAGAATGGGGCGTAGCGACAGCAGCTTTGGTTGTTGAAGGCTGTATCATGATGCGTAAGTGTCATAAGAACACCTGTCCTGTTGGTATCGCAACACAGAACAAAACTCTGCGTGAACGCTTTGATGGTCGCGTAGAAGACGTCATCACCTTCTTCCAATATATGGCTCAAGGTTTACGTGAAATCATGGCGGAGCTAGGCTTCCGCACTATCGATGCAATGGTTGGTCAAGGTCAGAAACTGAAACCTCGCCAAGACGTTGCACACTGGAAATATAAGAACCTCGATCTGTCGCCTGTTCTTCACATTGAACAAGCACGTGCAGAAGATGGTATCTACAACCAGACACAGCAAAACCACAACTTAGACAACGTGTTAGACCGCACTTTGATCAAGATTGCTGCTCCTGCGCTTGAGCGCGGTGAAGCAATTCATGCAGAGTTGCCAATCATCAACACTGACCGCTCTGTAGGTACTATGCTGTCGAACGAAATTTCGAAAGTCTACAAAGACCAAGGTCTGCCTAAACCTATGAATGTGAAATTCACAGGCTCTGCGGGTCAGTCATTTGGTGCTTTCCTTGCGAAAGGCGTGACATTCGAAGTAGAAGGCGATGCGAACGACTACTGGGGCAAAGGTCTGTCTGGCGGTACGCTGATCCTTTACCCAGATTCGAAATCGACCATAGTTCCAGAAGACAATATTGTTGTTGGTAACGTGTGTTTCTACGGCGCAACCTCTGGTGAATCTTACATTCGCGGTATGGCAGGCGAACGTTTCTGTGTTCGTAACTCAGGCGCGAAAGTGGTTGTAGAAGGCATTGGTGATCACGGTTGTGAGTACATGACTGGCGGTATTGCGGTTGTTCTTGGCTCTACAGGTCGTAACTTCGCTGCCGGTATGAGTGGCGGTATCGCTTACGTTTGGGACAAGTCTGGTGACTTCGAATCCAAACTGAACTCTGAACTGGTCGACCTTGATCCTATCGAGCAAGAAGACAGAGAGCTACTACTGGATATGTTGACTAAGCATGTTCAATTCACAGGAAGTGAAGTCGCTAAGTCGTTCCTTGACAACTTTGAAGCAAGCTTAACCTCAATGGTTAAGGTGATGCCGCGTGATTACAAAGCGGTACTTCAGAAGCGTAAGGCACTGGCACAACAGACAGAAGCGGAGGCAGTTTAATGGGTAAGCCTACTGGATTTTTAGAGCATGGTCGTGAGCTTCCGAAAAAGATTGCACCGGCTGAGCGTATCAAGAACAACAAAGAGTTCGTTCTAAACGAAGAGTTTGGCAGCAAAATTAATACCCAAGCTTCTCGTTGTATGGATTGTGGTGTGCCGTTTTGTCATAACGGCTGCCCTATCGGTAACATCATTCCTGAGTTCAACGATGCGGTTTATCGCGATAGTTGGGAAGAAGCGTGGAACATTTTAAGTTCTACTAATAACTTCCCTGAATTTACAGGTCGTGTTTGCCCTGCTCCATGTGAAAGTGCATGTGTACTGGGCATCAACCAAGATCCAATCACCATCTGTAATATTGAGAAAACCATCGTTGAAACTGCGTATCGTGAAGGTTATGCAAAGCCGAAAACACCACGCTCACGCACGGGTAAAAAGATCGCGATTATCGGTTCAGGCCCTGCGGGCTTAGCTGCGGCAGAGCAGTTGAACAGCGCTGGTCACACAGTGACGGTTTACGAACGTGATGAAAAAGTCGGTGGCTTGTTGCGTTTCGGTATTCCTGATTTCAAACTCAGCATGGAAGTGATTGATCGCAAGATCAATTTGATGGCCGAAGCAGGCGTTCAGTTTGAAGTGAACGCGCATGTGGGTGTGGATATTAACGCTCAACAGCTACGCCAAGAATACGATGCGGTACTGCTAACGGGTGGTTCAACGGTTCCTCGTAATCTGCCGATTCCGGGTCGTGAATTGAATGGCGTGTACTTCGCGATGCAATTCCTAGCTCAGAACAACCGCCGTGCAAACGGCATGGATCTTAAAACTGAAGAGATTCATGCAAAAGGTAAGCACGTTGTGGTTATCGGTGGTGGTGATACTGGCTCTGACTGTGTCGGTACTTCTAACCGTCACGGTGCAGCGAGTATCACTCAGGTTGAGATCATGCCTATGCCGGCAGACAAACGTCCTGCCAACATGCCTTGGCCTCAATACCCAATGATTCTTCGCACTTCGACTTCTCATGAAGAAGGCTGTGAACGTCATTGGAATATCCTGACCAAAGAATTTATCGGCAATGATAAGGGCGAAGTAACAGGTTTACGTGTTGCAGACATCGTGTGGAATGATTCTCGTAACTTTACTGAAGTTGCAGGAAGTGAACGTGTCATTCCTTGTGATATGGCGTTCTTGGCAATGGGCTTCTTACACCCAGAACCACATGGCGTGTTGGCTCAACTTGATATTGCCTTAGATGAGCGTGGTAATGTAGCAACCAAAGATTTCGCTACTAACCAAGAAGGTGTATTCGCTGCTGGCGATATGCGTACAGGCCAGTCTCTGGTTGTACGTTGTATCAACGAAGGCCGCGAGTGTGCTCGTTCAATCGACGAATACCTAATGGGTAATACCAATCTAGAAGCAAAAGCGGATTCATTAATGCTTTCAGCATAATGATTCATAGTAAAAGGTTTTTACAGTTTGATGCTCTAGAAACCTTTTCTATTCAGATTTAAAATTTCTTATAGACCTTCCATTTGGCTAGCATACACTGCTAGCCTTTTTTATTCTTTTCTCATATCTTGAGATTTATATGTTAAATTTTTGTGATAACAAATAATTTATCATATTGAATTTTATAGACTATTTCAGAGTAATCAGTGGTAAATCGCACTCAAAGATGATTTTAGCCCAACAACTTGACCTTTTTCACAATTAGCTATAGGTTGTGAACTCACTGAAAACAAACTGCTCAAAATTGTTAAATTTTTAGTCAATTCTTAGTAATAAATATCCAAATAATAACAACAACAATATCCAAACAACTTGCAGTGGCAAAAAGCGACAAGTGAATGACCTCCTATGCCCATGAAAATCATCAGTTCTCATGAAAAGGAGCCAAATACCTAGTCAGCAAAGCTGTCACTAAAAGCCGGAAGGGTATATAAGAATAGTTAGTCATTTACTGTCTTGTAGACAGAAGCAAAGGGAGAATTGCAATGGCTCTATACGATCCTAGTCTTGAGAAAGACAACTGTGGATTCGGCTTGATTGCGCACATGGAAGGTCAAGCTAGTCATAAATTGGTTCGCACAGCGATTTCTGCACTCGATCGCATGACACACCGCGGCGGCATCGCAGCCGACGGAAAAACCGGTGATGGTTGTGGTCTTCTACTGCAAAAGCCTGACTCTTATCTGCGTTTAATTGCTGAAGAACAAGGTTGGAACCTTGGTAAGCAATACGCGATTGGTATGGTGTTTCTCAGCCAAGATCCGGTCAAAGCCCAAACGGCTCGTGACGTCATCAATAAAGAGCTATCGAAAGAAACACTAACGGTATCAGGTTGGCGCGTTGTTCCGACCAATCCAAAAGTACTGGGACCAATCGCTAACGATTCTGTTCCAGATATCCAACAGATCTTTATCACAGCACCTGCGGGTTGGCGTGAGCGCGATATTGAGCGTCGTCTGTACATTGCTCGCCGCCGTATCGAAAAACAAATTACTGACGATTCAGATTTCTACATCTGTTCTCTTTCTACACAAGTTATTGTTTACAAAGGCTTGTGTATGCCAGCAGATCTACCACGTTTCTATCTGGATCTTGCTGATTTACGTATGGAATCGGCTATCTGTCTGTTCCACCAGCGTTTTTCTACCAATACTCAGCCTCGTTGGCCTCTGGCTCAACCTTTCCGTTATCTTGCACACAATGGTGAGATCAATACGATTGACGGTAACCGCCAATGGGCTCGTGCGCGCGCATACAAATTTGCCTCGCCACTACTACCCGATCTCAGCACAGCAGCACCATTCGTTAACGAAACAGGCTCTGACTCATCAAGCCTAGATAACATGCTGGATCTTTTCCTTGCAGGCGGTATGGACCTGTTCCGTGCTATGCGTATGCTAGTTCCGCCAGCATGGCAAAATCACCCAGATATGGATGAAGATCTGCGCGCATTCTACGACTTCAACTCGAAACATATGGAACCGTGGGATGGTCCGGCAGGTATCGTACTGTCCGATGGTCGCTACGCCGCATGTAACTTAGACCGTAACGGTCTGCGCCCAGCTCGCTATGTGATCACCAAAGACAAACTGATCACTCTTGCGTCTGAAGTGGGTATCTGGAACTACGCACCTGATGAAGTCGCAGAGAAAGGTCGTGTTGGACCGGGTGAGCTACTGGTTATTGACACGCGCAAAGGCAAATTATGGCAATCAAGCGAGATCGATAACGATCTTAAGAGCCGTCACCCTTACAGTGAGTGGATGAAAAACAACGTCTACAAACTGAAATCTTTTGCTGAACTACCCGATGATCAAGTTGGCGAGCGAAACTTCGATGAGACGCTGCTAAAAACTTATCAGAAGCAGTTTGCCATGACCAACGAAGAAGTGGATCAAATCCTTCGTGTCTTAGGTGATATGGGCCAAGAAGCCGTAGGTTCAATGGGTGATGATACCCCTATGGCGGTACTCTCTTCTAAAGAGCGCTTAATCACTGACTACTTCCGTCAAAAATTTGCACAGGTGACTAACCCACCTATCGACCCATTACGTGAAAAACACGTGATGTCGCTGGCGACCAGTATCGGTCAAGAGATGAACGTGTTTAACGAGACCGATGGTCACGCTTACCGTGTGACTTTCGACTCTCCGGTTCTGCTCTACTCTGACATGCAGCAGCTACTGACACTGAGTGATCAGCACTACCGCAATACCATTCTGGACATTAACTTCGATCCGCAGCAATCAACATTGCAACAAGCGGTGATCGACTTGTGTGACAAAGCGGTAGAAGTGGTTCGAGATGGTACCGTTCTGCTTGTTATTTCTGACCGAGCACTCACTAAAGATAAGCTGCCTATTCCTGCGGCTATGGCTGTGGGCGCTATCCACGCTCGTCTGGTTGAAGAGAACCTACGTTGTGATGCCAATATCATCGTTGAAACCGCAACGGCACGCGACCCACACCAATTTGCTGTATTAATCGGCTTTGGTGCAACAGCCGTTTATCCGTATCTTGCTTATGAAGTTCTGGGCAAGATGGTCGATGAAGGCGCGATTGATAAAAGCTACCGCGATGTAATGCAGAACTACCAATACGGCATCAACAAAGGTCTGTATAAGATCATGTCGAAAATGGGGATTTCTACTGTTGCATCGTACCGCTGTTCACAGTTGTTTGAAGCGGTAGGTCTACACAGTGATGTTGTCGATCTTTGCTTTAAAGGCGTGAAAACACGCATTCAGGGTGCAAGTTTTGAAGACTTCCAACAAGATCTGTTCAACCTATCACGCAAAGCTTGGGCTACTCGCAAATCAATAGAGCACGGTGGCTTACTCAAGTACGTTCACGGTGGTGAATACCATGCTTACAACCCAGATGTGGTCGGTACTCTGCAAAAAGCCGTGAAGTCCGGCGAAAGCACTGACTATCAAAGTTTTGCTAAACAGGTTAACGAAAGACCAGCTGCTATGCTGCGTGACCTGTTGAAGCTGAAAAAATCAGATAAACCACTACCACTTGAGAAGATTGAACCAGCAACTGAGCTGTTCAAACGCTTTGACTCAGCGGCGATGTCTATCGGTGCTCTGAGCCCAGAAGCGCATGAAGCACTAGCAACGGCGATGAACCGCTTAGGTGGATTCTCGAACTCTGGTGAAGGTGGTGAAGATCCTCGCCGTTTTGGTACAGAACGTAACTCTCGTATTAAGCAGGTCGCTTCTGGTCGCTTCGGTGTGACACCACACTACTTAACTAATGCAGACGTATTACAGATCAAAGTCGCTCAAGGTGCGAAACCGGGTGAAGGTGGTCAGCTACCGGGTCATAAAGTAACCGCTGAAATTGCCAAACTTCGTCACTCGGTACAAGGTGTAACCCTGATTTCACCACCGCCGCACCACGATATTTACTCTATTGAAGACTTGGCACAGCTTATCTTCGACTTGAAGCAAGTAAACCCGAAAGCCTTGGTATCGGTAAAACTGGTTTCTGAACCGGGCGTTGGCACTATCGCGACAGGTGTAGCGAAAGCTTACGCTGACTTAATTACTATCTCAGGATATGACGGTGGTACTGCAGCGAGTCCGCTAACATCAGTCAAATACGCGGGTAGCCCATGGGAACTTGGTCTTGCTGAAACGCAGCAAGCGCTGGTTGCCAACGGTCTTCGTCATAAGATCCGCCTACAAGTCGATGGCGGTTTAAAAACTGGTCTGGATGTGATCAAAGGTGCGATCTTAGGTGCTGAAAGCTTTGGTTTTGGTACCGGTCCTATGGTTGCTATGGGTTGTAAGTTCCTGCGTATCTGTCACCTCAACAACTGTGCAACAGGGGTAGCAACGCAAGACGAAACGCTACGTAGAGACTACTTCAAAGGTCTGCCTGAAATGGTGATCAACTACTTCACAGGCATTGCTGAAGAAGTACGTGGATACTTGGCCGAACTCGGTGTTGAGAAACTAACAGATCTGATTGGTCGTACTGACTTGCTAGAAGCGGTTCAGGGTTTAACAGCGAAACAGAGTAAGTTGGATCTATCCGGCATTCTGGAAGCTCCGGTATCTCCTCAAGGGCTACCACTAAGCTGCACAGAACCAAATACACCGTTTGATAAAGGCGTTCTCAACCAGAAAATCGTTGAAGATGCGATTGAAGCAGTAGAGAAGCAACAATCCATCGAGCTTTACTACGATGTGATCAACACAGACCGCTCTGTGGGTGCTCGTCTGTCGGGTGAAATCGCTAAACGTTACGGTAACGCAGGTCTTGCTGGCTCACCGATTAAGGTGGTACTAGACGGTACTGCGGGTCAATCTTTCGGTGTGTGGAACGCTGGCGGTGTAGAACTGTATCTCACTGGTGATGCGAACGACTACGTGGGTAAAGGCATGGCTGGCGGTAAGATTGTTATCAAACCGCATTTAGGTACTGCATTTAGCTGTAACGAAGCCACTATTATCGGTAACACCTGTTTATACGGCGCGACAGGCGGAAAACTGTTTGCTGCGGGTAAAGCCGGTGAACGTTTCGCAGTACGTAACTCAGGCACCATCAGCGTGATTGAAGGCGCTGGTGACAATGCTTGTGAATATATGACAGGCGGTATCGTCGCGATTCTTGGCGCAACAGGCGTAAACTTTGGCGCAGGTATGACTGGCGGTTTTGCCTACGTTCTTGATGAGAACGGCGATTTCCAAGGTCGTGTCAACGAAGAATCTGTTGAAGCGTTATCACTGAAAGATCTCTATATCCATCAGGAGCATCTGCGTGGACTTATCGCAGAGCACTTAGAAGAGACAGGTTCTGCTCACGCAGAAAATATTTTAGCGAACTTTGATGAATGGATTCCGAAGTTCTACTTAATCAAACCACAGGCAGCGGATCTACAAACCTTATTGGGTCACCAAAGCCGTAGCGCTGCAGAACTACGTGTTCAAGCACAATAATTGGAAGGAGCCAGATTTATGAGCCAGAACGTATACCAATTTATTGATGTTAACCGTGTCGACCCGGCAAAAAAGCCGCTCAACATCCGTAAAATTGAATTCGTAGAAATTTACGAACCTTTCACTAAGCAGCAGGCAACAGCGCAAGCTGACCGCTGCTTGGATTGTGGTAACCCGTACTGTGAGTGGAAATGTCCGGTTCACAACTACATTCCACAGTGGCTGAAACTTGCCAATGAAGGTCGCATTATGGAAGCCGCTGACCTTGCGCACCAAACCAACAGCTTGCCTGAAGTGTGTGGCCGCGTGTGTCCACAAGATCGCTTATGTGAAGGGTCATGCACTCTGAACGACGATTTCGGCGCAGTAACCATAGGTAATATTGAAAAATACATCACCGATACCGCGTTTGAAATGGGCTGGAAACCGGATATGTCGCACGTTGAGTGGACAGACAAAAAAGTAGCCATCATCGGTGCGGGGCCGGCAGGTCTTGCAGCAGCAGATATTTTAGTACGTAACGGTGTGAAACCTGTAGTGTTTGACCGTTACCCTGAAATTGGTGGCTTGCTGACTTTCGGTATCCCTTCTTTCAAACTGGAAAAAGGGGTAATGGAAAACCGCCGCCGCGTGTTCACTGAAATGGGCGTTGAGTTCCGCATGAACGTGGAAGTAGGTAAAGATGTTCAGTTGCAAGATCTGATCAACGAATACGATGCTGTGTTCCTTGGTGTAGGTACTTACAAATACATGCGTGCAGGCTTAGAAAACGAAGATGCACAAGGTGTATTTGACGCACTGCCTTTCCTAATTTCAAACACTTACAAAGTGATGGACTTGCCAAGCGATCAACCATTCATCGATATGGCTGATAAAAAAGTGGTCGTTCTTGGCGGTGGTGATACAGCGATGGATTGTGTACGAACTTCAATTCGTCAAAATGCTTCACGCGTTATCTGTGCTTACCGTCGTGATGAAGAAAACATGCCAGGCTCTCGCCGCGAAGTGAAAAACGCGAAAGAAGAAGGCGTGGAATTCATGTTCAACCTTCAACCTCTGGGAATTGAAGTTGATGCGTCTGGTAAAGTAAACGGCGTAAAAGTGGTTCAGACTGCTTTAGGTGAGCCTGACGAAGCGGGTCGTCGCCGACCTGAGCCGGTAGCAGGAAGTGAACATGTGCTTGAAGCTGATGCTGTCATCATGGCATTTGGTTTCCAACCACACCAAATGAGCTGGTTAGAACCACACGGCGTAGAACTGGATCAATGGGGTCGAATCAAAGCACCTTCAGAGCAGTCATTTAAGTTCCAGACAACGAACGAAAAAATCTTTGCGGGCGGAGATGCAGTTCGAGGCTCAGACCTTGTGGTAACCGCAATCGATGAAGGCCGTAAAGCCGCTGATGGCATTCTCGATTACTTGAATATTTAAGTAATTTGGTTTTGAAAAAGGATCCTTCTCAACATGGATCCTTTTTTATTTATATAATCGCAAATTATTTTCTGTGACCATTCATAATCCTCTAAAACTAAACAGCGTGAATGAGTCTAATATGTAGAATGACTTTCCCCCGAAGAGCTAGGAGAGTACGATCCAGCTATTGGGGATACGACGAATAGGGTTTGCAGATGTATAAGGTTCTAATTGTTATTCTTTCAACAGTACTATTGAGTGCTTGTAGCAAAGGAGTTCCTCCGATGGTCGATCGCACACATTCTCCTTGTGGCAATAAACCCAATTGCGTTTCAACCGCTGAAACAAGAGAAAAATATAAGCTGGCTCCATTTTTATTACGCTCTGGTGTAACACTGGAACAGGTTGAACGCGTAGCTTTAACGCTTTCTGGCGCTCAAACCGCTGAGAAAACTGATAACTATCTTCGAATCGAATGCACTTCAAGTATTATGCGTTTTGTTGATGACCTTGAGCTGAAGATTGAAGATGGTCATCTGTTGGTGCGTTCTGAATCTCGCGTTGGTTACAGTGATTTCGGGGTAAACCGTCGTAGAGCTGCCGAACTAAGAGAAAACCTTACCCTAGCAGGGCTGATATTTGAGCCATAGATCTTAGCTGAGTGAGTTGAAATCAGAGTTCAATAAGATAAGCAGTCGAATCTCGATAAATTGCCTAATCTCATGATAAACTTCAGGCAATTTTTACACTTAATAACTTTTAAAAGAGATACCCCATGAAAATTGGCATCATCGGCGCGATGCAACAAGAAGTCGCAATTCTAAAAGACGCTCTTGAGCAATGTCAGGAAGTCAGCAAAGGCGGCTGTACTTATTACTCAGGTAGCATTCACGGCGTTGATGTCGTTTTACTTCAATCTGGTATCGGCAAAGTAGCAGCAGCGATTGGTACAACAATTCTTCTAGACGAATACCAACCAGACGTGGTTATCAACACGGGTTCTGCGGGTGGTTTTGACTCAAGCCTAACTATGGGTGATGTGGTTATTTCAACAGAAGTACGCCATCACGACGCAGACGTAACCGCATTTGGTTATGAAATGGGACAGATGGCAGGTCAGCCTGCAGCATTTGCGGCAGACGAAAAACTGATGGCTGTGGCAGAGAAAGCGCTTGAATCTATCTCTAACGAAACCAACACTGAAAAACATGCTGTACGCGGTTTGATTTGTACTGGCGACGCTTTCGTTTGTACTGCTGAACGACAAGACTTCATTCGTAAACACTTCCCTTCTGTTATTGCAGTTGAAATGGAAGCGTCTGCAATTGCTCAGACGTGTCACCAATTCCAAGTACCATTTGTTGTGGTTCGTGCAATCTCTGACGTAGCTGACAAAGAATCGCCAATGTCATTTGATGAGTTCCTTCCGCTAGCAGCGCAAAGCTCATCAGAAATGGTGCTAAAAATGGTTGAGTTGCTAAAGTAACCAACTCATATCCATGAACGAAATCATTTCGACCGTTTATGCTGAAGGTGCGCTCCTCATTATGTGGGGCGCACTTTTGCTGCATTACATTCTGCCGATTCCGAGAGCTTCTCACCCTGCAATTTTGTGGCACAAGTTTGCTGAAGTTCTCGCTGACAAAGTCAATACCAACAACAATTACTCTCAAAGTATCATTTCCGGCACACTAGCTTGGCTGCTAATGATCATCCCTGCACTGCTGTTCTGTATCGCATTAAAACCTCTTGTCTGGCAGCCGCAACTCTATGAATTAGCACTACTGATCTTGGCTTTAGATTGGCGCAATAACGGCCAACTCGCGAACAAATTAGGTAAGGCCTTGGCAAAAGAGGACAAAGTAGGTGCTCGTAAACTGCTTGAACCTTTTGTGAATAGAGAAACCAGCACCCTATCTACTGTAGGACTGGGCAAGGCAGGTGCTGAGACCATTATTGTAGGTTATGGCCGTAACGTTGCTGCCGTGCTTTTTTGGTATGCTTTATTGGGTGCAACAGGGGCATTTATCTATCGATTAATGGCTGAACTTGCTCGCGCTTGGTCGCCTTCTCGTTCTCAGTTCAATCCTTTTGGATTGCCAATTGTTCGCACTATCGCAATATTAGATTATGTACCATTAAGACTGTTTAGTTTGTTCATTACGTTAGGCAATAACTCGGGTAAAGCTCTGCAAACCATCAAAACTCAGAGCCGTTCTTGGCCACTACCTGGCCCCGCTTGGCTACTCTGCGCAATCGGAGGGAAGCTCGAATTGGCTTTGGGTGGCCCTGCAATCTACGGGGAACAAAAAGTAGTGCGAGCTAAGATAGGTGGTCGTATTGTTCCTTCTGCACTGCACTTGTCTCAAATACATAGCTTGATCGCTTGGCGACTCTTTCTATGGATTTTTATCGAAAGCCTTCTGCTTCTCGTCATTCATAAAGGAATATAAATGCGTTTTTGGTCACTCGCCTTCACTGCTTTACTACTTGCATCACCCACTCAAGCAGACCAATCGGTTCAGCGCATTATCAGCCTAGCTCCACATGCAACAGAGTTAGCCTTTGCCGCTGGTTTGGGCAATAAACTTGTCGGCGCAACGGATTACAGTGATTATCCAGAGGAAGCCAAAAGCATAGAGAGAGTTGCGAACTATCAGGGTATTAAGTTAGAGCGGATCATAGCGCTTAAACCTGATCTGATTATCGCTTGGCCGAAAGGTAACCCCGCTAAAGAGATAGCCAAACTTAAGCAGCTCGGTTTCACGTTTTACAATTCCCAAGTCAATACACTTGACGATATTGCCTCCAATATTGAAGCTCTCAGTCAATACGCAGATGACCCACAACAAGGGAAACAGGCAGCTAAAGCATTCCGTGAACGTTTGAATACACTGACGTCTGAGCTCTCAGGAGCCACACCTGTTCGCTATTTTTATCAACTCAGTGAAAAACCAATCATCACTTTGGCACAAGACAGTTGGCCAAGTGAGGTATTTCGTTTTTGCGGTGGCGAAAACATCTTTGAGAACAGTTCGACACCATATCCTCAAGTTGGGATCGAGCAAGTTCTGGTCGCTCAACCAGATGTTATTTTCACCTCTGCACACGCCATTGCTAACGGAAACATGTGGCTAAGTTGGAAAGATGAAATTCCAGCAGTCAAACAGGGGCATGTTTGGTCTCTCAATTCAGACTGGATCAATCGCTCAACGCCTCGCACACTCAACGCGATTGAAGAAGTTTGTCACTACTTTGAGCAAGTAAGAAACAATTAACAGCTCGATAAAAAAGTCTTACAATCCACCACCTTTCGATAAACCTATTTTTGGTAGCGCATAACATTGGATACCTCATTACTTTATTTAATCGATATGTTTGGTACGGCTATTTTCGCTATTTCAGGCGTATTGCTAGCTGGTCGTTTAAAAATGGATCCTTTCGGTGTCACTGTATTGGCGAGTGTTACAGCTATCGGTGGCGGGACTATCCGAGATATGGCTCTTGGTGCGACACCGGTGTTCTGGATAAAAGATACAACTTATATCTGGGTCATTATCGTTACTTGTATTTTAACCATGCTATTAGTGCGCAGGCCAAAACGTATTCCTTGGTGGGTTCTGCCGGTTTGCGATGCTGTTGGCTTGGCTTTTTTCGTTGGTATCGGTGTTGAAAAGGCACTGATGTACCAAGATTCAGCCGTGATCGCCATCATTATGGGGGTAATTACTGGCTGTGGCGGTGGCATTATCCGCGATGTACTGGCAAGAGAAATCCCAATGGTTCTGCGTAGTGAAGTCTACGCAACCGCATGTATTGTGGGCGGTGTATTCCATACAACCGCATTAGCGATGGGTTATGACAACTCTGTCGCGCTTCTTTCAGGCGTCGCGTCAACGCTGATCATTCGTCTTGGTGCTATCCGCTGGCATTTATCACTACCGACCTTCGCCCTCACTAAATAGAAATAGAGCCACTCGACGTGGCTCTTGTCAGCTCTCATAGGTTTACATCCAAGATAAACGAACCACTGTCCTCATCGATAATATGAGGATAAACTAACTCAATCGATTCCTAATTCTCATTGGACAATATATGCTGTTGGAAGGCATTGAAACGCTATTGGTTCTTAGCAAGCAGAAAACGATGAGCCGAACTGGCAGCCAACTGTACATAAGCCAGTCTGCCGTCAGTAAAAGAATTGCCAATTTAGAAAACAAGTTAGGAAAAAAGCTCATAGCTCCCGCTGGGCGACATATAAAGCTGACCGCTGAAGGTCAGCAACTCATCGATAATATTGAGCCAACTTTCAATGAACTAAGAGGCATGATCTATGAGAATCAAGCCCTTGAAGACAACACGCTTATCCGTATTGATTGTTCAGAAACACTTGTGGCAGGCTACTTAACGAAAGTAATGGCGGCATATCGTAAGAAAGATCCACACTTCACCATTACCACCAACCACACTCCACGTATCGTAGAACATGTTCAATCAGGCAAAGCCACCATAGGTTTTTGTGCTGGGTATCTACCCGGTAATCATGGCCTTATGACTTTTCATTTGTATGATGAGCCATTCTGCATTGTCAGTAAGAACCACCTAACCCATTTGCCCAATGAGATCATTACTAATGATCTCACCAATACCGCTAACACTTATCAGGCTGCATTTCTAGATAAGTTGGGTATTACACCTGTGATGGAAATGGATTCTTATATGGCGTCTGCCCAGCTCGCACTGGAAGGCGTGGCTCCAGCTTTAGTACCACTTTCTATGATCAATACCCTGCAGATAGATGCGCATTATTGCTTTAACTTTACCGAACTCACACCGCTAATCCGCCCTATTCACATCTGCCTAAGAGCAACCAACTACCGTACAGAGCGGGTTAAAACATTGATAGAAACCATTGTGAGTGCTGTTCCCACAAAAGCTTAAACGCCATCAGCATAGACATAACAATCACAAGTGGGCGTATCCATTTTTGTCCTTTAGATATGACAACTTTGGCACCAACACGAGCACCAATAAACTGCCCGACAGCCATGACCAAACCTAACTTCCAGATAGGTAACCCAGCAATAACGAAGAATAGCAGCGCTGCAATATTTGATGTGAAGTTAAGAACTTTCGTTCTAGCCGTTGCTTCAACCAAAGTAAAATGACCTAAAACAACAAAACACACAGTGAAAATGGAGCCTGTACCCGGACCAAAAAATCCATCGTAAAAGCCCACACAGCTTCCGACACTATAGGCAAATGCCGCTTCTGAAAGCGGTTTTTTACCGGAGTCAGCCCTAGTCTGCGGCGCAAATAGAAAGTAGAGAGAAATCGCAACCAATAGAATGGGAATTAAACTCGTCAAGAATGACGTATCAAACTGTTGTACCAGCACAGCCCCAGTTGCGGCACCAATAAAAGTACACACAATGGCAAGTCGCATCTCTTTAAGATTAACTATACCACTGCGTACGAAATACATACTGGCAGAGAAGCTACCAAAAGAGCTTTGGAGCTTATTTGTCGCCAAAGCATTGGTTGGGGGAACACCTGCAGCCAAAAGTGCTGGAAGTGTTAATAAGCCACCGCCACCAGCCATCGCATCAATAAAACCTGCTGCGCCAGCAACAAAAAACAAAATGACTAATATATCTAACGAGACTTCCATGACATTCCACAACCAATACGACCGAGTGGCTAAAGTATCACTGAGTAAGTGATTGAAATAGTGAAACAACAGAACACAACCTATTCCAATAATTCATCAATGATATAGATAGTATTCCATCTTCATACGTTAGCTTTACCAAAATACAGGCCTAAAAAAGCCCGCTCAAATGAGCGGGCAATGAGGTTGTCAGATAAACCTTAGGTTTATCAATTTATTATTCATTACGCTAAGCTAGCTTTCACTTTAGCGTGAAGTTCTTGTACTGATGTTACTGATGCTTTCGCGTCAGCAGTGTGAGACATACAGGTTGCGAACGCTGCATTTAGCGTTGTTGTGTAGTTCACTTTCTCAGCCAAAGCACCACGACGTAGTACTTTAGAATCTTCAATAGCTTGACGACCTGATGCTGTGTTCACGATGTAGGTGTATTCATTGTTCTTGATACGGTCCAGAATGTGTGGACGGCCTTCATGAACTTTGTTTACCAAGCGTGGGTTGATACCAGCTTCACCTAGAATCACAGCAGTACCGTGAGTTGCATCTAGTTGGTAGCCCAGTTTCACTAGCTTAGAAGCTAGGTCAACAACGCGCTCTTTATCACCTTCACGTACTGAAAGTAGTGCACGACCACCTTCTGGGTAGACTGAACCACAGCCTAGCTCAGCTTTCGCGTAAGCTTCAGCAAATGTTGCACCGACACCCATAACCTCACCAGTAGAACGCATTTCTGGGCCTAATAGTGGGTCAACGCCAGGGAACTTGTTGAACGGCAGTACCACTTCTTTTACGGAGTAGTATGGTGGAATGATCTCTTTAGTGAAGCCTTGTTGCTCAAGAGTTTGACCAGCCATAACACGTGCAGCGATTTTCGCTAATGGTGCACCCGTTGCTTTAGATACGAATGGTACTGTACGTGCAGCACGTGGGTTTACTTCGATGAGGTAAACTTCGTTATCTTTCACAGCAAACTGAGTGTTCATCAAACCGCGTACACCAAGTTCGAAAGCAAGTTTCTCTACTTGTTCACGCATCTTGTCCTGAATCTCTTGGCTTAGCGTATATGCTGGAAGCGAACATGCTGAGTCACCTGAGTGAACACCTGCTTGTTCGATGTGTTCCATGATACCGCCGATAACCACACGCTCACCGTCACAGATAGCGTCGATATCCACTTCTGTAGCGTCATCTAGGAAACGGTCTAGCAGAACTGGAGACTCGTTTGACACGCTTACTGCTTCGTTGAAGTAACGACGTAGGTCTTGCTCGTCATAAACGATTTCCATCGCACGACCACCTAGAACGTACGAAGGACGCACAACTAGAGGGAAACCAATCTCTTTTGATTTCTCAATCGCCTGTTCCATTGTCGTTACTGTAGCGTTTTCTGGTTGTAGTAAACCTAGACGCTCAACAGCAGCTTGGAAGCGTTCACGGTCTTCTGCACGGTCGATAGCATCTGGGCTAGTACCAATGATAGGCACGCCAGCCGCTTCTAAAGCACGAGCGAGTTTCAGTGGAGTTTGACCACCGTACTGAACGATAACGCCTTTTGGCTTTTCAACACGTACGATTGCTAGCACATCTTCCAAAGTTACTGGTTCGAAGTACAGACGGTCTGAAGTGTCGTAGTCTGTAGAAACCGTCTCAGGGTTACAGTTAACCATGATAGTTTCGTAGCCATCTTCACGAAGTGCTAGAGATGCGTGTACACAACAGTAATCAAATTCGATACCTTGACCGATACGGTTTGGACCGCCGCCAAGAACCATGATTTTGTCTTTGTCTGTTGGGTTCGCTTCACACTCTTCATCGTAAGATGAGTACATGTAAGCGGTATCTGAAGAAAATTCAGCAGCACAAGTATCAACACGCTTGTAAACAGGGTGGATATCGTACTGGTCGCGTAGACGACGAATTTCGCTTTCAGAAACACCAAGGAGAGCTGAAAGACGGGCATCAGAGAAGCCTTTACGCTTCATATTCTTCAGAACATCTTGAGTCAGACCAGCAAAACCGCCAGCTTTCACTTGCTCTTCCAGCTTAACCAGTTCTTCGATTTGAACGAGGAACCAACGGTCAATATTGGTTAGATTGAATACGCCATCGACTGACATACCAGCACGGAATGCGTCTGCGATGTACCAAATACGCTCTGCACCAGCTTCTTTTAGCTCGTGGCGGATTTTAGTCAACGCATCTGGTGCATCTAAATCAACCATTTCATCCAAGCCGTTCACACCAACTTCTAGGCCACGAAGTGCTTTCTGTAGCGATTCTTGTTGGTTACGACCGATTGCCATTACCTCACCAACAGACTTCATCTGGGTAGTTAGGCGGCTATTTGCACCTGCAAATTTCTCGAAGTTAAAGCGAGGAATCTTAGTCACAACGTAGTCGATAGTTGGTTCGAATGATGCTGGCGTTGCGCCACCAGTGATGTCATTCATTAGCTCATCAAGAGTGAAGCCAACTGCCAATTTCGCTGCGATTTTCGCGATTGGGAAACCTGTTGCTTTAGAAGCAAGAGCAGAAGAACGAGATACACGTGGGTTCATCTCGATGATAACCATACGGCCATCTTTCGGGTTGATACCAAACTGAACGTTTGAACCACCAGTCTCGACACCGATTTCACGTAGTACTGCTAGCGATGCATTACGCATTAGCTGGTACTCTTTATCCGTTAGCGTTTGAGCTGGTGCTACCGTGATTGAGTCACCTGTGTGAATACCCATTGGGTCAAAGTTTTCAATCGCACAAACGATGATACAGTTGTCGTTCTTATCACGAACAACTTCCATCTCGTACTCTTTCCAACCAATGAGAGATTCATCGATAAGCAGCTCGTTAGTTGGAGAAAGATCCAAGCCACGGCGACAGATTTCTTCGAACTCTTCTTTGTTATAAGCGATACCACCACCAGTACCACCCATAGTGAATGAAGGACGGATGATACATGGGAAACCAACCATATCTAGGACACGGTAAGCATCTTCCATTGTTTTAGCAGTATCAGCGCGTGGACATTCTAAACCGATAGACTTCATTGCTTTATCAAAGCGAGAACGGTCTTCAGCTTTGTCGATTGCATCTGCAGTCGCACCAATCATCTCTACGCCGAACTCTTTAAGAACGCCATTTGCTTCTAGAGCAAGTGCACAGTTAAGAGCTGTTTGCCCCCCCATTGTTGGAAGAATCGCATCTGGGCGCTCTTTCTCGATGATCTTACGTACAACTTCCCAGTGGATTGGCTCGATGTATGTTGCATCAGCCATTTCTGGGTCAGTCATGATAGTTGCAGGGTTTGAGTTTACAAGAATAACTCGGTAGCCCTCTTCGCGCAGTGCTTTACACGCTTGAGCGCCAGAGTAGTCAAACTCACAAGCCTGACCGATAACAATTGGACCTGCACCTAAAATAAGAATGCTCTGAATGTCAGTACGTTTTGGCATTATCTACTACTCCAAATTAAGCGCGGTGTTGTTTAATCAATTCAATGAAGTGGTCAAATAGCGGTGCAGCATCATGCGGACCAGGGCTCGCTTCTGGGTGACCCTGGAAGCTGAATGCCGGCTTGTCCGTACGGTGAATACCTTGTAGAGAACCATCAAATAGAGACTTGTGCGTTGCACGTAGGTTCTCAGGTAGCGTTGCTTCGTCCGCAGCAAAACCGTGGTTTTGAGAAGTAATCATGACCACATCACGGTCAATATCTTTAACCGGGTGGTTTGCACCATGATGGCCAAACTTCATTTTTACTGTTTTAGCACCTGAAGCCAACGCTAGGATTTGGTGCCCTAAACAGATACCAAATACCGGCAGAGCTTTATCAAGGAAAACTTTCGTTGCTTCAATCGCGTAAGTACATGGCTCTGGGTCACCAGGGCCATTCGATAGGAATACGCCATCTGGGTTCATCGCTAGTACTTCTTCAGCTGAAGTTTCTGCAGGTACTACAGTTAGACGACAACCGCGGTCAACTAACATACGTAGGATATTGCGTTTCGCACCAAAATCGTAAGCCACTACATGGTATGGCAACTCACTGTCATCTTTAGGTTCAGGTAGACCACCTTCCAGTGTCCACGAACCTTGTTTCCATTCATACGCTTCTTTAGTCGTTACAACTTTCGCTAAGTCCATGCCTTTAAGGCCTGGGAACTCTTTAGCTTTAACCAACGCAAGAGCTTCATCTAGGTTATCGCCTGCCATAATGCAACCGTTCTGAGCGCCTTTCTCACGTAAAATGCGCGTAAGTTTACGCGTATCGATATCAGCAATACCGACGATATTTTGTGATTTAAGGTAATCAGAAAGAGATTTTTCACTACGGAAGTTAGAAGCGATAAGAGGAAGATCGCGAATCACAAGGCCTTGTGCATGAATTGAAGAAGATTCTTCATCTTCGGTATTAGTGCCGGTATTGCCAATGTGAGGATAAGTTAGTGTAACGATTTGTTGAGAATAGGAAGGATCAGTGAGGATTTCTTGGTACCCCGTCATCGAGGTATTAAAAACGACTTCACCAACGGATGAACCATCTGCCCCAATGGACACTCCGCGGAACACTGTCCCATCTTCTAGGACTAACAGTGCTGATTTACTCAAGACAACCTCCAGAATAAAAATGCATAAAATTTAAATTAAATTGCAAATTTGCCTTCCTGTTCGCGTGAAAATCATGCTCTAGGCTAATTTTGACAAATTGGCGGTATTTTAGAGATCGCTGTGACCTATGTCAACGTTAGCAGATAAATTAAACTCAAATTTATTACCTTAGAGCTAAAAAAGAGCTCTAACCCATCAAAAAAGCATGTTTTACTCATTCAAAAACAACATTTATAGGGCTTTGATTTTAAATTAGACAAAAATAGTTTGTTAATAATCGAAATCAGCGCAAAAAAAATAAGCAAACGTTAATATCATTTTTTTATTGTCAAAAATAAAGGAAAGTTGGAGAAATCAACCTCAACATGACAAAATTACTTAAAAAGTTAAAGGATAAGCTAAATTATAGGAAAGAAAATTTGATTAGAAAATGTTAGAGAATTTCTTATGCGCCAAGCGAACCTGACGCATAATTATGTAATTACAGTTCGTTCAAACCAAGTACATCAGTCATGGTGTAAAAACCCGCTGATTTTTGATTCAACCATACTGCGGCACGAATAGCGCCGTTGGCAAATGTCATTCGGTCTGTCGCTTTGTGCGTGATCTCTACTCGTTCACCAATATCAGCAAACATCGCAGTGTGTTCACCAACAATGTCGCCAGCACGAATAGTAGCAAAGCCAATTTCATCTCTGGTGCGTTCACCTGTGATACCTTCACGCGCATACACGGCGACGTCATTGAGCTTGTTACCCATGGCTCCGGCAATCGCTTCGCCCATACCAATAGCCGTACCCGATGGAGCATCGACTTTGTGTCTATGGTGTGCTTCGATAATTTCGATATCGCAGTAATCACCCATCACTTTGGCGGCTTTCTCTAGCAGCTTGAATACAAGGTTCACACCTACACTGTAGTTTGGAGCCATCACAATAGGGATAACTTTCGCGGCTTCATTGATCAGCTCACGCTCTTCATCGGTAAAACCCGTAGTACCAATGATCAGCTTTTTGCCATGCTTCTTACACAGTTCAATATTTGCTAGTGTGCTCGCTGGTGCTGTGAAATCCACGATGACATCAAAGTTATCTACCGCTAATTCCAGATTATCCACCAAAGCGACATCAAATCGACCAACACCACATAACTCACCAACATCCACTCCGACTAGAGAAGACTCAGGACGCTCAGATCCTGCACCCACTGTTGATTCTGAATTATGATGTGCTGCTTTGACCAGATTGCGGCCCATACGTCCAGCTGCGCCTGCAATTGCAATTCTTACCATTGCAAATTTCTCCATTTACTCGTGACTACGCAGTCCTGCATAGTGTTATTCCGATTTACGCTTTTTAAACTACCAACTATCGAGGTTGATAGCTAGCACTTAAGAAAACTCTTTAATAACACGTTCGAGGATTGGAACATTGGCTTCTGGAAACTGGTAATTTACGAGTTCTGCAATGTCTACCCAACGTCCTTCTTGCCCTTCTTTGCCATATGGTTCTTTGTTGAAGTTACTGATGACGATGAAGTCAAACTTCAGTGATTTTTCTGGGTAATCGTATTCCAGATGCTCGAACAGATACTGCTCCGTCACTTCAATGCCAATTTCTTCTTCAAGCTCACGAGTCATCGCTTGTTCAACGCTTTCACCTTCTTCAACTTTGCCACCCGGAAATTCCCAGAAACCACCTTTGTGCAAATTGTCTGGGCGTTTAGTGATAAAGATTTGCGATTTATCCTGATTGAAGATAATACCCGCCACGATATGAATTCGTTTCATCTGTGTTCCTTTGTCTTTCTTTACTTAAAAAAAGAGCCGCCTAAGCGACTCTTTTCTATTTATTTTTATTAGGCAATTTTGCCATGGCACTGCTTATACTTCTTGCCTGAACCGCAAGGACAAGGTTCATTACGACCCACTTTACGTTCAGCTTGAGATTCAGACTCTTCACCATTCGCATTGGCGTGCTGAGCTTGACTCATACGAGCCGCTTGCTCTGCTTGAGCACGGCGTTGCTCCTCCATACGCTCAACTTCTTCTTGCTGTTGAACACGTACTTTAGAAAGAATCGCGATCACGTCTGACTTCAGTGATTCTAGAAGCTCTTCGAACAGCTCAAACGATTCACGCTTGTACTCTTGTTTCGGGTTCTTCTGTGCATAGCCACGTAAGTGAATGCCTTGACGCAAGTGGTCCATAGCAGCAAGGTGCTCTTTCCACAGTGTATCAAGAGTCTGTAGCATTACAGATTTCTCAAAGTTACGCATCACTGAAGCGCCAACCACTTCTTCTTTGTTCTTATAAACCGTTACCGAGTTTTCAAGAATACGTTCGCGAAGTGCTTCTTCATACAGTTTGTCGTCTTCATCCAACCAAGACTGAATAGGCAGATCAAGATCGAAATCGTGCTTCAAGCGATCTTGTAGACCGGCGATATCCCACATGTCATCAAGTGATTGTGGTGGAATGTATTGATCGATCACCGATGTCATAACGTCAGCACGGTTTTGTTCGATCATTTCGCTAATATCGTCAGTGCTCATCAACTCATCACGAAGTTCGTAAACAACGCGACGCTGATCATTGGCAACATCATCATATTCAAGAAGCTGTTTACGAATGTCGAAGTTACGACCTTCAACTTTACGCTGAGCTTTTTCAATTGAGCGAGAAAGCATCTTAGATTCGATCGCTTCACCTTCTTCCATACCGCTTTGAATCAAGCTTGCCATACGGTCTGAAGTGAAAATACGTAGCAGTGTGTCTTCCATTGACAGATAGAAACGAGAAGAACCCGCATCACCCTGACGACCTGAACGACCACGTAGCTGGTTATCGATACGGCGTGATTCGTGACGCTCAGTACCAATGATATGTAAGCCACCGGCTTCTAAAACTTGATCGTGAACTTTACGCCATTCCGCTTTAATTGCGTCAATTTGCTCTTGAGTTGGATTGTTTAGCGATTCAACTTGCATCTGCCAGCTACCGCCAAGCACGATATCCGTACCACGACCAGCCATGTTAGTCGCGATAGTAACTGAACCTGGTTTACCCGCTTCAGCAACGATTTCCGCTTCTTTCTCATGGAACTTCGCGTTCAGTACGCTGTGTTTGATCTTTGCTTTCTTCAGTGCATTAGACAGCAATTCAGATTTTTCTATCGAAACCGTACCAACCAGTACAGGCTGACCTTTTTCAACACAAATTTTAATGTCTTCGATGATAGCAGCAAACTTTTCAGCTTCTGTACGGTACACCATATCCGGCATATCGTTACGAATCATAGGCTTGTTAGTTGGAATAACCACTGTTTCCAAACCATAGATTTGTTGGAATTCGAATGCTTCTGTATCTGCTGTACCTGTCATACCTGACAGTTTTTCGTATAAACGGAAGTAGTTCTGGAAGGTAATCGATGCCAGAGTTTGGTTTTCGTTCTGGATCTTAACGCCTTCTTTCGCTTCAACTGCTTGATGCAAACCATCAGACCAACGACGACCAGGCATAGTACGGCCGGTGTGTTCATCAACGATAACGACTTCACCTTCTTCCGTCACAATGTAGTCGACGTTTTTCTCAAACAGAACGTGAGCACGTAGCGCAGCGTTCACATGGTGAAGCAGACTGATATTCGCAGGAGAGTAAAGTGTATCGCCCTCTTGCATTAAACCATTCTTAACCAGCAACTCCTCAACAAATTCCTGACCAGTTTCAGTGAGGTAAACCTGCTTAGATTTCTCGTCTACAGTGTAGTGACCATCACCGCGGTACTCCTCAGAGTCTTCTTTATCTTGAAGCTGCAGAGACGGAATAAGAGTGTTAATGCGAGTATAGAGCTCAGAACTGTCTTCAGCCGGACCTGAGATAATTAATGGTGTACGTGCTTCATCAATAAGAATTGAGTCAACCTCATCGACAACAGCAAAGAAACGTTCACGTTGCACGCGGTCTTCAGGGCGGAATGCCATGTTGTCACGAAGGTAGTCGAAGCCAAACTCGTTGTTTGTTCCGTATAAGATGTCTGCTTGGTAAGCTTCTTTCTTTGCAGGTGGCGACATGTTAGGTACGTTGATACCAACTGTCAGACCTAGAAATTCAAATAATGGACGGTTTGTTTCTGCGTCACGCTTAGCTAGGTAGTCGTTCACTGTAACAATGTGAACACCTTTGCTTGGCAATGCATTCAGGTACGCTGGAAGCGTTGCAGTCAGTGTTTTACCTTCACCTGTACGCATCTCTGCTATTTGACCAGAATTCAGTACCATACCGCCGATAAGCTGAACATCGAAATGACGCATGCCAAATACACGCTTCGAAGCTTCACGAACAGTAGCAAACGCTTCCGGTAGTAATTGGTCTAGATTTTCACCTTGCTCAAGACGTTGACGAAACTCTACCGTTTTAGCCTTTAGCTCTTCATCGGACAGAGCTTCAAATGCAGGCTCATAATTATTAATTTCTTTTACAATTTTTCTTAGGCGGCGAAGTGTTCTGTCATTACGACTGCCGACCACTTTTGTCAGTAGCTTAGTTATCATTTCTTGTGAATCTCTCTTTGCTTAGATCGTCCGCGATCTCTAAATGCCTTCAGTCTCTACCTGTTTTCAACTAAGGATACTGAGATAAATCATGTATCTTCTGATATTGTGATGATGACGTTTATTTTCAAGACACTAGTGGCGCATAGTTTAAGTAATTTTTCGTTCAACAACCAATAACATTAGGACTTGTTTGCTTTGAGCTTTGTATTTTGTGCACTAAGCCCAATGTTTTAGGCTATCGGGCACTAAAGAATACATCTTCAATCGCTCATTTCAGTCAGCAAAGAATCGTTATAGAATGCTGCAGAACTTTATAAAAGGAGTGCGGAATGCGAGATCATCGCCCCACATCTACAGACGAATTGATTGAGTCATCTCGGCTGAGTAAGTTACAACAGCACGCGAAAGAGATCATCCAGATCAACCAAATATTAAAAACGCTTTTGCCTAAAGGTATTGAACCACATATAAGAGCGGCAAACGTTCGTGGTGGACATTTAGTTTTGGAAGCCGCTAGTGCATCGATCAAAATGAAAGTGGACTATGAGCGGTTGAATATCCTCAACCAGCTGAGAAATCAGGGCTTTGGAAAACTGATCAGCATTGAAATAAAGATCAACCCAGCGATTTATCGCACCCAAAAAGGTTCAAGCAAGGATCAAAAAGAGGCAATTCCTCGCCCCCCACTTTCAGAAAATGCCGCTTCATCGTTGTTAATGGTTGCTCAAAATGCCAACCCTAAGGTTAAACAACGATTAGAGAACATCGCAAAACTCGCGAAAAAGTAACTTTTAAAATATAAAGTAGTTTTACCAACGATAGACACAAAAAAGCCAGACTTAGTCTGGCTTCTTAAAATCTTGATGTTTTACGCTAGAACCACGTTTGGGTCTGCAAACGCTACTGGTGAACCAACTTCCTCTTCGAAAGTCGCCCACTCCCAAGCTTCTTGATCTGCCAATACTTTACGTAGTAATTGGTTATTCAGACCATGACCTGATTTATAAGCACTGAACTCACCAACAATAGCATGACCACACATGTACAAGTCACCAATTGCATCAAGTACTTTGTGAGTCACAAACTCGTTAGCGAAACGCAGGCCTTCTTCGTTAAGAATGCGGTAATCATCCAAAACGATAGCACAGTCAAAGCTGCCACCTAAACATAGGTTTTGCGATTGCAAGTACTCGATATCACGCATGAAACCGAAAGTACGAGCGCGAGAAATCTCTTTGATAAAGCCTTGAGTTGAAAAATCAAACACTAAGCGTTGATCGTCACCATCGATTGCTGGGTGGTCAAACTCAATTTGGAAATCCATTTTGAAGCCGTTATGTGGACGCATTTCAGCCCACTTATCACCATCTTCAAAACGAACAGGCTTTTTAATACGGATGAATCGCTTAGGCGCGTTTTGAGTCTCGATACCTGCTTGTTGAAGAAGGTATACAAACGGACTCGCACTACCATCCATAATTGGAATTTCTGGTGCATCCACTTCGATAATGACGTTATCAATACCCATACCAGCAAGAGCTGCACTTAAGTGCTCTACGGTAGAGATACGAATGCCTTCATCATTAACTAATGCAGTACACAGCATAGTGTCGCGTACAGATTCTGGGTCAGCTGGAAAATCAACTGGTGGATTTACGTCAGTACGACGGTAAATAATACCTGTGTTTGCAGCGGCTGGGCGAAGAGTAAGCGTGACTTTACGACCAGAGTGGAGACCCACACCAGTTGTTTTCACTATCTCTTTCAGAGTACGTTGTCTGATCATCTGTTTGCCTCTAAATCAATGCCACAAAGCTCGGCCGGTAACTTTACCGACCGACATATTACCAAAATTTTGAACACTGTCAAATTGTGGCGGTATTTTAATCAGCCTGACGACGTAAAAACGCAGGTATATCCAGATATCCACTCTCTTTTTCTGGCTTCGGAGCAACATTCTGCCCTTGGCTAGAAGAAGAAGAGGTATTTGACGTCGGTGAAGGCTGTACTTTCACTTCTGTCTTTTCATGCAAAGGCTGTGCCGGTTTCTCTTCCACTTTTGCTGCTACCGCAACTTGTGGTTGAGTGACTGGTGCAACTTTCGCTTTACCGCCTGCAACTAAAGTAATATCTGGTTTTCTTTCGTTACCAATACCTGTAGCTACAACCGTTACGCGAATTTCATCAGCCATATCTGGATCTAACGATGTACCGATAACGACAGTTGCATTGTCAGAAGCAAACGCTTTAACAGTGTTACCAACCGTTTCGAACTCATCAAGTCTCATATCCAGACCAGCAGTGATGTTAACCAATACGCCGCGAGCACCAGCAAGATCGATGTCTTCAAGTAGAGGACTTGAAATTGCCATTTCAGCAGCTTCTTCAGCGCGGTCTTCACCTTTGGCAATACCACTACCCATCATAGCGTGACCCATTTCAGACATTACTGTGCGTACATCTGCAAAGTCCACGTTAATCATGCCAGGGCGAGTGATTAGCTCTGCAATCCCTTGTACTGCATTCTTAAGTACGTCATTCGCGCTAGCAAAGGCTTCAAGTAAAGTGATACCACGACCCAGTACTTTCAACAGTTTTTCATTTGGAATAGTAATCAAAGAGTCAACATGTTTAGAAAGCTCTTCAATTCCTTGTTCAGCAAACGCAAGACGTTTTTTACCTTCAAAGCTAAATGGTTTAGTCACTACAGCAACGGTTAAGATGCCCAGTTCTTTTGCCACTTCAGCAATAACAGGAGCAGCACCAGTACCGGTACCGCCGCCCATACCAGCTGCGATAAACACCATATCGGCACCAGCTAGTAATTCTTTAATTCGATCTCGGCTTTCTAGAGCTGCATCACGTCCCACTTGAGGATTAGCACCTGCGCCCAAACCTTTAGTGATATCACCACCGATTTGAATGACGCTGCTTACGCTGGTTTTGCGAAGTGCTTGTGCATCCGTGTTGATACTGATGAATTCCACGCCTTCAATGGACTCACGCACCATATGTTCTACAGCGTTACCGCCGCCGCCACCAACTCCAACAACTTTAATTACCGCGTCGTCAGACATTTCCATCATCGGTTCAAACATGTGTTATCTCCGTTTTTCCTGCAACTCAGGTTAAAACTCTTTTTGTATCCAATTACGCAAACGACCAAATACACTAGACACTGATTGGCGCTTAGGCTCTTGAAACTCAATGTCGTCATTAATTTGACTGTCTTTCGCGTAATGAAGTAAACCAACTGCCGTAGAATGATACGGCTCTTTAACGTAATCAGTAAGTCCACTCACTTCGAGAGGCTTACCTACCCTAACTTGATTGCGGAATACACGCTCTGCACATTCCACTAAACCTTCAATTTGCGAAGCACCACCAGTTAGAACAACACCTGCAGCTAAATGGTGCTTAATGCCTTCTTTTCGCAAATTCTCTTGGACAGTATCGATAGTCTGGTTAACTAAGCCCATTAACTCAGTGTAGCGAGGCTCAATCACTTCCGACAAGGTTTGACGTTGTAAACTTCGTGATGGTCTTCCGCCAACACTTGGTACGTTTACCGTATCATCCTTACTCACCAACTCACTTAACGCACAACCGTACTTAACTTTGATCTCTTCAGCGTCGTTAACTGGGGTGCCGAAAGCAAACGCTATATCGCTTGTAACCGCATTGCCCGCGTACGAGAATACTTCTGTATGTCTTAGCGCACCACCAGTCCAAATAGCGATATCCATCGTACCTGCACCAATGTCAATAACACACACACCAAGCTCTCGCTCGTCTTCAGTGATAACAGCATTACTTGCTGCTAACCCTGAATACACTAACTGCTCAACTTTCAATCCGCAACGTTCAACAGCTTTAATAATGTTTCTTGCCATATCACTATGGCAAGTAATCAAGTGCACGCTGACTTCCATGCGTACTCCCGATAATCCTAGCGGATTTTTTATACCTTCCTGATAATCAATCGTAAATTCTTGAGGAATTACATGCAAAATACGCTGTTCCTCACTAATTTTAATCGACTTCGCGGTATGAATAGCACGATCCATATCTTCTTGAGAAACTTCGCCCTCAGAAATAGTTCCCATGCCTTTTTCAATTCTACTTGTAATATGTCGACCAGAGATCGATAGAAACACATTACTAATTTGGCACTCAGCCATCAATTCAGCTTGGTCAATTGCACGCTGAACAGATTTAACCACCGACTCTAGATCATTTACGCCGCCTTTATCCATTCCTCTGGAAGGGCTGGTACCTGCGCCAATGATATTAATTTGACCGTCAGGAAGTAATTCACCAACTAAGGCTGAAACGGTGGCTGTGCCTATATCGAGACCAACAATTAATTTGTCATCAGCTGTTTTACTCATCTGTGCTCTCTTGCGCTAATTCTTGATCAGGAAACCAACCAACGGCCGCTCCGGTATCGTATCTGAGATCGATATAACTCACTCGTTCAGCATCATTACCTAGCTGCTTGTAGAGTAAAAAGAAACGGTTAATTCGCTCTTCTAAAGACTCTTTTCCTAATTCTAAGCGAATTCCATTGTCTAAAATAATTTGCCAAGCTCGACGCTCGTTTAATACCAGAGAGGATATATTTAAACCAATCTGCTGAAATTTAGGGCTGTATTCTTTCCAAATATTTAAAACTTCAGGTGCACTGCCATCTGGTCCATATAGTTTTACGTGTTCTTCATTTACTTGAGCAATATCGCCATTAAAGACAATACCTTTATCATCAAGCAACGAATTACCATTCCAAATAGCTTTAACCTGATATTCAGTTAAAAATACTTTTATTGTGTCTGGCCACTGTTTGCGGATTGAAGCATGAGATACCCAAGGAATTGACTGAGCACTGGATTGCAGCTCGTTAATATCCTGCGACATAAATGTGCCAATATGATCAAGTTGACCAAAAGCACGCTGAACATCAAACGCGGATACGTATTGTAAGTCACCTTGCAAAACTATCTTTGAGAGCGGCAGCCTCTCTTCATCCCACATCCAACTGATCGTTGAATACAACAAAACACCAACCAACAACAACACCATAAGTAAAAAGCTGGCACCTACGATGTGCTCTCTGACTAATGGTGAACGGGACATAATACGACCTTGAGAAAATGTACTATTTATCAAAGTTCGTTGTTCCTGTTGACGACTGGCAATTTAATTCCCTATTTCAATGTACAATAGAGGCAAAAGCAATAACTTTAACCTAAGGATTATACTGAGGACACTAAAAGTATCAAACACTCAAATAAATAAAACTGGTAGGAGTACCACCAATATCACGAATGGGACACCCATAAGCAACGAATTTAATATTTTTGCATCTTTTCAATATTCAATTGTAAAGATTGTAAGTGTTTGGCTACTTTGCCCACATCACCAGCGCCTTGAGTCAGAACTAAGTCACCATCTTGTAATACATTAGCTAACACAGCAGGCAAAGTCTTACTATCTGAAACGAAGATAGGGTCAACTTTTCCTCGACTACGAATGGTTCGACAAAGTGAACGACCATCTGCACCTGCAATTGGCTTTTCACCTGCAGAATAAACATCCAGCATAATCAGTACATCGACCTGCTCTAGCACATTAGCAAAATCGTCATAGAGATCGCGAGTACGAGTATAACGGTGTGGCTGGAATATCATCACCAGACGCTTATCAGTCCAGCCGCTACGAGCAGCTTTGATGGTAACGTCCACTTCTGTTGGATGGTGGCCATAGTCGTCCACCAGCATTGCAACACCATTACCGGTTTCGAATTCACCTAAATGGTCAAAGCGACGACCTGTACCTTGTGTACTAATCAATGCTTTTAGAATGGCTTCATCACTGATGTCATCTTCCGTCGCAACCGCTATTGCAGCCGAAGCATTAAGAGCATTGTGGCGACCAGGGATGTTCAGCGTAATATCTAAATTCTGTTTTCCTTTACGAACAACCGTGAACTGGCCTTGTTGTCCTTGCTGACGGTAGTTTTCAATACGCACATCCGCATCTTCAGAGAAACCATAAGTAATAACCTGACGGCTAATTCGTGGAATCAGTTCACGAACCACTGGATCATCAATACATAAAATGGCTTGACCGTAAAATGGCAGATTATGCAAGAAGTCGACGAACGTCTGCTTCAACGTTTCAAAGTCACCGCCATAAGTATCCATATGGTCAGCTTCAATGTTGGTCACAATGGTAGCCATTGGCTGCAAGTGAAGGAATGATGCATCACTCTCATCGGCTTCAGCAATCAATACGCGGCTTGAGCCTAAACGAGCGTTTGTGCCCGCGCTTTTCACTAAACCACCGTTAACAAAAGTCGGGTCCATACCTGCTTCTGAATAGATTTGAGTCACTAGAGCGGTAGTGGTTGTTTTGCCGTGCGTACCCGCAACTGCGATACCATGACGAAAGCGCATCAACTCAGCTAACATTTCAGCGCGACGTACAATTGGAATACGCTTTTCACGAGCCGCTTGAATTTCTGGGTTTTGCTCATTAATCGCCGTTGATACAACCACCACACTTGCTTGGTCAATGTTCGACGCTTGATGACCAATGAATACAGACGCACCGATACTTTCTAAACGTTCGGTCACCGCATTAGCCGCGATGTCAGAGCCTGTGATCTGATAACCTTCATTCAGCAACACTTCCGCTATACCGCTCATACCTGCACCACCTATGCCGATAAAGTGTATGCATTTAACTCGGCGCATTTCAGGCACCATTGCTCGGATTTGAGCTAAGTCTTGAGTATGTTTGATCTTCATGAATAGGTTCTCATTTCTCAGTAATAGCGATAATGGCATCAGCAACCACTTGGTCTGCATCTAATTTTGCTGCTTGACGAGCTTTGTTAGCCATATCTAATAATTGGGTACGTTCGAGTTGAGCAATAGTTTGACTGAGCTTTTCAACCGTCAATTGCGGTTGTTCTATCATTTTGGCTGCGCCACATTCTACTAAATGATCGGCATTCAGTGCTTGTTGCCTATCTTTGTGCATAAATGGGATAAAAATAGCAGCAACGCCCGCTGCTGAAATTTCTGAAACCGTTAACGCACCAGAGCGACAAACTAACAAATCCGCCCATGCATAAGCTTGCGCAACATCATCAATAAATTCGGTTACCTGAAAGTTCTTAGCACCAGCCACTTGGTAAGCTTGCTCAACTTCCGCTTGATTGTCTTTACCAGCCTGATGACGCACTTCATAGCCTTCGCCTAATTTAGCCATCACTTCCGGTAATGTTTGATTGAGAATTCTAGCACCTTGGCTACCGCCCATGACCAACACACGGATAGGGCCACTGCGTTCAGCAAGACGTTGATTCGGCTCGGGCAGTTCAACGACATCCGTACGAACAGGGTTTCCGACCACAGGCGCATTCGGAAATGCACCATTGAAAGCCTGAAACACTCGCGATGCAATTTTCGATAACCACTGATTGGTTAAGCCTGCGACCGCATTTTGTTCATGCAGAATAACGGGAATACCTTGCAACCAAGCAGCGATACCACCAGGTCCGCTGACGTATCCGCCCATACCAAGTACCGCATCAGGTTGCCAAGCTTTCATGTGGCGTCTGGCTTGCAAAATGGCATTAATGATTTGAAAAGGCGCTTTAATCAAACGAGCAATACCTTGCCCACGCAACCCTTTTACACGAATAAAATCAATCTCAATACCATGCTTAGGTACTAAGTCGGCTTCCATTCGGTCAGCCGTACCTAACCAGCGAATTTCCCAGCCTTGCTGTTGAAGCTTCTTCGCCACTGCCAATCCCGGGAAAACGTGACCGCCAGTACCACCAGCCATCACCATTAAACGTTTCTTATTCTTCATCCGTATTTTCTTCTATCTGTCGAACTCGTTCTACTCGGCATTCATGATCAATACGAAGCAAAATAGATACTGCTACCGACATAACAATTAAACTGGAACCACCGTAACTAATCAGGGGTAAAGTAAGACCTTTGGTTGGCACCATACCAGCAGCAGCACCAACGTTAACCAGCGTTTGAAAAGCAAACCAGATACCGATACTGAGTGCCAAATAGCCACCAAACTGGTGGTCATGTTCAAATGCCTTTTTACCGATGAAAGCCGCTTTGAGAACCAGACTAAATATCAGCATTAAAATCAGCACTACGCCAACGAAGCCAAGTTCTTCACCTACGACTGCAAATACGAAGTCTGTATGTGCTTCAGGCAAATATTCTAGCTTTTGAATGGAATTACCTAGCCCCTGACCAAACCACTCACCACGGCCAAAAGCCATCAGTGATTGGGTTAACTGATAACCGCTTCCGAACGGGTCATCCCAAGGGTCAAGAAAAGAAGTTACACGGCGTATACGATAAGGTTCTGCGGCAATGAGTCCGACAATCACCAAAATACCGGCCACCATTAAGGCGAGGAACTGGGACAACTTCGCACCAGCAATAAACAACATGCCGAACAAAGTCACCAGCATCACAACCACAGTACCTAAGTCCGGCTGCAACAGCAGCAATACCGCTAACGCCATAAACACCAAGATAGGTTTGATGAATCCGCCAAAGAAAGTCTCCCGAACTTCATCCTGTTTACGAACCAAGTAACCCGACATAAAGATGAACAGTGACAGCTTTGCGACCTCTGCTGGCTGCAAGTTAAATAGCCCCAAAGGAATCCAGCGAGATGCACCGTTAACCGATTTACCACCGATCAGTACCACAACTAACAGAAAAAAGGATATAGCGAGTAATGCAGAGCTATATTGAGACCAACGCTGAATAGGTATTTGCAAAATGACCGATGAGGTAATGATTGCTAATAACAAGAACAGAGCATGGCGAAACATAAAGTGGAACGGTTGATCCGTTAGCCTTGAACTGATCGGAAACGATGCGGATGTCACCATCACAAGACCAATCAACATTAAACCCAATGCTATCCAGACGAGCTGACGATCAAACAAAGCCTCTGGGGAGGGTGTTCGTAGCCACTTATGAATAGAATTTATTGGTTTAAATCGTCCCAAAACATTACCTTTCGATTACTTGACTCTTAGGCTCAAGTTACTTATCTGCAAATTGTTTAGCTAGAGCGGCAAACTGCTCGCCTCGGTCCATAAAGTTCTTAAACTGATCCATGCTGGCACAAGCAGGTGACAGTAACACCATATCGCCTTGTTTTAGCTCAGGATGAATGGTTTTAACTACCTGTTCCATTGTCTCAAATCGACGTGCAGACGAGTGAAGAGGCATAAACTGATCGCCATCTGCGCCAAAACAACAAAGTTTCAGAGGTAAAGTTGCGAATACAGGCTTGAGCGAAGAGAAATCTGCGCCTTTACCGAGTCCGCCAACCATCAAATACAAACGCCCTTCCAGAGATAAACCTGATAGCGCCGCTAGCGTGCTTGCTACGTTTGTGGCTTTCGAGTCATTTACCCACTTAACACCATTTTTGTCTTCAACCACCTGACAACGATGCGTCAATCCGGTGTAAGACTTCAATGCACTGAGCAGTGAGTCACTGTAATCAATACCAGCCGCTTTAAGTAACGCCAGAACAGTTAATACATTGGCTACATTGTGACGCCCGACTAAGCTCAGCTCTGCCGATGGTAATACAGCTTCATCAACAGCCATTAACCACTCTTGCCCTTGGTTCTCTTTAGTGTAGAAATCCGCAGGATTATCTAAGCCAAAACTCACCAGATTAGCGCTGTTTGAATCTGGATAGGTTTGACGATCATCGGCGTTCACAACTAAGGTTTCAGCATGTTCAAAGATGCGTAATTTAGCTTGGCGGTAAGATTCCATACCGTCATAGCGATCCATATGATCTTCAGAAAGATTTAAAAATGCTGCCGCTTTAAGCTTTAGGCTGGAAGTCGTTTCAAGTTGAAAACTCGACAGTTCAAGAACATAAAGATCAGAATCTTCAGAGAGCAAATCGAGCGCTGGAACACCGATATTGCCACCAATCGAAGTTTTAATCCCAGCCGCGTTGCCTAGCACACCCATGAGGTCGGTAACTGTACTTTTACCATTGGATCCCGTAATTGCGACTACTGGTTTTTGCACTTGCCAAGCAAACAGTTCGATATCACCTACTACAGGAATATTGGCGGCAATCGCTTGCTGAACCTGCGGTGTCGCTAACGCAATCCCCGGATTTGCCACGATCAAATCTGCGGCCAACAACCAATCCATATTCCAGCCGCCGCTATGCAAAGCAACGTCTGCCGGAAGCTGTTCTTTGCTCGGCGGATTTTCGCGAGTATCAATCACTTTCACCTCAATTTGAGGATGAAACTTTCGCAGATAATTAACGACAGAGAGCCCGGTAATACCGAGCCCTACGACCACAACATGCTGAATGCCTTGCCAACGGTCCATTTTAAATCCATATCCTTTGGGGATGTTCCCCAATCATTATTTCTGTTTAGCTCGTAACTAACGTACTTTAGCTATTAACGTACTTTAAGTGTTGCTAAGCCAATTAAAACTAACACAATCGAGATGATCCAAAAACGAACGATTACGCGCGGCTCTGGCCAACCTTTTAGTTCATAGTGGTGATGAATTGGCGCCATACGGAAAATACGTTGACCACGTAGTTTGTATGAACCCACCTGTAGGATCACTGAAATGGTTTCCATGACGAATACACCGCCCATGATAACCAACACAAATTCTTGTCGAACAAGTACCGCGATGGTACCTAAAGCGCCACCAAGAGCCAACGAACCGACATCGCCCATAAACACTTGTGCTGGGTAAGTGTTAAACCATAAGAAACCTAAGCCAGCACCAACAATGGCGGTACACACTACCACCAACTCTGAAGTGTAAGGGATGTATGGAATATGAAGGTAACTTGCAAAGTTAACGTTACCTGTTGCCCATGCAATCACACCAAAACCAGCCGATACAAGCACAGTTGGCATAATAGCAAGACCGTCTAAACCATCGGTCAAGTTAACAGCGTTACTGGTGCCAACAATCACAAAGTAAGTCAGGACGATATAGAGCATACCTAGCTGAGGCATTATGTCTTTGAAGAAAGGCACAACAAGTTGAGTCGCAGCTGTATCTTTACCATGTGCATACAATGCAAAAGCGACAACCAGAGCAATGGCTGATTGCCAGAAGTATTTCCAGCGAGCAATCAAACCATCGGTGTTTTTACGTACGACTTTACGATAGTCATCAACAAATCCGACGGCGCCATAACCACCAAGAACCGCTAATACAGCCCATACATACGGGTTGGAAAGATCCGCCCAAAGCAGAACCGTGGCAAAAATAGACGCTAATATCATCACACCGCCCATAGTCGGTGTACCACGCTTACTAAAGTGAGATTCAGGTCCGTCATTACGAACGACTTGACCAATTTGCAGAAGTTGTAAGCGCTTAATTAAGTGAGGCCCCATCCATAACGACAGTGCAAGTGCTGTCAAAATGCTCACAATTGCTCGAAATGATAGGTATTCGAACAAACGAAAAAACGAAAAATATGGCTGGAGTAACTCCGCTAGCCAAATAATCATGAGTAATTCTCCTTAAGAGCAGCAGCAATCTTACTCATACCTGCACTATTAGCGCCTTTGACTAACAGCACATGAGAACGATTCTGTTGTTGTTCTAGAACCTGCTCGATGAAACTGATCATCTCTTGATGACTTTCAAAATGCTTACCATGACAAACATCGCTAATCACTTTCGCGTCAGCGCCATAGGTCAAGACAAATTCAAAATTGAATGGTGCAGCATGTTCTCCGACTTGTTGGTGAAGTGCAAGACTTTCATCACCCAACTCCGCCATATTGCCTAAAATTAACCAACGGCTGTCAGAAAAACTCGCCAACAAGTCAACAGCAGCTTTCATAGCTGGAACGCTCGCGTTGTAGCTGTCATCAATTAAGGTGATGTTATCGGTTAACTTTTGCACATCCACTCGGCCTTTTACCTTAGGTAAATGAGACAAACCAAATTGAATTTCGTTTAACGTCGCGCCCATTTCAATTGCCAGAGCCGATGCCGCTAGCGCATTAGACACGTTGTGCTGACCAATAATGTTTAAAGAAATGCGAATCTCACCAATTGGTGTCACCATATCAAATGAGGCTTGACCGGCTGAATCCAGTTGAACGTTCTTCGCATGAAAATTTGCACTCGTGTTCAGGGCTGAAAAGGTTTTCACCGTTTTGTCTGCCAATACAGATTGCCACAGTTCGCCACCATTGCTATCAAGATTCACTATCGCCGTACTTGCAGCTTTTAAACCTTGATAAATTTCACCTTTGGCACGTTTCACACCGTCAATAGAGCCAAAACCCTCTAAGTGCGCAGCGGCCACATTGTTCACTAAGGCAACATCCGGTTGAACTAATTCGGTGGTATAGGCGATTTCACCAATGTGGTTGGCACCTAATTCGATGACCGCATAATCATCTTGCTCCGTCGAACGAAGCAGAGTCAGAGGTACACCAATATCATTGTTAAAGTTACCAGAAGTGAAAAGTACCTGTCCTTTAGAAGACAAAATACTCGCCACCATTTCTTTAACGGTGGTTTTACCGCAACTGCCAGTAATCGCTACTGTCGGAGTAGCGCATACTTGGTGAACCCATGCACCGAGCTTACCCAATGCTAATTTACTATTGGCAACAACTAACTGCGGTAAAGCAATATCTAACTCTCGTTCCACCAAAAGCGCACAAGCGCCATTACCCAAAGCTTGCTGGGCAAAGTCGTGCGCATCAAAACGCTCACCGACCAAAGCAACAAATAGAGCCTTCTCTGGCACCTGACGAGTATCAGTAGTTACCGCTTCGATATTGCAGTCTTGACCAACTAAACGTGCACTTAAAACTTCACTTAACTGGGATAAAGATGTCTTAATCATAATGCTAACCCCAATAAAGTTTGAGCAGACTCTCGGTCTGAATAATGAACGGTTTCATGCGCCATCACTTGGTAATCTTCATGACCTTTTCCGGCCAGCAGGATGATGTCATCCGCTTCAGCATTATCAACCGCAAATTTTGCTGCTAAATAACGGCTGTGCTCAATCTGAGCGTCATCCGGTTTGTCTAAGCCTGCCAGCATATCTTGTACAATTGCGGCCGGATCTTCGCTACGCGGATTGTCATCGGTGAGGATGACACGATCGGCAAACTTTTCAGCAATTGAAGCCATCATAGGGCGTTTGCCCTTATCTCGGTCACCGCCACAGCCAACAATTGCCCAAAGCTTACCGCTGCAATGCACTCGAAGCGCCAGCAGCGCTTTCTCTAATGCGTCAGGAGTATGCGCATAATCCACCACAATTTTTGCTTTATTCGGCACTTGGAACAGTTCCATGCGGCCAAGCACTGGTTTTAATTGTGGCGCGGTTTTGATTAGCTCTTCTTTCGCAAAACCCAGCGATAACATCGTCGCAAAAGCTTGCATGACATTCGAAGCGTTAAACTCACCAATCAAAGGAACGTGCAGTTCGCCAGCGCCCCAACTACCGTCAAAACTAAGGGTAATCCCCGTTTCTGCATAATTGACTTGTGTTGCCCAAAGCGCTCGCTCTGTATTAGGTTTTGATTTCAGAGAAATGCCAACAGCGTGAGGCAGTTTAGCACTCCACTCCAAGCCTACTGCATCATCAACATTGATAATCGCATTTTTACATTGGTGTTCGGTAAAGAGAGAGAATTTAGCTTTCGCATACTCTTCCATGGTGCCGTGATAATCCAGATGATCACGACTTAGGTTCGAAAATACGCCGACATCAAAATTGAGCTTTTTCACTCGTCCTTGCACCAAACCATGAGAAGAAACTTCTAAAGCGGTAAAGTCTGCGCCCTGCTTAGCAAGCTGGTGCAACTGAGCCTGAATCTCAATCGCGCTGCCAGTGGTGTTTGCTGCAGGAGCTAAATTAGCAAGGAAACCATTACCTGTTGTTCCCATCACCGCCGCTTTTTGCCCCAATAAATCAATCCATTGTGCGATGAGCTGAGTAATTGTGGTTTTACCGTTGGTTCCGGTAACGCCCACTAAACGACTTTGGTGAGAACCATACAGATTTCCAGCCAGTTCAGACAAATGCTGATCAAGCTGATCAATATAGATAACTGGAACGTCCGATTTCCATTCAACATGGCCGTGATTGTTGAGCGAACACGCTTGAGCTAACACGGCATTTGCGCCACGTTCTATAGCGGTATCGATAAATTTTCTACCATCGACGGCATGCCCAACGATGGCAACAAAAGTATCACCAGCCTGAATTTTACGGCTGTCGAGATCTAAACGAGTAACAGAGATATTGGCCCAAGCTGGGTTTGCTTGAAGCCAAGGAGAGATAAGTTCAGATAAAGCCTTACTAGTGTTCATACGGATTCTCACACTAATTGTTATTCTTGAAATTTGTTTTCGTCAGGGACAATGTTCAGAATTTGCAATGCCCCTTTCATGATCTCTGAGAAAACAGGACCCGCTACTGCGCCGCCGTAGTAGGAATCACCTTGCGGTTCATTGACCATCACCACCAGCGAAATTCTCGGATCGCTAACTGGAGCAACACCAGCTGTGTAAGCAAAGTATTCATCACTATACCCACCAGCAATAGCTTTACGCGATGTTCCTGATTTTGCTGCAATACGATACCCAGGAACCGCAGCTTTAACCGCCGTACCACCTGGTTGAGTCACGGTTTCTAACATTTCCAGCACTTGTTTTGCGTACTTAGCGTCCACCACGCGATGCGACAGATCCTGTTGATTGTTCTCGATAATATGAATAGGTTGATAAACCCCGAAATTACCTAAAGTGGCATAAGCATGTGCTAATTGGATTGGAGTAATCGCCAGGCCGTATCCAAAAGCGAGTGTGGCAATTTCAAATTGAGACCAGCGGTTGCGGCTTGGGAAAATACCCGCGGTTTCACCGACTAGGTTAAGCCCAGACATTTCTCCCAGACCAACAGAGTTATACATACCCAACAGCGCTTCGAGAGGCATTTGAAGAGCAAGTTTCGTCACACCAACGTTGCTCGACTTTTTCAAAATCATTTGCAGATTAGCTTTGCCGACTTTTGATGTGTCGCGCACACGGCTACCACCGATCTGCAACACGCCATCACCGGTATCAATAATTGTGTTTTTATCTGCTATACCATTAGCTAAAGCAGCAAGGACGACAAAAGGCTTCACTGTTGAACCCGGTTCAAACGCATCCGTAATCACACGGTTACGCATTTTGAAACTTTGCCAGTCGTTACGGTTATTCGGGTTGTAAGACGGCGCGTTAACCATCGCCAGTACAGCGCCTGTTTTCACATCTAACATCACAGCGGATGCGGACGTTGCTCGGTAGTCAGCCATCGCCTGTTTCACCGCGCGGAAAGCTATTGCTTGTAGACGTTGATCAATTGTCAGTTGCAGTGGTTTACCTTCCTCACTCTCTTCTAGTGAGATGTTTTCCACTACACGACCATATCTGTCTTTACGAATAATGCTTTTGCCTGACTCACCAGTCAGCCACTTATCGTAACTGCGCTCAGCACCTTCCAAACCATGACCATCGATCCCTGTTACACCGATGAGGTGAGCACTGACTTCACCTGCGGGATAATAGCGACGGGATTCGGCTTTTAGACCAACACCATTGAGTTTTAACTCGCGAATATATTTCGCCATCGCCGGACTCACTTGGCGTTGAAGGTAGATGAAACGACGCGTGCTGTTGTCTGATATTTTTTTCAACAGCGCATTGCGGTCTAACCCCAACACATCAGCAAGAGCATGCCAGCGATCTTTTTCCTGCAACCCGCCATTTTTAAAAATGGCTACCGGATCTGCCCAGACCGCTTCCACGGGAACACTAACTGCGATCGCTTCACCATTTCTGTCTGAGATAATGCCGCGCGCCGAGTGCAGTTCTTTTGCACGAATAGAGCGCATATCCCCTTCGCGGATTAAGTTGTCAGGCTCGATAACTTGGATAAAAGCGACACGCCCGATAAGCGCAGCCATAGCGGCCAGAAGAAAGAAAATAAGCAGATAGAAACGCCAGCGGATGAAAACTGGAGCTGGCATCGCTTCTTTAGATGGAGCAGGTTTAGTGGCAGATTTGTTAGATTTCGCTTTTGCTTGAACTGGCTTTTTTTTCATTTCAGGTTAACCACAACTTCCTTATCCGCATCTGGACGTTTCATTTCCAGATCTTTTTGAGCAAGTTCTTGAACTCGGCTGTGTTCAGCAAGAGCAGTTTCTTCGAGAATCAAATTGCGCCATTCATTATCCAATCTATCCCTTTCCATAAAAGCCTGATCTTTTTCAGAAATAGCTTGGCGAGTGTGATGGGTGGTAAATACCACGCCCATTGCACTCGCAAAGATCAAGATTAATAACACTAACGGCACCCGACCCACAGTAAACAGGTCAACGACGATCAGTTTGGCAAGGTTAGTTTTAGATTGAGGCATAAATAAATCAAAGTTTCTCAGCAATACGCAGAACCGAACTGCGTGAGCGTGGATTCATTTCAACTTCTTCTTTCGAAGGCATAATCGCTTTGCCTATCGCTTTTAAATTTGCGCTACCCAAAGCTTTGATTTGGTCTTGAGTAAGAGGAATACCATGAGGAACTTCCGGACCTTTACTCTCTTTACGAATAAAGCGTTTCACCATGCGATCTTCTAATGAGTGAAAGCTGATCACCGATAGACGACCTTCAGGAGCCAGAATTGATGCCGCACCTTTTAATGCCGTATCAATTTCTTCCAGTTCACTGTTGATGTAGATGCGGAATGCTTGGAAAGCGCGAGTGGCTGGGTGCTTTTTCTCTTTAAAACTTTTTGGTGCTGCATCAGAAATTAACTTCGCTAACTGACTGGTACGCGTTAGTGGCTCGTTCTCTTCCTCTTCACGATAAGCAACAATGGCTTTAGCGATTCGGCGAGCATGTTTGTCTTCACCAAACTCACGAATCACCCAAGTAATGTCATCAAGGTCAGCTTCCATCAACCACTGAGAAACGGGGATACCTGACGTTGGATCCATACGCATATCCAGAGGGCCATCTTTCATAAAACTGAAGCCTCGTTCTGCGTCATCAAGTTGTGGTGACGACACGCCTAAATCAAACAGAACACCATCGACTTTTCCAACTAAATCATAACGTTCAGCGTACTCAGCGATACCAGAGAATGGGCCATGTACGATAGTGAAACGAGGATCATCAATCTTCTGTGCTTCTGCGATTGCTTGTGGATCGCGGTCAATACTGTATAGACGACCGTTTTCACCCAGTTTGGACAGAATGGTACGACTGTGACCACCACGGCCAAAAGTTCCATCAATATAGATACCATCAGGTTTGATCGCTAAGCCATCAATTGATTCATGAAGAAGTACAGAAATATGTTGGAAAGTGTCAGTCATAAGTTTCTCGTTCTGCGGGCCAGCCCGTACATAATCATCCTGTAGTGTACCGAATTCTTACACTACTGCTACCCATAAGCGCTTACAGGGCGTGACATTGTACTAAGTTTAGTGGTTTTGCTATCAACTAAGTCAATATAAAGCAAAAAACCCATCATAACGAGGTAGTTATGATGGGTCTGAAATAGGTGGAGTCGACGTATAAGCCGGGTTCTGTTCCGCTTGCGCGGCAGTAGCCATTCGTCTAGGCCAGCAATCACTCACTGGCTCAAGCAACCTACCCGCCTCCTTACGCGAGCAACGCAATGTGGAGGCCTATTTGGTCTTGCTCCGGGTGGAGTTTACCTTGCTACGAACTGTTGCCAGACGCACGGTGCGCTCTTACCGCACCCTTTCACCCTTACCTGATCCCTTACGGGCCATCGGCGGTCTTCTCTCTGCTGCACTTGTCGTAGGCTTGCGCCCCCCAGGCGTTACCTGGCACCCTGCTCTATGGAGCCCGGACTTTCCTCCCCTTTGTCAGTCTCCCGAAGGACGTCAACGTCAGTCTCCCAAAGGACTTCAACGCCAGTCTCCCGAAGGACATCAACAAAGCAGCGACTACCCAGTCAACTCCGAGCGCGAATTCTATAGATAACTCAACTCAGTGTCTAGGAAGAATGCCTTCCAAGCGCCAATTAACCCTTAGATGCTTAAAATACAGACGATTAATTCAGATTTTCCAATCCCCACTTATAAAGCGCATTTTTCTTCAGGTTGTAAATTTCTGCAGCTAATGCCGCCGCTTTCTTAAGTGGCAATTCTTTAGTCAAGATGGCTAGTGTACGCAATGCTTCATCAGGAAGAGCCTCGTCTGCTTGCTCTCTGTGCCCATGGATAAGCAGCACCATTTCACCGCGTTTGCGGTTTTCGTCTTCTTCAATCCATTCAATCAACTCGCCAAGCGGCATACCTTGAATCGTTTCAAAAGTTTTCGTCAACTCACGAGCCAATACCACTTCTCGCTCTGGACCAAGGACAGACAGCATATCTTGCAGCGATTCCGTAATACGATGTGGAGATTCATAGAAGATACAAGTGCGTTCAACTTTTGCAATTTCCATAAATTTATCTTTACGACCCTTGCTTTTAGCAGGCAAGAAGCCTTCAAAACTAAAGCGGTCTGACGGCAGACCAGAGGCACTTAACGCTGTAATTACCGCACACGCACCTGGAAGTGGCACAACTTTAACTCCAGCCTGACGACATTGTGTCACCAAGTGGTATCCTGGATCACTGATAAGTGGTGTTCCAGCATCTGAAACCAATGCAATTGATTCTCCAGCTAACAATTTTTCAACTAATACTTGAGCTTTTTGTTGTTCGTTGTGATCATGCAAAGCGAAGGTTTTGGTTTGGATATTAAAGTGAGAAAGTAATTTGCCAGTATGGCGAGTATCTTCTGCTGCGATAACGTCAACACTTGAGAGCACGTCTAAGGCGCGCTGGGTAATATCCCCTAAATTGCCTATCGGAGTAGGAACAATGTATAAAGTTGGGACCTCTGCCGGCAAGGTTTTGTTATCTGTCATTTGTTTACCATCACTTCAACGATTAATATAGAGACAATTTCACTCGGGATAATGAAAAGAACTCATGGCTATAAATAACCATCAGAGAATCAGTGTACCACGCTTACTCGCTCCAGTTGCATTAGCAATCACGTTAGCAGCTTGTTCGTCTAAACCTTCAGCACCTCAATATGTTGATATCACCGCTGAAGCGAACCAGCCGACGCAAAATTATCTTATGAAAGCTGATAGTAGCCAGGGTAGCTTGCAGAATGACTGGTTAATTATGGCCATGAAAGCCGCTATCGCGAGTAACAACACAGAGCAAGCTCAGTTACTCATTTATCGACTGTCAAAACAGAATCTTAGTGACGTTCAACAAGCCGAATGGCAAATGGGCAAAGCTCAGCTTTCGATGAATGCTGAACAGTACAGCCAGGCGTTAAATCAGCTTAATTTTAACGCTCAATGGGCATTAGCTGATTCGCAATGGGTTCAATACCATCAAATGAGAGCAGATATTTTTACCGCACTTGATCGCCCTTTTGACACGAGCCGCGAGTTGTCTGCACTGTATGGTCTGATCCCGAACGATCAAGAAGAAGCAGTTTCTGATCAAATCTGGGCTAATTTACAACGTTATTCAGGTCAAACTATCACTCAATTGACGGCGCAACCGGAAGAAGAAATTTTAGACGGCTGGTTACAACTGGCTATCTACGTGAAGACGTTCGGCAACGATATCCCACAACTGAAGAACACCCTTGAGAAATGGCTGGCAGAAAATGCCGATCATCCGGCTGCAAAATATACGCCTAAATCGATTACCGACATCTTAAATCTCACTATCATCCAACCTGTAAACACTGCGCTATTGCTGCCGCTAACAGGGAAGTTTGATAAGCAAGCTCAGTTAATTCGTGACGGCTTCATCATGGCAATGATGAATGACGAAAAGCGTGAAGATAACGCGACACTTACCATCATCGATACCAACTCAGAGTCTTTAGAAACAATAAAAGCAAAAGTCCAAGAGAAACAGATTGATTTCATCGTTGGTCCTCTGCTTAAAGAAAATATCGCACAGATGCAGCAGCAACACGGAACTGAAGATCGCATGATCCCAAGTCTTGCATTGAACATTCCAGATGAATTGATCGAAGGCACGGATATTTGTTACCTCGCACTGTCTCCGGAGCAGGAAGTGGCACAAGCGGCTAAACACCTCGCGGCTGAAGGTGCGCAATATCCTTTGATTCTTGCACCTCAAAGCAGTTATGGCGAACGCGTTGTTGAAGCTTTCAATGATGAATGGCGTAAATACAGTAACAACAAAGTGGCTGTGAACCTGTTTGGTGACAAACGCCAGCTTCAACGCAATATAAACAATGTATTTGGTTTGCAAGATAGTCAGCAGAACATCGCTCAGATGGAAGGCTTACTCAACATTAAACTTGAGAGTCAGCCTCGTAGCCGTCGCGATATCGATGCAGTATACATAGTTGCAAGCAGTGATGAACTCACTCTGATTAAGCCATTTATTGAAGTAGCGATTAACCCGGACACTCGTCCACCAAAACTTTACTCGAATTCGAAAAGTAACGGCGGTGGTCGTCAGTATGAAGACTTAACTGGCGTCAGCTACAGTGATATTCCACTTCTTATTCATCCTCAGGCAGAAATCTCTGAGCAGATGGAGCGTTTGTGGCCTAAAGATTCAAACGCAGAGCGACGATTACAAGCTCTGGGTATGGATGCTTATCGTTTAATGGTTGAACTTCCACAAATGAAAACCGTCGAAGGATATACTATTGATGGTCAGACAGGTGTACTCAGCATTGATGGCCAATGTGTAGTACAACGCGAAATCAGTTGGGCAGAGCATGGCGCTACTTCTGAGCAAGCGCAGTAAAGGCCAACAGTTTGAACAGATGGCGGCAGAATATCTACGCCGCCAAGGTTTATCTCTAATAGATAAGAACTTCCTTGCCCGAGGTGGTGAGTTAGACCTAATAATGAGAGAAAACAACACCATAGTTTTTGTCGAAGTTAAGTATCGCAACAGTCAGGCTTATGGTCACGCAGCGGAAAGTGTGACCCGACAGAAACAGCACCGCTTGATCAAAGCGGCCAATTGGTGGATGCTCAAGCAAGGCTTAAACGCCGACGCTACAGATTTTAGATTTGATGTGGTCGCCATCCATAGTAATGGTAGTCATATCGAGTGGATAAAAAACGCAATTACCGAAGGATAATCAATGCTAGAAAGCATTAAAGACAGTTTCACTGAAAGTATTCAGATTCAAATCGCAGCAGCAGAAGCACTGCCAGATGCTATTTTACATGCCTCACAGGCGATTGTTGCTAGCCTGTTGAACGGAAGCAAAATTCTCTGTTGTGGTAATGGTGGTTCATCTTCTAACGCTCAACAGTTTGTCTCCTGTTTACTTAACCGTTTTGAAACTGAGCGTCCTAGTTTACCTGCCATGGCTTTAACGGCAGATATCACTACTCTTACAGCAGTAGCTAATGACTACCACTACCAAGAAGTGTTCTCTAAACAAGTTCGCGCATTCGGTCAGCCGGGCGATATCTTACTTGCTATTTCAACCAGTGGTAACAGTAAAAACATCATCAAAGCAATGGAAGCGGCCGTAACTCGTGATATGACTATCATAGCCCTGACTGGCAAAGATGGTGGTGAAATGGCTGGGTTACTAGGTGAGAATGATGTGGAAATTCGCATTCCATCTCACCGTACCGCACGCATTCACGAAGTACATATGCTCACACTGCATTGCCTGTGTGATTTGGTTGATCAAGTGCTATTCCCATCCCACGAAGAATAACAGTAGAAGGTTTGTTATGAAGTCTCTCCGCCTAGCGTTAATATTAAGCGCCACAATGAGTTTGTCAGGGTGTGCCGGGTTATTTATTGCTGGTGCTGCGACGACCGCGAATTTGGTAACAGATCCTCGAACGACACAGCAGATTTGGAACGACAACCAAATTGAGTTTGAAGTAGCTGGCCTTGGTAACAAAGCGCCTTACAGAGGTGCTGCTCGATTTGTCGCAAGTTCATATCAAGGAACCGTCGTTCTTCTCGGTCAAGCGAGAAATGCCGAATTGCTAGACCAATTTATTGCCCAAGCACAGAAAGTTAAAGGTGTGAAAACGCTGCATAATCAGGTCAAAATTGCTGAGCCTTTGTCTGTGAGTGCAATAAGTAACGACAGTTGGATAACAACCAAAGTAAAATCAGCACTACTCGCAGATTCCGACCTTAACGGTACAAAGATTAAAGTGATTACAGAAGCCAAAGAAGTGTATTTGTTTGGCTATGTCTCTCATGAGCATGCGGATAAAGCGACAGAAATTGCCCGTAACATCTCTGGCGTAAAACAGGTCATCAGAGCCTTCGAATATGGCGCTGAGTAAGAGCAAATAAAAATCTCATAAAGAAAAAGCAGCTCATTGAGCTGCTTTATAGTATTACTTCACGACCTGTTACTTCACAACACGCAAACTTGGTTTGCCTTTTGGACGAGGTGGCTCATCATCTGAAGGGCCATCATCAACAAAAGTTTCAACTTCGATGTTTTCGTCTGTCACATCTTCCACAATCATATCTGAATCCAGTTCTTGCTCGTAAGCTGGCTCTGGATCAAACATGGTTCCGGCACCGTTTTCACGAGCATATATTGCTTGTACGGCATACAACGGAACAACAACAACTTGTGGTCGGCCACCAAATCGAGCATTGAAAGTAACTTCATCGTTACCTAGCTCTAAGTTACCAACCGCACGAGGTGCCACATTGAGGATGATTTGTCCATCTTGTACGTATTCCATTGGAACTCGTACGCCACGCATCGTCGCGTCTACAACAAGATGAGGAGTCAAATCGTTTTCTAGCAACCAATCATAAAATGCTCGCAGCATATATGGTCGGCGAGGTGTCATTTGATCAATATCCATCAAATACAACCATTAACGAGCAAGACGCATCTCGCGTTCTGCTTCAGTTAGAGAAGCTAGGAATGAATCGCGTTCAAATACACGGTTCATATAAACTTTAAGCTCTTTCGAACCTGGGCCAACTAGCTCAATACCCAGAACTGGTAGACGCCATAATAGCGGTGCTAAGTAACAATCAATTAGGCTGAACTCTTCACTCATGAAGTATTCATATTCAGCAAATACTGGTGCTAGAGTTAGCAAGTCGTTACGTAGTTTGTTACGTGCAGATTCCGCTTCTTCACCCTTGCCATTTACGACTTTCTCAGCAAGTGAATACCAGTTTCTTTCGATACGATAGATCATCAAACGGCTATTACCACGAGCAACCGGATATACAGGCATTAGTGGTGGATGCGGAAAACGTTCATCAAGGTATTCCATGATGATTTTTGAATCATAAAGCGCAAGCTCACGATCGACTAAAGTAGGTACCGTTTTGTATGGGTTAAGCTCAACTAGATCAGCTGGTAGGTTATCTTCATCAACCAACTCAACCTCAACACTGACACCTTTTTCAGCCAGCACAATACGAACCTGATGGCTATACATATCAGATGCACTTGAAAATAGAGTCATCACAGAACGTTTATTGGCAGCTACAGCCATGGAGCCCTCCAGCACACTTACACAGACACAAAAAACAATGGAGGCTAAGCCCCCATTGCAGAATTAAATACTAGGATTTAGCGCGGTATAATAGCACAATTAGTGCACATCACGCCAATATTCTTTCTTAAGTGCTACTACTACGATAGTGAACACAACTAAGAATGCGAATACCCACCAACCCATAGCTTGGCGTTCCAATTTAACAGGTTCACCCGAGTACTCTAAGAAGTTAACCAAATCCAGAACGGCTTGGTCAAACTCGCCAGTACTTAACTCACCGTTACCTTGAGACTTAGTACCAATCACAACCTTAACTTCTTCACCATCGACTACATGAGTATCGAAGATAGGTTCCGGAGTACCTTGCAGCTCTTCAAGAACATGTGGCATACCAACGCTTGGGAAAACAATATTGTTTACACCAAATGGGCGACTTGGGTCCGCATAGAATGAACGCAAATAGGTATACAGCCAATCAGCACCACGTACACGTGCGACTAATGTCAAATCTGGCGGTGGAGCACCAAACCATTTCGCAGCGGATTTGTCAGGAATCGCGTTCTCCATCAACTCACCAATCTTAGAGGTAGGGTTGAAAATAAGATTCTCTTTCATCAAATCTGCTGGAATACCTAGGTCATTAGCAACACGCTCATAACGTTGGTATTGCGTTGAGTGACAACCAAAGCAGTAGTTCATGAATAACTTGGCACCACGTTGCAATGACGCCTGATCAGATAAATCATTCTCTGCTTTATCTAAATGTACATTTCCACCTGCTGCCATCACCATCGAAGGCAACAATGCAAACAAAATTACAATCCATTTCTTCATTTGAATGTCACCCTCTTTGGTAGTGGCTTGGTTGCTTCATTTTTACTGTAGAAGAACAGCAATACGAAGAACATGAAGTAACCTAAACTAAAGATTCGAGCTAGTAAGGTATAAGTTGGAGTCGCTGGTAGCGCACCAAGGATACCTAAAGCAATGAAACAAATGGTGAATTGAATAATGTTGATTAAATGCAACTTACTGCGGTAGCGGTAAGAACGAACTTTACAACGATCCAACCAAGGCAATAGGAATAGCACGACAATCGATGCACCCATCGCAACAACACCAATTAGCTTATCCGGAACTGCACGCAAAATCGCATAGAACGGAGTAAAGTACCAAACTGGCGCGATGTGCGCTGGTGTTTTCAGTGGGTTTGCTGCTTCAAAGTTAGGCGGCTCAAGGAAGTATCCACCCATTTCTGGGTTGAAGAACAACACATAGCTGAACAAGAACAAGAAGCCAGCAACACCTACCATATCTTTTACCGTTCCATAAGGATGGAAAGGAATAGAATCGATAATGTCGTATTTCTTCGAGTAGTAATCGTGGAACTTGAACTGTGATTGGTAATCGTCACCCATAGAGCCTTTTGGCAGTTTAGTTTCGATACCATCAGGGTTGTTTGAACCCACTTCATGCAGAGCAAGAATGTGCAGCACAATCAACAGGAGTAACACGATTGGTAAAGCGATTACGTGTAGGGCGAAGAAACGGTTCAACGTTGCACCAGAGATAACGTAGTCACCACGAATCCATAGTGTTAAGTCATCACCGATTACAGGAATCGCACCAAACAGAGAAATGATTACCTGTGCACCCCAGTAAGACATTTGTCCCCAAGGTAGCAAGTAACCCATAAACGCTTCAGCCATCAGCACTAAGAAAATTAGCATGCCGAACAACCAAAGAAGTTCACGAGGCTTTTGGTATGAACCGTAGATTAGGCCACGGAACATATGTAGATACACAACCACGAAGAATGCAGAAGCGCCCGTTGAGTGCATATAACGTAGCAACCAACCGAACTCCACATCACGCATGATGTATTCAACAGAAGCAAAGGCACCTTCACCAGAAGGAACGTAGTTCATTGTCAACCAAATACCCGTTAGGATCTGGTTTACAAGCACCAGCATCGCCAAGGAACCAAAAAGGTACCAAAAGTTGAAGTTCTTCGGCATTGGATATTCAGAAAGATGCTTTTTATACGCGTTCATCGCGGGTAGACGTTTTTCTACCCAATCAAGTAGAGCTTGCATTATGCCTCCCCTGTTTCATCGAGACCGATGACAATTCTTGTATCGCTTAAATACATATGCTTCGGAATGACCAGGTTCAGTGGTGCAGGAACGCCCTGGAACACTCGTCCAGCCATATCAAACTTCGAACCGTGGCAAGGACAGAAGAAACCTGACTTAACGCCTTGGACTTGCTCGCTGAAAGAATCTGGCAAATAGCTTGGTGAACAACCTAAGTGCGTACAGATACCCACAGCGATGAAATATTCAGGCTTAATTGAGCGATAAGTGTTTTGAGCGTAATCCGGCTGCTGCTCTTCACCAGAGTTCGGATCACGTAATTGATTGTCGTGCTCTTTAAGAGCGTCAACGATTACTTGCGAACGACGAACAACCCATACAGGTTTACCTCGCCACTCAACACGAACCATTTGCCCTTCCTCGAGTTTGCTTACATCAACCTCGACAGGGGCGCCGGCCGCTTTTGCTTTCGCACTTGGGTTCCAAGATTTTATAAAAGGTACAGCAACTGCCGCCGCTCCTAACCCACCGACAACCGCAGTTGTCGCAGTTAAGAAACGTCTGCGACTGTTGTTCAAAGGCGCATTGCTCATCCAGACATTCTCCCATTTGCTCCTTGTGGATTGCTTTTATTCCGCTTAAGAGCATGGCTAACAAAATACTAATTTAGTTGTATTTATTTGACGGCAAATGATAAATAAAACCCTACTTTTTGACAAGATAAAGCTACCTTTTTGTAACATTCGTGAAGCAAACCCTAAGTTGCGTCACAAAAGGGAGTAAGGCTGTAAAAGTTTCGGAAGTGATTATTGATAAATGAAATTTTTCATAAGAGAAGAAAAACAAAAAGCCCGGCGTAAGCCGAGCTTTTTTTTGTCCCAATCCAGTAAAACTGGACCAACGAACATCTTCCAATAAAGAAAGATTAACGTTTTGAGAACTGTGGACGACGACGTGCTTTACGTAGACCAACTTTCTTACGTTCAACGCAACGAGCGTCACGAGTAACGTAGCCAGCCGCACGTAGTGCAGGACGTAGTGATTCATCGTATTCCATAAGAGCGCGAGTGATACCGTGACGGATAGCACCTGCTTGACCAGAAATACCGCCACCTTTAACAGTGATGTATAGATCTAGTTTCTCTACCATCTCAACTAGCTCAAGAGGTTGTTTAACAACCATGCGAGAAGTTGGACGACCGAAGTATTCATCAAGGCTACGCTTGTTGATTACGATGTTGCCGCTGCCTGGTTTAATAAAAACGCGTGCAGCTGAGCTTTTGCGACGGCCAGTGCCGTAGTATTGATTCTCTGCCATTTCCGATATCCCCAATTAGATGTCTAGTACTTTAGGTTGTTGAGCAGCGTGGTTGTGCTCAGCGCCTGCGTAAACTTTAAGCTTACGGTACATAGCACGGCCTAGAGGACCTTTTGGAAGCATACCTTTAACCGCTAGCTCAAGTACCATCTCAGGCTTACGCTCGATCAGCTTCTCGAAGCTGAAAGATTTTAGGCCACCTGGGAATTCAGTGTGACGGTAGTACATTTTGTCTTTAGCTTTGTTACCAGTTACAGCAACTTTCTCCGCGTTAACAACGATGATGTAATCACCAGTGTCTACGTGTGGAGTGTATTCAGCTTTGTGCTTGCCACGTAGGCGAGATGCAATTTCACTTGCTAGACGGCCTAGAGTTTTACCTTCAGCGTCTACAACATACCAGTCGCGTTTTACAGTTTCTGGTTTAGCAACGAATGTTTTCATGCTAATAATAACCCGTTAATTAAAATTTACACTTAAAGGAGCAAATTGCTCCCACTGTCTAAGAGCCCAGACAACACCCCTTCGAGTGGGTGGTACTCCCGGCCTAAAAAGACCTGCAGTAACGGTGGGTCGCAGGATTATAAAGAAGAGTGAAGGAAAAATCACCTCTTTTTATACAAAAAAGTCATTTTTCCTTATCAATTTGGTAAGGCTTACGCTAAGTGTTCCTGAGCTAGGTAATCATGGCTTTGCATCTCGATTAAACGAGACTGACAACGCTTAAATTCAAACTCCAACTGACCTTGTGTATAGAGCTGTTCTAACGGTACTTCAGCTGAAATAATAAGCTTCACATTCCGCTCATAAAACTCATCAACCAACGCAATAAAGCGTCTCGCCGCATCTTCAATGGTACGATCCATCTGTTTAACTTCAGCGAGTAAAACCGTGTGGTAGAGTTTTGACAGCTCAATATAATCATTCTGACTCCGAGCCGTCTGACACAGTTGCTCAAATGACGCATAGAGCAAACCGTCGTTAGCTTCAATCACATCAATAGTGCGGTGGTTAATCTCTATCTGATGCTGTTTCGGCTTTTCGCTTCCAGCAAGTTGTTCATAGTATTTGTTCAAGTTCTCAGAAGCTTTAGCATCGAGCGGATAATGATAAATTTCCGCTTGTTGCAATGTTCTTAGACGGTAATCCACACCACTATCAACATTTAAGATATGACAGTATTTTTCAATCAGAGCGATAGCGGGTAAGAAACGAGCACGCTGCAAACCATTTCTATATAGGTCATGAGGCGGAATATTAGACGTTGCAACCAAAACAACACCGCGCTGGAACAGGGCTTGAAATAACGTTCCTAAAATCATTGCATCTGTAATATCAGATACAAAAAACTCATCAAAACAGATAATCACGGCTTCTTTACTGAATTTATCAGCAATAAGCTCCAGTGGATCGCTGACATGATCAAGAAGTTTTAATTCATCATGTACCCGATACATAAAGCGATGGAAATGAACCCGCATTTTTTTATCTGTTGGCAAAGCATCAAAAAACGTATCCATCAAATACGTTTTACCGCGCCCTACTCCCCCCCAAAAATACAAACCCTTAGGAAGTTCAGGTTTCTCTTCTTTCTTTCCCAGTAGTTTTTGCCAACGAGATGGTTTGACCACTGGTGTATTCACGTAATCAATTAACTGATGATAAAGGTCATCCAGCGCATTCACAGCCATAGCTTGCGCTTCATCTTGTTGAAAATCCGACCTTTTTAAATCTTGTTCGTATCGCTGCTTCGGAGTCATGACTATCTGCTCAAAGAAAGAGGGGAAGAAACTGCAATGTAGAGCACATGCTTTTTGCTTTATCCATTCGGGGAGTCATAGTACCATGAGACATACGCATGTGTAACCAGCTGGTAAAAAACATGTTAAATAACAACAATAAGGAGCTGTTATGCCTTGGATTTATGCGATTGTTGGATTGTTAGTCGGCCTCGTTGCTGGCGTTGTGATTTCTCGTTTAACCACGCCTCAATATAAGGCACAGAAATCCTTACAAAAAGATTTAGACGGTGCGAAGTACGCCCTTGAGCAACAACGTCAAGAGCTCGCTGATCATTTTGCCCAAACAGCAGAAATGCTCGATACACTTGGTAAAGACTACACTAAGCTTTATCAGCATATGTCTAAGACCTCTAGTGAGTTACTTCCGAATCTTCCTGAGCAAGATAACCCGTTTGTTAAACAAATTGCTCAACAAAAAGATGAAAGCGCTACCGACGATACTTTAGAAGAGCAACCAAAAGACTACGCTTTAGGTGCTACGGGACTACTAAAGAATGAAGAAAAAACCATTCTTCGTTCTTCAGATGTTATTGATGTCAAAGCGAGCTAATTGACACTCATATTGATAACAACCAATCTCAAGTGAACTTTAAAAAGGTTTTTGAGTCATAACTCTCACTGAGTCTGTTGAAGTTTGATATTTAGCACAAATATTATTCACGACCAGATACTTATCAATGAGGAGTTTCATGATGAAAAAACCTTTGCTTGCTTTAACGGTCCTATCCTTAAGCTTAAGTTCTATCATTACACCAATGCCAGCGACTGCGGCACTGCCTGTATCTGTGAATGGAGAGCAAATGCCTAGCTTGGCGCCTATGCTCGAGAGAGTCACACCAGCAGTGGTAAGCATTGCAGTAGAAGGTACCCAAGTCTCCAGACAGAGGCTTCCAGAACAATTCCGATTCTTCTTTGGTCCAGACTTCCCCGTTGAACAGATGCAAGAGCGCCCATTTAGAGCGCTAGGCTCTGGAGTCATTATTGATGCGGGCAAAGGCTACGTTGTGACTAACTACCACGTCATCAACAATGCAGAAAAAATTCGCGTTAAATTGCATGATGGTCGAGAACTGAATGCCGAGCTTGTTGGCGGTGATGAAATGTCTGACATTGCTTTACTGAAACTAGAAAAAGCAGAAAACCTAACGCAAATTAAGATTGCAGATTCGGATCAACTTCGGGTCGGCGATTTCGCTGTAGCGATCGGTAACCCATTCGGTCTTGGTCAAACAGTTACGTCTGGTATCGTTTCAGCACTCGGCCGAAGTGGTTTGAATATAGAAAACTTCGAAAACTTCATTCAAACCGATGCAGCGATTAACAGCGGTAACTCCGGCGGCGCATTGGTAAACCTAAACGGTGAACTGATCGGTATCAATACTGCGATTCTCGGTCCAAATGGTGGGAACGTAGGCATTGGTTTCTCCATCCCTTCAAATATGATGAAAAACCTCACCGGTCAAATTTTAGAGTTTGGTGAAGTGAAACGCGGCATGCTAGGTGTACAAGGTGGTGAAGTTACTTCTGAGCTTGCTGAGGCAATGGGGTATTCATCTACTAAAGGGGCTTTTGTCAGCCAAGTAGTGCCAGACAGTGCAGCAGATAAAGCAGGCCTTAAAGCGGGTGATATTGTTGTTTCTGTAAACGGTAAGAAGATAGAAACCTTCTCCGAATTGCGAGCCAAAGTCGCTACTTTAGGTGCAGGTAAAACAGTAAAACTGGGCATCATTCGTGAAGGTAAAGAGAAAACTTATGAAGTCACACTTGGTGAAGCTACCAATGCTAAGACTAAGGCAGACAATCTACACCAAGGGCTACAAGGTGCGGAATTAAGCAACACAACAGCCACCGACCCTATTGAAGGTGTAAAAGTGACAAGTGTTGCGAAAGACTCACCAGCCGAAAGTTATCAACTTAAGACTGATGACATCATTATTGGAGTGAACAGACAACGGGTAAAAAATATCGCGGATTTAAGAGCAATAATGGATAAAAACCCAAGTATCCTAGCGCTGAATATTCAACGTGGTGATCGTACTATTTACTTAGTTGTTAGATAAAACTCAGAGCTTTATTGTTAATACAACACGTAGAAGGACCACTATTTGATGTGGTCCTTTTGTTATTGGGTCGGGTAATGCTATTCTTCGTTTCTATAACAGTATCCTAAACCTTTTCGGATACAACTATTTATAGCTCACTCGATTATACCCAAACAACTTGGTATTGCAGGCAAACGGCTGGTGAATAATTCCCCTTACATATATCTTATGTAATCGAGAATAATAAACCTCGAAATCGCAACTGCACTATTGAGAAGGAAGGATATAGCTGCGTTGATTTTGGGGAAATTATGCTTAAAGTTTTGCTTCGTTCTGTTGTGATAGGCTTGGTTACTGCTGCTATCATTATCGCTGCAATGCCATCTTTACGAGAAAATATTCTTCCTAAACGCAGCAATGCATCCACTGACATTACGTCACTGCAAATCTCATTCAATAGTGCAGTGAGTAAGGCCGCACCAGCAGTGGTTAATATCTATAGTCGTAAATATTCAGAAAACAATCGCAACAAATTATCGACTCAGGGTTTGGGTTCAGGTGTTATCGTCAGTGAGAAAGGCTACATCATTACCAACTATCACGTTGTCGCTCAAGCCGACCAAATCATTGTTGCTCTGCAAGATGGACGAGTAGCAGCGGCTCAGCTGGTTGGTAAAGACAGAAGAACCGATATCGCCGTATTACGCGTTGAAGGCAATAATCTACCTGTTATCCCCCTTAATCCTAACTATCAAGCTAAGGTTGGCGATGTTGTGCTGGCTATTGGCAACCCATACAACCTAGGGCAAACCACTACATTTGGTATTATCTCTGCCACTGGTCGCTCTTCAATCAGCGCTGATGGTCGACAAGCTTTTATTCAAACTGATGCAGCCATCAATGAAGGTAATTCAGGTGGTGCTCTTGTCAATACTCAGGGTGAGTTGGTCGGTATCAATACCGCTTCTTTCCAACAAGCTACAGATTTAGAAACCTACGGTATTTCATTTGCCATACCCTATGCGCTTGCCAATACCATCATGGAAAAGATCATTGCAGATGGACGTGTAATTCGTGGCTACATCGGCGTGGACGGCCAAGACATTAATTCTGTCACCTCACGCTTACTCGGCAGCGAACATGTTGGCGGAATCATTATTTTAGCTGTAGACCCGAATGGTCCGGCGGCTAAAGCTGGCTTTGAACCCCGTGATATCATCTTGAAGATTGACGATCACAAAATCAATGGTCGCCAAAGCGTAATGGATCTCGTCACCAACCTGAGACCAGGAACAGTTGCGAACTTTACATTATTACGCAAAGGTGAAGAAATCACCGTACCAGTAACAATTTCGGAAGACACTCGCTAATCTCTGATTCATGATAATGAAGTGTTTATTGCGTATCTTAGTCGAATTAGAAGTATAAAAAACGGAGCCAACTGGCTCCGTTTTTTTTATGAGAATGCGATATGAAGTATTACTTCTTAGCAAGTTTCTCTTTAATACGAGCAGACTTACCAGAACGCTCACGCAGGTAGTACAACTTGGCACGACGTACTGCACCGCGACGTTTAACTTCAATTCCGCCGATAGCAGGAGAGTGAGTTTGGAACGTACGCTCAACACCTTCACCGTTAGAAATCTTACGTACAGTGAATGCAGAGTGTAGACCACGGTTACGGATAGCGATTACAACACCTTCGAATGCCTGTAGACGCTCACGTTCACCTTCTTTTACCTTAACTTGAACTACAACAGTGTCACCTGGTGCAAATTTAGGTAGGTCTTGTTTCATTTGCTCTTGCTCAAGAGCTTTGATGATGTTACTCATTTTTTAAATTCCTAGAATAAACTGATACTAAATTTAATAGGTTACCGGTTATTCCGAGTTTCTTTAATGAACTCAGCCAGCAATTGTTCCTGTTCGTCAGTCAGAGCTAGGTTTTCCAGGAGCTCCGGACGTCTTAACCAAGTTCGGCCTAGCGACGATTTCAGTCGCCAGCGACGAATGTCCTCGTGATTGCCGGATTTCAGTACCGCTGGTACTTCTTTTCCGTCTAGCACTTCAGGACGCGTGTAGTGTGGACAATCTAACAAGCCATTGGCAAAAGAATCTTCTTCTGCTGACGCGAAATCTCCAAGTACCCCCGGAATAAACCGAGATACTGAATCAATCAACGTCATGGCTGGGATTTCCCCACCCGTCATTACAAAATCACCAATTGACCATTCTTCGTCAACTTCAGATTCAATAATGCGTTCATCTACCCCTTCATAGCGACCACAGATAAGAACAAGATTCTCATTTGTAGCCAACTCTTCAACTCCTTGCTGGTCGAGCTTTCGACCTTGAGGAGAAAGATAAATGACTTTCGTCTTTCCCGGTGCGGCTTGTTTGGCAGCATGAATAGCATCGCGCAAAGGCTGTACCATCATTAACATGCCAGGGCCACCACCGTAGGGTTTATCATCGACAGTGCGACGTTTGTCGTGAGTGAAATCTCGAGGATTCCATGTATCAACAGACAACAACCCTTTTTTAACCGCTTGGCCTGTGACTCCAAAATCTGTAATGCTGCGGAACATTTCAGGAAATAGGCTTATAACGCCAACCCACATGTGTTCTTTGCCTTATATTTTAGAGTTAAAACGCTGGATCCCAGTCAACTTCGATCCGTTGAGCTGTGCGATCAATATTCTTGATCACTTGCTCTTCAAGGAACGGGATTAATCGTTCCTTTTGTCCGAAAGCATCTTTCAGATTTGCTTTAACTACGAGAACATCGTTCGAGCCTGTTTCTAACATGTCAGTAACTTTACCAAGGTCGTAGCCCTGGGTGGTTACCACTTGCATGCCGAACAATTCACGCCAGTAGAATTCATCTTCTGGCAATTCTGGTAGTACTGCAGGATCAATTGAAATTTCAAAGTTCGTCAGCAGATGCGCATCTTCACGAACATCAAGACCTTCTAGTTTTGCTACAAGACCTTTGTTGTGACGCTTCCAGCCTTCTACTTTATATTCAACTGACTCACCCTTGTGGTTAACAAACCAAGGGGCGTAATCAAAAATACTTTCCGGATTGTCTGTATAGGAAAAAACCTTAAGCCAACCACGAATGCCGTAAGTAGCTCCAAACTTGCCTACAACAATTCTCTCGTTTTGTTTGCTCATTGTTTCTTTACCTTTCATCGACATAAACTAGTTACTCACTAAATGTAAGAATTAAGCCGCTTTTTGAGCGTCTTTAACTAGTTTAGCTACGCGGTCAGATACAGTAGCGCCTTGTGATACCCAGTGGTTCACACGGTCTAGATCTAGACGTAGGCCTTCTTCTTGACCAGTAGCAGTAGGGTTAAAGAAACCTACTTTCTCAATGAAGCGGCCAGTAGCTGCGTTGCGGCTGTCTGCAACAACGATTTGATAGAATGGACGCTTCTTAGCGCCGTGACGTGCCAAACGAATGGTTACCATGTCGTCCTCTTTGCTTTCTCAAAAATAAAATTAACCCCAGTAACCGTCTTAGATAAAACAGCTTGGGGTCTCGTGCCAAAATAAAGCCCCGGAATTTTACTCTTATTCCGAGGCATTGCAAGGTTTTTAGCTAAATTTTCACCACCAAAAGCAGGGGTAAATTACTGTGACCTTGATAACACTTTGAAAAGTTGAGAACGTTTTTTGAACAAACAATATTCTCAACTTAACAAATCGAGGTCTGGGCTTAGTTTAACGACCGAAGAAACCGCCACCGCCTCCGCCCATACCTCCCATTCCGCCCATCATGCCTTGCATGTTGCGCATCATGCCTTTCATGCCGCCTTTCTGCATTTTTTTCATCATCTTTTGCATCTGAGTGAATTGCTTTAATAGGCGGTTAACGTCTTGCACCTGTGTACCGGAACCTGACGCAATACGTTTCTTACGAGAACCTTTGATCAAATCAGGGTTACGACGTTCTTTCATCGTCATAGAGCTGATAATGGCTTCCATCTGCTTGAACATACCGTCATCAACTTTATCTTTAACACCGGCAGGAAGCTGAGACATGCCCGGAAGCTTATCCAGCATGCCCATCATGCCGCCCATGTTTTTCATTTGGCCAAGTTGTTCACGGAAGTCTTCTAGGTCGAAGCCTTTTTTCTCTTTAAACTTCTTAGCTAGCTTTTCCGCTTTATCTTGGTCAACATTACGTTGCAAGTCTTCAATCAGTGACAGAACGTCACCCATACCTAGAATACGGGAAGCAACACGATCTGGATGGAATGGTTCTAGAGCGTCAGTTTTTTCACCCACACCCAAGAATTTAATTGGTTTTCCAGTGATATGACGTACAGACAGAGCTGCACCACCACGAGCATCACCATCCACTTTGGTAAGAATTACACCCGTTAGTGGAAGTGTGTCACCAAATGCTTTAGCCGTGTTTGCCGCATCTTGACCTGTCATCGCATCGACAACAAATAGCGTTTCAACAGGGTCGATCGCTTTATGCAGGTCTTTGATTTCTGCCATCATTTGTTCATCGATAGCAAGACGACCTGCTGTATCGACAATCAATACGTCGTAGAATTTTTTCTTCGCATGGTCAATAGCCGCATTCGCAATATCAATTGGCTTTTGGTCAGCTGAAGACGGGAAGAAGTCAACACCGAGATCTGTTGCCAAAGTTTCTAGCTGTTTGATCGCCGCTGGACGATAAACGTCGGCAGAAACCACCAGCACTTTCTTCTTATCACGCTCTTTTAATAGCTTAGACAGTTTACCAACACTGGTTGTTTTACCAGCACCTTGCAAACCTGCCATCAGAATCACAGCCGGTGGCTGAGCGGCTAAGTTAAGCGCTTCATTGGACTCACCCATGACCTTTTCAAGTTCGCTACGTACGATCTTGATGAATTCTTGGCCTGGGGTCAGCGATTTAGAAACTTCGACACCTACCGCGCTCTCTTTAACACGGTTTACGAAATCACGAACTACAGGAAGTGCAACGTCAGCTTCCAATAGTGCCATGCGAACTTCACGTAGGGTCTCTTTAATATTGTCTTCTGTAAGACGTCCTTTGCCGCTGATATTTTTCAGCGTCTTGGATAGTCGATCCGTTAAATTCTCAAACATCTTTATTCTCTTCGCGGTACGGCGATTAATTGTTGTGAGTATACCTTAGCCAAGTCCATAGGCATACCCTAATCCCCACAACTGGGAACGCAGACATCTCTATAACTGGGAACACTGAGGTTTGTCTTCTAGATTGGGTTAACTTTGTGAGATCTCAACTATCAAAAATCAATCAAGATCCACCGTAGCTCATTAGGGTTATGCAATGTATAATTCGTTAATTCAGCAGCCATTTATGTGAGAAGTATGGATAACTTAATCGCTATCGTTGCCACTCTAATGTACGTTTTATCGATCGCAACCATAGTGCCTAGCCTAGTCAACCACACAGGTATAAGAGCAAAGTCAGTTTTTATTTCTGCTTTCTTAGCACTTGTTTTTCATGCTTGGCTGCTTGGAGATCTGATTCTCAATGTCACTGGGCAAAACTTGAGTATGCTCAACGTTGCGTCACTGATTAGCTTTATTATCTCTCTAGTCATGAGCGTAGCGATGTTTAAAACTCGCTTATGGTTCTTGTTGCCTGTGGTTTATAGCTTTTCAGCTATTAATGTCTCGGCCGCAACATTTCTACCGAGTACTTTCATTACGCACTTGGAAAACGACCCTAAACTGCTCGTTCATATATCACTGGCTCTGTTCTCGTACTCGACTTTGTCTATTGGCGCGCTCTATGCGTTGCAACTTGCTTGGCTCGATTACAAATTGAAAAAGAAAAAAGCTTTAGCAATTAACCCTAATTTGCCACCATTGCTGATGGTTGAACGTCAACTGTTTAAAATAATTCTGATTGGCAACTTGCTACTAACTGGTACTCTTATCACTGGTTGGTTTTTCGTTCAGGATATGTTTGCTCAAGGTAAAGCACACAAAGCGATACTTTCCTTTATAGCTTGGGTGGTTTACTCCATTTTACTTTGGGGCCATTACCAAAAAGGCTGGCGAGGAAGAAAGGTGACATGGTTTGCAGTTGCCGGTGCAACACTTCTGACTCTGGCTTACTTTGGTAGCCGATTTGTCAGAGAAATCATCCTAAGCTGAGTAACGTTTTGCGAGTTGTCTTGATTGACTTCCCGCTTATCATAATCCATTAATTAATAAAGTTTATTTACCTAAATCTGTTATAAGGAAAAAGATCGTTTTGGACGATATCTCTACGGGTATTTTATTTGCGCTGCTTGCGTGTCTTATCGTTATTTCTGCCTATTTTTCCGGTTCTGAGACAGGCATGATGTCTCTCAACCGTTATCGTTTAAAGCACCTCGCCAACACAGGGCACAAAGGTGCAAAACGAGTTGAGAAATTACTTAGTCGTCCAGATCGTCTTATTGGCCTAATTCTTATCGGTAATAACCTAGTCAACATTCTCGCTTCTGCGATTGCGACGATTATCGGTATGCGTCTGTATGGTGACTACGGTGTTGCTATCGCAACAGGTGTGTTGACTCTTGTGGTACTTGTCTTTGCTGAAGTCACACCAAAAACATTAGCTGCGTTGTTCCCTGAGAAGGTCTCTTACGCAAGCAGTGTTCTGCTGACAATACTGATGAAAGTCTTTGCACCATTAGTCGTATTCGTAAACTTTATTACCAACGGTTTTATTCGTCTATTGGGCGTAAAGAACTTAAGCAGTGGCGATGATCATCTGAGTTCTGAAGAGCTTCGCACAGTCGTAAACGAAGCAGGTGGTCTTATTCCTCGTCGTCACCAAGATATGCTGTTGTCGATTCTTGACCTTGAGCACGTGACGGTGAATGACATTATGATTCCACGTAATGAAATTACGGGGATCAATATTAATGATGACTGGAAATCCATTGTTCGTCAGTTAACTCACTCTCCTCATGGTCGTGTAGTCTTGTATCGTGACCAAATAGATGAAGCCGTAGGTATCTTGCGTTTACGTGAAGCATCTCGCTTTGTGTTGGAGAAAAGCGAACTGAGCAAAGAGATCATCCTGCGAGCCGCTGATGAGATTTATTACATCCCTGAAAGCACACCGTTAAACGTTCAGCTACTTAAATTTCAACGTAATAAAGAGCGAATCGGTCTAGTCGTTGATGAATATGGCGATATTATTGGTTTGATTACTTTGGAAGATATTCTGGAAGAGATTGTGGGCGAGTTTACCACGTCTATTGCTCCAAGCTTATCTGAAGAAATCACGCCACAAGGTGATGGTAGCTTCCTTATTGAAGGCAGTGCGAACATTCGAGATATCAACAAGAGCCTGAAATGGAAACTTCCTACAGACGGTCCAAGAACGCTTAACGGTTTAATTCTGGAGCATCTTGAAGAGATCCCGGAAAGCCATATTAGCGTCAAAGTAGCCAATCATCCGATGGAAATTGTTGAGCTGGAAGAAAACCGTATTAAGCTGGTTCGAGTTCATCCTCGCAAACCGAAGAAAGTGTAAATCTCTTTTCTGAGAACACAAAAAAGGCTTGGTAAACCAAGCCTTTTTAATATCTGCAATCTGACGATGTTTAGTCGATTTTTAGCTCTTTCAGCATATCTTCTGGCAAAGCTAACTCATCGTTACGGTTAACACTGATACCCGCTGCGATAACAGTCTTAGCAATTTCCTTCGCTTCTTCTAGCGAGTGCATTGCTGCTGTACCGCATTGGTATTCATTCAGTTCAGGGATCTTATTTTGAGATTCCACTTTCAGCACATCTTGCATTGCTGCAAGCCAAGCATCAGCCACTTCTTGCTCAGTTGGTGTACCAATCAGGCTCATGTAAAAACCTGTACGGCAACCCATTGGTGAAATATCAATAATCTCTACATTTGAACCGTTTAGGTGTGCACGCATAAAACCTGCATATAGATGTTCAAGGGTATGAATACCTTTTTCAGACAAAATCGCTTTGTTTGGCATAGTAAAGCGCAAGTCAAAAACCGTAATAGTATCGCCCTTAGGGGTTTGCATTTTCTTAGCTACGCGCACCGCAGGTGCATTCATTCGAGTATGGTCAACCGTAAAGCTGTCTAATAATGGCATTGTTCTTTCTCTCCAATGGTGCTGGAATTTAATTCTATTCCAGCACAGATAAATGGTTTGCTAACTATTTTATTTACTAATGATAGCGATCTAAGCATCAATGGTGAAGCTGCTTATTTCAGGTAAGCAAAATACTGTTCAAGGTACTCATCAAAACTCACCGTATCTTGTTGTTCGATACTGAGTTGTTCTTGAGCAGAACGAATGACCTCTTCTTCCATCAACTCTTTTGAATAAACTTGATATTGATGCTCAAGGTTTTGTTGACGATATTGCATACCTAACGCACACCCAGCTTTACCTAAACCACCGGCCGTTTTTACGATTTCTAGCAGTTGTGCCGATAACGTTTTGTCAGGATTATCGATCCACGTTTCTAGCTCATTGCACACTTGCTGATACGCATTACCGCCAAGCTCTGCATCCATCACTTCAGCAATTTGGCGTAAATCAGCAAACACTCGCTTCGCCCAGTCTTGTAACGATAGTTTTTCACCATGGCAGCCAATTTGCAGCTCAAGACCCACTTGACGGCCTTGAACAATGACTTTGTTCCAGTTGTCTCTCCAACATTCCAGTTCACAACTGTCCATAGGATCTGAGTCTGAAAGCGCTGCCCATGTTAAGAACAGATCTAAGAATCGGACTTGCTGTTCTGTTACACCCACAGGGCTGAATGGGTTCACATCCAGAGAGCGAACCTCAATATATTCAACACCACCTCGAGCTAACGCTTCTGATGGTTTCTCACCACTCTTCGCTACTCGTTTAGGGCGGATTGGTGCATACAGTTCATTTTCAATTTGCAGAACGTTGCTGTTGAGCTGACGATACTCACCATCCACTTTGACACCAATTTCGGCAAACTCAGTAGAAGGCGTACGGATTGCTCTGTTCAATCCTTCAAGATACTGATTTAAACCGTTGAAGCCGATTTTCAGCCCACTCTGAGCACTGTTGGTATAACCTAAATCACTCAAGCGCAGAGACGTTGAGTGTGGAAGATACAAAGTGCCGCCAACTTTCTCAAATGGCAGCTTTGTTTCGCGGCCACGAATAAAGGATGAACAGAGTGCTGGCGATGCACCAAAGAAATACGGGATCAACCATCCAAATCGATAGTAATTACGGATCAACGCAAAGTAGGCTTCCGATTTTGTATCCTGACGCGTAATTTCATCTTGCTCACCATACAAAGCGTCCCAGAATGAATCAGGGAAAGAGAAGTTGAAATGAACGCCGGAGATAATCTGCATCAAGCTGCCATAACGCTTTTTAAGACCTGCGCGATACAAAGTTTTCATTCGTCCGGTATTCGACGAGCCATATTGAGCAAGATTAATGTCATCTTCACTGCCCACATAGCAAGGCATAGATAACGGCCACAATTTCTCATCATTGATCTTAGACTGAGCAAAATGATGTATGTCTTTCAATTGTGACATTAACGTTGCAACATCATTAGAAACTGGCGTTATAAATTCCAGCAAAGACTCTGAAAAATCTGTTGTGACCCAACGGTTCGTCAAAGCACTGCCAAGTGATTGAGGATGTGGCGTCAAAGCCAGCTCACCATCTGATGTATAGCGTAATGTTTCACGTTCAACACCACGGCCAAACTGCTGAAATACTTTAGATTTATTTGCAACTCGTTCAAGTCGCTCGGCAAAATTAGTCAAATTGAAATTCGCTTATATGTATTGTGAGTCGGCCTAATCCTCTAGCGGTTCAACCTTGTTAAGTGGAAGAATCTACGAAGACAGACAGGAGGCACGCGAACGTCGCCTCCTCTTTTATGTGTACTCTAGCGGATGATTTCAAGCTCTTCTACGGGAATTGTTAATTTTTCTAGTTGAGGCTTGAGTGTTTTTGCATCACCGACCACGATAATCTGGTAATCATTCGGATTAAACCATTTCGCAGCTAAACGATCTAGTGTCACTTTATCAACGCGTTTTACTATCTCATTACGAACTTGTAGATAATCTCTATCCAAGCTGTAGGTCAATATGCTACTCAATAAGGAGGCTTTTTGTCCCGGAGTTTCATACTTCAATGCATCTTGCTGCCCCACAGCCAGACGTAAGAAATCCATTTCTTGCTCAGTTAAACCATGCTCGCTGAACTTCGCCATTTCATTCTGTAACTCAATAATCGAGTCTAACGTAGCATCTGCTCTGACTTGAGCATTAAACACTACAGCCCCCACTTCTCGGTTGCTGGAAAAGTAACTGCTCGCACCATAGGTAAAACCTTTATCTTCACGCAGATTCTGATTGATACGACTATTGAAATTGCCGGCAAGATTAAAGTTTGCCAGTTGGCTCAGGTAAAGTTCACCCGTTGCGTCAAACGGTAAACCGCGTCTAACTAGGCGAACGACTGATTGAGGCGCATCCGGTTTATCCACCAGATAAACTTTTTTGCTGGTTAAGTTAGGAACAATTTGCGGATCAATCAGAGGCGAAGCTTCCCCCTTCCAATTGGCGAAGAAGTTAAGCTGTTTGCGAATATCCTGCTTTGAAACATCCCCAACGACCACAATTTGAGCTCCATTCGGTGTGTAATGTTTACGATAGAAATGCTTCACATCTTCCAAGGTCAAACTGGCGATAGAATCATTGGTACCATCACTGGAGCGAGCAAAAATCGAAGAGCCAAACAACACTTGGCGAGTTGCTTGCGATGCTAGCCATTCCGGTTGCTGATGCTGGTAGACCATTCCTTGAATCATCTGCTGCTTGATTCGGTCAAAATCTTCTTGCTTAAAGCCCGGTTGGAATAACACCTCTTCAATGACCGACAAAGTTTCAGCCAGATTCTTCTCTAAACTAGAAACCACAACGCTTGTTGAATAGGTATTCGCATTCACGCTGATGGTTGAGCCTAGTTTATCCAACTGCGCTTGAATCTCTTCTACATTCCTTGATGCTGAGCCCTGTTCCATCATGGCTGCGGTTAGATTTGCTAAGCCTTCCTTTCCTCTCGGCACATGTCTTTCACCTGCTGGAAGTTTAAATTGAATGACCACAGTCGGAGTTTCAGATGTTTTGGTTCCAAGCAGTTCAGCACCGTTGTTGAAGTAAATGTCATACAACATCGGTAAGCGAGCCTGAACTCCCTCGGCGACTTTCGGCATTACTGAACGGTCGAAATTATCTTCTACATGACGGTACGTCAGTTGCTGTTCAGAAATTTTTTGGTGCTCAGGCAAATCACGTTCAGGTGTAACAAATGTCGCCTTCTTCACTGCAAAACTTGTCTTACCTTGTGGGACAACACTAAGCGTGACTTTATTTTTGCCATTAATGTACTTGTTATATGCCGCTGTGAGGTTTTTTGGCGATACATGGCGCAGTTGTTCCAGCTGATCTTCAATACGATCCGGTTGACCATAAAAGGTTTCATTTGCCGCCAACTGAGCCACTTTTCCTGACACACTCTGCAAAGCAAATACCGAGTTCGCTTCAGCCATTCCTGTGATTTGTTCTAAACGCTCAGCCGCAACGCCCTTCGATTTGAACTCATCAAGTGTCTGCATAAGCTCTTTATATAAAGGCGCTAACTGACCTCTATTACCAGCAGGGGCCATAGCAAACACATAGAAATTACACGCCAGCTCTGAACAGTCATGGAAAGAACCAGCACTGACCGCCTTCTGAGTTTTAACTAAGTTTTGGTACAAATAGCTGTTAGTTCCACTCCCAAGAACACTAGCTAAAACATCCAGAGACATTTGATCACCAGCACCACGATATGACGTCGGCCAGCCAATCACCACCATAGGCTGTTGAATACGGTCTTCCATGGTTATAAAGCGGTTTTCAGGCAAAATCGCTGGCTGCTTTTTGGCATTTTTCACTTCCGGACCTTTAGGAATAGATCCAAAATATTTGTTTACCCATTGAAGCGTTTCATCGACGTCAATGTCACCACCGATAGTCAAAACAGCATTGTTTGGACCGTACCAGCGCAGGAAAAACGCTTTTAAATCGTTAACATCGACTTTATCCAAATCTTCGACATACCCGATTGTCTGCCAAGAGTATGGGTGCCCTTGCGGATAAATGGCTTCACCCATTTTCTCCCACATAAGACCATATGGACGGTTGTCATAATTCTGCGCACGCTCATTCTTCACTGTATCGCGCTGGATTTCGAACTTACGTTGAGAGACCGCATCAAGTAAGAAACCCATACGATCTGCTTCTAACCACAGTACTTTTTCCAGTTGATTAGCCGGTACCGTTTCATAGTAGTTTGTACGGTCTCGATTAGTTGTGCCATTCAAGGAACCGCCCGCTTCAGTGAGCAGCCGAAAGTGTTCTTGGTCACCCACATTCTTGGATCCTTGGAACATCATGTGTTCAAAAAAGTGTGCAAAACCAGATTTGCCAACTTCTTCACGAGCAGAGCCCACATGATAAGTAACGTCTACATGCACTAACGGATCAGAATGATCCGGAGAAAGAATAACGGTTAATCCATTATCTAACTGGTATTTAGAATAAGGGATCATCACTTTGCCGGACGCTGCTTCAACTTGTTCAACTAAGTGAATGCCTTGAGGAAGTGAGGAGAGATCAGCCTCTGGTTTGGTTTGAGTACTACAGCCATAAATGGCGATTAACGAGAAGGCTCCAGCCCAGATTTTCCTCATAACATCTCCTTAGAAAATCTTAGAAAAAGAAAAGAACGGCTAGAATGGAATATCGAAGCGCTTTGCCAATCAAAATCATGACAAATGAAGGTAAAAATTTCATTCTTAACCAGCCGGCCGCTAAACACAGTGGATCGCCAATAATAGGTAACCAACTAAACAGTAAAGACCAGTAACCGTACTTAGTTAGCCAAGCTAAAGCTTTATGACCATGCTTTTGCTGCTGAGTTCTATTCGGCAGCCATAAACCTAACCAATAGTTGACTAAGCCACCAAGGGTATTACCCAAAGTTGCGATTGTAATGACAGAAAACACGGAATATTGATTAAGCGCTAAAGTAGCGAGTAAAGCGGCTTCTGAACCACCGGGAAGTAGAGTTGCACTAAAAAAGCCGCCAAAAAAGAGAACCCACAATGCTGAATCAGAGAATAACTGCGCAAATTGGGTAAAAAGAGAGTTAAAAAACTCAATCATTTCATATCTAACAAAACCTTGCCTCGTGTATGACCCGTTTCTATTTGTTTGTGGGCTTGTTGAACTTCATCCATAGGATAAATGTGTTGAATTTCAGTTTTTAGCAATCCAACACTAACCATGTATAGCATAGTGTCTAATTGTTCAGGATTAGGATCTACCAACATACCTGTGGCTTGAAAACCCAACATTTTCGCTTTCTCACAAATCAGTTCAGCACTTAATGTCGGAACAGTGACAACACGAGCATTATCATTTAGACACTTCAACGCATCCAAAGCAGCATCTCCGCCAACAAGGTCGATCAATACATCCACTTTTTCAATACGCTGTGATACAGGCGCAAACTGATAGTTAATCGCATGGGCACCAAGAGTAGCCAGATAATCCAGATTACTTTCACTGCAAGTGGTATAAACCTCTGCTTTTGCAGCAATGGCTATCTGTACAGCCAAATGCCCGACACCACCAGCACCCGCTAAAATCAGTACCACATCACCTTCTTTCACTTCCGCTTTATTCAAAGCCTGAGCAGCAGTTTGCCCCGCAAGAGGAAGCACGGCAGCGGCTTCTAAAGTTACTGCTTCAGGCACCAGGCTCAGTTCCTTTTCTGGAACACAAACATATTGGCTATAACCTCCACCTTGAGTAGGAAAACCAATAAAACCAGCAACGTTATCGCCATCTTGCAAACGAGAAACACCCTCGCCGACTTTTATAATCTGCCCTGCAACATCATAGCCCGGTACCCAAGGTAAATTGTCTTTATTTTGAGCTGCAGCCCAACCTAAACCAGCCCGTGTTTTTACATCAATCGGATTGATTCCAGAATATGCGACACGGACTAATACCTCGCCAGCTTTCGGCTCTGGTATTGGTGACGATAATATTGATAAAACTTCAGGCCCACCAAACTGGGTAATAGCAATTTGCTTGTTTTCCATTTCAACTGTCCCTATAGCGCAAATAAAAAAGGGATGCTGCAGCATCCCTTTGAATATATACCAATATTTACAAACACTACAGTTTCATACCGCGAAAGCGTTAAGCAAAGATAATGTCCTCTATTGATACGTTCAACCAATTGGTTTCATCAGCCAGCTATTAACCTACTAATGCGAGTAACACACCAGCGGCAACCGCAGAGCCAAGAACACCCGCTACGTTGGGTCCCATAGCATGCATCAACAAGAAGTTTTGAGGGTTAGCTTGTAAGCCAACCTTGTTAACCACTCGTGCTGCCATAGGAACCGCAGATACACCAGCCGCACCGATAAGCGGGTTGATATCCTCTTTAGAGAATTTATTAAGTACCTTAGCCATAATGACACCACCAGCAGTACCGATACTGAATGCCACTGCGCCTAAAGCCAAAATACCCAACGTTTCTAAATTTAAGAATTTATCCGCTTGCAACTTAGAACCAACACCAAGCCCTAGGAAAATAGTGACGATGTTGATCAACTCATTTTGCGCAGTCTTAGACAAACGCTCAACGACACCCGCTTCGCGCATCAAGTTTCCTAAACAGAACATACCAACGAGTGGAGTTGCTGACGGTAGGAACAAAATAGTCATCAGAAGGACAATCAGAGGGAAAATGATTTTTTCTGTTTTCCCAACATGACGAAGCTGAGCCATTTTAATCTGGCGCTCTTCGGGAGTCGTCAGAGCTTTCATAATTGGCGGCTGAATAATAGGTACTAATGCCATGTAGCTGTATGCTGCTACAGCAATCGCACCCAGCAGATCCGGCGACAGCTTACTCGCTAAGAAAATCGCTGTCGGGCCATCAGCACCACCGATGATTGCAATCGATGATGCATCTGCCATGGAAAATTCCATTCCCGGAACATAGTTAAGGAAAATTGCACCAAATAAGGTTGCAAAAATACCTAACTGAGCAGCCGCACCTAACCACAATGTTTTGGGGTTTGCGATTAAAGCGCCAAAGTCAGTCATTGCTCCTACACCCATAAAGATCAACAACGGGAATACACCCGATTCGATCCCTACGTGGTAAACGTAGTAAAGCAAACCTCCCGGTTCGGTGAAACCAGCATTTGGAATATTTGCCAGAACCGCGCCAAAGCCAATTGGCAGAAGTAACAAGGGTTCAAAACCTTTACGAATAGCAAGGAACAGCAGCAAACAACCAACCATGATCATAATGATCTGACCTAGTTCAAAGTTAGCTATACCTGTTTCACGCCATAAGGTTATTAATCCGTCCATGGTACTCCCTTACGCCAAGCTCAGCAGTGGTGAACCAACAGCAACAGCATCACCCTCTTTAACATGAAGATCCTGAACTAAGCCTGAGCGAGCCGCTCTGACTTCCGTTTCCATCTTCATTGCTTCGAGAATAATGAGTACATCGCCTTCTGCAACTTCTTCACCAGCTGCTACGTTTACTTTGAAAATAGTACCGGCTAGTGGCGCAGGAACGTCTTCAGCGTTATCAGCAGCGGCAACTGGAGCCGTAGCCGCAGGTTTAGCCTGCGCAGGTGTAACCGAAGTAAGCTGACCTTGAGGACCGACTTCCACTTCGTACACGTGGCCATCAACTTTAACACTGTAAGTTTCGATGCCACCAACCGCTGACGCAGCAGGTTTAGTTACAACTGGAGCAGCCACTTCTTTACCCGGTGCAGGCTCGAAAGCTTCTGGGTTGTGGCGGTTCTTCAGGAACTTCAAGCCAACTTGAGGGAACAGCGCATATGTCAGGACATCATCAACGGTGTCTTCTGCCAAAGAAATACCTTCCGCTTTTGCTTTCTCTAGCAATTCGGTCGTTAAGTGTTCCATCTCGTCTTGCAATAGATCTGCAGGACGGCAGGTGATCACTTCTGCACCATCGAGAACACGAGCTTGCAACTCAGTGTTTACTTCAGCAGGAGTCGCACCGTATTCACCTTTCAATAAACCCGCCGTTTCTTTAGTGATGCTCTTATAGCGCTCACCTGTCAGAACGTTGATCACAGCTTGAGTACCGACGATTTGTGACGTCGGCGTTACCAAAGGAATATAGCCAAGATCTTTACGAACACGAGGGATCTCTTCGAGAACTTCATCGATACGATCAGCCGCGCCTTGTTCTTTAAGCTGACCTTCCATATTGGTCAGCATACCGCCAGGGACTTGAGCAATCAAAATGCGAGAATCAACGCCTTTTAACTGACCTTCCCACTTCGCGTATTTCTTACGCACTTCACGGAAGTAAGACGCAATAGGTTCGATCTGCTCAAGCTTCAAATTCGTATCGCGTTCAGTACCTTGCAGCATAGCGACAACAGTTTCTGTTGGCGTATGACCGTAAGTCTGGCTCATGGAAGAAATTGCGGTATCAAGAATGTCGATACCAGCTTCCACCGCCTTCACCGCTGTTGCTGTCGATAAACCTGTGGTTGCATGGCAATGTAGAGCAAGTGGAACATCGCACGATGCTTTAATACGAGTAATCAGCTCTTCAGCTTCATATGGTTTAAGCAGGCCAGACATATCTTTGATACACAAAGAATGACAACCTAAATCTTCCAATCGCTTAGCAAGATCAACCCAAGTATCGGCATTGTGAACCGGACTGGTGGTATACGAGAGCGTACCTTGAGCATGAGCACCGACATCAATTGTCGCTTTTACTGCTTTCTCAAAGTTACGCACATCATTCATCGCATCAAAGATACGGAACACATCCATACCATTGGTATGCGCACGCTCAACAAATTTCTCTACCACATCATCAGCATAGTGACGATAACCCAGTAAGTTTTGACCACGCAAAAGCATTTGCATTGGTGTGTTAGGCATTGCTCTTTTCAACTCTCGTAAACGCTCCCATGGGTCTTCGCCCAAGAATCGAATACATGCATCAAATGTTGCTCCTCCCCAAGTTTCAAGAGACCAATAGCCAATTTTGTCCAACTCTGCTGCAATCGGCAGCATATCTTCGATACGCATGCGCGTAGCAAATAAAGATTGATGGGCATCGCGAAGGACCACATCGGTTATGGCAAGTGGTTTAGACATGCTTATTAACTCCTTTTAATTATTTACTACCTTTCGCAGCAGCTAGAGTACGGTGCTGATGTACAGCAGCAGAAATAGCCGCTACAACCTGTGGGCTAACCGTTTGTTGGTTCAACGCCCCAGATTTCACTGGTACTTTTTTATTTTTAGTAGGTGTACTGATCGGTTGAGGTACTTCTTGAGGTACCAATTTAGACATTAACCGAACGAGATAAACCAATATGGTTAGGAATAGAAAAACGAAGCCCATCCCTGTCATCATCAGGGTGGCCGCGTCTACTAGCAGGCTTCCAATGTTTGTCATGTTGCTTCCTTTCTTTTGTCATCCTGACAACAATCGTCAAAAAAAACGAGATTCCTCGTTATGACAAGTGAGCGAAAATTATCTCAATTGATTAAAAATTGTCAATTTAGTTGAGAGTACTCTTCTAGAAGCGCCACATATTGAGTGTCAGATTTATGGCATAGCTAACAAAACGGCGCAAACCGATTGTAAGCAAACCAACGCGTGAGCCACGTATTTGTATCCATTACGATGAGAATAGTGAAACTTTGAAATGAAATAAGAAATATGGGAGGTAAAGTCATGTTGGTTCGATACAGAACAGTGACTTACTACTTGCAGATAAACAAGAATTGTATTTTTAACAAAAGAAAAAAGCCTCGCATTATGCGAGGCTTTAAATAGTGGCGCGTCCTGGAGGATTCGAACCTCCGACCGCCTGGTTCGTAGCCAGGTACTCTATCCAGCTGAGCTAAGGACGCGCAGAGTTAATGAGTTTAAATAAAAACATCAACTTAAATAATGGCGCGCTCAGGAGGATTCGAACCTCCGACCGCCTGGTTCGTAGCCAGGTACTCTATCCAGCTGAGCTATGAGCGCGCAGTTTTTAATATTCTAGTCTTAAAGATTGAGACTGATATAAGGGCATTACCCTGATGCTTAGGACTCTTTTTACAGACATCTTAAACATAAATAGTGGCGCGTCCTGGAGGATTCGAACCTCCGACCGCCTGGTTCGTAGCCAGGTACTCTATCCAGCTGAGCTAAGGACGCGCAGAGTTAATGAGTTTAAAAAAACATCAACTTAAATAATGGCGCGCTCAGGAGGATTCGAACCTCCGACCGCCTGGTTCGTAGCCAGGTACTCTATCCAGCTGAGCTATGAGCGCGCAGTTTTTAATATTCTAGTCTTAAAAACTAAGACTGATATAAGGGCATTACCCTACATCCAAGATTCTTGTTGTTACCAACAACATCTTAGACGATAAATAGTGGCGCGTCCTGGAGGATTCGAACCTCCGACCGCCTGGTTCGTAGCCAGGTACTCTATCCAGCTGAGCTAAGGACGCGCAGGGTGTGAAGCATATCACACTAAGTTTATTTCAGAACAAAAAAATTGACCGTTGGTCAATAAATGGCGGTGAGGGAGGGATTCGAACCCTCGATGCGGCTACAAACCGCATACTCCCTTAGCAGGGGAGCGCCTTCGGCCTCTCGGCCACCTCACCGCATTATTCACATTCAATAACTTGCTATAAAAACAAGAGAAAGAATATGGCGCGTCCTGGAGGATTCGAACCTCCGACCGCCTGGTTCGTAGCCAGGTACTCTATCCAGCTGAGCTAAGGACGCACTTTGTTCTTTGCTTGGCTGCTAACCCAAACAAGGCAAGAATGGCGGTGAGGGAGGGATTCGAACCCTCGATGCGGCTACAAACCGCATACTCCCTTAGCAGGGGAGCGCCTTCGGCCTCTCGGCCACCTCACCGTCTTGCGGAGGCACATATTACGATTTACCAAAAATATGTCAAACATTTTCTTGGCAAAAATAGCAAAAACCAAGTCAATCGTTGCCTATTTAATCAAAGCGCTATGAAATTACACTTTTATTAAAAATCGCATCTCTTAAAAACAAAAAAGGCTGGCTAATTTGCCAGCTCTTTTTGAAAATTAGTAGTTGCCAGATGAAACGTTACCATTGCCCTTTTCAGCTTGAATGCGCATGTAAATTTCTTCACGGTGAACAGATACTTCTTTCGGCGCATTTACACCAATACGTACTTGGTTACCTTTTACGCCTAAAACAGTAACAGTGACTTCATCACCGATCATTAGAGTTTCGCCAACACGACGAGTCAAAATTAGCATTCTTTGCTCCTTGAGTAATCTCTGAATTATCTTGCAGTTACACTATTATCCAACAGAAGTTATATTTTGGTAAACTCTGTTGGCAGTCTATTAACCTAAAGATACTTGCCTAGGTTGAAAATCTAATAGTTCGTCAGAAGTTATAAAAGCCTCATGCAAAATATTAGCTGCTGAATTAACACTTTCTGGACTTAACATAAGCATGAATGATTGCGAAGTCGTTGAAACATAATGAATATTTATGTCGTGTTCAGCCAGTAATGCAAAAGAGCGGTCAACGAAGCTCGGGGCCTGTAAACCTACTGTGGTTAATAAACTCACATGTTCACTATTACGGATTTTGTCACTGAACACCAGCTTCAACTTAGCACAAGCATCAAGTTTTATGACCACTCCTGCCCAATCTGTATCCTCGATCACACTCCACACCTCAATACCTAACATTTGGCAACGTTTCTGTAGGTTTGAAAGTGCTTCATGTTCAATGGTAATCAAAGCCATATCTCTTTGAATGGCGATACCACAGACAGGTTTGGTTCCCTGCTCCCCTTTAATCAAACTACCTTCATTAACATCGAAAGTAGACAAGACACGAAGTGGAACCGCATTATCCCATGCATACTGAACACATGGTAAATGTAAAACTTTTGCACCCTTACGAGCCATTTCTTCCATAGATGGGAAATCTACAACATCTAATTTCTGAGCATTCGGTACCACTCTTGGATCACAAGAGTAGACACCATCTACATCAGTAAAGATTTGGCATTCGTCAGCCTTGAGAGCTCCGGCAAGTGTCACAGCACTTGTATCTGAGCCACCGCGCCCTAACGTGGTGATGTCCCCATTCTCATTAACACCTTGAAAACCAGCTACTATCACGATTTGATCTTGTTCTAGTAGCTCGTTAATCGTTCGTGTATCAATGTACTTAATCGTCGCGTCATTGTGCAGGTTATCTGTCACTATGTTCGCTTGAGCTCCGGTTAGTGAACGGGCAGCAAAACCTAATTTATTTAAAGTCATTGCTAACAGTGCCATAGACACTTGTTCACCAGCAGAGAGCAAAACATCAAGTTCTCTTGCAGTTGGTACGCTATCGATTTGTTGGGCTAATGCCACTAATCGATTCGTTTCACCCGCCATTGCAGATACAACTACAACAACTTGATTACCATCATTTTTCGCCTTTATGATGTGTTCAGCTACAGTATGGATTGTTTCAATTGAACCCATAGAAGTTCCGCCAAACTTTTGCACGATAAGGGACTTTTTCACCAGTATTCACCTTCCCAAGACCGAAGTCTCATACGCACCAACTCGTTTATCCAACCGATAAATTCGTTTAGTAATAACAAAAACAAAACCAAGCAGATAACTGAGCGGAAAACTCCACCCAATTAAACCACTTGGTCAATGGAATTAAACATACGTCAGTTTAAGGTGAAACTGACGTAGCTAATTAATTTATAAGCGTTCTTCTAGCCAAGGCTGAACAGTTTGCATAGCCGCAGGTAAAGCTGATACATCGGTACCACCTGCCTGAGCCATATCAGGGCGACCGCCGCCCTTACCGCCAACTTGTTCTGCAACCATTTTAACTAAATCACCTGCTTTAACTTTGCCAGTCAAGTCGTTAGTTACACCAGCAATAAGACCGACTTTGTCGTCCGCCACATTGGCCAGTAGAACAACACCACTACCAAGTTGATTCTTAATATCGTCAACCATGGTTCTTAGATTCTTACTGTCTGCGCCTTCAAGACCAGCGATAAGAACTTTAGTGCCGTTGATCACTTGAGCTTTGCCCATAATGTTGGCACTTTCAGCCGCTGCCATTTTGTCTTTCAGCTTCTGAATTTCTTTCTCTAACGCTTTCGCTTTGTTAGCTGCTTCAACAAGCTTCTCTTCATACTTGCGTGTTTGAGCATCGATAACATCTAGTGCTGATTCACCAGTAACTGCTTCAATACGGCGAATACCTGCTGCGATACCGCCTTCGGAAGTGATCTTGAACAGACCAATATCACCCGTATTTGATGCGTGAATACCACCACACAGTTCAGTTGAGAATTCACCCATTGAAAGCACACGAACTTGGTCATCGTATTTCTCACCGAACAGTGCCATTGCACCTTTCTTCTTCGCTGATTCGATGTCCATGATGTTCGTTTCAATCACGTGGTTACGACGTACTTGTTCATTAACCAAACGCTCTACTTCTTTCAGCTCTTGAGCAGTTACAGCTTCAAGATGAGAGAAGTCAAAACGCAGACCTTCAGGTTTCACTAAAGAACCTTTCTGAGCCACGTGTTCACCTAATACTTGGCGAAGTGCTGCATGTAACAGGTGAGTCGCTGAGTGGTTAAGAGACGTTGCTTGACGACGTTTAGCATCGACAACCGCTGTCACTTTATCGCCTTTAGCAAATACACCTTCAACAAGTACACCGTGATGAGCAAAAGCATTGCCTAGTTTCTGAGTGTCTTCGACTTTGAACAAACCTGATTCAAGTTTTAGTACACCAGCATCACCACACTGACCACCGGATTCTGCATAGAAAGGGGTTTCGTCTAGTACAACAATCGCTTTGTCGCCCGCTGACAATGAATCAACTTCGTTGCCTTCAACGAACATAGCAGTGATAGTGCCTTGACCTTCTGTCGCACTATAGCCACAGAACTCAGTGCTACCATCGACTTTGATTAGCGTGTTGTAATCAGTGCCGAATTGACCTGCTTCGCGAGCACGTTGGCGTTGCTCTTCCATTGCCGCTTCAAAACCAGCTTCGTCGATTGTGAAGTTACGTTCACGAGCAACGTCGTTAGTTAAGTCAGCAGGGAAACCGTATGTGTCATAGAGTTTGAATACTGTTTCACCGTCAAGCTCATTGCCTTCTAGGTTATCCAGTGCTTCATTTAGAATAGCCATACCGCGATCAAGTGTGCGACTGAAGTTTTCTTCTTCAATGCGAAGTACTTTCTCAACCACAGCTTGTTGCTTCTTAAGCTCTTCACCTGCTGTACCCATAACATCAGCCAGTACAGAAACAAGTTTGTAGAAGAAAGAGCCTTGAGCACCCAGTTTGTTACCATGGCGAACTGCACGACGAATGATACGGCGCAGTACATAGCCACGACCTTCGTTAGAAGGCATAACACCGTCTACGATTAGGAATGCACATGAACGAATATGGTCAGCAACAACGCGCAATGACTGGTTAGAAAGATCGTCATGACCTGTCACTTCAGCGGCTGCTTTAATTAGCGTTTGGAATACATCGATTTCGTAGTTTGAGTGTACGTTTTGCATAATTGCAGAGATACGCTCAATACCCATACCCGTGTCCACAGATGGCTTAGGTAGTGGTTCCATCGTGCCATCAGCATGACGGTTGAACTGCATAAATACGTTGTTCCAGATCTCGATGAATCGGTCACCATCTTCTTCTGGAGAGCCCGGAGGACCGCCCCAAATATGATCACCGTGATCGTAGAAAATTTCTGTACATGGACCACATGGACCAGTATCGCCCATCTGCCAGAAGTTATCTGATTCATACGCTTTACCGCCTGGCTTGTCACCAATGCGAATAATGCGATCTGCCGGAATACCAACCTGTTTGTTCCAGATATCGAATGCTTCATCATCAGTTTGGTAAACCGTGACTAGCAGGCGATCTTTTGGTAGTTGCAGAACTTCAGTCAGAAATTCCCATGCGAATTTGATGGCGTCTTCTTTGAAGTAATCACCAAAGCTGAAGTTACCCAACATTTCAAAGAATGTGTGGTGACGCGCGGTGAAACCCACGTTCTCTAAGTCATTATGTTTACCACCAGCACGAACACAGCGTTGAGCTGTTGTTGCGCGAGTGTATGCTCGTTTCTCTAAACCTAGGAAACAATCTTTAAACTGGTTCATCCCTGCGTTAGTGAACAGCAAGGTAGGATCGTTAGCAGGCACCAAAGACGAACTTTCGACGATTTGGTGGCCTTTACTTTCAAAGAATGAGAGGAACGCGCGGCGAACCTCATCCGTGCTCATGTACATGCAGCTCTTCCTGAAATACTCAAGTTAGAATTTTGCGCTATTGTAAAGCATGGATAAGAGTTCGCCTAGTTTTCTTAAAGAAAAGACGAACAAGAATTGAAATTTAGCGGAATGTCATGAAGTTAAATGACGAATAGAATTGAGACGAGTGACAGCAAGCGGTAGAGCAATTTGTTCTCAGCGCCCACCTTCTTCATCGTTACTCAAAGCGTAGTTTATTTGGTCGAAGTTAAAGCCACGGTACTGAAGGAATCTTACCCTCTTCGCGTACTCTTTTTGGTCTTGAGTCATAACGTGTTTGAATTTCTTTTCTGCCGTTTGCTTCGCTAACTCAAACCAATCGACTTCTTCTTGTTCTAATGCGCTATTAACCGCATCATTTTCAACACGTTTTTGTTGCAGTTCCTGACGAATTCGCCTTTCACCATGCCCTTTTGCAATATGCTGTCTAACTTGGCTCCGAGCAAAGCGTTGATCATCTAGGTAACCTTGCTCTTTACAATAGATGACCGCTTGTTGAACTTCCTCTTCTTCAAAGCCTTTCAACAGTAACTTTTGCCAAAGTTCAAACTCGCCATGATCACGTCTTGTCAGCAGATACAAAGCGCGTTCTTTGCAGCTCATCTTATTAGGGCTTGAATACATATCACCTCAAAGCTCACACCTAAATTTTAATAACAAAAAGCCCCGCTAATCAGCAGGGCTCTGAAATCGCTATCACTGTGTTGATTAAACCAGTAGTGATTAAAATTCTTCTTCTTCAACAGACGGCTGAGCTACATCAGCAGATACAGGTGCTTCTAAGCTAGGGTTTAGTAGCATCTCGCGAAGTTTAGCGTCAATCGTTGCTGCTGCTTCTGGGTTCTCTCGTAGGTATTTACATGCGTTAGCTTTACCTTGACCGATCTTGTCGCCATTATAGCTATACCAAGCACCAGCCTTCTCAACCAGCTTGTGTTTAACACCTAAATCAATCAGTTCACCTTCGCGGTTAAAACCTTGGCCGTAAAGAATTTGCGTATCAGCTTGTTTAAATGGCGCTGCAATCTTGTTCTTAACCACTTTGATACGTGTTTCGTTACCAACAACTTCATCGCCTTCTTTGATAGAACCAGTACGACGAATATCTAGACGTACAGAAGCGTAGAATTTAAGAGCGTTACCACCCGTTGTTGTTTCAGGGTTACCGAACATCACACCAATCTTCATACGAATTTGGTTGATGAAGATACACATACAGTTTGACTGCTTCAGGTTACCCGTTAATTTACGCATTGCTTGAGAAAGCATACGAGCTTGAAGACCCATGTGGCTATCGCCCATTTCACCTTCAATTTCTGCTTTTGGAGTTAGTGCTGCAACTGAGTCGACAACCATAACATCTACCGCACCAGAACGAGCCAATGCGTCACAGATTTCAAGTGCTTGCTCACCAGTATCTGGCTGAGAAACCAATAGTTCATCAATATTAACGCCGAGTTTGCGAGCGTAGATTGGGTCTAGAGCATGCTCAGCATCAATAAAGGCACAAGTTTTACCTACACGTTGCGCTGCAGCAATCAGTTCAAGAGTCAGTGTTGTTTTACCTGAAGATTCTGGACCGTAGACTTCTACAATACGTCCCATTGGTAAACCACCAGCACCTAACGCGATATCCAAAGAAAGTGAACCCGTAGAGATGGTTTCTACATCCATAGTACGGTTGTCACCAAGGCGCATAATCGAACCTTTACCGAATTGCTTTTCAATTTGACCTAGGGCTGCGGCTAACGCCTTCTGTTTATTCTCGTCCATTACTTTCTCCAGACTGTCACTTGCGTGATGTTAGGGTTCATTGACCCTGGAAATTGGTTGACTTAATTACGTCGAATGCTGCTCATTATACTGTTGATTCATACAGTGTCCACCCCTGTATGGAAAAAAGTTGTCACTTGCCGAAAAGTCAGAGACTTAAGACAAATGCTCTTTAATTGTTTCTAAGGCATGGATCACAGCTTGGGTTCGAACAGCACTGCGATCGCCAGTAAAGTGTTGAGTTTCAACCTTGAGCCATTCGGATTTATCTGCCCAAGCAAAGCACACTGTCCCAACTGGTTTTTCTTCACTTCCTCCAGTCGGTCCTGCAATACCGCTGATCGAAACACCGATAGTCGCGTTGGAATTTTTCAGTGCTCCTTGCACCATTTGAATCACAACGGGTTCAGATACCGCGCCAAATTCCGCGAGAGTTTGCCCTTCAACGCCAATCATTTCTTGTTTTGCTTCATTGCTATAGGTAACAAAAGCCCGATCAAACCATGCAGAACTTCCTGCAATTTCAGTGATTGCATTGGCGACACCACCACCAGTACAAGACTCAGCCGTCACTAAAATCTGTTTGTGCTTAAGCAATAACTCGCCCAGTTGTTGGCTTAATTGTTCTACGGAATTCATGAGAAAATACCTAACCTTTTATCAATCAGATAAAGCTAACTGATAGTCAACCAATTGCCAACCGCAGAAATAATAAGAGTGCCAACAGGCACTCTTATCTTTAGCGTTTGTTCAGACATATAGAACAATTAAATCTCGAACATTAAGTTACCCGGAGCCAAGAACGGCCAGCGTATAACTTCCGGTGCTTGATGGGAATCATCAGCAAAGAAGTACCCTACTTGAGGCAAAGCGAAAACCTGATCGCCGCGCTTTAGAGATTGCTCATTGAGAGAACGGTGAGAAAGTTTCGCTTCCCAAAGTTCATCGGTTTGCCAACCAATTGGTGATAACTCAACTCGCACTTCAGCCCCAACAGGGTTGATAGACACCACTTCACAAGGCAATGATGCTTGGCTGTTTTCTTTTGTCGATAGGCTCAGCTCATGGCTACGTATGTAAAGCTGACCGTTTTTCTGTGTCGTTTCATTAAATGGTGGCAAAACAAACGCTTCGCCATTCTTCCACTGTTCTTGCTGCCAGTTCGCTTTGAACTGGTTGACGTTACCAAAGAAATCAAACACAAAACGGCTATTCGGATGTGCATACAGCTCAACTGGCGAATCCACCTGCTCAATTCTACCATTACTCATTACCACTACGCGATCAGATAGCTCTAGAGCCTCATCCTGATCATGAGTCACGAATACGCTGGTAAAACCAAGTTCATCATGCAAACTGCGTAACCAGCGACGCAAGTCTTTACGTACTTTTGCATCCAATGCGCCGAAAGGTTCATCAAGTAAAAGTACTTCTGGCTTCGTTGCTAGCGCTCGCGCAAGTGCGATACGCTGCTTTTGCCCGCCAGAAAGCTGCTCTGGGTAGCGACCAGCTAAATGTCCAAGCTGCACAATTTCCAGCAGTTGCTTTACTCGCTTATTGATTTCAGCTTGAGAAGGACGTTGTGAACGTTCCATAACCTGCAAACCAAACGCCACGTTGTCAGCCACCGTCATGTGACGAAATAGCGCATAGTTTTGGAAAACAAAACCGACTCGGCGGTCACGTACGTGTACGTTAGTCACATCGCGATCGCGGAAATGGATAGTTCCAGAATTGGCACTTTCCAAACCCGCAATAATACGCAGTAATGTTGTTTTACCTGAACCTGACGGTCCAAGTAAGCCAATCATTTCACCATCTTCAATATGCAAGGAGAGTGGCGAAAGTGCCTGAAATTTGCCGAAATGCTTCGAAATATTGTCTAAACGAATACTCATAACGTTCCTTGCTGCTCTTGTTTAATGACATGATTTCGTTCTTGGCGCCATTCAACAAAGGCTTTCAAAATCAAAGTTAATAAGGCGATAAAGGCCAAAAGTGACGCACTCGCAAATGCCGCTTCTGATTGGTAATCCTCATAAAGAAGCTGAACATGTAAAGGCAAGGTGTTGGTTTCACCACGGATATTACCTGACACAACCGCCACTGCACCAAACTCACCAACAGCTCTTGCATTGGTTAGGATGACACCGTAAATCAATGCCCACTTAATGTTTGGCAGTGTGACTCGGCGAAACAGTTGCCACCAAGAGGCACCAAGGATCACCGCTGCTTCTTCATCGCTACGACCTTGTTGCTGCATCAAAGGAATCAATTCTCTGGCAACAAATGGACAGGTCACAAACACCGTCACAAGCACAATACCCGGCCAAGCAAACATGATTTGTAGATCGCGTTCATATAACCATTCACCGAGCCAACCGCTGCTGCCATAAAGCAGCAGGTAAAGCAGTCCTGCAACAACAGGCGATACCGCGAATGGAATATCAATTAAGGTGGTAAGAAATTTACGCCCTGTAAACTCAAAGCGAGTCACTGACCACGCTAGCATCACACCGAATACTAAGTTAATCGGCACCGTCAGTAACGCCACCACCAAAGTTAGGCCGATTGCATGCAGGGTATCTGGTTCACTGAGGTTAGTAATGTAAGTTTCTAGGCCACTGGCAAAGGCTTGTTGAAATATGCTCAGCAGTGGAATCAACAGCAGCACTGCCACAAAAAATAACGCCAGAGAGATTAAACTCCATTTAACCCAAGGCTGTTCACCGACTCGTAAAGGTCTTTGATTTGCCGTTCTTTGACTAGACATAACGAATAGACTCCCTATCGACCATGAATTCGGCGTAAATACGCGCCTTGCCACAGGTTGATCACCAACAGAAGTGACAACGAGGTAAGAAGAACGACTGAAGCAATCGCACTCGCCGCAGGGAAATCAAATTCCTGTAAGCGGACAAAGATCATCAGAGAAGTGATTTCACTGACATAAGGCATGTTGCCCGCAATAAATATCACCGCACCAAACTCACCTAAACTACGTGTGAATGATAAAGCAACGCCCACCAGCAAAGCTGGCCAAAGCGAAGGCATTATCACACGCCAAAATACTGCGCTGTCAGAAGCACCAAGCGTCATACCCGCTTCTTCTTCCTCACGGGAGATTTCTTCAAGTACTGGTTGTACGGTACGAACAACGAAAGGAATACTGGTGAAAGCCATAGCGACAATAATGCCCAAAGGGGTATACGCCACTTTCAAACCGATACTTTCCAGCACACTGCCTATCCAACCGTGGCTTGAATACAAAGTTGCAAGGGTAATACCCGCAACCGCTGTAGGTAACGCGAAAGGCAAGTCAACTAATGCATCAAGAATTCGTTTACCCGGAAAGGTGTAGCGAACTAATACCCAAGCCAGTAGCAGACCGAAAGCACCGTTAAACAGTGATGCAACGAATGCGGATAACACGGTTACTTTGTAACTTGCTACCACGCGAGGATCAGCAATCACCTGCCAATATTCACTAAGAGACATGCCTTTGGTTTGCATTACCAGACCTGTTGCTGGGAGCAACAAAATCAAGCTAACAAACAACAATGAGATACCTAAACTTATCGCAAATCCCGGTAAAACACGGGTTTTCTTAGGTACACCATGATGTTTCGGGCGAGATGTCACAACAGATCCGCTCATAAACTCTCAATCTAACTTATCAAAGAGAAAAATAACCGCCTCTCAGCCCTGATTTAGCAGTGTAAGAGGCGGCACTTATCGATTAACGACGTTGTAGTTGGTCTAACTTAGCGCCATTAGAGAATTGGGTTTTCATCGCTTGATCCCAACCACCGATGATCTGCTCAACAGTCAGTAGTTCTACTTCAGGGAAACGGTCAGCAAATTCTGCTTTTACTGTTTCATCGTGCACGCGGTAGTTAAAGCCAGCCAACATACGTTGTGCATCTTCACTGTACAGGTATGAAAGATACTCAGTTGCGACTTCTGTAGTCCCGTTACGTTTCGCATTGCGCTCAACAACTGCTACTGGGAACTCCGCAAGAATTGACGTTTTCGGTACCACAACTTGGTAGTTATCTTCGCCGTACTGTTTGCGGATATTGTTTACTTCTGATTCGAACGTGATAAGAACGTCGCCTAATTGACGTTCAACGAATGAAGTTGTCGCGCCACGGCCACCTGTATCAAATACCGCGACGTTTGCTAGGAATTGCTTCAAGAATTCATCTTGTTTCGCTTCGTTATCTTTACCAAACGCTTTCTGAGCGTAGCCTAGAGCCGCTAGATATGTGTAACGAGCGTTACCCGAAGTTTTCGGGTTAGGGAAAACAGATGACACATCTTCACGAGCTAAATCACCCCAGTCTTGAATATTCTTAGGGTTACCTTTACGCACCAAAAATGCCGTTGTTGAGTAATAAGGTGAACTTGCGTTTGGTAGCAAATCTTGCCAGTTGGCAGGAATCAATTTTCCTTTGTCATGCAGTACTTGTACGTCTGTGACTTGGTTAAAAGTCACAACATCCGCAGACAGACCTTGAAGAATAGAACGAGCTTGCGCAGATGAACCGCCGTGCGATTGCTTAATCTCAATCGTTTTGCCTGTTTTTTCTTTCCAGTGTTCTGCAAACAACGGGTTATATGAAGCAAACAACTCACGAGCAATATCGTAAGAAGAGTTCAAGATTGTTTGATCTGCTGCTGAGGCGTTAAATGATCCCGCAATTAATAAAGCTGCGAGTGCTGACTTCATCTTTTTCATTATGTTCATACTCCAAAATCATCTTGCCGATATGGCTTCCTTTTAGACTAGAGTATGTGCATAAAACGATTATAACAAAGGTTATAAATAGAACCTTTTGGAATAATATCAAACAATAAATTGTATGCTCATCACTAATAGAGACTTGTGCAGGAGTGGAGAAGAATTAGACAATAGCAGCACTTAAAAGACTGACAATAAAAGGCTGATAACGTGTCTGACTTTCCAACCATTGAAGCTTATGTAGGCCAAACGCCTCTGGTAAAACTGCAACGTCTAGCATCGGGTAGCCAAAGTACCGTGCTCGTGAAACTGGAAGGAAATAACCCTGCTGGCTCGGTTAAAGATCGCCCTGCACTGAATATGATTATTCAAGCCGAAGCTCGCGGCACTATTCAACCAGGTGACACCATTATTGAAGCGACGAGCGGCAACACAGGTATCGCTCTGGCGATGGCAGCGGCTATCAAAGGCTATAAGATGATTCTTATCATGCCGGATAACTCTACTCAGGAGCGTAAGGATTCGATGCATGCTTATGGCGCAGAGCTGATTCTGGTGAGTAAAGAACAAGGGATGGAAGGCGCGCGAGACCTAGCATTACAAATGCAAAGTGAAGGCAAAGGTAAAGTTCTCGATCAGTTCAACAACCCAGACAATCCTGATGCACACTTTCACTCTACTGGGCCGGAAATCTGGCAACAAAGCCAAGGCAAGATCACTCACTTTGTTTCAAGCATGGGTACAACCGGCACTATCATGGGTGTGTCTCGCTACCTAAAGAGCCAGAATCCTGAAATTAATATTGTTGGTCTGCAACCTTCAGAAGGCAGTGCCATTCCGGGTATTCGCCGCTGGCCGCAAGAGTATTTACCGGGCATCTTCAATGCCGCTGACGTTGACCAAGTGATAGATATTAATCAACAAGATGCAGAAAATACAGCCAGAGCACTGGCGCGTGAAGAAGGCATCTGTGCAGGCGTAAGCTCTGGTGGTGCAGTATTCGCAGCGATTGAAATTGCAAAACAAAATCCGGGCTCGGTGGTGGTTGCGATCATCTGTGATCGCGGTGATCGTTATCTTTCTTCAGGTCTTTTCTCTTAGCACTTCTTCCCTTCGTAGCATTTGTCTCGCATTCATCCCCTTATTATTCGCATTGTAAGGGGATAATTGCTCTGTCGTTGTTTGATTTGTTATCATCACTCACCGTTTTCAAGTGACCTTACGCGTGACTTAGCTCATGACTATTTATCTGATAGTTAGAGCAAAAGGACTGCCAACGATACCAACAAGTGATGTAACGCCATGAATCAATCGAGCGAGTCTCTTTCGCACCACACTCCAATGATGCAGCAGTACCTAAAACTCAAGGCTGAAAACCCTGAGATATTGTTGTTCTATCGTATGGGGGATTTTTATGAGCTTTTCTACGATGACGCCAAACGTGCGTCGCAACTGTTGGATATCTCTCTGACCAAACGAGGCGCATCTGCCGGAGAACCGATTCCAATGGCGGGCGTTCCATTCCACGCGGTTGAAGGTTACTTAGCGAAATTAGTTCAGTTGGGTGAGTCTGTCGCAATCTGCGAACAGATTGGCGATCCTGCCACCAGCAAAGGTCCTGTTGAACGTAAAGTAGTACGAATTGTTACTCCGGGTACAGTCACTGACGAAGCACTGCTATCTGAACGCCTTGATAACCTTGTGGCTGCTATTTATCACCACGACGGCAAATTTGGTTACGCTACTTTGGATATCACTTCTGGTCGTTTCCAACTGAGTGAACCTGAAACCGAAGAGGCAATGGCGGCAGAGTTACAAAGAACCGCGCCTCGTGAACTGCTTTTCCCTGAAGATTTCACACCAGTTCAGCTAATGGCGAGCCGCAAGGCTAATCGTCGTCGCCCTATTTGGGAATTTGAACTTGATACCGCGAAACAACAACTTAACCAACAATTTGGCACTCGTGATCTAGTCGGCTTTGGGGTTGAAAATGCAAAATTGGGATTATGTGCCGCTGGCTGTTTGATCCAATACGTCAAAGATACTCAGCGCACTGCGCTACCGCATATCCGTTCACTAACGTTTGATCGCCAAGATCAGTCGGTGATTCTCGATGCTGCAACACGTCGCAATTTAGAGCTGACGCAAAACCTCGCAGGTGGTACAGACAACACATTAGCGGAAGTGCTTGATCACTGTGCAACGCCTATGGGCAGTCGTATGCTCAAGCGTTGGATCCACCAGCCTATGCGTTGCATTAAGACACTGAATCAACGTCTGGATGCGATTGGTGAGATCAAGCAACAAGGTCTATTCGCCGATCTTCATCCTGTTTTAAAACAAATTGGCGACATTGAACGAATTTTAGCGCGTCTGGCACTACGCTCTGCCCGACCAAGAGATTTGGCTCGCCTGCGTAATGCCATGCAGCAGCTTCCTGAACTGAGCGATACATTGACTGAGCTGTCGCATCCTTATCTGGCGAAGTTACGTGATTACACTCAACCGATGGATGAACTGTGTGATCTGTTAGAAAGAGCTATCAAGGAAAACCCTCCAGTGGTCATTCGTGATGGTGGCGTGATTGCTGAAGGCTACAACGCAGAGCTCGATGAATGGCGAGCTCTCGCCACTGGCGCGACCGAATATCTGGAAAAACTGGAAGCGGATGAGCGTGACCGTCATGGTATCGACACGCTTAAAGTCGGTTACAATGCGGTTCACGGTTTCTTTATTCAGGTGAGCCGAGGACAAAGCCATCTTGTTCCACCGCATTATGTGCGTCGCCAAACCTTGAAGAATGCAGAACGCTACATTATCCCAGAGCTGAAAGAACACGAAGATAAAGTGCTGAACTCAAAATCGAAAGCACTGGCTTTAGAAAAGCAACTTTGGGATCAACTGTTCGATTTATTACTGCCTCATCTTGAACAAATGCAGAACCTTGCATCCGCTTTGTCACAGCTGGATGTACTGCAAAACTTAGCAGAGCGCGCAGAAAGTTTAGATTACTGCCGCCCAACTATTACCGAAGCTCCGGGGATTCATATCCAGTCAGGTCGTCATCCTGTGGTTGAGCAAGTAATGAATGACCCGTTTATTGCTAACCCAATAGAACTGCACGCTCAACGCAAAATGTTGATCATTACAGGTCCAAATATGGGCGGTAAATCCACCTATATGCGTCAAACTGCGTTAATTGCGCTGCTTGCACACATTGGCTGCTATGTTCCTGCCGAATCGGCACAAATCGGTTTGTTAGACAGAATCTTCACCCGTATCGGCGCTTCGGATGATCTTGCTTCTGGACGTTCAACCTTCATGGTGGAAATGACAGAAACAGCTAATATCCTGCATAACGCAACAGAGAAAAGCTTAGTCTTAATGGATGAAATAGGCCGAGGTACCAGTACTTACGACGGCCTTTCATTGGCTTGGGCAAGTGCCGAGTGGTTGGCGAAACAGATCGGCGCTTTAACCCTGTTTGCTACTCACTATTTTGAGCTCACTGAATTGCCGAATGTGTTGCCAAACTTGGCGAACGTTCACTTAGATGCGGTTGAGCATGGTGACAGTATTGCCTTCATGCACGCGGTACAAGAAGGCGCTGCCAGCAAATCTTATGGCTTGGCAGTAGCAGGTCTGGCTGGTGTACCGAAAACGGTGATCAAAAATGCGCGCAGCAAACTGACTCAACTTGAGCAGCACAGTCTACAACAAGCGGGGCAACCTTCATCGGCATCAAGCTCTAAAGTCGATATCGCCAACCAGTTAAGTTTGATCCCTGAGCCAAGTGAAGTTGAGAATGCATTAGCCGCTATTGACCCTGACGATCTAACTCCACGCCAAGCGTTAGAAGAGTTGTACCGTCTGAAGAAATTGCTGTAACTATCTTTGTAGGATTCAATAACAAAAAGGCACTCATTGAGTGCCTTTATACTAGATAAAATTTGTGAACTTAAGAGTATTAAGCTTCTGCTTCCACATTGAACAAAGATTCCATGTTCAAACCTTGTTTCATCAGAATCTCTCTCAAACGACGTAAACCTTCTACCTGAATCTGACGAACACGTTCACGAGTCAGGTTAATTTCACGTCCAACTTCTTCCAAAGTTGATGGCTCATAGCCTAACAAACCAAAGCGTCGTGCTAACACTTCTTTTTGTTTAGGGTTTAGTTCTTCAAGCCACGCAATCAATGAATCTCGGATATCATCATCTTGAGTCGAAACTTCAGGATCGGAGTTATTAATATCAGGAATAATATCGAGTAGCGCTTTATCCCCGTCACCACCAATAGGTGTATCTACAGAGCTGATGCGTTCATTTAAACGCAGCATCTTGCTGACATCATCAACCGGTTTATCCAGTTCAGAGGCGATCTCTTCCGCTGTTGGCTCATGGTCGAGTTTTTGCGAAAGTTCACGTGCGGTACGTAGATAGATATTGAGCTCTTTAACTACGTGTATAGGTAAACGAATCGTACGAGTTTGATTCATCAGCGCACGTTCAATCGTTTGACGGATCCACCAAGTGGCGTAGGTTGAAAAGCGGAATCCACGTTCAGGATCGAATTTTTCAACCGCGCGGATCAAGCCCAAGTTACCTTCTTCAATAAGATCCAGTAAAGCGAGACCACGATTGCTATAACGACGGGATATTTTCACCACCAAGCGTAAGTTACTTTCTATCATACGTCGTCTTGCAGCTTCGTCTCCACGAAGTGCTCGGCGAGCATAAAGAACTTCTTCTTCGGCGGTTAAAAGAGGTGAGAAACCAATCTCGCTGAGATACATCTGAGTCGCATCTAAGCTTTTGGTTGAAGCATCGAACTCTTCACGGACTTCTTCCGCTTGGTCAATGTCATCGTCTTCGGTAGTAAGCTTAGCGTCAACTTCAACAGCCTCTGTTGAATCAATATCTAAGTCAAACTCTTCTTCCTTGGTTACTGTATTGCTGATACTCATAGCGCCTCCCCCGGCGAGCTAGCAAGACATTACTGCTCAATATGTCACTACATAACTCTTCACAAGTATGTTTAAGGTAAATACCGTTTTGGATTAACAGACTTACCTTGATAACGAATTTCAAAGTGTAGACGAACACTGCTCGTACCGGAGCTGCCCATTGTTGCTATTTTTTGGCCAGCTTTAACACTTTGTCCTTCTTTAACCAACAGCCGGTCATTATGGGCATAAGCACTTAAATAATGCTCATTATGCTTTACGATGATTAAGTTGCCGTAACCTCGTAATGCATTACCCGAATAGACCACGGTTCCAGCAGCAGTAGAAGTAATGGATTGACCTCGCTGTCCTGCAATGTCGATACCTTTATTCCCTTGATCCCCTGCTGAAAAGTTTTTAACAACTCTCCCCTTCGTTGGCCATAACCACTTATCGACTTTATCGTTTTGTGGTTTGGGTTTACTTATAGTTTTGTTAACATTTTGTTGAGTATTAGAACCAACATACTCTTTTGTTTTCGATTGATCAATCGTCTTATTTGGATCTTTTTTGACCGAACTTTTCGATTTGTTAGCTTGAACAGCATTAGAATTTTTGCTCGATTTCGGGGGAGAAACCGACGTTGATGTGGCTGCAACTGCCGCTGGAACACTAGATGTAGTAGCAACCACTGCTCCAGCCCCTGTACCACCGTAAGCAGGTGCAGTGTATGCCGGACGCCAAAGTCTTAACTTTTGACCAGGATGAATGGTGTAAGGAGGAGTGAGTTTATTGTAACTAATTATATCGTTTACATCTTTGTCTGTGACATAAGCTATAAAATACAGCGTATCACCACGGTTCACTTCATAGTAACTACCACGGTAACTACCACGCCCAATTTCTCGATAGTCTTTCTTTAGCCCAGAAACTGGCGCAGGAGAGCTTGCTGTACAGCCTAACAATAGGCCACACAGTCCACACGCCAACAATGTCTTAAGCTGAAAACGCTTCATTACGCTAAATCACCAGCGACTAAAGGAACAAAACGCACCGTTTCTATTAGCTGAGAAATAAACTCATCACCTTTACGAATTATCTTGTACAACTGCTGCTCATCTTCACCGACAGGGATGACTAAACGCCCTCCGTCAGCAAGCTGATCCAGCAAAGCTTGTGGCACTTTCTGTGCCGCTGCCGTCACTATGATCGCATCAAATGGGGCTTTTGCTGCCCAGCCCTGCCATCCGTCGCCATGTTTAGTCGAGATGTTATAAATATCGAGCTGCTTTAGACGACGTTTCGCTTCCCATTGCAAAGATTTAATCCGTTCAACAGAAAACACATGCTCAACTAAGTGAGACAAGATCGCGGTCTGATAACCAGAGCCAGTCCCTACTTCCAACACTCGGCTATTTCGTTGCAGTTCGAGCATTTGAGTCATTTTTGCAACAATATACGGCTGAGAGATAGTTTGCCCCTGACCAATCGGCAGAGCATTGTTGTCATACGCCTGATGAACCATTGCTTGAGAAACGAAGTATTCACGAGGCAACTGATGTATTACCTGCAACACTTGTTGATCAGTAATACCGTTTGCTAATAAAAACTGAATTAATTTATCGGCTTTTGGATTAGCCATCAGTTCTGTCCTTTAACCAATGATCCATACTACCTAAAGACTCATGAGCGGTAAGATCTACCTGCATTGGAGTCAGTGAAACAAATCTATGCTCAATGGCATAGAAGTCAGTCCCTTCACCGGCATCTTGCTCTTTACCTGGAGGGCCTAACCAATAAATATCATGACCTCGAGGATCTTTCTGCTTAATCATGCTTTCTGCGTGATGACGAGCACCTAATCGAGTCACTTGGGTACCGGCAAGCTCTTCAAATGGGACATCTGGAACATTCACGTTCAATAAACGATTAGTTGGAATAGGTCGACGCAGATGTTGCTCTACCAATTGGCGGGCAATTTTTCCTGCTGTAGAAAAGTGTTGGTTTCCAACTAACGAAAAAGCAATCGACTGGACACCGAGGAAGTGACCTTCCATTGCAGCGGCAACAGTACCAGAATAAAGAACGTCATCGCCAAGGTTTGCGCCATGGTTGATTCCGGTTAACACCAGATCCGGCATTGAATCTTTAAGCAGTTCATTCAACGCGAAATGGACGCAGTCCGTTGGCGTACCTTGTACTGAGTATGTATTCGGCGCAACTTTAGAAACACGCAGTGGCTGTTCTAATGTCAGAGAGTTCGACGCACCAGAGCGGTTTCGGTCTGGTGCAACAATAATAACTTCTGCGAGATCCGAGATAGCAGCCGCTAGAGCATGGATGCCATCGGCAAACACGCCGTCATCATTGCTTAACAGTATTTTTAGTTTCTTATCACTCATAAACACGCTCTACAGGAATCTCTTCTATTAGTTCTCTCACTATCGAAGTCGCAAAACTGCCAGCATCAAGAGCGAATTTTAACGTAATAGAATCACCATCCACTTGCCAACTCAAATCTTGAGCTTTCAATGCTATTGCTCTGCGATCATGACGCATGCGATTGCCGCGAATCAGCTTCATTAAGTCTTCTTCAGCATCGATAAAGTGCTGTTCAATCTTCTGCGCTTCTGCTTGTGTCGGCAATGCGTTATCACCAGCTAAAGCCGCAGAAATCTGTGCTTTATCTTGCTCAAGCAGTTGGTTGAATTCTGAAACCTTGTCCGCACTCACCGACGTTTGCTCACCGTTAACCAGAGCGATATCACCGTCGATGAAACGATAGAAACAGTTTTGCTCAATACGCGAAGAAACAATGCGGTTGAAAATCCATGAACGAGCAGTCGAAAGATAAAGACTACGTTGGTTCTGGTTACGAGTACGGACGTTTTCACGCCCCCAACGGCGAGCTTCTTCTAAATTGTTACCATCTTTACCAAAACGCTGATTACCGAAGTAATTAGGCACACCTTGTTTTGCCACCACTTCCAAACGTTTAACCACTTCTTCAACATCGGTGACTTCTGACATAGTGACTTCGAAGTAGTTACCCGCTAAGTCACCCGGACGTAACTTTTTGTTGTGGCGAGTCATCGTTAGCACTTCAATGCTCGGATGCTGTGATTGAAACAGCGCAAGATTCGGAAAACCTGCGGTAGGTAAATGAACACTTAACCATTGTTCTGTCACTGCATGGCGGTCTTTCAAGCCTGCCCAGCTAACATCTTTTGACTTTACGCCACACGCTTTAGCCAGTTCATTCGCAACAAAACTGGTATTTTCACCCGTCTTACGAATAGAAACCATGAGATGCTCACCGCTACCCGTAAACTCATACCCCAGATTTTCAACGACTTTAAAATCTTCTGGTTTAGCTTTAATTTTGCCTTTCGCTGTGGGTTTACCACACAAGTAAGCGAGTGAAGATAGAATATCTGTCATTTTCGACTCTTTATGCTTTCATCAGTAGTACAACGGCTTCACACGCAATGCCTTCTTTGCGGCCAGTGAAACCTAAACGTTCAGAAGTCGTTGCTTTGACATTGATATTACCAATATCTGTTTCTAGATCCTGAGCAATAGCCGCACACATCGCTTCTATATGAGGAGCCATTTTAGGTGCCTGAGCAATAATGGTGACGTCCGCGTTTCCTAGGCGATAGCCCGACTCTTTTACTCGACGATAAACATCTTTCAATAGTTCACGGCTATCTGCTCCTTTCCATTTATCATCAGTATCCGGAAAGTGCTTACCAATATCACCCGCAGCAATCGCGCCGAGCAGCGCATCACATAATGCATGCAAAGCAACATCACCATCAGAATGTGCAATTAAACCTTGTTCATAAGGAACGGTAACTCCGCCAATAATGACAGGACCTTCACCACCAAATTTATGCACATCAAAACCATGGCCAATTCGTATCATGCTTATTCCTTATTTCGGCTCAAATAGAACTCAGCCAATGCGAGATCTTCTGGCTGAGTAATTTTTATGTTATCTGCTCGACCATTAACTAAAGCCGGGCTTAAATTCAGTCTTTCGAACGCGGATGCTTCATCGGTAATATTCGCTTTGCTCGCTAACCCATCAATCAAAACTTCGCGCAAAGGTAGTGTGCGGAACATTTGTGGTGTCAAAGCATGCCAGAGATTCGAACGTTCAACCGTATGATCTATATTCTGCAGCTCATCGCTACGCTTCATCGTATCTCTGACTGGAGCGGCGAGAATGGCGCCAACAGAATGATTTTCAGCACATTCGATGAGTCGTGTAACATCCTGATCTGTGAAGCAAGGGCGGGCCGCATCATGAACAAGAACCCATTCGCTGACTTCATGTTTACAGATGTAATTCAATGCTGAAAGAACAGAATCTGCTCGTTCTTTGCCGCCGTTAACTCGGATAACTTGAGGGTGGTTAGCAAGTGCTAACGTAGAAAAATAAGGATCATCTTCGCTGACGGCAACAACCACTTTAGAGACTTTAGGATGTGCCAGTAGCTTGGACACGGTGTGCTCAAGTACGGTTTTTCCCAAAAGTTTTAAATATTGTTTCGGACGGTCGGCTTGCATCCGACTGCCAACGCCCGCAGCAGGGACAACCGCAATGATTGATTTATCCATTAACGATTATCCTCTCCGGTAATACGGTAAAAAGTTTCTCCACTTTTCACCATTCCTAATTCATGACGAGCTCTTTCTTCAATCGCATCAAGGCCTTGTCGCAAATCATCAATTTCCGCGAACATCTCTTGATTACGTTGATGTAAGTTAGTGTTCACTTGCTCTTGAACTTCTATCTCTGCCGCAACAGCATGATAATCAGATATTCCGTTCTTCCCCTGCCATAAGCTGTATTGTAGAAAACCAAGCAGCAGGGTTAATGTCACCGCAAGTACTCGCATTACTTTCACACTCGTCAATATTGATAAAAAATCGGTGTATATAGAAGAAAGGCCGAATAAAAACGGCCTTTTTGTCAATTTGGGTAGAAACGCCCTATTTATACCATAAGCCCCCTTTTCAGGCGACTAACGGCTTAATAGAAAGGCAAATAACCCGACACCTAAAATCAAACGGTAAATTACAAATGGGGTCATACCCATTCGAGAAATAAGCTTTAAGAAAAAGAAAATACAGATATAGGCGCTAACAAATGACGTCAAAATACCTGTCATCAAGAATCCTAGATGGATTGGTTCACCACTGGTAACCAGTTTCAAACCTAGGTAGCTTCCCGCCAGTACGATAATCGGAATCGACATTAAAAACGAAAAACGCGCTGCCGCTTCACGAGTAAAACCAAGATAAAGAGCCGCAGTAATGGTAATACCAGAACGAGAGGTCCCCGGAATCATTGCCACCGCTTGTGCGAAACCGATGAAGAGCGCTTTCTTCCAACCCGCTTGATACTCATTAATATTCTGTTTAGCAGCTTTATCAGCGTACCAAAGAAGAATACCGAAAATAATGGTAGTAGCAGCAATAACCCAAGCGCTGCGTAAGTAGACTTCGATGACGTCTTTCATCACCAAGCCAAAAATACAAGCTGGTATAGTCGCTAAAATAATGCACCAAGCTAAGTTTGCTTCTTTGCTTCGATCTCCTTTGAAAATAGAGGCAAAAAATGCGCTTAACAATGCTTTAACTTCGTTTCTAAAGTAAATCACAACCGCAGTTAGGGTGCCGACATGAACAGCCACATCAAACGCTAAACCCTGATCAGCCCAACCTAATACTGCCGATGGCAAGATAAGATGTGCAGAGCTGGAAATTGGCAAAAATTCAGTAAAACCCTGAATTAAAGCCAACATAAAAGACTCGAAATAACTCATTATTTTCTCTTACTTGATACTAAACCAGAGGGGAACTGGTTTTAGTTGTTCTAAAAGTTCAGCGTTTTGCCAGACCTTTTCGATAGACAAATCTGTTCCCGGAATATTGAGTTCGGGGCATAACTCATACAAAGGCTGTATCACAAATGGATATTGATAAATATCCGGACGCGGGACAACAGGTGAGCTTGGGGATATGACATCACCAAACAGAATAATATCCATATCCAGTGTACGATCTTGATACTTTTTCGCATCAATATCGCGCCCCCAACGATACTCAGCATCTTTTAAACACTGCTGAAAATCGTGTAGAGACAATGAAGTTTTTAACTCCACCACTAAATTGAAAAAAGGATGACTATCAAACCCTTGAGCTGGGCACTCATATATCGTTGAAAGACGTAATTCGCTTCCCACTAAGCTCAGCTCTTGAATTCCCGCTTCAATATGACGGCGTCGTTCTATGTTAGAACCTACGCCAACATAGGCAGTGATCATAATGATCCTCTTTCGATGATCACTCCTACACCTTTCGCCTGCGGAACTGCACCCGGTTTTGTTAGTCGAATACGAATCCAAGGCACACTAAAGCGTTGCATGATTAAGCTAGCGACTTCTTCTGCCACCCTTTCAACCAATAAGAAACGGCCTGATTCAATATGTTCAATCACAGCTTGGCTGACTTGAGAGTAGTCTAGAGCATGCGCAACATCGTCGCTGTTGCCTGCTGGCTTATTGTCATGAGCCATTTCCAAATCGAGAACCAGTTTTTGTTTAATGGTCTGTTCCCAGTCATAAACACCTATTGTGGTAATGACTTCTAGCTGCTCTATAAAGACTTTATCCATCTTCTATCGAATTCCTTCCAACAGTTACACTCAATTACAGGTCGGATACCTATATTGAGTAAAAAAACGTACTATCGTCGCCAATCGCGATATCATATACGAAACCGCGTTTAGATGGGTAAAGCAAACAGAATTTTTACTTAAAGACACTCATGCCAACTTGAAGTTACCAGTCGCATGGGTATAACAAGACAATGTAAAGTCCAGTTCAAAAAATCACCGTATTGAGGCAATAATGACGCCATTGGCACTAATAATGATAATTTCCGCTTATTTACTGGGGTCGATCTCCAGTGCGGTGCTGATCTGTCGTTTATTACGCCTACCAGACCCCAGAGGTGTCGGTTCAAATAATCCGGGCGCTACAAACGTATTACGAATTGGTGGAAAAAAAGCCGCTGCTGCTGTGTTACTGTGCGACATGCTCAAAGGCACGATTCCTGTTTGGGCGGGTTACTTTCTAAAAATAGATCCACTTATTTTAGGTTTGGTTGCCATCGCGGCATGCCTTGGTCATATGTACCCAATTTTCTTTCACTTTAAAGGTGGGAAAGGTGTCGCTACCGCTTTAGGTGCTATCGCCCCTATCGGATTAGATTTAACAGCCATGATTATGGCGACTTGGCTATTTGTGGCGGTCATTTTCCGCTATTCATCTTTGGCCGCGATAGTCACCGTGTTGCTTGCCCCTCTTTATACATGGCTGGTGAAACCCCAATACACTCTGCCAGTAGCCATGCTCTGCTGTTTAATTATCTTGCGCCATCACCAAAACATTAAGCGTCTCTTTGCCGGAACTGAACCTAAAGTCGGCGAAAAAAAGAAAGCTTAATCACTTAGTTACACAGGCTCCAAGCATAAAAAACGGCCGCAATTGCGACCGTTTTGTTATTCGGCTTTGTTACTCAATCGGTGTCAATTGATCAATTGGCCAGCGAGGACGAGCTTCGACACTCAAATCTGTCACGTCACCATTCTTCAAACGCTGCATACCAGCAAACGCAATCATGGCACCGTTATCAGTACAAAACTCGGTACGTGGGTAATACACTTCACCACCGATTTTTTCTGCTAGCTTAGCTAAATCAGCGCGTAACTGTTTATTGGCACTTACACCACCGGCAATAACAATTCGCTTCATGCCAGTTTCTTCCAACGCACGTTTACACTTAATCACCAGCGTTGAACAAACTGCATCTTGGAATGCATAGGCAATATCGGCACGAGTTTGTTCATCGTCACCGTTTGCTGCAATGGTATTAGCCGTAAAAGTTTTCAGGCCAGAAAAGCTCATATCTAAACCAGGGCGATCCGTCATAGGACGAGGAAACTTAAAGCGCCCCGGTGTGCCTTTTTCTGCTAAGCGTGAAAGCAAAGGACCACCAGGATAATCCAATCCCATTAGCTTCGCGGTTTTATCAAACGCTTCACCCGCCGCATCATCAATAGATTCGCCAAGAATGCGGTACTCACCAATACCTTTTACTTCAACCATCATGCTGTGACCACCAGAAACAAGCAGTGCAACAAATGGGAACGGAGGTGGATTGTCTTCCAACATTGGCGCGAGTAAGTGGCCTTCCATATGGTGTACAGCTACCGCTGGAACATTCCACGCGTAAGCAATACTGCGTCCAATGGTTGCACCAACTAATAAAGCCCCTACTAGACCTGGTCCTGCTGTATATGCAACACCATCAATGTCTTTAGGCGTTAAATTCGCTTCTGCCATTGCCGCCTTAATAAGAGGTATGGTTTTCTTAACGTGGTCACGCGAAGCCAGTTCTGGCACAACACCGCCGTAGTCAGCGTGAAGTTTAACTTGGCTATAAAGCTTATGTGACAGCAATCCCTTTTCGTCGTCGTAAATCGCTATACCCGTCTCATCACAAGAGGTTTCAATACCAATAATACGCATATTTTTCTCAGCACACTGCCATCTAAAATTTCAAATTGGCGCAATGTTACAACGGCTTCGCTTCACAAACAAATTTTGTACAGAGGCTAAGCGACAAAGTACTTTACAAAGGCACAACGATCGGATTAAAATTCCGCACCATTTTTGATCTAGCTGATTAAAGACCAAACGAATAAGAAACCTTGTTGATTTGGTCACTGAATATCAGCATTAACGAATAACCCCTGAGGTGAAAGGCATATGCCAGTAGTTAAAGTACGTGAAAACGAACCGTTCGACGTTGCACTACGTCGTTTCAAACGCTCTTGCGAAAAAGCAGGTATCCTTTCTGAAGTGCGTCGTCGTGAGCACTACGAAAAACCAACTACAGTTCGCAAACGCGCTAAAGCAGCAGCTCAAAAGCGTCACGCTAAGAAGCTTGCTCGCGAAAACGCTCGTCGCGTTCGCCTGTACTAATAACTTTTCCTAACTAAGGAACGAGTTATGGCTCTTATTGATAATCTCAGAGAAGAGCAAAAATTAGCGATGAAAGCCAAGGACAAAGCGCGCCTTGGCACTATTCGTTTAGCCCTTTCAGCAATCAAACAACGTGAAGTTGACGAGAAGATTACTCTGACCGATGACGATATCGTTGCAGTGCTGACAAAAATGGTTAAACAACGTCGCGACTCTGTATCGCAATACGAAGCAGCAAATCGTTTAGATTTAGCTGAAGTGGAGCAAGCAGAAATCACTATACTTGAGGAATTTATGCCTCAACCATTGAGTGAAGAAGAAGTGTTAGCACTGATTGAAGGTGCTATCGCAGAATCCTCTCCAACGGGCATGCAAGACATGGGTAAAGTGATGGCTATCTTGAAACCACAAATTCAAGGGCGTGCAGATATGGGTAAAGTCAGCGGTTTAGTTCGCGCTAAGCTGGCTTAATCCAGAACTCTATTGCAGCAAGCCGTGCTATTCTCTGAATGCACGGCTTGTTTGTATCTAAGGTCTGTTGACCTTGCACATTCGTTTTTATCTTTTTTTTAGGTTTTATGGCAGGACAGATCCCTCGTAGCTTCATCGATGACCTCCTAGCTCGACTTGATATTGTCGATGTTATCGACGCACGTGTGAAACTTAAAAAAAAGGGCAAAAACTACGGTGCATGTTGTCCGTTCCACAATGAAAAAACCCCGTCATTTAGCGTAAGCCAAGAAAAGCAGTTCTATCACTGTTTCGGCTGCGGCGTGCATGGCAACGCCATCGACTTCATGATGGAGTACGAACGTCTTGAGTTTCCCGAAGCAATTGAAGAATTAGCTTCATCTCTCGGATTAGAAGTACCCAGAGAAGAGCGCTCAAATAGCGGTTTTAAAAGTAATACGCCAAAAGTCAGCAGTGACGAAAAACGTAATCTTTACGATTTAATGGGCAGCATCGCTCAGTTTTATCGTCAGCAACTTAAAGTTCCTGCTAACCGCCATGCCATTGAATATTTAAAAAATCGCGGTTTATCCGGCGAGATTGTTCAAAAGTTCGGTATTGGCTATGTGGCTGACGAATGGGATTTAGTTCGTAAGAATTTCGGACAACAAAAACATGCACAAGACATGCTAGTTTCTGGCGGCATGTTGATAGAAAACGACAACGGTAAACGCTATGACCGTTTTCGAGGCCGCGTTATGTTCCCTATTCGGGATCGTAGAGGCCGTGTAATTGGCTTTGGTGGTCGTGTGATTGGTGATGGTTCGCCTAAGTACTTGAACTCACCAGAAACGCCTATCTTCCACAAAGGCAAAGAGCTGTACGGACTTTATGAAGTTTTACAGGCTTACCGTGAACCACCGCAGATCCTAGTGGTCGAAGGTTATATGGATGTGGTTGCTCTGGCTCAATATGGCATTGATTATTCCGTAGCTGCTCTAGGAACATCAACCACAGGTGACCATCTACAATTGCTGTTCAGACAAACCAATACTGTGGTTTGCTGTTATGACGGTGACCGTGCAGGTAAGGAAGCGGCATGGCGAGCACTGGAAAACGCGCTTAGCTATCTGAAAAGTGGCAACATATTAAAATTCCTGTTCCTTCCAGATGGCGAAGACCCTGACAGCTTTGTTCGTAAGAACGGTAAAGAAGCATTTGAAGAAATGGTTCTAAATGCAGAACCATTATCAAAATATCTGTTTTCTAATTTGCTTACCCAAGTAAATGTAGGTAACAACGAAGGCAAAGCCGCATTAGAAGCGCTTGCTCTTCCTTTGATCAATAAAGTACCTGATGAGTCCATGCAAAATCAGCTACTTAAGATTTTAGGCCAAACGACCGGGATTTATAAAAAGCCAACATTGCCGACGGATTCTAAAACTAGACCTCAGCCGCATAAAGAAATAAAGCGAACACCGATGAGAGATGTCATCGCTTTGCTTCTTCAGAATCCGAGCTATGCTGATATGGTGCCAGACCTTTCTACAACACAAGGTTTGGACATTCCGGGACTGAAATTGTTAACAGAAGTGCTTGAAAAATGCCGACAGCATCCCAATATAAAAACGGGTCAATTGTTAGAGCATTGGCGAAACACAAAAAACGAGGCACTGTTGTCTCGACTTGCAAGCTGGGATATCCCGCTTGTAGAAGATAATCAAAACGAACTATTTTTTGACTCATTGGACAAAATTATTGCCCAGTGCGTAGAGAAACAAATTGAAAACCTGCTGGCTAAATCAAGAAGTATCGGTTTATCAAGCGACGAAAAAAGGGAGCTTCAAGAACTCATGAGAGATTTGAAAGCGTAACCCTGTTTGAATAGTCAGCAACAATTTAATTTGTTATTATCCGTGGTTTGCATTTCGCATACTATTCCTTCACCAGATACGAAGTTGGATACCGTCTATGGATCAAAATCCGCAGTCACAGCTAAAGCAACTTGTCATTCGCGGCAAGGAGCAGGGCTATCTGACCTACGCCGAAGTAAATGACCACCTACCAGCAGAAATCGTAGATTCTGAACAGGTAGAAGATATTATTCAGATGATCAACGACATGGGTATCAAAGTTGTAGAAACTGCCCCTGACGCTGATGATCTAGCTCTTAATGATGATGAAACCATCACCGATGAAGACGCAGCTGAAGCTGCTGCTGCTGCGCTGTCTAGCGTAGAAAGCGAGATTGGTAGAACAACTGACCCTGTTCGTATGTATATGCGTGAGATGGGTACAGTAGAACTACTAACTCGTGAAGGTGAAATCGATATCGCGAAGCGTATCGAAGATGGTATTAACCAAGTACAAAGTGCTGTTGCTGAATACCCTGGAACTATTCCATACATTCTTGAACAATTTGACAAAGTTCAAGCTGAGGAACTTCGCCTAACCGATATCATTAGTGGTTTTGTAGACCCTGATGATGTTGAAAGTGAAGCACCAACAGCAACACACATCGGTTCAGAGTTAACAGGTTCAGACCTAGATGACGAAGACGACACCGATGATGAAGATGAAGACGAAGATGGCGACGACGATAGCAGCGATGAAGAAGAAGTTGGTATCGATCCTGAACTTGCTTTAGAGAAATTTACTGAGCTTCGTAATCAATATCAGAATCTTCAACTTGCTATCAACGAGCATGGCGACAACAGCCCCAAAGCTCAAGAAGCGACTGAACTTGTGTTAACGGTCTTCCGTGAATTCCGTTTGACACCTAAGCAGTTCGATCATCTTGTAAATACGCTACGCAATTCTATGGATCGCGTACGTACACAAGAACGTCTGATCATGCGCTCTGTTGTTGAAAAAGCTAAAATGCCGAAGAAGTCATTTATTTCGGTATTTACTGGCAATGAATCTGATGAAGCTTGGTTTGACCAAATTCTTGCATCAGATAAGCCATACGTAGCCAAGATCCGTGAAGATGAAGAAGATATTCGTCGTTCAATTCAAAAGCTACGTATTATCGAACAAGAAACATCTTTAACGGTAAACCGTATTAAAGATATCAGCCGTCGCATGTCTATTGGTGAAGCGAAAGCTCGCCGTGCGAAAAAAGAGATGGTTGAAGCGAACTTACGTCTTGTTATCTCTATCGCGAAGAAATACACCAACCGTGGCTTACAATTCTTGGATCTTATTCAGGAAGGTAACATCGGTCTGATGAAAGCGGTAGATAAGTTCGAATATCGTCGTGGTTACAAGTTCTCAACTTATGCAACTTGGTGGATCCGTCAGGCAATTACTCGTTCAATTGCAGACCAAGCTCGTACGATCCGTATCCCTGTGCACATGATTGAAACGATCAACAAACTGAACCGTATCTCTCGTCAAATGCTACAAGAAATGGGGCGCGAGCCTCTGCCGGAAGAATTGGCAGAACGTATGCAAATGCCGGAAGATAAGATTCGTAAGGTACTGAAAATTGCTAAAGAGCCAATCTCAATGGAGACACCAATCGGTGACGACGAAGATTCGCATCTAGGTGATTTCATTGAGGATACCACTCTAGAACTACCACTAGATTCTGCAACGGCAACCAGCCTACGTGCAGCAACTCGTGACGTTTTGGGTGGCCTAACACCTCGTGAAGCAAAAGTACTTCGCATGCGTTTCGGTATCGATATGAACACTGACCACACTTTGGAAGAAGTAGGTAAGCAGTTCGATGTTACTCGTGAACGTATCCGTCAGATCGAAGCAAAAGCACTACGTAAGCTTCGTCATCCAAGCCGCTCAGAAACTCTGCGCAGCTTCCTAGACGAGTAAGATAGTAGCGAGCTTTCATAAAGCATTGAATAAAAGGTGAGCGACAGCTCGCCTTTTTTATTATCTACAGTTCTAAGTGGATAAAAACTAAGCGCTATTACCCTACTTTGCGTCTAGACACACCCCAACCCTTCCCCTATAATCATTGACCTATTAGGCCCCTTAGCTCAGTGGTTAGAGCAGTCGACTCATAATCGATTGGTCCCCAGTTCAAGTCTGGGAGGGGCCACCAAATTCCGATAAGGCTTATGGAGAAATCCGTAAGCCTTTTTTCGTTCTAGTCCTTTCCATATCCGGTCCGCAATTACTTCCGGTAAGCTCTGGTCCATTAGGTCAGCCGAAACTCTCCACGTAGTCGCCACAGAGTCACACTTCCCCTGTCAGAGTGATATCCACCACCAGAACTCTCTCTAGTCTGTACAACGTAAATCAGAGCAGATACATACCTCTTAACACCAGAACAGAACTCCAGAAAAACTTCGCGCTGGAACCAACAAAAATATAACCAACATTCCGTTCCATTAGGTCCAGTTATTAATATAAATATAATTTAGATACCTGAATGGGGTTCTAGCTGAGATTACACAGGAGACTCAGCACCGAAGATTAGGACAAGATGAATGTTGAATCATGATGACCGATTACCCTCAGTGGTAATCGGTCTGTTATCTCTTAAGTGATTTAGGCTAGTAATCAGCAGCACTCAACCACAGCACCAGAAACAGCGGCTAATCACGGGGCATTCATACTGGAACCGGAATTACTAACGGCACACTGGATTACAGCGCGAATCTGGTATGAGTTAGGGTGTCGAGTTGAGTTAGTTGAATAGGATGTGAATCTAGCTGGCTACTGTCGGGACTGTCACGGCTGTCAGAACCGTCGGCACTGTCATGACCGTCGCAACTGTCAGGACAACAGGGAAAATGCATCTACTGCCGCCGCCGTCGGCAAACTGGACGGAAAACCTAAATAGGAAATTTACATTAGGGTTCGTGTCCAGCTCGGTATCTAGCCAAAATCACAGCTAAAGACCGGACAGAGACCGGACCGACGACGCCGTCGCGATAATTACAGAAACTACATCATGCAGGAAGTCAGGCAGAGTAAGCCTTAGAGCGAGATTACAGGGCCTGTCTGATGTGACCGACCCAGCGTTCTAGGGTTTTAGGTGGTGTGTTACTACCACATATCAAATTTCTCGAATATTCGCTTGTGGCTATTAGGCGATGTCTCTAGCCCATTTTTCATTCGGAGCCGATGAGCTAAAGTTCTGAGCCACCAGGTTTGGAGTAACAGGCATTCGATGCTTGCTGTCCGTAGTGCACTTAAACTTGCGTGCAGCTTTCGGCGTTAAATCTTGACGTTTCATACTGGCAGCAATGGTTTTAACATTGTAGTTATCACCGCTATCAGACAGTTCTTTTTGGATACGCCTTGAGCCATCTTGGCCTTTGCTGTTATCAAAAGCTTCTTTGACTTTTGTATCAAGCTTTTGGCGAATTGTCTCGTGTTGGATGGTCTTATGCCGGTGCTTAACCCAGTAATAAAAACCACTTCGGGATACCCCGAACACCTTAGCCATACGCACAATACTGAAGCTCAGCAGGTGTTCGAGCATAAATTCATAGAAATTTACTTTAGATTTCTCGCGAAATAGGTGGCGGCCTTATTTAAAATTTCTAACTCTTCTGCTTGCTCAGCCAACTGCCTTTTGAGTTTGGCAACCTCTGCGGCTAGCTCTTGCTCTCGCTGACTAGTATTGGTGTCTTTCTTCGAGTTCTTCCGCCCCCGTAGATTTGAGATTCATATAAAGAAAGCTGCCTTGCTGTCGCAGCTACTCCAACTTTATCTGCTAACTTCAGGGCTTCTGCCTTAAATTCAGGGGAATGTGTAATTCTAGTTTTCTTAGTTGTCATTGTTCACCTCGTTAGGATTGTACTCACTTAACTCGGTATTCAAAACTGCTGGGGCGGATCACTAAGCAACTACATGCCAAACTGTTCCACTACATCTCGAAATCGATGATTCACTGCGAATACATTATTGAAGTAGAAAAAGTGATATTGCAAAACGAGATTTCATTACGTCTTCTTACTGTCGTCAGCCAAACTACAGTTTGTCACTGAGTGATTTCAAGATAATGATACTTATAAGACTACTTCTAGCTTAGTATTCATCAAGTTACCTTATTCAGCACAAAAACAATAATGCCGTTCACTTAAGAAGAACGGCATTATTCTTTCTTGGATATCTACTTTGCTTTTTCTTCTCTACTCGATTAGAAAAGCAGGTCACTTACTTATCCGCAAAGTACGACGGATGACAGTAAAACTACGCTAGCTCGAAGACCTGACTTTATCGCAAGTTTCACCTCAACCACATGAACGTCTCACCACCAGCCTTGGTGGAAACACCACGCTTTTGTATGGCTGCTTGTCACCCTCCATACGAGAAAGAATGATCTCTCCTGCGGCCCGGCCTATTTCTCTCGCAGAAACAGAAATGGAAGTCAGCGCTGGATTGGTATCCGCAGATTCCGCTACATCATCAAAGCCGACAACCGCGATGTCTTTACCAACGGTTTTCCCAAGATCTTTAATTGCTCGCATCACACCAAAAGCGACGATATCTTGGTAGGCAATAATTGCGGTAATTTCAGGGTGCTGAACCAATAACTCTCTTGTCACCTTGGCCCCCTCAGAACGGCTCGCTGAACAACTTCGAATGTATCGTTCATTGAATGGAATTCCATGCTCCATCAGCTTTGACATATAACCACCAAGACGGTGGGAACGCGTTTTCGAGATCTCCACCCCACCCACGAAAGCAATATGTTTGTGACCTTTTTTAATAAGGTGTTCCGTCGCCAATTGTAAGCCCATAAAGTTATTGGTACCGACGAAATCAAATCGATCTTCACCAATAGGCCTAACAGCCAACACAATCGGAAACCCTCGGCTTTGCACTGTTTCTAAAAAGTCCAGATTGGTTTCCATCGCTGGGCACATGACTACCCCACCAGCATTTTGGCTCAACAACGAATCAATGAACTTGCTTTGTCGCTCAACGCTCTCTTCAGCATTAGCGAGAAAGAGTAACGAATCTTGCTCTTCAAGATAGTCGCTCAGCCCTGCGATCATTTCAGAGAAAAATGGGTTGGTAATATCAGGTGTGACGAGCCCGACTAGGTTGCTGCGCTTATGTCGCAAGTTGGCCGCTGCCTGATTGTAAACATAACCAAGCTCTTTAACCGCCTCTAATACCCGCTCACGCGTGGTCGCCGAGATTCGCCCTTTGTTCGTCAATACCATGGACACAGTTGCGGTGGAAACGCCGCAATACTTAGCTACATCCGCAATGGTTGCTTTCGCCATGTTGAGCTCCAGTAAATAAAATTAACACCAGTTATAGCGACTTTCTCATCTGATTAAAATAAGGTTAATCGATTAACCTCACCGATTAACATTTATCATCATGATTATGTGATTAACTACAAAATCACCCCTTAAATCAATGGTTAACAAATGATAAATGTGCAGTTAAACGCATTAACCAGTTTGTCAGTTGATTAACTGAGTGATTAGACTGTAGTCAAATGATTAACTCAAGGTGATATATGAAGTACCTATCTGGTCAATCCAATTATGATAAGTTTCCAAATATAGAAGTGAAGGGCTTTGAGCAAGATGCCATTCGCGGTTGGGACAATATCGTTGAAAGAATTGAGGAACGTATTCAGTGCCAAGATAAGCATATTTTGGTGATCGACACCTATCATGGAGTCAATCACAACGAAATCCTCGACCAACTTGTTGCACCGCTCTCCCCCGCTTTAGTGGTGTCAATGGACGATGCGAAATACTCCGAAGAACATATCTTCGCTATGTTAGAGCGTAACATTACTGATGATCGAGTATTTGGCTTCATTGCACCACACAAGTTGGGCGAGTTCTTTAATAGCGAGAAGCTACAAACTCTGAAACAAACCGTTCGCGATGCTGATACTGGTTTGATCGTTGTTATTGGCCATGGAGCTAGGTTGATCGCTGACGGCGATACCTTCGTTTACGCTGACTTAGCTCGTTGGGAAATTCAACAACGCTTCCGTCGCGGTGAACTTGGTAACTGGGGTGCGGAAAACTATAACGAAGACGTACTGCGTAAATACAAGCGCTCGTTCTTTATTGAATGGCGTGTCTTCGACCGCTATAAGACCAAGCTACTGGCTGACATCGACTTTTTATTAGACACAAATACTGCTTTTGACCCTAAGATGGTCTCTGGCAAAGCATTTACTGCTGGCTTGAAACAAGCTACTACTCAACCATTTAGACTCGTACCATTCTTTGACCCAGGTGTTTGGGGGGGGCAATGGATGAAAGAAGTCTGCGACCTAGACCAAGACAAACCCAACTACGCATGGTGTTTTGACTGCGTTCCTGAAGAGAACAGCCTACTGCTTAAATACGGTGACATTGTTGTCGAAGTTCCATCGCAAGACCTGGTATTAACACAACCACGCGCTCTATTAGGCGACAGTGTTCACGCCCGTTTTGGAGCCGAGTTTCCAATTCGATTCGACTTCCTAGATACCATGCAAGGTCAACATCTGAGTCTGCAAGTACACCCTTTAACGGAATACATTCAGAACGAATTTGGCATGCACTATACCCAAGACGAAAGCTACTACATGTTAGACGCGGGTGAAAAAGCCAGTGTGTATCTTGGTACTAAGTCAGGCATCAACCCAGATGAAATGATGGCTGATTTGTATGCGGCACAACGAGGTGAGAAATCGTTCAATGATGAGCGCTTTATCAACCAATTCCCAGCGAAAAAGCATGACCATTTCTTAATCCCTGCAGGCACTATTCACTGTTCGGGCTCCGACTCTATGGTGCTTGAAATCAGTGCAACCCCGTACATCTTCACGTTCAAGCTGTGGGATTGGGATCGACTAGGACTTGACGGCCTGCCACGACCAGTCCATTTAAACCACGGTAAAGAAGTCATACAGTGGGAACGCGACACCGAGTGGTGTGAGAAGCACTTAGTCAACGCTATCACGCAACTCAACAACGGCGATGGCTGGAGAGAAGAGAAAACTGGACTACACGAACGCGAGTTTATTGAGACACGACGCCACTGGTTCAGCAAACCTGTACTTCATAAAACAGAGGGAACAGTTAATGTACTGAACTTAGTCGAAGGCAAAGAGGCAATTATCTTGAGTCCAGACAATAAATTTGAGCCATTTGTTGTTCATTATGCTGAAACCTTCATCATCCCAGCTCACGTGGGTGCCTATGTCATCCAACCATACGGTGAAAGTGAAGGTAAAGAAATTGCCACCATTAAAGCATTCGTAAGAGGTTAACCATGATCCATTTTATCGTAGCCAGTCACGGTCCATTAGCCACTGCACTTATCAGCAGTGCCAACATGGTATTTGGCGAACTGAGTAACACGACTGCGATCTGTCTTACTGAAGAGGGAGGCATTGAGCAATTTAAACAAAACTTCCACAATGAAATCACCGCAATAGCACCTAATGTTGATGGCATTGTAGTGCTATGCGATTTGGAATGTGGCACGCCCTACAACATTGCCTGCACTTACGCATTCAACCCAGATTTCAATCCGAAGGTTGAAGTCGTAACAGGGGTAAATTTCCCAACACTTTTAATGACGGCAGACTTTGTTGAAGAGATCAACGCCTCGTCCGTTGCAACTACCTTGCAGCAAGAAGCGCTAAAAACAGTTGTCGTTGCCAAGCCAGTAGAGCTGACACAAGAAGAAGACTTTTAAGGAGAAACACTATGGCTATTTCATTTGTGCGTATCGACGACCGCGTTATCCATGGACAGTTAATGACTCGTTGGGCTAAAGAACTCCCTTGTGATGGCATCGTTGCCATTGACGACGCAGTAGCATCTGACCCATTACTATCGCAAGTCATGAAAGGCGCTGTTACCGACGTTAAGGTTTGGCTGTTTGATACCGCGACCGCTGTAAGCAAACTGCCTAAGGTGATTGCCAGCGATAAGAAATACTTTGTCATCGCAAAATCCCCGGTCACGCTGCGCCGAATTCGTGAGGCGGGCATTAGCCTTGAAAACCTCAATAACAAAATTAACGTTGGCCCAATGAGCGCTAGAGAAGGCACAACTACCATTGGCAGTAACCAATGTGTCAACCAAGAAGAAATTTCCGCATTTAATTACCTCTCTGATGACGGTCACCACATTGACTTCAGATTGGTACCTGATGCCAGTTCCTACACTTGGCAAGATGCACTGCAAAAACTGAAATAACGACAAAACAACCTCCACTTTTGACGCGACTTTAAGGATCAAAAGTAGGGTAAATAATACGTGAGCTAAAGGATGACATTATGTTTATAGAAGCAATATTTATCGGGATACTTTGCTATCTCGGTGCCCTTTCCACACCCTGGTTACTTGGATTAACTGGTGGTTGGTACACCATAACTCGACCACTCGTATCCGGTATGTTAGTCGGTATCATTTTAGGTGATATCCAAACTGGCATCATGGTAGGGGTAGCTGTTCAGGCAGTTTATATCGCAATGGTAACACCTGGTGGTTCTATGCCAGCCGACCTTAACTTTGTTGCCTATCCTGCGGTCGCATTGGGCGTCATGTCTGGACAGGGCGTGGAAGTAGCCGTTGCTATCGCTGCCACTATTGGTATTGCTGGGACCATTATCTTCAACTTTATGATGGTGATTAACTCTTACTGGAACCATAAAGCCGATTTAGCGATAGAAGCGGGTGACGAGAAAGGCGTATACATGAACTCCGCCATTTATCCACAAGTCACCAACTTTTTAATGCGCTTTATTCCGACCTTTATTGCCGTTTACTTCGGTAACCAATACATCGAAGGGTTTATGGCAAGCCTGCCAGATATGGTGATTGACACCATGACTGTTCTAGGTGGCATTTTACCTGCTGTTGGTATAGCTATCCTTTTAAAGCAGATCATCAAAGAATCAACGATGCTGATTTATTTCTTAGTCGGTTTCGTTGGCATCGTATTCCTAAAGCTCAACATGGTGGGTTTAGTAATGATTGGCGCACTGTTTGCTCTACTTCATTACAACTATAAACCAGAACCACAAACGGCTAACAAAGCGCCAGCTCAACAGGCTGCTGATGACGAGGATGAATTCTAATGACTGAACAAGACAACAAAATTGGTACTGAGATCGAACCAAAAGTCACTCTAGATAAAAAAGATCTGACGAAGTGCTGGCGTGCATGGATGATGTATAACCTATCATCAATGAGTTTTGAACGCTTGGAGTCGTTTGGTTTCTGTCTAGGCATGATGCCTGCTTTAAAAAAGCTCTACCCTAACCAAGAAGACCGTAAAGAAGCGATGAAGCGTCATGCGTCGTTCTACAATACTGAGCCACAGTTGGGCGCTATCATCAATGGTATGGCTGTGGGTATGGAAGAGAAGAAAGCCAACGGTGAACCAATTGATGGTGAGACCATCAACACGCTCAAAGTGGGCTTGATGGGGCCAGTCGCTGGCATTGGAGATTCAATGATTCCGGGAATGTTAGTGCCGATTCTATTAAGTATCGGTATGGCTCTTGCCGCTGGTGGTAGCATTTTGGGCCCCCTCTTCTACATTGTCACCTTTAACGCGATTGCTATCATCGGTTCATACCAGCTGTTTATGAAAGGCTACAAGATGGGCGCTGGGTCAGTTGAGATACTTGTTAGTCACCGTTCAACTAAGATTCGCGAAGCATTGTCATTGCTAGGAGTGTTTGTCATGGGCGGTGTTGCAGCCAGTTACGTCAACCTAGGCACAGGACTTGAGTTTGTAACCAAAGACGGCGTCGACATCAATGTACAAATGATGCTCGATGGGATTTTCCCGAAACTGCTACCGTTGTTTGTAGTGCTAGGCACTTGGTTTGCGATGGCGAAAAAAGGTCTTAGCCCTGTAAACGCAATGCTTTCGCTTGTAGTTATTTCTTTCATCGGTGTCGCTATCGGTCTCTTCTAACTTTTCAATACTTAGGGCACTCAACGAGTGCCTTACTCTTTGGAACAAACCATGGACTCCCTAACCTATCAAATCACTCGTTGCCAACATTGGCTCACTCAATATGCCCTACCTCGATGGCAAAAAACACAATCCGCTCAAAACGGAATTTTCGCCGAAGGCTTGCTTTCCAATGGACAAGAATTTAGCCACGATTTACTTAGATTTCGCGTGCAGCCACGCCAGGTTTACGTCTTCGCTCACGCAACTGAGCTAAGCCTGATCGACGGCCGCAATCAAGTTTTGGCTGCCATTGAACAAGGATTTGCACACTTTGGCTCACCATCATCCGGTTATCGTTTCGCGCTGTGCAAAAGCAACGACAGCAAGAGTGATGCGACTAACCTATACGAACAAGCTTTCGCACTTCTTGGGTTTGCTTGGCATTACAAACTAGCGGCTGATGAAAGTGGTCTAGCCTCAATGGAAGCCATTTACCAGCACATATCAACACATCTTTGGGATACAGAACAAAGTGGTTTTTTTCTGACTGAAGGCAACGCTGTCAACAAAGAGCAAAACCCTCACATGCATTTGTTCGAAGCATTAATGGTTAGCTACGAATATACCAACAATCCCATTTGGCTGGAACGAGCAACTCAAATCTATCAGTTGTTCCAAACTCATTTCATGCAAAGTGATCATTTAGCTGAGTTCTTTCAGGCCGATTTCTCACTTGATTCGAAAATAGGTACTCACATCGATCCTGGTCATCATTACGAGTGGATCTGGTTACTCAGCCATTACCAAAAACTCACAGACGTTGACGTAAGTAAGACGATTGATATTTTATACCGATTTGCACAACAATATGGCCATAACGACAACGGCCTTGTTAGGGACGAGATATACGCCAACGGAAAGCCACTGCGTTCAACTTCGCGCCTTTGGTGTCAAACCGAGTACTTAAAAGCCTGTATTGCACTTTGGGAACGCGCCCCCACTGACACCAACCGAGCCGCAATCATTCAAGCGGTGGAACACATCTTCATTCATTACTTAAATCCAGCGTTACCCGGATTGTGGGTCGACCAAGTAGATAACACGGGAGAACCATTAAATGAACACTCTCCAGCAAGCAGTTTCTATCATCTATTTCTAGCATTTTCTGAACTACTAAGAATTGGCAATAAGGATTAACATGCATTTATCTATTCCTCCGAGCATCAATTACTCAACAGGTCATATTGATGCAGAAAACGTAGTCTGCAAAGAAACCGTGCTTGGCGCACTTAAAGGCGTATTTGCTAACGAAACCCAGCGCGCTAAAGCTGCTCAGGATCAAGTCATTTACCAAGTAGAGATGCTGCCTACTCAGCAAAAAGAAGGAGAGTTAAACTTTGGTGTTTCGCATATCGAACCGGGCTCCATAGGTGATGAGTTCCACATGACTAGAGGACATATTCACCAACGTAAAGAACAAGCGGAGTTTTATTTTGGCTCACAAGGGGAGGGTTTACTGCTCATGCAAACGGAGCAAGGAGAAGTGTCCATTGAGAGAGTCTTTCCGGGCAGCGTGCATCATATCCCAGGATTTGTCGCTCACCGATTGATAAATACGGGTAACACTCGATTGTCTGCACTTGCCGTCTGGCCTGCTGTTGCAGGGCATAACTACGATTTTCTAAAGGAGATAGGATTTAAAGTTCGTGTATTTAAATCATCGACATCCTATAGCATTGTTTCTGTGGATGATGTTGAATAACCTGAACTCAGGATAAGAATAGAAGGGAACTAAGAGCAAGTTCTACAATCAGATCTTTCTACTAAGAGAGAACAACCGTTGGTCAATTTTAATTGACCAACGGTCAACTTTGGATCAAAGTGATCTGCTACAGCCAGACTGAACACTTCATTAAGCGACATTTTGCTGTTCAAAGTTAACTGAGCTTAGATATCCAAGAGCACTGTGCCTTCTCGTTCGATTATAATCAGTTATGCGGTCTCGATAATCTTTTGAGCAGTACTGACTACCTCGATCATTATGAACGATAACCTGCTCGGGGAATCCGCAACGGAACAACGCCATTGATAGCGCATTACAGACCAGCGTAGCCGTCATTCTGGTATCCATAGACCATCCAATTACTTGTCTTGAGTAAAGGTCAATAATTACCGCCAAGTACAGCCAGCCTTCGCTTGTGGCTATATAGGTGATGTCTCCAGCCCATTTTTCATTCGGAGCCGATGAGCTAAAGTTCTGAGCCACTAGGTTTGGAGCAACAGGCATTCGATGCTTGCTGTCCGTAGTGCTCTTAAACTTGCGTACAGCTTTCGGCGTTAAATCTTGACGCTTCATACTGGCAGCAATGGTTTTAACATTGTAGTTATCACCGCTATCAGACAGTTCTTTTTGGATACGCCTTGAGCCATCTCGGCCTTTGCTGTTGTCAAAAGCTTCTTTGACTTTTGTATCAATTGCCTCGTGTTGGATGGCCTTATGGCGGTGCTTAACCCAGTAATAAAAACCACTTCGGGATACCCCGAACGCCTTAGCCATACGCACAATACTGAAGCTCAGCAGGTGTTCGAGCATAAATTCATAGAAATTTACTTTAGATTTCTCGCGAAGTAGGTGACGGCCTTATTTAAAATTTCTAACTCTTCTGCTTACTCAGCCAACTGCCTTTTGAGTTTGGCAACCTCTGCGGCTAGCTCTTGCTCTCGCTGACTAGTATTGGTGTCTTTCTTCAAGTTCTTCCGCCCCCGTAGATTTGAGATTCATGTAAAGAAAGCTGCCTTGCTGTCGCAGCTACTCCTACTTTATCTGCTAACTTCAGGGCTTCTGCCTTAAATTCAGGGGAATGTTTAATTCTAGTTTTCTTAGTTGTCATTGTTCACCTCGTTAGGATTGTACTCACTTAACTCGGTGTTCAAAACTGCTGGGACGGATCAAACTGAATAAAATCAAGCTACCACACACATCGGAGTGCCAGAAATTGGGTCGTTAAATACCCGAGCTTGCAAATCAAATACCGATGCCAACATGCTTTCTGTCAGTACCTCTTGCGGCTCTCCTTGCGCCACCAATTGACCTTTTTCCAACACAACCAAATGGTCGCAGTAGCGACAAGCTTGGTTTAGATCATGCAGCACTACCACCACGGTTTTGCCTTTTTCATTCATCTGTCTCATAAGTTTCATCAGTTCGACTTGGTGGGAAAGATCCAGATAAGTCGTTGGCTCGTCTAGCATTACCACATCAGTGTCTTGCGCCATCACCATAGCAATCCAAGATCTTTGTCGTTGACCACCAGACAGCGAATCAACAGGCATATCTGCAAAATCCATCACCCCAGTGTCTTGCATAGCTTGCTCAACCAATGCTTTGTCATGCAGAATCTACCCCAATGAGAAAGATAAGGTGAGCGACCATACTCAACCAACTTTCTGACTGTAATGGCTTCCGGACTGACAAGAATCTGCGGTAACAAAGAGAGAGAACGGGCCAAACGTTTATCGTCGTAACTGCTCAATGGCCTGTCGTTATACAGCACTTGCCCAGAGGTAGGTTTATTAATGCGTACCAAGGTTTTTAAGAGTGTCGATTTACCGCAGCCATTGGGGCCAACTAAAGCGGTAATTTTGCCTTGAGGAATAGACAAAGAAAGAGCTGGAATGATGGTTTGTTTGCCGTACGCGACGGATAGGTTTTGCGTTCGCAACATACTTACCAACCTCGATAACGATACAAAAGAAAAATAAAATATGGCGCACCAATGACAGATGTCAGCACTCCTGCAGGCAGCTCAATTGGTGGCTGCAAACTTCTGGCAAATCCATCGGCACAAATAACTAACAGTGATCCAAGCGCAGCAGCAGCAGGTATCAATAACTTGTGGTTATGACCAAACAACAAACGCGCGAGATGCGGTGCAAGAAGGCCAACAAAGCTGATTGTACCAGCAACAGATACACTGATACTCGCGAGCAACACTGCAGAAATGAGTGCAAGAATTTTAACCTTTTGGGTTTTCACACCAAGTGTTGTAGCACTTTCCTCCCCCAGCCCCATGAGATCTAAACGCCATGCAAGCCAAAATGCCAAAGGTAGCAGTAGCAAAAGTGCACTCCAAATAAACGGCACTTGTTGCCAGTTTCTTCCCCACAAACTTCCTGTAAGCCAGACCATTGCAGTGTTGATTTCAATTGGATTAGCGATCAATAGAAAGTCGATACCACTGACCAAGAATGCACTGACCGCAACGCCAATAAGCGCCAAACGTGCTGGTGTTGGCTTCGACCAATAAGCCAATAAACCAATAGAGCCAGCAGCAAGCAAACCTCCTACCATGGCGACTATCGGCAACAATGAAGTTGGCGAATCGGGATACAACACTAAGCAAGCGGTAGTAGCCAATCCTGCGCCCGCACTTATCCCCATTAAATCTGGCGATGCAAGTGGGTTACGTATTACCCCTTGCACCAACACACCTGATAGCCCTAGTCCTGCTCCAACACCAATAGCGAGCAACATTCTCGGCAATCGGTATTGGTGAATGACAAAGTCCGAATCCGAAAAAGAAAATAGCAATGTGAAAACTTGTTGGACGGACAAAGAAGCCGCGCCAACAAACAGCGTGACGACGGATGCCATCAGCATAATAACTACCAACGAGCTCAGTTTGGCCTGATTCATCATAATGGTTTCCTCATTGCAATCACGATAAAGCAAGGCGTGCCCAATAGTGCGGTTATCACCCCTACAGGCGTTTCAGCCGGAAATGCAATCGAACGCGACAAAGCATCCGACCACGTTACTAATGCCGCACCACAAAGAGCGGAAACCGGAATTAAAATGTGATAGTTAAGACCAACAACCGGCCTTACTAAGTGCGGCACTAATAACCCAACAAAGCCTATTGGCCCAGCGATAGCAACGCTGGATCCAGCCAGTAGCACAACCACTAATCCGCAGACCAAACGTGTAATGCGAATGTTGCCACCAAGCCCTACTGCGACCTCTTCACCCAGAGCGAGCAAATTTAAGTTACGCGCTAATCCCATCGAGATCACTAAACCTAACGTCGCAAATGGCCATAGCAGTTGCCATTGTTCGGAATTCACAGCAGAGAATGATCCCGTCAACCAATGCAATACGCTGTATGCCATGTCATCAGCCAAAATCACGGATGCACGTGTTAACCCTACAAGTAACGCACTGATTGCGATGCCAGCTAGAACCAAACGCAGCGGGTGAGATCGAGAAGAGAAAAAACCACCCAATAACATCACCGCACCGCCGCTCAACAGCGCACCCAATACCGCACTGATAACTGTATTTAGCTGACTAAAGATAGGCATGCCAATCGAAGACAGAGCGACAAAACACGCTGCTCCAGCGTTGATACCAAGAATGGATGGAGACGCTAAAGGGTTACGTGTTAACCCTTGCATTAGAGCTCCAGATACCGCAAGCGAAGCACCAATCAATAACGATGCGTAGGCTCTTGGAGCACGGAGTGTAGCGAGTATTTGATGCAACATATTGCCTTCATCAAAATCGAACCAATAGTTTGCTAAATCAATGATACTCAGTGAGAAGTTAGACCAACCAATCATCGATGCGGTATAACCTGACAAAGTCAATAACGCGATTGCACAAACAAACAGACTCACCTGACAATAATACTGATAGCTAACCGAAACGGGACGATCTGCTGTTATCGAAGCATTCATGATCGACCCAGCAACTCTTCAAGATTTCTGGCTATTTCTTCAGCAGCCAACATGCCACGATTCAACGACCACAATTCAGGTGAGACTTCGACTATTTGCTGCTTTTTAACAGCAGTTAGAAGCTTAAATAATGGATTTTGTCGCCATTCATCCATAACATTTGGCTGAGAATAAAATCCAACTAATAGCCAATCTGGATTGGTTTTTAGTAATAGTTCGAAGCTGGTTGGTATGTAGGCATTTTGCGTAGATTGAGCAAGCGGACTTTGGATTCCTAATGTACTCAATACACCACCAGCGTAAGACGCAGGGCTATGCAGCCACATACCTTTATCAGAAACAACTCCAAACTGAAACGTTTCTTGTGTAGTGAAGTACTGTTTGAACGCCGCCATAGTCTTTTCATGCTGATCCACTCGTTGCGTCATTTGTGCTTGTTTGCCAATCGCAACACCGATTTTTCGCGCAGATTCGAGATTTTCTTGGTATGTTTCACCACGGCTTTTCAGCAACAAAGTTGGCGCAATTCGCTGTAAATCTTGATAAATCGCACGATGACGTTCGGCGTCTGCAATGATCAAATCCGGTTTGAGTACAGCAATCGCTTCGACACTTGGTTGTGAGCGCATGCCAACCGATTCCCAAGGCTCTATCTTTGCGCGGACCGCAGGGATCACACGAGTAGCATCGTTATCATCTGCAACACCAACTGGCGATACACCGACTGCGGCAAGTGCATCCACAAACGAAAACTCTAAAACCACAATTCGCTGCGGTATCGATTCTATCTCAAAGGTGCCCTGCTCATCTTGCACACTGCGTGTTTGAGCCATCGCGGTAAATGACGCGAAAATAGTGCTCAGCAGCATCAGCAGAACAGTTGAAAAGTGTTTGATCGTAATTTGTTTCTCAATTTTCATAGTGCTTTCTTTTTTCAATATTAAGTTCAGCAAAATCGACAAGGTAAGCATTTCATTTTTCTCTTTAAACTCAGTGAACAAACCACTTAAAACTGATAAATCAGAGCAAGCGGGTTATTAACCCCATCTAACGCATCCACTAAACGCACAGCACCACGATCTTGCATTTCAGTTTTAGTCACAACCGATACAGCTTGCGGCACATCGAGCCATTCCACATCCGTTTTGTTTCCCGACTGCGGCATATGTTCGGCGTAACCTTCGTACTGATACCCATAAACTTGAATTGTTTCGGTAGCCGATGGACTGGAGTTCGCCTGTTCTGAAGCCACTGTACTTAGAGCCACTAGCGTAGAACTAATCGCGACCGCCAAAGGAGCCTGAGTCAATAATTTATTCATTCAATAATTCCGTTTACTTGTTATAAATTCAACAAACAAAATGAGAACAAATATTATTTGTATTTGCAATATTAATTTTATGATCTATCTTTGTTTACTCAAAAATACAATCCGCAATAAAAATCAACACAATAGGAGTAAAGATAGAACCTTCAGCCCCAGCGCCTCGCTGATAGGCACATAGGGGATAGACGATGAGCTGCGGCATCAGCGTTAGAAAATCCAAAAAAACAATGAAATATAAGGAAGTTTTCTCAAACCATGCTGTTGATGATGCAGTAACTCACTGCTCCGCGCCGGCAACCAAAGTAATAGAAGACCTCGTTGTTCCTATCCTTCGGCCAACAACCAATCATTCATCATTTTGCAAAGAATCCGACATCAAAGACTCACATAACTGCAGCTTAGGTGAAATATTAACCTTCTAGCATGGGCTCATAATACAAGTATTGTGAGGTTAACATGCTGTCTAAAAGCCCTTTTAAATTGCCACGAAAAACGCCGTTTGGTTTAGGTGAAAACCTAGCAGAATGGGCAACGGGTTTAAGTCAACTTGATAAATTCTATGCACAGCGCCCTGCAGGGTGCGACACTCGCCAGTTCCTTCGCTTCACGCTCGAAATATTAGGTATTGATTACCAACTGATTAAAGGTTCACTTAACAACGTACCGCAAATTGGACCAACGGTTGTGGTTGCCAACCACCCGCTAGGCTGTGTTGAAGGTGTGATATTGGCAGAGATGCTCCTTACGATTCGATCTGACGTTCAAATACTCGCAAATCAATATCTTAAAACAGTCCCAGAGCTGGACTCCCTGTTTATTGGTGTCGATGTATTTGAAACAGATAAAGCACGTAAAGCTAACTTACAAGCGATGCGTCAGGCACATAAGCATTTAGAGCAAGGCGGCTTATTGTTGATGTTCCCTGCTGGCGAAGTCTCCCAATTGGTAGACAGCAAACAACGCCGATTGGAAGATAAAGAATGGAGCCAGTCGGTTAGCCGACTGATCAAAAAACACAAAGCAGCAGCATTGCCCGTTTATATCGAAGGTCATAACTCGACTCGTTTCTATATGGCAGGGAAAATACATCCGCTGCTCCGTACCGTAATGCTCGGTCGCGAATTGCTGAATAAAAAACAAACCTGTATCGACATCTCGATTAGCGATCCAATTCACTACAAAGAAATGCAACATCTTTGCGATCAGCAGTTGGTCAATTACTTACGTTTGAACACCTACCTGCTCGGTGCAAAAAAAACACTGTCGCGAGATAAAACCAACTTAGATGACACTTCACAACCTATAGCTGACAGATTACCGCTTGTTGAACTGCTTGAAGATATTGAAGCACTTCCTTCATCAGCACACTTGCTTAGCCTTAACGAATTTGATGTTTACTGTACTCAGTCCGAAAACATCCCTTCTTTAATGCATGAGATTGGACGCTTGCGTGAAAAGAATTTTCGTCAAGTAGGCGAAGGGACTGGGATGGCGTTAGATGTGGATGAGTTTGACCGCGAGTACTTGCATCTTTTCATCTGGGACAGAGAACGAGATGAAATGGTAGGCGCTTATCGCTTGGGGCTGGTAGACAAAATTGTCGCAGCCCAAGGTATTCAAGGGCTCTATTCCAGCACCCTATTTAATTACGATCCGCGCTTTCTAGAAAATATGGGTAACGCTATAGAACTAGGACGCTCGGTGATTGATGAGTACTACCAGAAGAGCATGGCACCATTGCTCCTGCTCTGGAAAGGAATTGGCGCATTTATTCATAGAAATCCTCAATACACTCACCTGTTTGGCCCCGTCAGCATCAGCAATGATTACAGTGAACAAGCGCGTCGCTTATTGGCGGATACCATGACACTGCATTACTACGACAACAAACAGGCAGATTTAGTGGTAGCTTCCAACCCATTACCAACGGTGCCGGCCCAATGGAACGCGAGTTTGCTGACTTCTCTGGCTGATCTTCAACTGCTGTCTCGAGTGATTGCTCGTATTGATGAAGGGAAAGGTGTACCAGTGTTGCTTCGACAGTATCTCGGTTTAAACGGAAAACTGGTCAGCTTTAACGTTGACCCAGCGTTTAATGATGCCTTAGATGGTTTGATCGTGGTGGATTTACACGATGTTCCGATGAAAACTCTAAGCCGTTATATGGGAGTGAAAGAAGCGGAAGAGTATTTGAAAGTGTCGGCATCAACTTCCCAATAACAACCACTTCCTAATAGCAAAATCCCCGAGCAGTAAAACTCGGGGATTTTTCGTTCTTTGTCTTTACTAATAACTAGAATTAACGTCTAGAACTCATACTTAGCAGTAAGAGAGAAGTTACGTTTTGCTTGAGTAAGATCTTTATCTTCTGCACTCAGACCACGGACATCGTTCCAATTGTAATATTCTTCATCAGTGAGATTGAAGATACCAGCACGTAAAGTTAGGTCGTTAATTGGCTTGTAGTAAGCCGTAATATCAACCACGGTCGCCGCATCGATTGGTAAGTAGTCACCATCAATATCGCTCTGTTTCTTATTCGCTGTATAGGTCAGGTTAATGGTTGTACCCCATTGATTGACCGAATCATAGCTAACGCCCACAACAGTATTCCATGGGTTAACACTATTTAGCGGATTACCTTCCCCGTCCTCACCTTCAGTATAAGCAGCTGCAACACGTGAACTAAAGCCTTCAACTGGCATGAAAGCATCCCATGACAACTGATTGGCAAGCTCTACGCCTTTGATGGTTGCTTTCTCAATATTAATTGACTGGTAAACAGCATTCCTTGTTTGGAAGCTGCCCGAAACTAACTGATTATCAATGAAGTTATCGTAATCACTGTAGAAAACCGCGATTTCGTTACTCATTGAATCTGAGTTAAAACGCCATCCAGCTTCATAAGAGATACTCTCTTCCGCTTCTAAATCTGGGTTCGGTTTATTAACGTATCCATAAGTTGGGTTGCCGTAAGAGTAATACAATTCCTCGAAATCTGGAGCACGGAAACCTTGGCTGACTTGTGCAAACAAGCGATGTTGCTCCGTCAGTTTGTAAACCGTTCCTAAACGAGCAGTAACAGCTGAATCAGAGTAGTTTTTATATTCACTGGCATCATTTTGACTTGGGTTCGCACTGGTATCGCCCGGTTTAGTTTCGAATGAGTCAAAACGAAGCCCTGGTGTGACAATGAAATCATTCCAAGAAACTTCGTCTTGTACAAACATACCGTAACGCGTTTCTGCTGCTTCAGGAATATAGAAAATAACTTGGTCATTACCTACAGAGTTGAACTCTTGGTTAGTATTAGCAATATCTTTGTCTGAGAAAGACGCGCCATAAACTAAGTTGTGCTCAGCACTGCCTATTACAAAAGACTTATCAAACTGAGCATCTAGCTGGATGCCTTCATCTGAATAAATGTAATCTTTCTTTTGCACGTTCCCAGTTCGAGTTGATGTGCGATCAGTGATGCCATTTTCTTCTTTGCTCATCCAATCAAGCTGCCAGGTAATTCGGTCAGCCAATAGAACGTCTGCATCCCAAATATGCTTAATACCAACTTGATATTGTTCAGTTTCGTCGCTACCAGATGCATTCTGATACCCACTAAAAGTCAGTGACTCCAAGTCGTTCTTGTTGCGAATATAGTTTCCAGAAAACTCTAACCGATGAGCTGGATTTAATTGGTACTGCAGTTTCACCAATAGATTATTAGCACTGCTATCTTGTTCATCTGGTTGACCAAAATTATCCACTTCCTGACCATCTCGTCGGGTATAAGCAACCAGCGATTCTAAATCACCCATCTTATTTGCTAATGCAATAGACTCACTGAAAGTTTTATCCGAAGAAGAGTAGTTGAGTTTTGCATAACCGCCGAAATCACGACCTTTTAAAATATCTGCTGGGTCTTTGGTTTCAAACGCGACAATGCCACCAATCGCATCTGAACCTTGTAAAGACGAAGCTGCACCTTTGACGATCTCAACGGCTTTAATCATATCGGTATCAACATCAACGCGAGACGAGTTAACAAACGTCGCTCCAGAATCAAATTGATTGGGTTGTGCTACCCCATCGACAATAACTTTGATGCGGTTTCCTTCTATACCGCGAATATTGATACTTTGCACACCTTGCCGAGCATTCGTTTGCAAAGTGACGCCCGGTGTATATTTAAATAGGTCTTCAACATCTTCGACCATATTGTGTTCAATAGCCTCTTCATCAATCACGGTAACTGATGCAGCGGTATCAATCGTTTGAGTATTTAGACGCGTTGCCGACACAACGACTTCGTCAAATGAATAGGTAGTTTCTTCTGCAACAGCAGGCGCTGATAGCAACGCGCCGATAACTATCGCAAGCGGAGTTTGCTTAATCATTATTATGTCCATGTTTAAATGTTAAGTGAGCTCAGTGGTTTCCCTGAATTTGAAGTGCACGAATCCAAGCGACGTTCGCACGCGAGCCGCTTCGAGGCATCAAAATTATGGAAATATTGTTATTAGTTGAGCTGAGATTTCAGATTATGTATTTACTTAGTAAGCATTGGCTTTTAAGTATTAGTTATTGCTCCATACGCTCCTTTTCAGCTTTCACATGCCCTTCTGTTAAATGAACAAAATCGAGCATGTCATTGCCGGAAATAACAAACGCTTGTCCGAACCCTTTAACATAACGTCCTGATTCAGGCACTAAGCGGTAAAGATTGAAGTCACCTAGCTGGCTTAAATTATCGATAATCTCTCCAAATCGCGCTTTTAGCGCGGCAACACCTTGGACCCAATCTTCGGTCTGTCTTTCAACAAGTTCTGCGCGCGTGTCGAAAGTCAGTCTCTTACGGGCGTAAATGTTCTTACATTCACTTTCATCTTCGATCATTAAAATCGAAACATTGCGGTTCGTTTTTAAGTTCTGCCCATGAGCGGCAATATCACTCACGAGGATGTAATAAGCTTTGCTATCAAAAGCAAATGGCGCATAGGTAGCGTTCGGAATACCAGCAGCGTTAATGGTTGCTAACTGCAAGGTTTTGCGAGAATCACGAAATTCACGAACTTCTGGCTCTAATCGACCTTGCAGACGTTCGCGACGAACTTCTTCTCGTTGAACATTTTCTTGTGGCTGACTTTCAATATTCACGCGGCAAACTCCTTTTTCATTTGCTTAAACGCTTCTACCTGCTGAGGGAAAAGCTGACGTTTTTTGTCTCGGCCTACGTACACTTTAAACACGCAATCCCCATCGGAATTGAAGAAACCAATATAGTAACTTTCCATGCCTCGGAATGGCTTACTCACAAACGCGATATGTTCTACGAGATCTAAGCGAAGATGACCATGAAGTTCGCCCTCTCTTCCCATTAAGTTATAGTAGCCGTGCGCTTCTTTGCCTTTCGGGAAATTGGCTTTGGTTTCAAAGATCGAGCCGAAAGAGTGAACAATAGTCGTGACACTTCCCCACTCTGGTAACTGTTCTAAAATAGTCTGGGCGTGTTCACCTGCTACTCGGGTTACCATCTCGTCAGGCAGAGCAAAAGTAATGGCGCCTTCGCTTAACCCCAATTGCTGAGACATGTTAAATACTGGGGTAGAGTCATCTTCCGACAACGCTGCTGTCACTTTGTGTTTTACTTCTTCTTCGGGAAAAGTGGTGTACATGTTTACTCCTAGTTACGCTTTGGCATTCAAGTAGTTACCACTACTATTGAACAAGCCATTCGCCAAATCCCAACTTAAAATTCTTAATTCATAAAACGAAAATCGGATGAGTGGCTATCATACCCACTCATTTTAACAATGCAAATGATATTTGATATCATTTGCATTTAAGAATATTATCATTTTTAACATTCTTTGATAGATTCATTAATGGCTGAAAATGACAAAGCTCCGTTATCTCATTGCTGGCTTAATAGCATGCCTAATACACGGTATTGCGCTGTCGTACACTCCACAGAAAGACACAATTAATGTATCGACTGAGGAAGGAGCACAATCTTTTCAAATTCAGCTGATGACGATTTCTGCCGTTAAGCCCATGATTGAAAAAGAAAATAGCATCACGGAAAAAACAGTAACAGCAACGCCGCCAAAGGAACAAAAAACAGCGGAAGTTGAACAACAAAATACTCAAGCTCCAGCATCAGTCAGTGAGCCAAATACAAAAGCCGCTTCTCTTCTTCCGGAGAAAAGTCCCCCTATTAAGCAGAAAAAAGATCAAGCTAGAAGCAAAACCCCTACTCCAATCGTAGAACAGAAACCACTAAGCAAGCCCGAAAAGAGTGTATCCAAAGCTGAAGAGCACGTTTCCGTTCAACCTTCGAAGGAAGAACCAGCAACACCCCAAACCGAAAAGCGACAGCACACTCCACCAGCACAGGTAAACGCACAAGACAGTAAACCTATGTTGGTGAAAAAACCTAGATTTAACGCAAAACCGACACCTGTGACCTATCCAAGGATCGCAAGGAAGAAAGGCTTAGAAGGCAAGGTTATGATTGAGGTGTGGCTTGACGAACAAGGTAATCAAATCAAGCAATTACTGCTTGAGTCCAGTGGCCACCGCGTACTTGATGAACGGGCCCTAAGCACGATTAAAGAATGGCGTTTTTCAAATCAGCTAGAGCAAGGGCAAGCCATCGCTCATCGGGTACAAATTCCAATTAATTTCCAATTACAGTAGTCACTATCATGCAAACATTAACCAATATTCACAGTCAGCTCGGCATTATGACATGGCCACTTATCATCATGTCATTCCTCACTATCGCTATCTTGGTCGAACGTACGATCTACATGCTACTCAACAGCCGCACGCATACCACAGCGATCCTCAGAAGCATCCATAAACTGGATTTTTCTCGCCCGCAGGAAGTGGATGCGTTTATTAACAATGAACTAAACGGCAAACAACTGATATTTCAATCCATGCGGATGCTTTTGGGTCATCGTCATTTTACCAAACCACTGCGTGAAGAAGCCGTTGGTATCTGGCTATTCAAAAAACGACAGCAGTTTCGTTCAGGCATTCGTTTACTGTCGATGATTGGCGTGATCAGCCCGTTGATTGGACTACTTGGAACCGTATTAGGTTTGATGAAAATGTTTAGCGGCATGACCGACGCTAGCGCCGTCATTTCACCAGCAACCTTAGCGGATGGTTTAGGTCTGGCAATGACCACCACCGCAGCAGGTTTGATCATCGCGTTGCCTGCAATTACAGGCGCACAACTTCTAGGCATGTGGGTTGAAAAGACGCTTGCCAAGATTGAGTACACTCTGAATCACAGCAATCTTCATATTGAGGGGATTGTGGTTGATCCTTTCTCAGGTACTCAAAGCGCATATATCGTTGCCACTGACGAGGTGTTGTAATGATCCAGTCACACTCTCGTTTTCTCGAAGATGAATTTAAACCGGATCTCACGCCGATGATCGACATCATCTTTATTGTGATGGTGTTTCTTCTGCTTACGGCGAATGTCAGTGTGCAAACACTGAATGTCGACATCCCTAAAACAGAAGAAACCAGTCAGCTTACCTCACCTGATAAACCCGTTATCTCAATCGGCATCTTGCACAGTGAAGAGCAGAAATGGGCATTAGATGCTGAGAAGTTTAATGATTGGAACGCTTTCACATCTGCGCTTCTTAAAACTCGTAATCGCTTTCCAGACAAACCTTTAGTGATTGCTGCAGATAAAAAAGCAGATGTGGAATCCTTGCTCAACCTGTTTTCATTCATGCAAAAACACCAAATTCCCGCCACAAATATCGTTATGGAAGAACAACAATGAAAAAACTCGCTTTGGCATTCAGTCTATTTTTATCGATTCCTTTTTTATCAATGGAATCGGCTTATGCTCAACAAGAAACACAGGCAAATAATCGCATCATTAGTGCGGGCTCAAGCATTACCGAACTACTGATTGCGTTAGGTGCAAAAGATCAGCTTATCGCCGTGGATGTGACAAGCCGAAAATACAACGCTGACGAAGCTTTGCCTCAAGTAGGGTATCACCGCCAGTTATCTGCTGAAGGATTAATGGCTCTTTCTCCGACTCATTTAATTGGCTCTCATGAAATGGGACCGGAGAACACCTTAACGCTTTTAAAAAGTGGCGGCATAAAAGTCGAGACAGTGCCTTCGGGAGATACAGAAGAAGACCTATTTGGCCGTATCGATAAAATCGCGCAAATCACAGGAACGCAAGAGAAAGCAAAAGCACTCAAAGCATCCATTGATAAGCAACTAAATGAGCTGAAATCTCGCAAGCTTGAGCATCAACCCAAAGTACTATTTGCCATGCTGACCAAAGGTAGACCAGCCACCATCGCAGGCGATCAAACCACCATCGACGTGATCATCAACCTTGCTGGTGGTCAGAATCCAGCGAAATCCGAAATGAGTTCATACAAACCACTAACCGCAGAAGCCATCGTACAAATGCAGCCTGATTTCTTGTTGGTCAGCACTCGTGCTTGGGAAGCATTAGGTGGGCATGAAGGCATTCTAAAAGAGTTCCCTCTTCTTGCGGCTACACCTGTTGCAGGCAAAGACCGCATTATTCCTGTCAGCAGTAGCGCCATCATTGGGGGCTTTGGACTTGAAAGTTTAGAGCTGACCGACAAGCTGTATAAAACATTCCAGACGTTCAATTAAGTCGAGTCTCACGCTCATCAAAACGAAGAAAAACAACAATGACAGATTCTAGAATGGTTTCAGCCAAGACCTTATGCATCTCATCGGCAGTCGCACTTTATTTGGCCACAGTCGCCTCCATCAGTATGGGTGCGATGAACATCAGTTTATCTGACAGCTTGAAATCCCTTTTACCACTTGGCAACCATGATCTTCCCGCACATGTCACTATGATTGTTCAACAAGTACGTTTGCCTCGTACTTTATTAGCAATTGCTGTCGGAGGGATTTTAGCGATTAGTGGCGCGGTAATGCAGGGGCTATTTCGCAACCCACTCGCGGATCCGGGCATTATAGGTGTCTCTTCTGGTGCTGCATTAGGAGCGGCTCTAGCAATCGTGGGGTTTGGTGATCTTGCTAATCACTATCCAAACTTGCTGTTATTCGGAACGGTCCCCATGTTCGCCTGTATCGGCGGCGCTTTGACTACCTTCGCCGTATATCGCCTTGGTACCAGCAGTAACGGAACTTCCGTCACTATGATGCTGCTTTCCGGTGTTGCTATTTCAACACTTACAGGCGCGGCATTAGGGTTACTCAACTATTATGCCGATGATCAAGCTCTGCGAGACCTTTCGCTTTGGACGATGGGAGCATTGGCGGGCGCCAATCAAAAAGGTCTATGGCTCGCTTTTGCTACACTCATCATTTTGTTTGTCGCTTACTATCGTGATGCGGATAAGCTCAACGCCATGTTATTAGGTGAAGCGGAAGCGCGTCATATGGGCATTAACGTTCAGGCATTAAAGCGCCGTTTAATTGTGTTAGCAGCCTTTGGTGTCGGAGTCACCGTCGCATTAAGCGGTATGATTGGCTTTATCGGGCTTATCGTTCCTCATTTAGCGCGTATGATCATTGGCCCCAACTATCGTTCACTATTGCCAGTAACACTCTTTCTCGGCGCACTGTTATTACTGATTTCCGATATGCTGGCTCGAACGGTGGTCGAGCCTTTAGATATGCCTGTTGGGATTGTCACCGCATTGCTTGGTGCACCTTTCTTTGTTTGGCTTTTGATTAAGCAAAAGGGGCGAATCTGATGCTGTCTCTCTTATCCTCGAAATTTACCTCATCAAACGCAGTGCAAGAATCGATTGAATACTCCGGTATTGAAACAGTCGAGATACGCCATTTGTCCGTGACTCTTGGTGATCAAAAAATACTGGATGATATTGACCTTACTCTGAATCGTGGAGAGTTTACCGTTCTGCTTGGTCCAAATGGCACTGGTAAAAGTACCTTGTTAAAAGCACTAACAGGTGAAATCAACACAAAAGGCGAGTTCGCACTCTTTGGTCAAAAACGAGATTCATGGCCAGCACCTTTGCTGGCAAAACATTTGGGTGTATTGCCACAAAGCAGTTCTCTATCGTTTAACTTTATGGCTAAAGAAGTGATTGAGTTGGGCGGTATTGGGTTAACGATGTCTAATCGGCAACTTGAAGATGTGGTGGCAAAATACATGTGTGAAACGGATGTTGAGCACCTGCGTTTTCGCTCATACCCTACTCTTTCAGGTGGCGAAAAACAGCGAGTACATCTCGCTCGTGTGCTCACCCAGCTGGAACAAAGTGATCACAACAAAATTCTGCTACTAGATGAACCCACCTCTGCATTGGATATTCACCACCAGCACACAACATTAGCCTTGGCACGTAAGCTAGCAAATGAAGGCGCTACGGTTGTCGCTGTACTGCACGATCTTAATCTGGCAGCTCAATACGCTGACAGAATCGTTATTCTAAACAAAGGCAACATTGCCGCAGACGATATTCCGGCTAAGGCTCTTAAACCCGAAATCATAGAAGCGGTTTACCACCATAAAGTCGATATCATTGCGCATCCTACGCACGGTCACCCTGTTGTCATTGCGAAATAATAAAACGTAAACGATCAAAAACAGCCACATTAACGTGGCTGTTTTGTTTTTTCCGTGTCGTTTAGAACTTAACTTGGTAGTTAAGTGTGTACGTTCGCCCACGGCCTTTATAATCGTATGCTGCTGAATCATAGTGTGCTGAGTAAACAATTTGCGCACGTTGTCCCCAAGCGGTGGTGTAGTCTTTATCAAGTAAGTTTTGAATACCAAAGCCTAAACTGCCAACTGGAAACTTATAGCTGCCGACTAGATCAAACAGGGTGTAACCTTCCAGCTTATTGTTTGATGCATCTTCATAATCAAACATCGTTTGGCTTTGCAGCTTGACCGCTAAGTCAGAGTCGTACCAGCCAACCCAAGCATTCGCCTTAGAAGTGCTTGCATAACCGGCATCATAATCTTCCCAACCTTTGTCTCCTTTCACTTCAGAAACAACATAATGACCAGAAGCACCGAGTTGAACATTCTCATGTACCCACAAAGACGCCATTGCTTCAAGACCGTAAACACGTTTCTTGTCTTCAAGTGTTTCGATTAGCATGGTTGTTTTGTTGTAAGTAACGTTTTTGTCTGACTGAGAGTAGTAGGCCGCAGTTTGCAGATTGAAATCGCCTTTATCTAAGCGGTAACCCAGCTCAAAACTGTTGGTCTTAATACCGAACATTTTTGAGTCATTGACGTTGATGCTCTCGTTAAGCTGCCAGTGATCACCCACTAAAGTGTAATCACCCTGACCGTAATATTTAGCAGGATCAGCCAGATCAAGTCCCTGAGAGAAGTTTGCCCAAATCTCAGAATCTGTGTTCAGACTGTATACCGTACCTAAATTGAATAGCGCTACCGTGTAGTCTGTTTCGCCCCCCGGAACGGCATCAGCGGTTAAGCCACTGCCGGCAGCAATTTTCTTCTGTTGATTGTATCCAACGAAGTCATCAATCTTGTTCGAGATGTATTGATAACGAACACCGCCTTCAACAATCCAATCATTAGTCAATGAATAGTCTGCTTGTACAAAACCAGCAACAGAGCTAACTTCAACGCCTGGGTAACGGCCTACTTGAGCAGAAGTTCGATTGACCAAATTACCGGAATCATTCGCAATCGTTGAATCATAGAGAGCCTGGTTGCTTTCGAGCTTATCTTGATAAGCATCAATACCATAGACGATATTGAACTTGTCGAAGTTCTTAGCCAAAACAGCCTTAAGAGAAACAACATCTGTAATTTGTTGACCTGAAGATTGGTAGTATGGAGTGAAAGTTTGATCTTCTTTACGGTAAGACGCTTCCGCGATCAACTGATGCCCAAGAACTTGTTCATCAATATAAGAAGCACTGAGCATAATGCGTTCAGTTCCATGTTCGCGGTCAGAATCAAAACCATTACGAACATCAACAAAATCACGGCCAACAATGTAAAGACCATACGGTGAATCTTGCTGGCTATCGTAATATTGAGCCAGCAAGTTCACTTTCTTAGTTTCCGAAACGTTGATACCGACTGTGGTTAGAAAATCTACGGTCTGGTTAAACTGCAATGACCCTTGTGAGATATCAGGAGTCGCAATCGTACCATTGCTATCAAAAACTCCCTGAGTTTCGGTATAAACGACAGAGGAACGAGCTTGAACGGTTTCATTACCACCTGAAATCGATTGAGCCACCTTGTAATCAAAGTCTTCACTAGAGTTGAGCCCCGATGTGCCCCCCACAAACGATTCAAATTCCAGCTCTTCACTTTGTGCTTTTTTAGTAATGATATTAATCACACCGCCAGAAGCACCTGCACCATAAATAGAGGTTGCTCCTGAGAGCACTTCAATACGATCAATATTAAATGGATCAATCGAGTCTAATTGGCGACTGATTTGACGTGAAGATTGCAACGAAACACCGTCGATGATCACGAGCATTGCACGTCCACGTAAGTTTTGACCAAAGTTGGTACGTGCGCCACTGCTGACATCGAGTGATGGAATCGCCGAAGCTAAAATGTCCCCTAAAGTCTTACCACCTCGGTACTCCTGTTCTATTTTCTCAGCATCGATATACCAAACCGTGCCAGGAATATCGCTGATCGCTTTAGGAGTGCGATTAGAGACCACCACCATTTTCTCTTGTGTTGTGATCTGTTGTGCTTGGGCTGTAAACACTGTAGTGACAGAAGCTATTGCTAACGCAATAGTAGACAGAGGAAACTTCCTTTTACTCGCTTTCATTATTTTCTCTTTGTTTATCAATATAAAGCTGCTCAATTTAACGTTCGAGCACGAAATTGTTTTAACCAACCATAAATGAGAATCATTATTATTGTATTTTTGCAGCGAAAACTCAATTGGTTAATGAGAATTATTTCCTTTTGTGCAATTGGCTATCGAGTAAAGTGAGGTTAATAGAAAAAACTACAGCGGTTGCTCACCCCTAACAGACGATAATTGGTTTAGTGAAGAGAAAAATAAGACCGATGTAAGCTGCCTTTAGTCAGCAGCCTACGCCGTTAAATGTTGTTGTCCGCAATACTACGAACGAGCTTTTCACGCTCTGATTGAGAGAGATTCACGATATGGTTATAGGTGCGTTGCATGACACGAATGTCATTTTCTAATAGCTGAGTCAATTTGTTGGAGGCTTCTAGGTTGTTACCTTCCAGTACTAGATTGATGATCTCTAGACGACGTTGACAAGACTTACTGACCGAAGATTGAAAATGCATCGACACTAGATCCGAGGCTTTACGCATACGATTGTGTTGCTGCATATTGCCAAGTAGAAAACGATTGCCAGAACAAGCCGCGAGTAACTCATGGAAATCGGCGCTCAGACGAAACAACTCACTTGAAGTGACTGACTTTGGATTTTGAATAGCTTTAACATGCCGATCACGACAATTTTCTAATCCATTTAGATCGGGTGTCCAGCTCGGTTCAAGTAAACCCGCAGGTTCAAAAATCAATCGAAATCGATAGCTTTCTGAATGTCTTTCAAGTGTGTTTAGAACACCATCGAGGTACCACTTATATCCAGGACTACGACGCAAAACACCATCGTTTTCCAATAAGCGAAGTACGCTCTGTACCTCTCCACGATTAGCTTGATAACGTTCTTGCAGCTCTTTTTCTGAGAACGCAGCTTCGATTTCGCCAAAGAACAGATCAATTAACAGTTTCAGATAGAGCTGCTCCTGACGAGACTCTTCATGATCGCCTGCAATTTCGATCGATTGAGCATCGACTTGTAACACAAAACCCTTATAAGGAACGGCCTTTGTGATACCTAATGTTGACATATACGCAAGAACGGCACGCAGGGGGGTTCTCGATACTTCGAACTGCTGCGCCATCAAAGATTCATTCAAACTGTCGCCGACGTTCGCTTGTTCAACTTTCAGTTTAGCGACCACTTTTATCAATAAGTCTTGCTGAAGCTTAGTAATTGCTGTCTGTTTCATGGGTTAATAGTCGATAAATTCGTTAACCAAATCATAAATATAAACGCCTTCAATTACTATCAATCGTCTTTTTGAAACCAAAAAACAATTATTTTGTTAACGTCGCATGAGATAGAGGAAGTATCCCCCACCAATCAAGGATGCAAGTAAACCAGCCGGGAACTGCCAAGGAAACCAAACCACTCGTCCTATCCAATCGGCTAAAACCATAATGACTCCACCAAGCAATGCAGCAGTAAGCATTTGGGGTATCGCTCGGAAATGGTGAAGTGAACGCGCCATATGTGGAGCTAATAAGCCAATAAAACTCAATGGCCCAATCACTATGGTACATAAAGTTGTTAAAGCCGCGACCAAAAGCAACAGCACTAGCCGCACAGCCATTGCGTTGATCCCTAAGCTACTGACAGTGACTTCACCTAGACCAATAAGATCAATCCAACGATTAAGTGATAATGCAATGATTCCGATAAAAGCCACACCAATAGCTAATAGAAGAACATCGTTATGAGAAACTAAGTAAGTAGAGCCCGACAACCAAGTCAACAGAGCGGCAGCATTATCATGACCGGAACTCATCGTAATTCTGAGTAGCGCATCTAAGCCCGCGCTCAATGCAATACCAGTCAATAGTGTTTGCGTAGGCGCGAAGTTGTGCTTACGGCCCATCAACCAAACAATAGCGGTCACCGATACTGCACCTAAAGTACCCAGCAATATTTGCTGTTCTCGAGTGGCAGCAACACCAAGCAAAGAGCCTAAAACAAGGGTTAGCGCAGCACCAGAACTAATTCCTAACACTTCCGGACTTGCCATTGGGTTCTGAGATATACGTTGAATAATCGTGCCGGCAAAGGCTAATCCAATACCAGCAATCAAAGCCACCAGAACTCGGGGAGCGCGCAGTTCAAACAGTGATTGATTAAACCCAAAACTCCAACCGAACTGGTTCTTACCAATGACAACAGCGAAAAAAGAAACCAAGATCACCGCACACGTCAACGTAAGCAACGTATTTCGCGTCTCAACTAACTTGTAATTCACTATGCTTTCACTGCGAGCCTTAAGATCGGATTGAAGCTTAGTACGTTGCAGTAACCACAATAAAAATGGCGCACCAATCAATGCTGTCATTGCACCAGTAGGTACAAGCTCACCACCCACACCCGACAAAGGCTGACTGACTAAATCGACGGTAAGCAAGATTAAGCTTCCTATCCCGCCGCTAACCATAATCTGCTTGGCAAGTTCTCTGACGCCAAGCATTCTCGCAATAGCAGGTGCAACGATGCCAACAAAACCTATCAACCCTACTTCACTAACCACTGACGCTGTAATAAATATCGCTAACGATAAGCACATCAACTTGATCTGTTTGATATTGATACCCAAGGAAGTAGCAACATCATCACCAAACTGCAGCGCGGACAGCGGACGTTGTAGAATCAAAAGCAACAGCACTGGCAGAAAAACTAAAGGCAACAATACTTGCGTACTCGACCAATCATTTTGGTTGAGTGCCCCTGCACCCCACACAAAAATACTGGTTAATCGCTGTTCATGCAGCATGAGCAACATTGTGTTTAATGAACCCAAGAACAGACTGACCACCATACCGGCTAATACCATATGCAGGGGCGAAAATCCTCTTACAGAACTGAGCGCGAAGACCAAAAGCGTCGATAGACAGCCCCCCACAAAAGCGGGAATAAATGCCGGAATCACAAAGTGAGCGGGAATGAGCAGAAGACCGAGCACCATACCAAGCTCTGCCCCTGCTGCAACACCTAATGTTGTCGGGGAAGCAATGGGATTACGCAGCACAAACTGCATAACACAACCTGCAACAGCGAGTGCAAAGCCACAAATAATTGCAACCGACAACCTTGGTAAATAGGTAAAATAAGTGATTAAGTGCTGATAGTTTGCTGAGTCAAAATGGAAAATCGTATCCCAGATGAGCCCTATTCCTTGTGAATAAGGGGCTGTCACTTGGATAAGAGTTCCAATGATTAAAGCAGCAACGCTTAACAAGGTTGCTGCTTTGATATTTAATCGACCGTTGGCCGGGTTCGCGATCTTTAAGGTGGTATTCATTAATGCTGGATAAGTTGCTCAGTAATGTGATCACTAAATCTTTGTGCTGCGATCAGACCACCAAACGTCCAAATCGCAGGGAGTTCATAAACCGAGTTGGTGCGGGTAAATTCCATCGCTTGCCAAAGAGGAGATTGCATGAGCTGATTACGTTGTTCTTCTTTTAAAGGGCCGAAAATCATTACGTTAGACTTTTGATGTTCCGCTAACTTCTCTGTTCCTGCGGTGGTAAATCCCCAAAGATTCGTTTGCTCTTGCCAATCATTTTTCAAGCCCATCGCTTGAATCGTGTCTTGTGCTAACGAACCTTGGCTATGAATGCGAAGTGTTTTGTCGTTAATAAAGCGAGCAAACAGAAGCGGTTTATCAGCTTTACCTGCTGAAGCGATTTTTTTGCCGTTGTTTTCTAAACGCTCTATTGTCTCTGCTATGACTTGTTGAGCTTGCAGCTCTTTGCCAAACAGCTTGCCTAAAGAGGTCGTAATGGATTTTGCTGACTCTATAGGTTGCTTCTCTTCACTGTAAACACTGTAAACGAGGACGGGCGCAATCTTGTTCAGTTGCTCATAAGCGGCAGCCATGTGTTTACTAATTAAGATAACGTCAGGCTTAATCTCTGTTAGCAACTCTAAGTTCGGTTCGCGGCGTGAACCGACATTTATCGCATCAGAGTTTAAACTGGGCTTCACCACCCATTCCTGATAGCCATCAGTATCTGCAACCCCTTCAAGTTCAACGCCTAAACTTAATACGGTTTCAGTCAATGCCCAATCTAACGCAACAACTTTGTTGGGTGTTGTTGCAAAAGAGGCCGTCCCCATTTCATGTGTAACGTCGAAAGCGTAGCTATTGAATGTTAATGCTGTCATAAGCATTAATATGAGTTTTTTCACAGCGGGTTCCTTTTTGTTTACGGAATATAACTGATTGGGTTTCCGGTGCTCGGATTATCAAAGATCGCTAATTCCATACCGTATATTTTCATTAATGTGTCAGGAGTCATGAGCTCTTGAGGGGATCCTGAAGCAATAATTTTTCCGGAATGGAGTGCGATGAGGTGATCGCTAAACTTCGCCGCCATGTTCACATCATGCAGTACCATGATCACGGTTAATCCCAAGGTTTGATTAAGCTCTCGAATCAAAGCCAACAACTCATGTTGATGAGCGACGTCGAGAGCCGAAGTTGGTTCATCAAGCAAAATACACTGGGTTTGCTGCGCTAGTAACATCGCAACCCAAGCCCTTTGCCTTTCACCTCCAGACAAAGTTGCAACAAAACGATCGACAAACGGGGTTAATCCCACTTTCTCAATCGCCTGATCTACAATTTCATAATCTTCTTTTCCATAACGTCCAAATGCGCCTTTCCAAGGATAACGGCCGAAACAAACCAGCTCTCGCACTGTCACTCCATCCGTTAACGGTGGATGCTGAGGAAGATACGCAACCTGATGAGAAAATTCTAAGTTTGAAAATGACGAGACTGGTTGTTGATTAAATAAAACCTGTCCGCTAGTTGGTGGATTTTGTCGACTAAGAAGTTTCACCAACGTTGATTTACCACACCCGTTATGACCAAGAAGCGTTGTCACCTTTCCCGACGAAAAAGTGAGGTTGGTAGGAAAAAGAATTGTCTTACCATCGATTTGGAAAGACGTATCGACAAGTTGGTACATGAGTAAAAGAGTAAGTTAATTGTTGCCTATATTGCGCTCACCTTACCACGCCAGAAAATAAATGAGAATCATTTTCATAATAAGAGTTGTTTTAATAATAACTATAGCCATAATCATCTAGTTATTGATTTATATAACAATTATAAAAAATCTGGTTGGTTAACTTTAAATGGGGAAGATAGGTTTGTGTGCTGATAGCTGAATACTAAAGCTGATATTGATGGTTCTAGGCTACTTATTAATATCTCTTCGATGAGTCCCTCCTTACTTCTTTCCGCCTAATAGAGGAGTAAGTTTGTTTTGTGTTCTCTACAATAAATTCTAAACAGATCAAAAATGGCCGAAGTCAAAATACGCTTGACCTCGGCCACAAACTCTAGAAATCAGCTATCACTAAGTTTCTATCAGATGACTGTTAAACTTGTTATCAAGTCGTTATTCAACCGTCACCGCTTTAGCTAGGTTACGAGGTTGGTCAACGTCAGTACCTTTAATTAGTGCTACGTGGTAAGAAAGTAGCTGCATTGGCACTGTGTAGAAAATTGGTGCTGTGATTTCGCTGACGTGCGGCATTGGAATGATTTTCAAAGTATCGTCCGCTTCAAAGCCTGCTTTTTCATCTGCAAATACATATAGCAGACCACCACGAGCGCGTACTTCTTCAACGTTTGATTTTAGTTTTTCAAGCAAATCATTGTTTGGCGCGATAACCACAACAGGCATATCTGCGTCAATCAAAGCCAATGGACCGTGTTTTAATTCACCCGCCGCATAAGCTTCAGCATGAATGTAAGAGATCTCTTTTAGCTTCAGCGCCGCTTCCATAGCGATTGGGTAGTATTCACCGCGACCTAGGAACAGTGTGTGGTGCTTATCAGCAAAATCTTCCGCTAGAGCTTCAATCTGCTTATCAAATGCTAATGCACTTTCGATTTGAACTGGAAGAGCATGAATCGCTTCAACAATTTCTGCTTCTTTAGCAGCATCAACGCGGCCTTGTTCTTTACCAATCGCGGTAACAAGCATCAACATTGCTGCAAGTTGAGTGGTAAATGCTTTAGTTGAAGCCACACCAATTTCAGTTCCTGCGCGAGTCATGAATGCAATGTCAGATTCACGAACTAGCGAAGAGCCAGACACGTTACAAATCGTCATCGCTGCCATGTAGCCTTTCTCTTTAGCAATACGCAGCGCAGCTAGTGTGTCTGCCGTTTCACCTGATTGAGAAAGCGTAATTAGCAAGCTATTTGGACGAGTCACAAAGTTACGGTAACGGAACTCAGAAGCGATCTCTACGTCACAGCTAACACCAGCGATATCTTCAAACCAGTAACGTGCCGCCATACCAGAGTTGTACGAAGTACCACACGCGATGATTTGAACGTGTTCAACCTTCTTAAGAATCTCAACCGCATTCACACCAATGCTTTCTGTGATCACGGAGTTATGTGTGATTCGGCCTTCCATCGTGCTTTTCAGCGCCATTGGTTGCTCGAAGATCTCTTTTTGCATGAAGTGACGGTATTGACCTTTATCACCCGCATCGTGTTCGATGTTTGATTCAATCACTTCACGCTCAACCAGCTTGCCCGCTTGATCGTAAATAGTGACGTCACGACGAGTAATTTCAGCCACATCACCTTCTTCAAGGAACATGAAGCGACGCGTTACACTTAGAAGCGCAAGTTGGTCAGAAGCCAGGAAGTTTTCACCGATACCCAAACCAATAACAATCGGGCTACCAGAACGAGCAACAACGATACGGCTAGGATCTTTACGATCAAGCGCTACAGTACCGTATGCACCTTCTAACTGAGCGGCTGTTTTTTGTAGTGCTTCTAAAAGTGTTTCTGAAGTACGAAGTTCCCATTCCACAAGGTGAGCAATTACTTCTGTGTCGGTTTGAGAAACGAATACGTAACCACGTTCTTGAAGCAGAGTACGAAGCTCTTCGTGGTTTTCGATAATACCGTTGTGAACAACAGCAATATCACCAGACACATGTGGGTGAGCATTCACTTCAGAAGGAACACCGTGAGTTGCCCAGCGAGTATGCGCGATACCTGTACCACCAACCACTTGTTCAGAGTTCACAGCATCAGCCAACTCCTGAACCTTGCCTAGGCGGCGAATGCGCGTCAGGTTGCTCTGAGCATCAACAACTGCAACACCTGCTGAGTCGTAGCCGCGATATTCAAGACGACGTAAACCTTCAACCAGAATTTCAGCTACATCACGCTGCGCAACAGCGCCAACAATTCCACACATGTTATTACTCCAATTTCTTTTTTATCTAGTGCACTCTACGGCTGCAAGCAAAGCCTTAAAGTAGAGGCGGATTTAAATTTTTGCGGGTCTCAATGACCCAGTCTAGGCTCGAATCACTCGAACCTTATGAGATTCTATTTTTGCAACCAGTTCGTCAGACAACCCTTTATCGGTTACCAGAACATCAATGTCGTCCCATGGCAGTTCTAAGTTAGGGATCTTTCTGCCGACTTTGTCGGACTCAACCATAACAACCACTTCTCTGGAAACTTCAGCCATGACCTTGCTTAAACCGACCAATTCATTAAATGTCGAAGTCCCACGTTCGAGGTCGATGCCATCCGCACCGATGAACAACTGATCAAAATCATAGGAACGAAGAACAGATTCAGCCACTTTGCCTTGGAATGACTCCGAATGTGTATCCCAAGTGCCACCAGTCATGAGCAATGTAGGTTCACTTTCAAGCTCATTTAGCGCATTCGCGACATTCAAAGAGTTGGTCATGACGATTAACCCATGCTTATCATTGAGCTGGTTAATCAGTGCTGCGGTTGTACTTCCGCTATCAATTACAATACGGTTATGGTCTCGAATCAGTTTTGCAGCGGCTTTTGCTAACGCTTCCTTTCGAACTGAAACTTTTGAGTTCAGTTCGTCATTCACCACTTCTTTAGGCAAAGCAATCGCGCCACCATAACGGCGTAATAGTAGGCCATTCTGTTCTAGTGACGCCAAATCCTTTCTTATAGTGACTTCTGAAGTTTCAAACTGAGTAGATAACTCTTCAACACTGACTTCACCTAATTGGTTAACTAGGTTAACAATCGTGTGCCTTCTTAGCTGAGTATTACGTTTTGACATGACATCCACAAGAACAAGTTACGAAACGAAAGTTATTATATTCAAAACGAAACTTTTGTGTCTATTTATTTCGATCTAAAAAATTAATATTTCTGGCTAAAACCTTGTCCTAAGACAATTCTTAAGCAGTGATATTGTAATGATTAGGTGTTAGAATTCGCACCCTAAAGAAAAAAAATTACAGAATGGTGTGTGATACTTTTGTAATTTTCACCAATCATGGTGATATGGATCACATTAAAATGATGATACGCCCTCAATAGGTAGTCATAAAATGACTAAACCTGTTGTAAGACTTTCAGTTTTGGAGTGAGCTGTACTCGAGAAAGAAATGTGGTAACGAAGAGATAAATTTGCCGCCATCGAGGCCATTCTTAAGCTATATATTAACTTTCAAATTGATAATATTCACCGGAGAGACTCTTCCATGAAAAAGACCAAAATCGTATGTACGATTGGCCCTAAAACTGAATCTGTAGAAAAATTAACAGAACTTGTTAATGCAGGCATGAACGTAATGCGCCTTAACTTTTCTCACGGAGACTTCGTAGAGCACGGTACTCGTATCGCTAACTTCCGTAAAGTTATGGAAAACACTGGTAAACAACTAGCAATCCTTTTGGATACTAAAGGTCCAGAAATCCGTACTATCAAACTAGAAAACGGTGATGATGTTGATCTAGTTGCTGGTCAAGAGTTCACTTTTACAACTGATACTTCTGTAGTTGGTAACAAAGACAAAGTAGCAGTAACTTACGCAGGTTTCGCAAAAGACCTAAGCGCAGGTAACACTATCCTTGTTGATGACGGTCTAATCGAGATGGAAGTTGTTTCTACAACTGATACTGACGTTATCTGTAAAGTTCTAAACAACGGCGCACTAGGCGAAAACAAAGGTGTTAACCTACCTGGCGTTTCAGTAAACCTACCAGCTCTATCTGAAAAAGATAAAGGCGACCTTAAGTTTGGTTGTGAGCAAGGCGTTGACTTCGTAGCAGCCTCTTTCATCCGTAAAGCTTCTGATGTAAAAGAAATCCGCGAAGTTCTTGCTGCAAACGGCGGCGAAAACATCCAAATCATCTCTAAAATTGAAAACCAAGAAGGTGTGGACAATTTTGATGAGATCCTTGAGCTATCTGACGGCATCATGGTTGCACGTGGCGACCTAGGTGTTGAAATTCCAGCTGAAGAAGTAATCTTCGCTCAGAAGATGATGATCGAGAAATGTAACCGTGCACGTAAAGTTGTAATCACTGCAACTCAAATGCTTGATTCTATGATCAAAAACCCTCGTCCAACTCGTGCAGAAGCGGGTGACGTTGCGAACGCAATCATGGACGGTACTGACGCAGTAATGCTTTCTGGCGAAACAGCAAAAGGTAAATACCCTGTTGAAGCGGTAACTATCATGGCGCAAATCGCTAAACGTACTGACTCTGTACTTAAAGCTGAACTAGGTTCTCGTCTAGACAGCCCACGTCTACGTATCACTGAAGCGGTATGTAAAGGCGCTGTAGATACTGCTGAGAAACTAGCTGCTCCACTTATTGTTGTTGCAACTGAAGCTGGTAAATCTGCTCGTTCAGTTCGTAAATACTTCCCAACAGCGAACATCATTGCTGTAACAACTAACGCTAAGACTGCTGCACAGCTTGTTCTTTCTAAAGGTGTTACTCCAGTGGTTGTTGATGCTTACGAAAGTACTGATGACTTCTACCGTCAAGGTAAAGAAATCGCGCTATCTTCTGGCTTAGGCAAGAAAGGCGATATCATTGTTATGGTTTCTGGTGCACTCGTTGCTTCAGGTACTACTAACACTGCATCTGTACATGTTCTTTAATTAGAACCCAAATTTGATACTAAAAAGCCGGAGCAGATGCTTCGGCTTTTTTAATTATTTTTTATCGTTATTCGTAAAGGTCTACCAACCAAAAAACTCTTTATGGTGAGTGTTAAGTAGTAACACCATTGGAAGAAAATAAAGCGCGCTTAATTTTATTCCCAGCACCAATAAAGCGCTAATTGTCAGCCTCACTAGAAAATGATTAACCATACCCTGCCTCATGTTGCCAGAGTGTTTTAGCTTCCTTCTTTTTACTGAGCCGAGCTGAGTAAAAACCATAAATAGGAAAACCGGATCACTACTGATGAAAAAAACAACAGTTTACTTATTGTACAGTTTAGCTCAAGTAAAAAATTAAATTAGACTTTAGTCGATTCGTAATAAAAACGTGACATCAAGCAACCTCATCTGTCGTCAGACAGAGAGAAACTTGATTTCTACCAAGAGTTTTAGACTCATAGAGAGCAATATCCGCACATTTATAAGAGCGAGTGCTGTCTTGAGAAAGGTCGGAAATACCGGCACTTATAGTAATAGTTAGACTTTCGTCTAACTCAATGGCTTGTCTTAAACGTTCAACAACCAACTGCGCCTCTGGAGTTGAAGTATGAGGCATGATCACTGCAAACTCTTCTCCGCCGATACGAGCAAGAAAATCTGTCACTCTAAGTTTTTCCGAGAGAACATCTGAGACTTTTACGATCACTTTGTCACCCTGATCATGTCCCTGCTCATCATTGACACGCTTAAAGTAGTCAATATCAATTAAGCACAAGCAGACCGAATAATCATCTGGGTATCGCTCTACTAGTTGAGTCTGTAGCGTTAGCTCTCTTTCGAATTTTCGGCGATTCCAGAGATGAGTAAGTGAATCTTTCTCACTCAATTCTCTAAGCCTATTCTCCAGCTCTTTTCGCTCGGTAATATCGACTATAGAAGTAATGTAGTAACTGACTTTTCCTGCTTCTATGATTGCCTGAATACGCATTATGGTTGTCAGTAACTGACCTTCTGGTGTAACACACTCAACCTCTCCCTCCCAAAGATTATTCTGATCAACTTGCTCAAGTACATTCAGAATGAACTCCATGCCATTATGGCTGAGTAAGGTTTTAAGAGCATTGTGACCGCGAACCTCTTTGCTGGATAAGCCAATCATGGTTTCAAACTCTCTGTTCACCATGATCACTTGATGAGACTTGTCTGAAATCATCACCGCAGTCATACCATCCAACGCAGCTCGAGCGAGCTTACTTTCGATATTACGGTGATAATAATGCAGTGACATAGAAACCGTTGGCAAAGCAAAAACCAACATGATCATGAAGACGAAGAAGCCCTCTTTGACTATATCATTCAGCTCATGTCGCGCTCGATCATAGAGTTGCTTAGGAGTAAAACGAATAACCAGATGAATGTTCTGACCAAAAAACTTATCGATCGGCTTAAAGACGATAAGATTCATATCTTCCATCAGATAGTTGTGATCTGATGCTTGTGCTTGCATCACTTCCCAAGTTTTAGGGAAGAAGGTAGCGAGGTCGAATCCATGGTATTGATTAGTCATATCACCATAGAAAGGCAACATGTTCTTTCCTGTTACCATATAGCCGTTACTACCGACGATAGCTGGCGTTAAGTCATTTTTCGGGGAGTAATTGAGCTTATCAACCATCATCGACATATCGACTGAAATTACGATATATCCTTTTCGAGCGCCAAGGACAGAAACTGGAGATATGACTAATATCGTTGGTGTGTATGGTTTGGTAAAAGTATCCGGATCACTTGCCAGTTCTTCCGCCCATACCCCAACTTCATCTTCAGCCAGTGATTGTGCATATTGAAAAAATGAAGTTTGAGAAATGTCTACTACATCGTCTAACGCTTTGGTCCGGTGAATACTTGGCAGGTAATCGACATGGACAGTATCTACACCTTTCACATCAATAAAACCAATGCCATCAAACCATTTTTGACCATTAGCCGTTGACGCCAATGCCATTTGAAGCTGATTACGAGTAACTAAGTTTGGAGACTCTACATAGTTGTAAGCGCTGCGTCCGTGACTTAAAAGAGAGATAGTCGAAAAGACCTGATCTCTTAAATTGCGGTATTCCTGCTCACTGTATGAGAGTTGATTAATCGCTTCACGTATAGAACGGTGATTGCTCGTATCTTGAACTTGATCGTATCGATAAGAGTAGAAAGTGACGATACCTGCTGTGATAAGGGCACAGGCTATGAGAAAAGCGACAATGATTTTAGAATATCTCATAACCCAGACTTACAATTAGCAACAAAAGCAAAGGCGCGCATTATATCACCATTGAAGCTAATCTGAATAAAAAAGTAGCGCTGAAATAAAAGCACACGTAATAAAAAACGTTAGGAACGTCGCATACTATTACGATAATTATCAACAATTTACTATTTAATCAAGCTTATAGATAACGTTCACATTATCTCGGATGATCAATGTGGAATCTTGGTAGCTGTTGCTTACCGCTGACTCTTCACTAAATGTCGCAGCTCGAGTTAGTACCGCTTTTCTCATCGGAGCATTGTAGTCGATACGCCAAACACCATCTAGTTTACGCCCAAATCCCTCAGCTAAAGACTGTGCTTTCTGTTGAGCATCTTTAATTGCAGCCATACGCGCTTGTTGCTGATATTTGTCTTCATCACGGACTTTTAATTGAATATCGTCGACTTGATTAATTTTCTCTTCTAGGGCGATATCCAAGTACTCGTTCAACTTAGATAAATCATCGACTTCAACAGAGACATTTCTGATGGCACGATAACCTACTAGTTCAGGTTTACCGTTTTTTGGATAATGATATTGCGGAGTTAAGTAGAGGTTTGAACTGGTTATTTGAGACTCTTTGACACCTGCTTGAGTAAGGCGCTTGATAAACGAAGTGACTATGTTATCGACACTCTCTTTCGCTTGTTCCGCATTCATTGTAATTTCGACGACTTTTACCGAAAACTCTGCCATATCTGGTGTCGCGATAACTTCACCATAACCAGACGTCGCCACATGCGGAAAGTCGAATTCCTGAGCTTGTGCAGCCATTGAAAACATACTCAATACCGCTAGAACTATTACAGAAAGTGCTTTCATTTCATTCCCCTAATTCAAAACCTATTGCTCAATAATAGATGAAAAATATTTCAGTCCCAGCGTCTGTGTATGTAAATCACACAATCTTGACATGCTCACTGTGGCAAGTTTTTTCTCGCATACTCAACCAAAGCCTGTGAACATTTCTTCAAACTTCCTGTTTCTAGCTGCCAATGATGCCAGTAAAGTTTCTGATCTATATACATCCCCGGCGTGATATCCATGAGTAACCCTTGTTCCAGTTCTTCTGCTATTTGGATCTTCGGAATCATGCAATAACCGAATCCCGCTACTGCAGCTTTTACACAAGCTTCAGAGCTACCCACTGTGTGTTTAACTTCACTGACCATTTCAAAACCAAAATGATCGTAAACAAAGCGTTCATTGATGAAGTCTTGCCTGTCGAAAGCAACAGCTGGTGCCGCTTGTAAAGTTTGTATGCTGACTCCCTGAGGGAAATAGCGACGATAAAAATCGGGTGATGCGACACACAAGTAAGGCATATCACCGAGCAGAACTGCGTTACAACCCGGCAAAGTTCTAGGTGACTGGCTGATCGCACCAATCACTTCTCCGTTCTTAAGTTTATCCAGGGTTCTACGTTCATCATCGACAACCAGATGAATTTCCAAATTACTTTGTTTCATTGCCTCGGCAATAGCAGGCAACAACCATGTAGCCAAACTGTCCGCGTTGGTTGCGATTGAAATGGATATGGGCTTTTCACCGAAATCGTTGCTCAGGTCTGGCAAAATGTCCTGCTCTAAAACACAAACCTGACGATAGAGCCCAAGTAACTTCTGCCCTGCAGGTGTTACTCTTGGCGGGTTCTCTCTTACAAGTACAGGCTGAGCAAGCCATTTTTCTAGCTGCTTAATTCTTTGTGAGACCGCTGATTGCGAGACGCATAATACGGCAGCAGCTTTCTCAAAACTTCTTTGCAAGATAATCTGATCTAGAGCTTCAAGCCATCGGTAATCTAATCCACGCACAATCTCACCATAAGTACCTCTAATGACGCATTAATATTATTAGTTTTATTTCTAACAATCTATACCGTATTTTTCATGCAACATTTATTAACTTAAACCTTAAAGAAACGACTATGAATTTTTGGATATTGCTACAGGGATTTAGCCTGGGTGCGACAATGATTATCCCCATTGGGGCACAAAATGCTTATGTTCTAAACCAAGGTATTAAAAGAAACCATCATCTTACTACCGCAACAATTTGTAGCGTGATGGATGTGTTCTTTATTTCTTTAGGTATTTTTGGCGGTGGTGCACTGCTTTCTCAAAATGAGACGCTACTGACCGTTGTTACTCTTGGGGGAATCGCATTTCTGACTTTTTATGGCTGGCTTTCACTTCGATCTGCTCTTCAAAGTTCTGACGAACAAGAAAGCCAACCTCAAAAACTGGCACGAGGCCGACGGGCGGTTATATTAGGTGCACTTGCGGTTACGGTATTAAACCCACATCTTTATTTAGATACGGTGGTTATTCTTGGCTCAATTGGCGGACAATTTGAAGGAAGCGATCGTCTTGCATTTGCTTTGGGAACTATGACTGCTTCTTTTGTTTGGTTCTATGGATTATCCATTGGAGCAGCCAAGTTAGCACCGGTACTATCCAAACCTAAGACAAAGAAAACCATCGACTTAATCGTAGCAAGCATGATGTTTATCATCGCCTTTGCTTTAGCCAAAAGTCTTTATACTCAGTGGTTCAACTAAAGAAAGTAGCAATCTATGTGAAAAATCTATGTGAAAAATGTGGACATAAAAAACGGAGGCTATTGCCTCCGTTTTTAGATTCATCATCGATATTAATCGACTTTGTTGAGATGAACATCCATTTGTGGGAATGGGATTTCAATACCGTTCGCATCCAACGCTTCTTTAATTGCTTGCATTGAATCGAAGTAAACACCCCAATAATCTTCTGTTTTACACCATGGACGTACGACAAAATTCACTGAAGAATCCGCTAGTGCCAATACACCAATTGTGATGTCTGGATCTTTCAGAATACGTGAGTCTTTTTCTAGCGTTTCACGGATCACTTTCTTAGTTAACTGGAGATCCGATTTATAAGAAACGCCAATCACTAAATCAACACGACGAGTAGCGTGACGGGAATAGTTGGTAATTGAACCACCGATGATTGCACCGTTTGGAACAACAACCATTTTGTTGTCTGGTGTTTTTAGAATAGTTTGGAAAATTTGAATCGCTTCAACCGAACCAGCTACCCCTGCAACTTCAACATAATCACCTGATTTAAATGGACGGAATCCAACAATCAACACACCCGCAGCAAAGTTAGAAAGCGAACCTTGCAGAGCTAAACCGATAGCTAAACCAGCCGCACCGATTACTGCTACTACAGAAGCAGTTTCAACGCCTACTCGACCTAAAGCAGCAATTAAAACAATAACGAATAGAACATAACGAACAAGGCCATGGATAAACTCAACTACCGCTTTATCCATCTCTTTCTTATGCAGAACTTTAGCAACGCTACCCGCTACCGCTTTAACAATGATATTACCAATGATCAGGATAAGAATTGCCGAAACAATGTTCACCCCGTATTGAATTAATAAATCTGAATTACTGCTAAGCCAATCACTCATTTTATTCAATCCATCAGTAATTGGCGCTTCTATATCCAAAGATTCACCAGCCATACTTTCTTACCCTCTAAGACTCTTAATATTTTATAACCGATTATTTTACTCACTGAGCTTGTCTGGCATTACAAATCTGCACTGCTATTTTTCACTCACTGTGGGATTTATATGATATGACGTATAACTTCTTGCAAAGTCAGCTTTTTGCAAACAACAAAGCAAAAGGTTATCCCATCTATTTAGATCCTGTATCAGATTAAGCAATAAATTCACATTGTGCCAGTGCTTTGAATAAAATAGCTTTTCTGTCTCTTTACCAAGAAAAAAGCCCGCTCATCTGAGCGGGCTTGGCAAATCATCTAAAAATTTAGATTACAGTACGTCTACTGCGTTAAGGTCAGCAAATGCTTGCTCAAGACGCTTAACCATAGAAGCTTGACCAGCGCGTAGCCATACACGTGGATCGTAGTATTTCTTGTTCGGAGCATCTTCACCAGTCGGGTTACCAATTTGACCTTGTAGGTAATCGTGGTTGTCTGCTTCGTATTGACGGATACCGTCCCAAGTTGCCCACTGTGTATCTGTATCGATGTTCATTTTGATAACACCATAAGAGATAGACTCTTTGATTTCTGCTTCAGTAGAACCAGAACCACCGTGGAATACGAAGTTTAGAGAGTTCGCTGGAAGACCGAATTTCTCAGAAACGTAAGCTTGAGAGTCACGTAGGATAGTTGGAGTAAGAACAACGTTACCTGGCTTGTAAACGCCGTGCACGTTACCGAAAGAAGCTGCGATAGTGAAACGGTGGCTAACAGCGTTTAGTTTCTCATATGCGTAAGCAACATCTTCAGGAGAAGTGTATAGCTCAGATTGGTCCATATCTGAGTTATCAACGCCATCTTCTTCACCACCAGTACAACCAAGTTCGATCTCGATTGTCATGTTCATTTTAGCCATGCGCTCTAGGTACTTAGCACATGTTTCAACGTTCTCTTCTAGAGACTCTTCAGAAAGGTCTAGCATGTGAGAAGAGAATAGTGGCTTACCAGTTTGAGCGAAGAACTCTTCACCAGCATCTAGTAGGCCGTCGATCCAAGGTAGTAGTTTCTTAGCAGCGTGGTCAGTGTGAAGAATTACAGGAACACCGTAAGACTCAGCAACAGCGTGAACGTATTTTGCACCAGCTACAGCGCCAAGAATTTGAGCACCTTGACCTTCTAGTTTAACGCCTTTACCTGCAAAGAAAGCAGCGCCACCGTTAGAAAATTGAACGATAACAGGAGCTTTAACTTTAGAAGCCGCTTCTAGTACGCCGTTCACAGAATCTGTGTTCACACAGTTAACTGCTGGAAGAGCGAAGCCGTTCTCTTTAGCTACTTGAAATACTTTTTGTACGTCATCACCAGAGATAACACCAGGTTTTACGAAATCGAAGATCTTAGACATGGATTTGATCCTATTTTCTGTCGTTTTAATAAATAAAAACGGTGAGTTTGAATTCTTTCATACGTCTGCTCACAACACTTGAAGTTTAACAGAACCAAGCTTGTTGCGCAGCAAACAATAAAGCGGAAAACTAATTTCCGCTTTATTAATAAATCATGATGATTAAGCTTTCGCGCGCTCTTCTAGCATCGCTACTGCAGGAAGTACTTTACCTTCAACGAACTCAAGGAATGCACCGCCACCAGTTGAGATGTAAGAAACATCAGCTTTGATACCGAACTTGTCGATAGCTGCTAGCGTGTCACCACCGCCTGCTACAGAGAAGCCTGCAGATTTAGCGATAGCTTCTGAAATACCCTTAGTACCCGCTTCGAAGTTCTTGAACTCGAATACACCTACAGGGCCGTTCCAAAGGATAGTTTTAGCATTGCCAATGATTTCAGCAAGAGCCGCAGTTGAATCTGGACCTAGGTCGAAGATCATGTCGTCATCTTGAACATCAGCAACGTTCTTGATTTCAGCTTCTGCGTTTTCGTCGAATGCTTTCGCACATGCAACGTCAGTAGCTACTGGAATAGAACACTCTTTCATTAGTTTTTGAGCTGTTTCGATAAGGTCTGCTTCGTATAGAGACTTACCTACGTTGTGACCAGCAGCTGCGATGAATGTGTTCGCGATGCCACCACCAACAACAAGTTGGTCAGCAATTTTAGAAAGAGATTCTAGAACTGTTAGTTTAGTAGAAACTTTAGAACCACCAACGATAGCAACAAGTGGACGTTCTGGTTTGTCCATTGCTTTACCTAGTGCTTCAAGCTCAGCAGCAAGAAGAGGACCAGCACAAGCTACAGGTGCGTGCATACCAACACCGTGAGTTGAAGCTTGAGCACGGTGTGCTGTACCGAATGCGTCCATTACGAAAATGTCACATAGCGCAGCGTATTTCTTAGATAGTTCTTCTTCGTTTTTCTTCTCGCCTTTGTTAAAGCGAACGTTTTCAAGAACAACAAGCTCACCAGCGTTTAGCTCTAGGCCATCTAGGTAATCTTTAGCAAGCTTCACTTCGCACTCTAGTGCATCTTTTAGGTAGTTAACTACTGGTAGTAGAGAGAACTCTTCAGCATATTCGCCTTCAGTTGGACGACCTAGGTGAGAAGTCACCATTACTTTAGCGCCAGCTTCAATACAGTGTTTGATAGTTGGTAGTGAAGCTAGAATACGTGCATCAGATGTCACTTTGCCATCTTTCACAGGTACGTTTAGGTCAGCACGGATAAATACACGTTTACCTGCTAAATCCAGGTCAGTCATCTTGATTACAGACATGGTTTGTCCTCTCAAATATTAAAAAGAAAAGTTTCTGTAAGCCCGGCTATCCTGCCGAGCCTGTAAAATCATAAACTGCATACTAATATGGGGCACTAGATATTTATTTCAAGTTATAAAATAAATAATTTAGCCACCAAAGAGTAACTACTTTGCAGCCTGCATTGCTAACGCGGTATCAAGCATTCGGTTAGCAAATCCCCACTCGTTATCACACCAAACGAGCATCTTCACTAGATTCCCGTTACTCACTCGAGTTTGGCTGCCATCTACAATCGCACTGTGTGGATCGTGATTAAAATCGATGGATACGAGTGGTGATTCAGTATAGTCAACAATGCCGTGTAATGTACACTGAGATGCCTCTATCATGGTTTGATTTACGTCATTAACTTTCACATTTGCGTTAATAGTGACACTCAAATCCATCGCAGTAACATTTACTGTTGGAACTCGTACCGAAATCGCCTCAAATTTGTTAGAAAATTTCGGAAATATTCTTTCAATCCCTTTATGTAATTTTGTATCAACAGGGATAATAGATTGACTTGCAGAGCGGGTACGGCGTAAATCACTGTGGTAAGCATCGATCACTTGTTGGTCATTCATTGAAGAATGAATCGTTGTAATCGTACCCGATTCAATACCAAAGGCTTCATCCAGCACTTTTATGATTGGCACGATACAGTTAGTGGTACAAGAACCATTAGAAACAATATGATGATCAGCTGTCAGCGTTTCGTGGTTTACACCATAAATAACAGTGTTATCAAGATCCGCCGAACCCGGATGAGAAAACAGTACCTTTTTGGCTCCAGCAGCAATGTGTTCTTCACCATCGGCTTTAGAACCATAGACACCTGTGCAATCCAAAACGATATCTACTTCTAGATCTCGCCAAGGCAATAGATGGATATCTGGAGAATGAAGAATTCGGATACTATCAAACTCACCATTATCATGATGAACATATAAATGTTCTTGGTCGTGAGAAATCTTTTTACCGAAACGACCATGGCTGGTGTCGTACTGTAGCAAATGCGCCATAGCCTCAGGCTGAGCCAACTCATTTACAGCAACGACTTTTATCTGCTGAGCTTTGCCACTTTCGTAAACAGCGCGTAACACATTACGCCCTATTCGCCCGAATCCATTTATTGCGACTCTTAACATCCGTACCATCAACCGACTAAAATTTCGTGGCACAGATATTAACCGATGACGGCGTAAAGCGCACCATTAACAGAGATTATCCAACCATTTATTTCACATTAAAAAAATCCCCGCACAATGGCGGGGATTTCTATTCTTTATCGTATTTGATTAAGCCAGTAGTTCGTTAGCTTTCTCAACCACGTTTTCAACAGTGAAACCGAACATCTTGAACAGTTGGTCTGCTGGTGCAGATTCACCGAACGTGGTCATACCGATGATCTTGCCGTTTAGGCCAACGTACTTGTACCAGTAATCCGCGATACCTGCTTCGATAGCGATACGCGCAGTTACGTCAGCAGGAAGTACAGCTTCACGGTAAGCCGCGTCTTGTTTGTCGAATGCGTCTGTTGATGGCATTGAAACAACACGTACTTGTTTGCCTTCAGCAGTTAGTTGCTCAGCCGCTTTCACAGCCAATTCAACTTCAGAGCCTGTTGCAATCAAGATTAGCTCAGGTTTGCCTGCACAATCTTTCAGGATGTAACCACCTTTAGCGATGTCAGCCACTTGCTCTGCTGAACGTGCTTGTTGTGCTAGGTTTTGACGAGAGAAGATAAGCGCAGTAGGCGCATCTTTACGCTCGATAGCCAGTTTCCAAGCCACTGCTGATTCCACTTGGTCACATGGACGCC